>JBAYOW010000001.1:0-112694 GCA_041678005.1 Thiohalomonadaceae bacterium
AATGATGGTGCGTGGCGCGAGTCTTATATTTCTTTATTGCTGACCCAGGCGATGCATCATCGCCACCAGCTCGGCCTCGCCTTTGGACAGGCCACACACCTCGACCAGGTCATCAACTCCCGCACCCTTGTGAGCTAACTTTATCGCCTGTGCATAGGAACGTTCCTCTGGCGCATCCTGTTTCAGCTGTTCCTGGCGCAAACCAAGATCCTCCTGCTGTTTGGCTAACTGCCGCTGCCGCCGCTCGATCTGATTGATGCGATCCCCAACACTGACGGCAGCATTGCATAGCGCGCGCAGATCACCCTGCATGGTGTGCAAGACAGAAGCCTGCTGTGACAACCTGCGTTGCAGCAGTAAAACAAAAATCAATAATGCAGCCACGCCAAGACAGGCAATCACAATCAGCCACAGGCTGTCCATCAGTTGATGCCCTCAGACATAGACATCGATGTGTGGTTTATCGCCATCATTGTTTTCATCAGGAGCAGACTCGTCTTCTGTCGGCTCTTCCTCCTGCGGCAAGGGTGGTTCATATTTTTTTGGCGGCTGTTGCCTGGGCTGTCTGTCGGCTTCACCAGGCACACTATGCGGCCGAATCACCGGACTCGGTGGTAATATAGGGGTTGGCCCAATATCAGCCATCGTCCGTGCTGCCCAGCAGCTTGTTTAAATCCACCAGAATCAGCAGTTCATCCTTCAGGTTACTTACGCCCTGAATGAACTGACTGCTAATATCGTTACCCACATTTGGGGCCACCTCGATAGCAGAACTACGGATATCTGCCACTTCAGCAACACTATCAACCAGCATACCAACCACTTCGGTGTCGCTTTCGAGTACGATGATGCGAGTGGCATCCTCTATTTCTCTTGGGGGCAGACCAAAGCGTTTGCGGGTATTGATGACCGTTACCACATTGCCGCGCAGATTGATGATGCCAAGGACAAAACCTGGCGCGCCAGGGACGGGAGTTATCTCGGTATCACGCAAGACCTCCCGCACGCGCATGACATCTATGCCATAAATCTCTTCATCCAGCCTAAAGGTTACCCATTCGGTGACTGGATCATTTTGGTTCTGTACCTGCTCACTCATCTTGCTCACTCCCGTTCTCAAGACCGTTATCCGGCCCGTCTTCCAAGCCAGTGGCCAGTACATCAGCAAAGACTGACGGATCCAACAAGGCACACATATGCTCAATCACCGTCCCTGCAAGCCAGCGTCGCTTGGTGCGGCTGGTGCGCCAGCGCACGGCATCAGGCTGTAATGTCACCACCTCGGCTAGCTCATCACAGGCCAGTCCCCATGTGCCATTGTTGATGAATACCACATGGCGCAGACGCTCCTGCCATGGCAGGACATGCAGCCGCCGCTCCTCTGGCATAACCAGTTGTGCAGTATCAACTACCGGCACGTTGCGCTCACGATATTGCATCAAGCCAAGGTACCAGTCCACATGCCCTGGCATTGGTGTTATTTTTTCCCTGTCCCATTCCTGTACGCCAGATAGCTCCACCAGGGGAACAGCCAGGGTCAAACCACTCACTTTGAACAACAGAGCCTGAAAGGTTTTCTCACCCCAGGCAGGTTTCCCCTCCACATGCGTCGGCTGGACAATCGGCGCTGTTATCACGGCCGCTTCTGGTATGTTCACGACTGTAGTGTTCAGCTCCAGCGTGTCCTCGCGCAGCATGGCCTCGAAGTAAACGCTGAGCGCATCCTTCTCGGCCAGCAAAGGTGTCAACTTGTCCTCTTGTCTGTTCATGAACCACTCTCAGCAGGAGAGTTATTCGCCAGCAAACTGGCCAACAAGGCATTATAGGCGATAGTCCCGCGTGCCTGTGGATTCAGATAGGACAATGGCATACCTTCCCGACTGGCCTCGCGAAATTGAGTGTCTATAGGGATCACCGAGCGCCATAACATACCAGCGTAGTTATTGCGCAAGGTCTGCAAGGTTTCCAGTGAAGCACGGGTACGGCGATCAAACATAGTTGGCACAATAAGATAATTCAGTGGGCGCTTACGCGCCTTGGTTACCATCATCAAGGTGCGCATCATGCGTTCCAAACCCTTGAGTGCGAGGAATTCGGTTTGCACCGGGATCAGTAAATGACTGCTGGCCGCCAACGCATTAATCATCAAAACGCCGAGGACCGGCGGGCAATCAATGAGCACATAATCAAAACGATTGGCCAGCTGCACCAGAGCTCGACCAATTACCAGTCCCATGCCCTCCCTGGTGCCAAGCTGGCGATCCAGTGTCGCCATCGCGGTTGATGCAGGCAACAGTGACAAATTCTCAAAGCGTGTATTGAGCACAATGTCACTGGCAGAATACTGACTGCCATCCTGAAACAAAGAGTAAACGCTATGTTCGATAGTATCCGGATCGTAGCCAAAATATGTCGTCAAGGAACCGTGTGGATCCAGATCGACCATCAAGGTGGCATGACCACGTTCAGCCAACAGACCAGCCATTGTTACCGCTGTGGTGGTCTTGCCTACCCCACCTTTTTGATTGGCAATAGACCAAACCTTCATTTACCACCTGCCACAGCATTACGCTGAATATCCAGGGTTCGTCGCGCCTTGTCATCCGCCAGAATGACCAAAACCACACGACGGTTGCGCCGTCGCCCTTCAGTGGTGGCATTCTCGGTTATAGGTCGATATTCACCATAACCAATGGCCGCCATACGCTCAGGCTGCACACCCTGGCCCATGAATAAATGCACTACAGAAGCAGCCCGGTGAGCCGAAAGCTCCCAATTTGAGGGAAAGGAAGCTGTGGCAATCGGCACATTATCAGTAAAACCTTCGACCTGAATAAAATTGGGATATTTATTGAGGATTCTTGCCAATTCATAAAGCACGGGCCTGGCTTCTTCCTCCAGATGTGCACTACCACTATCAAATAAAATACTGGTATTTATCTCTATTTCAACCCATAACTCGTTATGCGTAACCTTGATCAAGTCCTGCTCAACCAGATCCGCCATGGCACGCTCGAAATCCATGGCAATTATGCCCAGCTCATCCAGCTGGGCTATCTGCGACAACTGATCGATAACACCTGGCGCAGCAGCTGTAGCAGTTTTTTCCGACTTGAGAGGTGAAGGCTCGCCAGTTACACCATCGTCCCCAACCTGTATTGGTTGCATGGTCTTGGGTGTGGTTTTGAAGGCCGACACGAGGGTATCGGAAAGTACACGGTATTTGCCTTCATTGACCGATGAAATCGCATACATAACAACAAAAAAGGCAAACAGCAAGGTAATGAAATCCGCATAGGAGATCAGCCAGCGATCCAGATTTTCCTCTTCTTCCCGGCGTTTACGACGCGCCATACGGGCCCCCTGGTGAAATATGCGGGCTAGTGCAGATAACCCTGCAACTTGGTATGTATATTACGCGGATTTTCGCCCTCGGCGATAGAAACTATCCCTTCGATAATCATCAGGCGAAACTGGGTCTGAGTATAAATAATGCTCTTGAGTTTACTGGCAATGGGAATAAGGATCAGGTTGGCCACACCCACACCATAAATCGTAGCAACAAAGGCCACGGCAATACCATGTCCCAACTGACTTGGGTCGGCCAGATTATGCATCACCTGAATCAATCCTATCACCGCACCGATAATACCTATAGTTGGCGTATAGCCACCCATACTGGCGTAAATATTGGCTGCCTGAAGATCGTAGTGTTCATTGGTGTCCACATCCACTTCCAGGATGCCGCGCATGACCTCTGGCTCGGATCCATCTACCAATAATTGCAAACCCTTGCGGGCAAAGGCATCCGGCTCGGCCTCGGAAACAGATTCCAGGCCCAGCAGCCCTTCCTTGCGCGCGATATTGCTCCAGGCAAGCAGCTTTTCTATTGTCTCGTCAGCTGCCAACACAGGAGGGCGAAAGATCCAACCGAGAATATAGATGGAGCGTATGAATGTCGCCATCGGTGCCTGCAGCATGATGGCACCCAGACTGCCACCCAACACGATCACCGCCGCTGGCCCATTTAGCAATGAGCTGGCCTGGCCACCTTCCAGATACTGGCCAAGCAGCAGCGAACCTACGCCAAAAATCAGACCAAGAAGAGTAAGGACGTCCATATTATGTTTTTTGCGCTATCGCCATGCCGATATTGGGCAGTGGCAACACAGCATCGGCCAACCCTGCATCAACAATGGCGGCAGGCATGCCATAGACCACACTGGTAGCCTCATCCTGCGCCCATATACTTGAGCCGCCCTGCTTCAACAAACGAGCACCCTCGCGCCCATCTGCACCCATGCCAGTCAACACGATGGCCAAAGTCTGGGCCGGGAAGATCCTCGCTACCGAGCTGAAGGTAACATCAACAGATGGTTTGTAGTGCAAAGCAGGATCGCTCTCGGTGATATTAACTGTGGTACGCCCACCACGCTGCTCCAGTACCATCTGCATCCCACCTGGCGCCAGCAGAGCAAGGCCCGGCTTTAATTCATCACCGTTTTTGGCCTCGCGCACCTCGATCGCACATTGCTGATTTAGACGCTGGGCAAAGGCCGGTGTAAAGGTGCCAGGCATATGCTGAATCAATATCAATGGCAAGGGAAAATCAGCCGGCAATTTGCTCAATACCTGCTGCAAGGCTACCGGCCCGCCAGTGGAAGTACCGATCGCCACCAACCGATATTGACCACGGCGGGCTGGCGGTGTCGCTGTTGGCATGACCGGGCGCGTTGCAGCTGTTGCCAGTGGCCGGCTGGCTGCACTTTGGCGACTGGCAGTTGTTGGTGGCGGCGTTGGAGCTGCTGGCCTGGTGGTGGTAGTTGCGTGTGATGATGGAGTTGCATGCTTGCTACTGCCAATGACATAGACCCGCTCACACAGCTGGCGTCTGGCCTCATTCTGGTCACGAGAGATATCCTCGAATTTCTTCGGCAGATAATCCACAGCACCAGCATCAAGGGCATCCAGCGTGGCCTTGGCGCCATCGGTGGTCAGCGAAGAAAACATCAGAACCGGTGTTGGTGTTGTCGCCATGATGCGACGTGTGGCCGTAATGCCGTCCATTACCGGCATTTCAATATCCATGGTCACCACATCAGGACGTAACCTGGCTGTCTGTTCCACTGCTTGGGCGCCATCGTTTGCCGTACCCACTACCTCAAGGCGTGGATCGGCACTGAGCATCTCAGTCAGGCGACGCCGAAAAAAACCTGAATCATCGACTATCAAGACCCGAACCGGCATCTACAATCCCCTTTATATTACGTCTGTCTTATGCCTGTCGGTGTCCATAGGACTTCATCAAACCCGGCACATCCAGGATCAGCGCTATCTTGCCATCGCCGGTGATCGTTGCACCGGCCAGTCCCATGGTGCCATATAACAAGTTACCCAATGGCTTGATCACGACCTCTTCCTGGCCGATAAGATAATCCACAACAAAACCAACCAAATGCGTACCTACGTGCACGATTACCACATGTCCAGATTCTGGCAAGGTAATTCCACTACAACCATCCACCATCCAGCGGGTCAGATAATAAAGCGGCAGCGCCTTACCGCGCACCATCACCACCAACTGCCCATCAACCACATTGGTTTTAGTCAGATCGAGATGGAAAATCTCATTGACACTGACCAATGGCAAGGCAAAGGTCTGCTCGCGAAGTTTGATCATAAGAGTCGGCATAATCGCCAAGGTGAGAGGCACCTTAATGGACAGCCGCGTGCCCTTGCCTAATTCAGATTGAATATCCACGCTACCATTCAATTGGGAGATTCGCGTTCTCACCACATCCATGCCCACGCCACGGCCAGAGACATCGGATATCTCGGTCTTGGTAGAAAAGCCAGCATCAAAAATGAGTACGAACGCCTCGCTGTCCGTCAGTCGCGCCGCAGTTTCGGCATCCATCATACCCTTCTCAACCGCCTAGCGTTTCAACACTTCCGGATCCATCCCTGCGCCATCATCCTCGATCACAAGCAGGATATGGTCACCTTCCTGTTCTGCTGCAAGCAACAAAGTTCCCTGGCGCGGCTTACCTGCTTTCTCGCGCTGATCCGGCATCTCAATGCCATGATCGACGGCATTACGTACCAGATGTACCATTGGATCAGCCAGCGCCTCGACCAGGTTTTTGTCTAAATCAGTTTCTTCACCTTGCATGACCAGGTTGATTTCTTTTTTCATGCCGCGTGACATATCACGCACCACGCGCGGGAAACGGCCAAACACTTTCTTGATCGGCTGCATGCGGGTTTTCATTACAGAGGTTTGCAGATCGCCAGTAACCACATCCAGATTGGCCACAGCCTTGCCCATCTCCTCACGTGCCTGACTGATATCACCACCCTGCGCCAGGGTGGCAATGCGATTACGCACCAATACCAACTCGCCAACCATGTTCATGATGTCATCCAAACGCTTGGTATCGACACGAACAGTGGTCTCGGCCTGATTGGCAGTATCGCCGCCACCTGCCGTCTTTGTTAGTGCTGATTTGGCTGTTGCAGGTTTGTCTGCCTGGACTGCCGCAGTTGCAGGTGCCTCTGTAGCTTGAGGTGTCTCCTTGCTTACGTTGGCTTCAGTCAGCGATTCTGCTGCAACATTTTCGACAGTCGGAGTGGTGAATTTGCCCTCGCCATGCAATTCATCCAGTAGGGCATCAAATTCTTCCTCGGTAATTATATCATCCGCAGCGGTGTCCGCAGTTTCCGGTGTTACCGGTGCAGTAAATTTGCCCTCGCCATGCAATTCATCGAGCAGGGCATCAAACTCTTCTTCGGTAATTTCATCATCGGAAGTTGTGGAGGTTGGCACTGATTCACTGGCATTCTGAGTTGCCGATGGGCTTTCCAGTGCATCCAGCAATGCCTCGAATTCTTCATCCGTAATATCACCCATGTCATCTGCCACCATACCGGCAACAGCAGCAGAAGAAGATTCAATATTGGCTGGCTCGGCTGCACTTGGTGCTACCACATCAATCTCGGCTGCGACCGTTGCCTGTGGTTCTACAGAAGTTTCAGCTGGCTGCGCAGCATCTGGTTTGGCCAACACCCTCAACTCTTGCAACAGATATTCCTGCGCCGGTTCAGGCTCCTCGCCAGCGCGCAGCTGAGCAAACTGTGCATTGAGTATGTCGAGCACTGGCAATACAGTATCCATCAATTGCGCGGTTACCTGTATTTCACCATTGCGCAACAAATTAAAGACATCCTCGGAGAGATGACATACTGTCACCATAGCATCCAGCCCAAGAAATCCAGCACCGCCTTTTATGGTATGAAAACCACGGAATACCGCATTAAGAAGGTCGTGATCGTTGGGGCTACGCTCCAGATCAACCAACTGCTCGTTCAACAGTTCCAGGATCTCACCTGCCTCAATCATGAAGTCTTGCAGGATCTCATCATCAGCATTCAGCGCCATCTGCGTTCCCCATTAAAAACCCAGGCTGGACAACAAGTCATCCACTTCATTCTGACCTGCAACCGTCCCACTATCCACACCAGGTACAGGTGGGCCACTGGCGGCAATACGGTCTTCAGGTTTCCCTTCTTTTTCTTCTACGACAAGACTCTGTCCCGAGATACGAATCAGATCTACCAGATTGCGCTCTACCTCATCAACCAGCTGCACCACACGATAGATAATCTGTCCGGTCAGATCCTGAAATCCCTGGGCCATCAAGACTTCCTGCAGGTTGGCGCGTAACGTTGTTGTGTCCTTGCCGATACTGTCGAGAAATTCAGCCACACGACGACTCAAATCACGAAATTCATCCGCCCCCATCTCGCGATTGGTAAAGCGATTCCAGCCATCAGGCAATGCGGCTGCGCGTTCTTCCATCGATTCACAGACCGGCATGGATTCTTCCACTGCCGTCATTGTGCTATTGGCAGACTGCGCGGTCATACTGACCACATAATTAAGCCGCTCGCGCGCATCTGGAAAATCATGCTCCGCCAGCGAGGCAATACGGGAATCAAGGCGAAAACTTTGCAATGCCTCATGAAACTCGCGGGTCAGTAACCCCAACTCCTGGTATAAAGATTTTTCACGCATGCTGGTCATTTCATCCAGCAGACGCGCCGCCTTGTCGGCCTCTCCAGCTTCAACGGCCTGAACGATGACATGTATTTTTTTAATACACTCATCAGTCAGCGGTTTGGTTTGAGTATTCATTATTTTGAAATTCCTTTGCGATACAGCTTCTGGCCAGGCAGGAACTACTTGGCAGCTTCCAGCCGCTCGAAGATCTTGTCCAGCTTTTCCTTCAGGGTTTGGGCGGTAAAGGGCTTGACGATATAGCCATTCACGCCAGCCTTGGCTGCTTCAATAATTTGCTCTTTTTTCTGCTCCGCTGTAACCATCAACACTGGCATATGTGCCAGTTTCGGGTCGGCACGTACTGCCCTGAGCAGGTCAATACCCTGCATACCTGGCATATTCCAGTCGGTGACCAATAGCTCATAGTTGCCTGTTTGCAGCATGGGCAAAGCTGTTGTGCCGTCATCGGCCTCGGAGGTATTAGTGAAACCAAGATCGCGCAGCAGGTTCTTGATGATGCGGCGCATAGTGGAAAAGTCATCCACAATTAGTATTTTTATATTTTTGTCCAAGGCAATACCTCCTGACATTGATATCCAGCCAATCAACTGGAACCAGTCTGGCTATAATGGTCTATCTTAACCTGAATATGCTCTCAAGAAACCTCTACCTGAGCCTTGAGAATAACGTCAGCGATAAATAAGCAATTTTTTTGTTTGTCCAGCGAAGCAAATATCAACTATTGCCGCTACTGTAACATCGTCAACACCATTTCCAAAAAATAGACTCTATTTTTTTGCATTTAATCTGTAGCATCCTGCATGACACCGCGCAGCCGCAGCAAGGCACGCCCATGGATCTGGCAAACACGTGATTCACTGACCCCCAGCACGGCACCAATTTCCTTTAAATTCAGTTCTTCATCATAATACAAGGCCATAATCAGGCGTTCGCGCTCTGGCAGTCCATCTATAGCCTGTGCCAGCTGTTTGTGCAGCTCTGCCAGTTGCAGATTTTCTTCAAGCCCTGGCCCCTCGTCTACCAGTCTATCCAGTATTGATTCATCATGCCCTAAAGTTACTTCATCCAGACTGAGCAGGCGATGACTGCTAGAATCCAGCAAGATTTGATGATATTCCTCACTATCTATCCCCAGTGCACTGATGATCTCCTGCTCAGTGGCCTCGCGCCCTTCCTGATTTTCTATCAGTCGTATAACCTCGCCGACCTCGCGCGCCTTGCGATGAACAGAACGAGGTGTCCAGTCAGCACGACGTACCTCATCAAGCATGGCTCCGCGGATACGAAAACCGGCAAAAGTTTCAAAGCTGGCGCCCTGTCCACTACGATAGTTACGCGCAGCCTCCAATAGACCCATCATGCCTGCCTGTATCAAATCATCAACATGGGTGGTATTGGGCAAACGTCCCAACAGGTGATAGGCAATCCGCTTGACCAGGGGCGCATATTGCTCGACCAGATCATCGGACCAGGTATTTTCACATTCGATGGCATAAGCCACCATGCCGTTCATGACTGCACCCTCCATATCATGACCAATTCTCCCAGCTATCAGCTTCACTACGTACCAAACGCTCGACAAAAAATTCCAGATAGCCGCCAGCTACCGTAGGCATAGGCCAGCTATCCGCCTTTCTGGCCAGTGCAGTAAAAGCCTGTGCCGCCTTGCTGCGTGGATACATCTCAACGATCGGTCGCTGACGCTGTACGGCCTTGCGCAAGTATTCATCGTAGGGAACGCTACCCATGTAATCGAGCACCACGTCCTCAAGAAAACGATCCGTTACCCTGACCATCTTGGCGAACAGCTCACGACCTTCCTGTGGGCTATGAGCCATGTTGGCCAGGATACGAAAGCGCCGTACATTGTGTTCCTTGTTGAGCAACTTGATCAGGGCATAGGCATCAGTGATGGAGGCCGGTTCATCACAAACCACCACAATCACTTCCTGCGCTGCCTTACTGAAGCTGACCACGCTGTCTGATATCCCGGCGGCGGTATCTACCAGCAAGACATCCACATCGGCTGAAAGCTCGCTGAATGCCCTGATCATCCCTGCATGCTCTGTCGGCGTCAGCTCGGCCATGCGCTGAATGCCAGATGAAGCAGGAATAATGCGTATCCCGGCTGGCCCTTCGACCAGAATCTCTTCCAGGCTGCGTTCACCAGAAAGCACATGTGAAAGGTTATATTGCGGCTGCAGACCAAGCATGACATCCAGATTGGCCAGCCCCAGATCTGCATCAAACACCAACACCTGACGGCCAACCTGTGCCATTGCCACCGCCATATTCACCGAGACATTAGTCTTGCCAACGCCACCTTTGCCGCTGGTCACCGCCAGCACGCGCACAGGCTTGGGCTTGTGCATACGCCGCAGACCAGCGGCTTGATCGTTTGTGTTATCCGTCATTCGTTTGTCCCACTAGCAAGCCTGACCGCCAAAGGCGGCAGCCAGCGCCTCCTCCCCTGGTGCCTCAGCACTGTTTTGCTGCAATAATGCCACACTCTGGCTCACCAACTTGTTGGCCCGCGCCTGATGCAAATCTTCCGGCACGCGTTGACCATCACTGATATAGGCAATGGGCAACTGCTGCTGTGCCACAGCCGATAGCACCTCACCCAGGCTGCCTGTCTCATCGAGCTTGGTAATGATGCAACCGGCCAGTTTCATTTGTGCAAAAGCGCGCGCTGTCTCATCCAACGCCAATCGCTGCGCCGAGGCCGACAAAACCAGATAACTTCTCACGCGAGGCGAGCCTTGATGCAACATGCTCATCTGTTCAGCTAAACGAACATCACGCTGACTGATGCCTGCCGTGTCAATCAACACCAAGGGAACATCGCGCAAGTTATCAAGAACGGTGCGCAATTCGCTGGCGTCATTGGCTACATGCACTGACACTCCCAACAAGCGTCCATAGGTACGCAGCTGCTGATGGGCACCAATACGGAAACTATCGGTTGTCACCAATGCCACACTGTTCTGTCCATGACGCAAGATGAAACGGGCAGCCAGTTTGGCCACCGTCGTGGTCTTGCCCACACCTGTCGGACCAACCAGCGCCACCACCCCTCCGTGGCCCAGAACAGCGTCTTCACTTATCGGCAACTGTCGTGCCAACAGCCCCAAGGCATGGCGGAAGTGGTCTTCATGATCAACTGTATAATTGACTTGATCAGCGAGTTGGCGGCACAAGGATGGCGCAAGCCCCAATTCCAACAGGCGCTGCATAAGTTTTGCCCGCGCTGGATGAAGCAGGTTTTGCTCACGCCAGGCCATACCGCTGAGTTGACTCTCCAACAAGCCACGCAGGGTCTTGATCTCCTCGCGCATACCATGCAGCGCCGGATCATGACTCCACTCTATCTGCTTGGCTGGCGAGGATTGTTTGCTTGTTGTGACTGGCTCTGCCTGGCCAGTCTTGCTCTGCAATGAGGTAGAGATAGCAGCAGCAAATTGTGCGCCATCACCTGCCATGTGCATATGACGACCTGTGCTGAGAGTTTGCTCTTGAGGAAAGAGTACAGGCGCAGCGCGGGGCGAAATAACAGCTTGGGATTCTTTTTCTACCATCCCGCGCACCAACGCCTCGTCATAATCTATCGCCGCGACAATCTCTACACCGCCATTCACCCTGCGGTTGGAGAGGATAACGGCATCTGGCCCCTGCTCTTCGCGAACCAGGCGGATAGCCTGGCGCATATCGGCGGCAAAATAGCGTTTTATTTTCATCCCATCGACCCTCGCAGCCAGGCCGCTTGGGGCGCGGCTAGCCTGCCTGATTACCTACCGTAGCTACAATACGCAGCTGTTTATTGTCCGGGACCTCGTTATAGGCGAGGACATACATACCCGGAATCGTGTGTCGTACAAACCGCGCCAGCATCTCGCGCAAAGGGGCCGATACCAGCAATACAGCCGGCTGACCGGCTATTTCCTGCTTCTGGCCACTCTCGCTCAGTCCTCGGTGGATACGCTCCGCCAAGCCCGGCTCAATGCCTGCGCCACCATCATCTGACGCTCGAATACTCTTAAGCAATATCTGTTCCAACTCTGGCGCCAAAGTAATAACAGGCAACTCATGTTCCAAGCCATTGATTTTCTGGATAATCATGCGGCCCAACGAAACCCTGACTGCACTCGTCAAAATACCGGCATCCTGTGTACGTGGTGCATGTTCAGCCAGCGTCTCGGCAATACTGCGCATATCACGGATGGGAATACCCTCAATCAGCAGGTTTTGTAAAACCTTCACCACTACCGACATAGGTAATAACTTGGGCACCAAATCCTCTACCAGCTTCGGTGCTGATTTACCCAACTGACTTAGCAAATGCTGTACTTCTTCATGGCCGAGTAATTCATGGGCATGGGTTTGCAGCAACTGGCTCATGTGTGTCGCTACCACGGTATTTGGATCTACCACGGTATAACCCAAACCCTGTGCCTCCTCGCGACGATTTGGCTCGATCCAGACGGCCTCCAGACCAAAGGCCGGATCAATCGTCTTGATACCAGTCAACTCGCCATAGACCTGACCAGGATTGATCGCCATTTCACGATCTGGGTAGATCTCCGCCTCGCCCAGCGTCACCCCCAATAAACTGACACGATAGGCCGCTGGTGAAAGATTCAAATTGTCACGAATGTGTACTGCCGGCACCAAAAAGCCCAATTCCTGGGATAGTTTCTTGCGCACCCCCTTGATGCGCGCCATCAGCTGCCCGCCTTGCGCCTTGTCGACTAATGTGATCAATCGATAGCCAACCTCCAGACCGATTGGATCGACCAATGGCACGTCATCCCAGGTCAATTCCTTCAGCTCAGTGCTTGAGCTGGTAGCAGGTTCAGCCACAGATGGCGGCGCTGCGGCCTCCCGTGCCTCTGCCTTCTGCTTGTGTAACAACCACCAGGCGGCCCCACCTATGACAAAAGCCATCAGCAGGAAGGGCGAATTTGGCATCCCCGGGATCAGACCCAGCATCAGCAATACCACAGCTGTAACCGCCATGACACGTGGATTGGAGAACACCTGGGCAATCACCATGTCACCCATATCGCGTGAGGCCGAGACACGGGTAATGATGATGCCAGTCGCGGTAGACAAGACCAGCGACGGGATTTGCGCCACCAGGCCATCACCTATCGTCAATAGTGCATACACCTGGGCGGCATCAGCAAAGGCCATATCATGCTGCGCCACGCCTATCACCAAACCACCGATTATGTTGATGATCGTAATGAGAATGCCAGCCACGGCATCACCGCGAACAAACTTGCTCGCACCATCCATAGAGCCATAAAAATCAGCCTCGTTAGCGATCTCCTCACGCCGGGTACGCGCGGTATCAGGGTCGATGAGGCCAGCATTGAGATCCGCATCAATCGCCATCTGCTTGCCAGGAATGGCATCAAGGGTAAAACGCGCGCTGACTTCCGAGATACGCCCCGCACCCTTGGTCACCACGGCAAAGTTGATGATCACAAGGATCACGAACACCACCACACCGACCGCATAATTACCACCGACGACAAACTCACCGAAAGATTCAATAACCTGACCGGCAGCGCCCGGGCCATTGTGACCTTCCAGCAAAACCACGCGCGTAGAGGCAACATTCAGCGCCAATCGCAACAAAGTCGCGATCAGCAATACCGTGGGAAACACGGCAAAATCCAATGGTCGCAAGGCGTAAATCGTTACCAATAAAACGATCAAAGAAAAAGCAATATTAAAAGTAAAGAAGATATCCAGCATGAACGGCGGCAATGGCAGCATCACCATGGCCAGCAGGATCAACACGATGATCGGCGCACCTAGCCCCGAGTTCAGCAGCATACGCGTGGTATGCAGGACTCTATCGAATTGCGCCATTTATGAATTTCCCCATTTATTCCACACTCATGCCCAATCAGGCAGATTTAATCATCATGTTGTAAATCATCCGGTATAGGCAAATCTGACATATTCACCGTACCCTCACGACCATATATCAGCCCTTGGCGCAGGTGATATACATAGGCCAGCACCATCGCCACGGCTCGGTACAGACCAACCGGAACAGGCTGATCCAGATCAGTACTATAATAAAGCGCGCGCGCCAAAGGCGGTGCTTGCAGCACAGGCACATCATGCTCCTGTGCCACATTACGGATTTTCAACGCAATCAGCTCAGTGCCCTTCGCCACCACTATCGGTGCGCCACCACCTGTCTGATCGTAACGCAATGCCACCGCATAATGTGTCGGGTTAGTGACCACCACATCGGCCTTTGGTACCTCGGCCATCATGCGTCTCTGGGCAATTTCCATTTGCATGCGGCGGATACGCCCCTTCACCTCCGGGCTGCCCTCGGTATGTTTGAACTCATCACGCACTTCCTGCTTGGTCATGCGTAACTGGCGCTGATGATCCCAAAGTTGAAACGGCACATCTATAAAGACCACGATCAAAAGCGTGGCGCTCAGCAACAAAAATGCCCAGGCCAGCAGACTGCCAGCATGGCCCAGACTCAGATTTAACGATTCACTGCTAAGACCAAGAAAATCATCACCCATGGACTTCAGTAACAGCAAAGCTGTTAATGCCACCAGCATGAACTTAGCCATGCCCTTGATCATTTCCAATAGACCACGCCAGCCAAATACTCGCCCCATACCTTTGATAGGATCCAGCTTTTCCCATTTGAAGCTGATAGAGGTAAAGGCCCAGCCACCAAGCACGGCGGAGGCTCCAATGGCAACCACTACCATCAAGACAAAAAACGGCATCAAAATCCATAAAGCCTGAACCACGGCTGCAATGAAATGAGCCGGCAAGCCATTTACATCAAAGATCTGCTCGCGGGATAGACTCAGGTTTTGCCTCATTTGCAAGGCCAGGCGGGTTGTCATCGAATCACCCATAACCAGAAAGGCGGTGGCCGCTGCCAGCAAGGCTGCTACGGTATTTAATTCACGCGAGCGTGGTACCTGACCTTTTTCACGCGCCTCCTGTTGACGCTTGGGTGTCGCCTGTTCTGTACGTTCCTGACCATCACTTTCAGCCATGGCCTACTCCCCGCTCAATAAACGTATAATCAGCGCAAACCCTTCATTGGCAAGGGCTTCAAACTGTGGAACAATCGTAGGCAGGGTATACAGGATCACCACAAAACCCATTATCAAGGACACAGGAAAACCCACGGCAAAGATATTCAACTGCGGTGCAGCTCGTGCCATGACACCAAAAGCAATACTGACGACCAGTAATGATGCCACTGCTGACAAAGCCAGCGACAAGGCACCAGCAAACATCTGCGTTCCCCAAATAACCAAATGCCAAAAGCCGTTACGCGTCAGGCCATCGATCGCTATCGGCAAAGTTGTGAAACTCTCAGCAACCATTTCTATCATCAGCAAATGGCCGTTGAAGGTAAGAAACAATAAAGTCACCAACAACAGATAGATCTGTGACAACACAGGAACCTGCATGCCGTTTTGTGGATCCACCATAGAAGCAAAGCCAAGACCCATCTGCATGGCGACAACCTGACCACCTGTCGTCACTGCAGCAAACACCAACTGCAAAGTAAAACCCATTGCCGAGCCGATGACTATCTGCTGCATAATTATCAGTACAGAGGCCAGGCTAAATGGATCTACTGAAGGTACTGGTGGCAACACGGCACCACCACAGATGTAATGGCCAGAGCCAGCATCAAGCGCACGCGCATTGGCAGCATAACCGAACCAAAAATCGGCATCGCCACTACCATCGCAGCAACACGAAACAGTGGCCAGAGGTAACTGCCGAGCCAGGATGCGATTTCAGCAGCGCTAAAATGCATGCGGACTAACCCAACAAAGACGGGATGTTTGTTATCAACCGCTGCGTAAAATCGATCAGCAAACGCAACATCCATGGTCCAGCGATCATCAATACCGCCAACATGACCAGAATCTTGGGAATAAAGCTGAGTGTCATTTCATTGACCTGCGTTGCCGCCTGAAACATGGCCACCAATAAACCCACCATCAACACAGGCACCAGTAACACCAGGATCAATAGCGCTATGACCTCCAGTGCCTGCTGAAAGACTGTTAATACCGTTTCAGGTGTCATGGCATGATTTCACCAAGTAACCTCTGTATAACTACCTGCGTAGTTATGCAGAGGTACACTAAACATAAAAGCTCGCCGCCAAGGTGCTCATCACCATCGCCCAGCCATCCACCAGGACAAATAACATCAGCTTGAAAGGCAGGGAGATGATCATCGGCGAGAGCATCATCATACCCATCGACATCAAGGTGCTGGCCACCACCAGATCGATGATCAAAAAAGGTATGAACAATAAAAAGCCAATCTGAAAGGCCGTCTTCAATTCACTGGTAACAAAGGCTGGTACCAATACCGAGAGTGGCACTTCATCGGCTGACTCATAGCCTTCACTACCAGACAGGCTGCCAAACAATTGAATATCACTCTCGCGAGTTTGCGCCAGCATAAAACCACGCAGCGGCTCACTGGCCTTTTGCAATCCTTCCTGAAAACCGATTTTTTCATCCATATAAGGCTGAAACGCCTCGGTGTGCATACGCTCGAATACTGGCGCCATAACAAAAAAAGTCAAAAACAAGGCCATGCCGATCAACACCTGGCCTGATGGTGCCTGCATCAAACCAACTGCCTGACGCAAAATAGCCAACACAATTACAATACGGGTAAACGAGGTCATCATCATCACTGCCGCCGGCAGAAAAGTCAGCGCAGTCATCAACAACAAAACCTGAATACTCAGGCTATAGGTTTCACCACCAGCAGGATTGGTCGTAACCGTCACTGCCTCCAGCCCTGTCTGGGCAAAAACACTAAAAGGCAAAAAAGCCAGCAAGGCAAATAATACCCAACGCACCCTGCTCATGCGCGTCTGCCTTTTTTCAAAATTGTCTGCAACCGTTCAGCAAAGCTTTCATCTTGTGAGTGCCCATTCTGTGCATTGATTGGCTCATCCAGCACATGCAGTGTCTCTATCCGTCCTGGCGCCACGCCCAGCAATAACTGCCGCTGGCCTACCTGGATCAATACCACACGCTCCCGCTGACCAACCGACACACCACCCAACACACGTATCAGCCCCGTATTGTGCTGTGCAAAACCACCCACCCTGCGCAACAACCAGGCGAGCCCAACAATCAGCAACAAAATCAAACCCAAAGCCAGCAACACCTGCAACAGAATTGTCGTTGTAATCGGCTCCACTGTTGCGGGTGTTGGACGACCAATATCTGCCGCCATTGCCGGCAGTTGACAGCAACAGCCGAACAGCCCAGACAGCAATATGCGCAACAGCTTCATTTTAGTTTTTTCACTCGCTCGACTGGACTTATGACATCCGTCAGGCGTATACCGTATTTTTCATTCACCACCACAACTTCACCGTGTGCAATGAGCGTGCCGTTTACCATCACATCTAGTGGCTCACCAGCCAACCTGTCCAACTCCACCACCGATCCTTGATTGAGCTGCAACAGATTGCGGATGCTGATCTTGGTGCGGCCTATCTCCAGCGAAATAGTCACCGGCACATCCAGAATTACATCCAGATTTACATCTTCAGACAGCGGCGGTTGATGATCGTCACGCAAATTCTCAAGTGGCGCCTGCTTGATATCTGCGCTGGCTTCAACTTCAGATTTCTCACTATCCTCAGCCTCTGCCATGGCAGCTGCCCATTCATCCATTACATCGCTATCGTTGTCGTTTGTTTCGCTCATGATTTTTTCCTTCCTGCCTCGACCAGCGCCTTACCAGGACGCCCTACCTGGCTCACAACTTTAACCGCCAGATTTTCATTAGATACACCCAACGTGCCACGGAATACCGGCACGCCCTCGGCGCGCAGGGTTACCAATTCTGGCATTTCAATGGGAATGATGTCGCCCGCCTTTACACGCATGATATCGCGCAAGCTCATCTCCACCTCAGTCAGACTACTTTTCAGCTCTACCTCAGCGGTGCGTATTTCTTCGCGCAAAGCCACCATCCAGCGCTCATCTGTATCGGTACGATCGCTTTGCACGCCAGCATCAAGAACTTCTCTGATGGGTTCCATCATGGAATAAGGCATAGTGACATGCATATTACCGCCACCACCGTCGAGCTCGACATGAAACTTTGTGGCAACCACCACCTCGGTAGGACTGACGATATTGGCAAACTGTGGATTGACCTCGGAATTCATGTATTCGAAATCAACATCCATCACCGGAGCCCAGGCCTCACGAAGATCTTTAAAGGCCAAATTCAGCAGCATCTGAATTACGCGCTGTTCGGTAGGTGTAAATTCACGTCCTTCGATCTTGGCATGATAACGGCCATCGCCGCCAAAAAAATTATCCACGACGATAAAGACCAGTTTGGGATCAAGAACCAACAGGGCCGTGCCGCGTAGAGGCCTAATCTTGATCATGTTCAGGCTGGTCGGGACATATAGGGTATGCACATATTCGGAAAACTTCATCATCTCGATACCAGCCACCGAGATTTCGGCAGAACGACGCAACATATTGAACAGACTGATACGAAAATACCGCGAGAAACGCTCATTGATCATTTCCAGGGTCGGCATGCGACCACGGACGATGCGCTCCTCACTGGCAAAGTCGTAGGTGCGCGCCTCACCAGCGGCTAGACCATCATCCGCCTCGGTCTCGACATCGCCACCGGATACCCCATGCAACAGGGCATCTATTTCGTCTTGGGATAAAAGTTCATTTATGGCCATGGCTCTTACTGCATAATGAATTCAGTGTAATAAACAGCGTCCACCTTAGCCCCTTTATCATTAGCATCAAGGACATGCTGGATCTTGGCCAAAATATCCATACGCAACTGTTCCTTACCCTCTGGTGTACTGACTACATCATGGCTCTGACTGCCCAATAGCAAGAGAATATCGTTTCGGATCGCAGGCAAATGTGTATCTACTACCTTCAAGGCATTTCTGTCATAACTCATGACCTGCAGGTTTATCTGCAGATAACGGACTGGTGAACCAGGGCTGAAATTGACCACCATCTTGCGTAAGTCCAGATAATGGGCCTGTTTTGTCTCTGCGATCTTGTTGCCAGTACCCTCTCCTTGCCCATTTCCTTTTTGACCCAGGAAAACAAATGCTCCCATGCCCACCAAAGAAAGGAGTAAAACTGCGATAACGCCGTACAGAATCAAAGGTTTCTTGCCGGATGATTTGGGTTTTACATCAAGATCCAGTTCATCGTCGTCTTTTACCGCCATGTTTTTGGCCTCTGTTGTTGTTCGCCAGATTGAAGCAATCCGCGTGCCAAGAAAATTATTCTTATCATTTGCACTAAATTAAAATTTTTATCTTGTGCATGATTCGTCAGAAAAGTGACTAGCATCAAGGAAACAAGTGTTCCCGATAATATTGCAACTCGGTGATGGACTCACGAATATCATCGAGTGCCTGGTGGCTGCCATTCTTCTGCAGGCCTGCCGCCACCTCTGGGTACCAGCGCCGCACCAGCTCCTTGACGGTGCTGACATCCAGATTGCGATAATGAAAGAAAGCCTCCAACTCCGGCATCCAGCGAGCCAGAAAGCGACGATCCTGGCAAATGCTGTTACCACACATCGGTGATTTACCCGATGGGACATATTCCTGTAAAAAATCTATAGTCTTCTGTACTGCATCAGCTTCATTAATCTGACTGGCACGCACCCGTTCCAGCAGGCCCGAATCAGTATGCGTGTTGGTATTCCACTCATCCATAGCAGTGAGGACGGCTTCAGGCTGGTGAATGGCCAACACCGGCCCTTCAGCTAGAATATTGAGTTGGGGATCAGTGACAATAGTGGCAATCTCGATGATCCGGTCAGAGAGCGGCTCAAGACCGGTCATTTCCAAGTCTATCCATATAAGATGATCAGGGTTGGCAGGCATAATAAAAACGAACTCCCAGCAAGATTTGTGGAGTATTCTAACAGAAGCAAGCATGTTGCCAGACCGATATTAGAAGCTTAATTGATGAATGAATTTACCCTGCTATTTGTCCTTGTCCTCATCCTCATGATGGCGGTGAAATTTTGGTTGGCGCAACGCCAAATAAGCCACGTCAATGCACACCGCGACACGCTGCCACCAGCCTTCGCCTCGCGCATCAGCCTGCAGGATCATCAACTGGCGGCTGACTATACCGTGGCACGAACTCGCCTGGGGCGCTGGGAGCTATTTTATGGCAGCGTCCTGTTACTGCTTTGGACTCTCGGTGGCGGCCTTGCCTGGCTCAACCGGCTATGGCTCGACATGCCGTTACCATCCCTCTGGCAAGCAACAGGTCTGTTGCTCAGCTTTGCCCTGCTGGCAGGACTGCTCGACCTGCCTTTCTCCTGGTATCGTACCTTTCAACTGGAGCAACGTTTTGGCTTCAACCGCAACACCCCCACACTGTTCATCATCGACTTGCTGAAAGGCACATTGCTGCTGCTACTGCTGGGAGCGCCACTGGCTGCCCTGGTACTTTGGCTGATGGACAGTGCCGGCAGTTGGTGGTGGTTTTATGTCTGGCTGGTCTGGCAAGGTTTTGGTTTGTTGCTGATGTGGGCTTACCCTGCCTTTATTGCGCCACTATTCAATAAATTCAGTCCGCTGGAAAATACCTCCCTGAGCACACGCATTGAACAACTTCTGCAGCGCAGTGGCTTTACCGCCGCCGGCCTTTATGTCATGGATGGCTCGCGTCGCTCGGCACATGGCAATGCCTATTTCACCGGCCTTGGTCGACACAAACGTGTGGTATTTTTCGACACCTTGCTTGAGCGTCTCGGTGATGATGAGATTGAGGCTGTTCTGGCGCATGAGCTTGGCCATTTTCATCATCGCCATATCCGCCAACGACTAATCCTCAATGCCCTGTTCAGCCTGCTGGGATTGGCCCTGCTCGGCCAATTGACTGATGCAAGCTGGTTCTACCAGGGGCTAGGCGTAACTCAGCCATCCATGGCTATGGCTCTACTGCTGTTTCTGCTGGTAATGCCGGTATTCAGCTTTTTCCTTCAGCCATTGCTGGCGCAGCGCATGCGCAAACACGAATTCGAGGCCGATGAATTTGCCGCCAGACAAAGCAGCGCCAGCGATCTGATAAACGCATTGGTAAAACTCTATCAGGATAATGCCAGTACTCTCACACCAGACCCGCTGCACTCGGCTTTTTACGACTCACACCCGCCAGCCTCGGCACGTATTGCTCAGCTACAACAATGAGCAAGCGTAAACTGACGCGCCAACAAGCCTGGCGGATTGAAAAAATTCAACAAGAAAGGCAACAACGCAGCCAGCGTAAGGCCATCGATCTGGGGCAATTCTCTGCCGACCTGTTGGGGCCTGAACAAGAGGGCTTGCTTATCGCCAACTATGGCGCCGCTGCTGATGTGGCATCGATCAATGGTGATATCTACCGCTGCCATCTACGCCAAAACCTGCCTCTACTGGTGGCTGGCGATCGTGTGGCCTGGCAGGAAATCACGGCAGAGAACACCGGCATTATTATTGCCCTGCTACCACGCCACAGCCTGCTTTCGCGACCTGACGCATTAGGCCAGCCACACCCACTGGCCGCCAATGTCGATCAAATCCTGATCGTCACCGCGCCGCGACCGATCTACAGCACCGACCTCATCGATCAATATCTGGTCGCCGCAGAAAGCACTGGCATCACACCCCTCATAGTGCTGAACAAAACAGACCTCATCAGCACAGCAGCAGAACGCGAGGAAATCGAACAGGATCTACAGCATTACCAGACCATTGGCTACACCATCCTGCACACCAGCACCTACCAACAAACCGGGCTGGATAGTCTACGCTCATCTTTACAAGGACAATGCAGTGTATTTGTCGGTCAATCCGGGGTTGGTAAATCGTCGCTGATCAGCGCGTTCTTGCCGCAACAGACAATTCGAATTGGTGGCCTGACCGAGCACAGCGGGCATGGTCGTCATACAACCAGCACCACACGCTATTACCCTCTACCCGAGGGCGGAGCAATTATCGACGCACCTGGTGTGCGCGAATTTTCCCTTTGGCATATGAGTGCAATAGAATTGGCACATGGTTTTATTGAGTTCAGACCGTACCTGGGTCGCTGCCATTTCCGCGACTGCAGCCACCGCCATGAACCAGGTTGCGCCCTGCAACAAGCCGTTGCCGATGGGCAGATCAGCACCACACGGCTGGCTAGCTACCACCGCATGAATGAAGAAGATATGCATTAATCCGGCACTGTGTAGATACAGCTATCAACGTGCAGGTGCTGGTCCCAAAACACCTTCGATGATATTTTCGATGCCGTTATGATTTACTGGCGCAGGATTAGCTGGGGTATCAACTGGCGGTATTACCGGGAGGGCTGGTGCGACAACTGGAGAAGGAACCAAGTCATTACCAAGACCAATGGCGCGCTCCGTTGCCTTATTGAGCACAACAATACTGATACGCCGATTAACCGGGTTGTAGTGGTTTTCCTTGTCGAACATCACCGAATCGGCCAGTCCGACCACCCGGCCAAATTTTCTTACCGGCATTCCAGATGACACCATCTCACGCCGCGCTGCATTGGCTCGATCGGCCGACAGCTCCCAATTACTATAATCAGTTACATCACGACTATATGGTGTCGCGTCAGTGTGGCCGCTGAGACTTACATAATTGGGGACTTCATTGATGGTGCGGGTCAGCTCCCGCAAAATAGCACGGGTATAAGGTTTCAAGCTTGTACCACCCAAATCAAACATCGGGCGGTTTTCCCGATCAACGATCTGGATGCGCAATCCCTCACTAGTGATATCCAGCAACAATTGATCCTTAAAATCCTTTAACGTAGCAGAGGTTTCGATCTGCTCCTTGAGTTTTTGCATCAGCTCATCGAGGCGCGCTTTGTCCTCTATAATCTCGGCAATTTCGTCTGGTGTTGGTGTGGAAGTATCTCGGGACGCATCTCGCAATGGCTCTTTCTCGCCGCGAGGCTCCTCCAGCGATGCACCCAGCTTGATAAGTGAAGTAGAAGCCCCACCAGCAGCTTGTATTGCACTGGGGTTTTGAAAGTAATCGGCAATTGCAGAGCGTTCTGCCTGGGTAGTAGAACCAAGCAGCCACATCAAAAGAAAGAAGGCCATCATCGCCGTGAGAAAGTCTGCATAGGCAACTTTCCACGAGCCGCCATGATGTCCATGACCACCCTTCTTAATCTTCTTTACGACGATTGGCTGTTTTTTATCATTCAGGGCCATGACAATTGAGAGGAGATTTATTTCCTCTTTACGTGCTCCTCCAGCTCGATAAAGCCCGGACGCACAGTGGAAGGCAGGGCCTTGCGGCCAAATTCCACAGCAATCTGTGGCGTATAGCCGTTAAGCGTCGCCATGATGCACACCTTAATACAGCTAAGAAATTTACTTTCTTCGTCAGCACGATGCTTGAGCGCACTGGCCAGTGGTCCAACAAAACCATAAGCCAACAAAATACCAAGGAAAGTGCCCACCAGCGCAGCAGCTATCTTCATACCCAGGATTTCAGGGGGCTCACCAACCGAGCCCATGGTAATCACCACGCCCATTACCGCCGCAACAATACCAAAACCAGGCAGACCATCAGACATGGTCATAACTGAATCACCGGGCAGCGTTGCTTCCTGATGATGGATATCCAGCTCCAGATCCATCAAGTTTTCCAGCTCAAAAGGGTTCATGCTACCGCCTACCATCAGGCGCATATAATCCGTAATGAAATTCAGCGCATGTTGATCTGCCACAATATTGGGATATTGCTTGAAAATTTCACTCTGATCTGGCTCCTCGATATCATTTTCCAGCGCCATCAGACCTTCCTTGCGCGCCTTGGCAAACAGATCATACATAAGCGCAAGCAGTTCCAGATATGACTTTTTACTGTAGCGGATACCACCCAATAGTTTGGGCAAGCCCTTCAATACTGCCTTGATGATCTGAGGTGGATTGGAAATTATAAAGGCACCTATGGCACCACCGCCAATAATCAAAAGCTCTGGTGGGTGGTACAGGGCAAGCAACTGGCCACCAGACCAGGCAAACCCACCGAAAACACTAAATGTAACAATCAGCAGACCAACTATCAGCTTCATACTTAGGTCTATCCTTAAGCGCAGTTATTCATCGAGGTATCAGAGAGTATCGGCAACAAACCAGTTTCCTTTACTGGTAAGACATGGCCCAGAGCTGCCTTCACTACAGACAGTGAATTGAGAATATTACCAGTACCAGAGTGCGAAAACACCTTGCCATACAGCTATAATCATAGGAGGCTTGTCTAATAATTCAGTTAAGCCAGGACAAGAGGCAGCTGCATGCATAACACTCTGAATCTCTGGGTCGACAAGCTCCAGCATGTCACTCTCCCCGCGATGTCACCTACGGTAGAGGAGCTGGACAGGCTCAGTGCCAATGAAAATGCGCAATTCTGGCAACTTGCTCAGGTAGCCGAAAGAGATCCTGGCATTTGTATTGCGCTACTGCGCCATATAAATACAGGACGCCAGAACAAACTACGCAGTGAAGTCAACACGATAGAAAACGCCCTCATGATGCTGGGGCTGACCCAGCTGCGTTCCCTGCTCAAGTCTCTCGTTTTGATGTCCAAAGTCGAGAATTCTGCTAATAAACAAAAATTTCTGCGCCTGATGGCTCAAAGCTATCACGCTGCCTGGCAAGCAAGAGAGCTGGCTCGTCTGCGCAAGGATATGGAAGTTGATGAAATATTTCTTGCTACATTGCTGCATTGTCAGGGGGCAATGCTGCTCTGGTTATACGCCCCTGGCAAGATGGAACAAATAGAAAAGCTGGCCACAGAAAAACAGATACCACACATCCAGGCTCAATATGCAGTACTGGGGTTTGGCCTTAACCATCTATCCTTGATGTTGGCACGTCGCTGGAACCTCCCATCCCTGTTGCAAGAAAGCCTGAAGTCAGAAAATGCCAAGCAACCACGGACATACAATATCATGCTGGCTGTGCAACTGGCTCGCGCCGCTGAGCAGGGTTGGTATCATGCAGGAACCACTACCGTCCTGCAGCAATTGTCTGATTACATGAACCTTGATTTCAGCCAGATAACCAGCAAGTGTCATCGCGTTGCAGTAGAGGCGGCACGCCAAATTATTGAGTGCCCGGCCACGCCAGCGGCCGCACGCCTGATCTATCCCGGCCAGGCCGAAGCAGAGCCAAACTGGACACCTGAAAACACGACTATCACCAATGACCCAGCCACAACAAAGACCGTCCCTAACAAGGAACCCACAGTGGCCCTCTGTCTATCCCCGCAACTGCATATTCTGCGCCGTAGTCTGCATGAACTGCAGGCAGGCAGCAAAACCAAACGCCTTGATCTACAGAACATCCTCTCATTAGCCATGGATGCCATGCATGATGGCACAGGGCTGGAACGAGTTGTATTTGCACAGTTATCCCAATATCAACAATTACGTGCGCGAGCTATTGCAGGTGCAGACAATGATCCGGTATTCAGCCGCTTTGTTATCGAGCTGAATACCGACAATCTATTTACCCGCCTGATGCAAAAGCCCCAGGCGATATGGATTAACGACAGCAATCGGGAAAAATTCTGGCCTATAGTGCCCAAGGCGTTCCAGCAGATCATTCGCTGTGACAGCTTCTTCGTCTTGTCTGTCTTCGTCAATGACAAGCCGATTGGCCTGTTATACGCCGATCGTATAACCAACCACTGCGCCCTGGACAGCCGCGCCTATCATCGTTTCAAGCAAACGGGATTACTGATAGCCCAAGCCATGGGCAATATGCATGAACAGGCAGATCAGTGATTCACTTCCCGCCGCCCATGAAAGGCGTGCGACAAAGTGCCACCATCGACATACTCCAACTCTCCACCCAGTGGTACGCCATGGGCAATACGAGTAGTTCTTATCCCACGCCCGTGCGCCAACTCACTAATGTAATGGGCAGTGGCCTCCCCCTCCACCGTGGGATTAGTCGCCAGGATCAGTTCACGCACTTCACCACTATCCAGGCGGTGTGCTAACTGATCCAGTCCAATATCATCCGGACCAATTCCATCCAGTGGTGACAGATGGCCCAGCAGGACAAAATATAAACCTTTATAACCGGTAGATTGCTCCAGTGCCTGAACGTCGGTAGGGGACTCGACGATACACAACAAGGAACGATCGCGACGTGTGCTACAGCATAATGAACAGACTTCATCTTCGGTCAGCGTACGGCAATCACGACAATGCCCAACCCGACTGATTGCCTCCAACAATACTTCAGCCAGGCGGCGACCACCCTCACGATTACGCTCCAGCAGATAATAAGTCATACGCTGTGCCGATTTGGGGCCAACCCCTGGCAGACAGCGCAAGGCCTCGATAAGGCGAGCTACCAGCGGGCTATGTGCCATTTTTAGAACGGCAGTTTCATACCTGCTGGCAAATTCATGCCAGCAGTCAAGCCCGACATCCTTTCCTGACTATTTTTCTCCACCTGACGCACGGCATCATTCACTGCTGCGGCCACAAGATCCTCGAGCATTTCCTTGTCATCCTGCATCAAACTGGGATCAATGCTCACACGTTTAACATCATGACGACCATTCATCACCACGGACACCATGCCGCCACCGGACTGCCCGGTTACTTCCATCTGCGCCAACTCTTCCTGCATGCTCTGCATATCGGCCTGCATTTTTTGCGCCTGACGCATGAGATTGCCCAATCCACCTTTCATCGATTTTTCCTCAACAGTTCAATATATCAATCCAGAGGCCGCACTGAACCTGGTTCAATACTGCCAGCAAAACGCTCAAGCAAACCCTTTACCTTTTCATCATCTTCAATCGCCCTCTGCGCACCATCCTGCCGCAACTGCTCGCGGTGCTGCTGTGCTTTCATTGGCGTCTCATGAGCAAGTTGTTCCTGCAGCCTGATTTCAAGCCGCAAGGGACGAGCAAAATACGTTGTCAGAGCCTTGCCCAGTGCATCTTCACTCTTCTTACTTTGCAAGGCATGCTGACCGGCATCCAGCGCCAGCACGATTTTATCGTCAGCGAACTCAAACAAAGCACAATTGAGCGCCAACTGCCGAGCCAGACCCGACAACGGCAAGGCGGCTGCTACTTCGTGCCAGTCAAAATCATCGCTGACCGGCTGTTTTACTTTCGTCACATCTGACGGAGCCGACACGCTTGCAGCAATAACAGGCGTTATTTCAGTTGGCTTTACCGCCACCGGCCTGCGTGAACTACCGACAGAAACAACAGTCTTGCTGGTATTTGTTGGTTCCCGACCAGCTGTGCCAGCAGGACGAAAGGCCAGCATACGCAACAAAACCATATCAAAGCCACCACGCGGGTCAGGTGCCAGGTGCAAATCTCGTCGACCAGTCAAACCAATCTGATAGAAAAGCTGCACATCTTCCGGCGTAATGATCTGTGCCAGCTCAAGCAAGGCCTCACGATGCTCCACATCCTCACCCAAGGCGGCAGGAACCGCCTGCGCCAGGGCGATTTGCAACAAAGAGCTATTCAATTCATTGAGTACACCGGCGTAATCAGGCGATAGCTCGGCCAATGCCGCAGCCTCAGCCAGCAACACCGCAGCATCACCCGATGCCAGTGCATGCAACAAGGCTATCACCCGCGTGCGATCAATCGTGCCTAATAGACCACGCACCGATTCTGCCTCCAGTACACCGCCACCATGTGCAATCGCCTGATCGAGCAGACTCAGTGCATCGCGTATGCTGCCATCGGCAGCACGCGCAATCTCACTGAGCGCAGCTGGCTCTGCCGTAATGTTCTCATCTTGCAGAATGGTCTGCAGATGATCGCGAATTTGTGTCAGCGACAAGCGCTTGAGATTGAATTGCAAACAACGGGAAAGTATCGTCACTGGCAGCTTTTGTGGATCCGTGGTCGCCAGCAAAAATTTGATATGCGGGGGCGGCTCTTCCAGCGTCTTCAGCAATGCATTGAAGCTATGATTGGAAAGCATGTGCACCTCATCGATGAGATACACCTTATAGCGGCCACGACTGGGGGCATACTGCACGTTATCGAGTAGCTCACGCGTATCCTCGACTTTGGTACGCGAAGCAGCATCCACCTCGATGAGATCAATAAAACGTCCCTCATCAATCTCCCGGCAGGCACCACATTCACCACAAGGCTGAGAAGACACACCGCGCTCACAATTAAGCGCCTTGGCCAGAATGCGCGCAATGGTGGTCTTGCCTACCCCACGAGTACCAGTAAACAAAAAGGCATGATGCAGACGGTCGTTATCCAGGGCATTGATCAGGGCACGCAATACATGCTCCTGCCCAACCAGGGTAGAAAAATTGCGTGGGCGCCATTTGCGTGCGAGAACCTGATAACTCACGGGTACACTATTCTCCAATAGATACCCCAGCAAGAACCGTGCTGAGGATGGCCAAAGTATACCTTGGCAAACCAACAGAGATCACAAACAGACCATCAGACTCAAAATTAGGTGGCGTTCCGTACCAGCCACACCCCGGCGCCCGAGTCCACTGTTACGGCTGCTCCCTTCCGGGCCTGACCGGGTTCACAGTCTGTCGTCGCGAGGGGACCGGCACGGCCCGCCATTGAACTCAAGGAAGCTATACTAAATATCGAACAATTCTGAAGCCACAAGAAAATTGGCGGAGAGGAAGGGATTTGAACCCTTGATACGCTATAAACGTATACACGCTTTCCAGGCGTGCTCCTTCAACCACTCGGACACCTCTCCAGGAAACGCGCAAGGTTAAACCAGAACAGCAAGTCAAGCAATACACCAGCCCCTGATACTATCCAAATATATGCGCGCTCTGGCGAGGTGGAACATACAATCTACTGGGTCTTAGTACATATCTGGCAAAAACGACCCTACCCAGCCATTCACATTAAGCATGTGTATGATGGTTTATCTGATAGTCAACTAAACCCCATGCCGACTACGGATATCTTCCAGCAAACCTGCGGCAGCGGCCTCGACCATGTCAAAGACCCGCTCAAAGCCTTCTGCACCACCGTAGTATGGATCCGGCACTTCGCGTTCAGCCATGTGCGGGGCAAACTCCATAAACAGACGCAACCTATGCTCCTGCCCTTCAGGGCACAACTCAGAGAGTAAAGAGTAATTATCCCTATCCATCGCAAGGATATAATCAAATAAAAGAAAATCCTCACGCACGGCCTTGCGAGCGCGTTGTACGCTTAAGTCTATCCCGTGTCTTTTGGATGTTTCTTGTGCACGACTATCGGGTTGCTTACCTATGTGATATGCGTGAGTACCAGCTGAATCCACCTGGATCCTGTCGGCAAGTCCTGCCTCACACACCAGGTGTTCAAAATAACCATGAGCCATGGGCGAACGACAAATGTTTCCCATGCAAACCATTAAAACACTTATTTTTTTCATGTCACCAAATCATCTGAAGTGGGTTGCAATAAGGACTACTGAGCAAATATTACATATTATCCATCTTACCAGATAGGCAAAAACTTGCGAGTTGTTGCCAACTTCTCATGTTCCTGGTTATTTATATTCTTGATTATTCAACGGACCAGATCGGCAACAATAGGAATGAATTGCTACACTCAAGAAGATGTCACCAATCAGGAGAAAGGCCATGAACTGTCGCCAGCTGACACTAGCCCAATTGAGTCGCCTGGTAGGGCAGCCAACTATACATAACGGCGCATCCTGTCATGTTATCGAGGTATTGGCCGAAGGCCCGACCCTGGTGCTACAAGACGATGGCTGCAATACTGAGATTCAGGACAACCGCTTCGGCGAACCCAATCGTAGTGTACCGCGCACCTATATTGTACCGCTGCTGGAAGGCGAGGAGTTGAACCCTGATTTTATTCTATTGAATCTACTGGACTGTAACTGAGCCAGCAGCCAATACCCGCCGCACACGCGCCAAATCATCTGGCGTGTCCACTCCAGCAGCCGGCTCTACTTTCGCTACGCCCACATGAATACCCGACCCATGCCACAATACACGTAATTGCTCCAGTGACTCGATCCCTTCAAGCGGCGAGGCGGGCAACGTAACATAGCGTTTCAGATAGCCAACACGATAAGCGTACACACCAAGATGGCGATAGTGCGTCGTCTGTGTCGGCAATTCGGTCGTGCTCACAGCAAAGGCATCGCGATGCCAGGGTATAGGCGCGCGACTGAAATAGAGCGCCATACCGGCCTGATTCATTACTACCTTCACCGTGTGCGGGTTGAATATCTCATCTACTGTTTTAATGCGTGTACACAAGGTGGCTACTTCAGCTTGTGCCTGCGCGGCCAGATTCTCGGCCACCTGTCTTAACAACTCCGGCGGCATCAGTGGCTCATCGCCCTGTAGATTAACCACGATCTCATCGTCGTCATAACCCTGGTTTTGCACTACATCAGCAAGGCGCTCACTGCCTGATTGATGCTCCACCGAGGTCAAGCAAACATCTGCACCAAAATGATTAGCTGCTTTGACGATACGCATATCATCGGTGGCGATCAGCACACTGTCAGCACCAGAGGCCAGAGCAGCTTCATATACATGCTGCAACATAGGCTTGCCCGCGATCTCCAGCAAGGGTTTGCCAGGCAACCGCGTAGATGCATAGCGAGCTGGGATGAGCACACGAAAGAACATTACACTTCCTCGTCTGCCGCCAGCTGGCGCGCTTCATCTTCCAGCATTACCGGAATATCATCACGGATCGGATAGGCCAGTCGATCAGCCTTGCAGATCAATTCATGCTGTTCTTTTTTATAAAGCAAAGGCCCTTTGCACAGAGGACATACAAGAATATTCAGTAGTTTTTTATCCATAGCTCTCACCTCGCCAACAGAGTAAGCAGTTGCTGGCCAAACTTATTCGCCAATTGTGCCGTAACGGTCACAGCCCAACATCTATCGTCCGCAAATACCCGACATTTCACGCCATCCTTTTCTGTCATCAACACCGGCAGATCATCAGCAAACTGCAAATCAGCTACGCTATAGCGGTAATGATCGGGAAAGGCGTGCTCGATCACTTCGATACCGTGCTCACGCAATAGCTGAAAAAAACGTGCTGGATTACCTATGCCAGCCACGGCATGCACGGTCTGGCCACGAAAAAATTCCAAACTTTGGCTGTCACCATCATGCAGTCGCTGCACTACTTGAGGCTGTAGCAGCATCTGCTGCTCGCACTCTTTAGCCACCCCGTTGGCAACGCGCAAATCCACCTCAGCTAACCTGCTAGCTGGTTCACGCAAGGGGCCGGCTGGCAAACAAAAGCCATTGCCCAGACGTCGACTACCATCCAGTACAGCAATCTCGATGTCTCGTTGCAAACAATAATGCTGCATGCCATCGTCAGAAATAATGATGTTGCAATCATGCTCTTGCAAAAGAGCTCTGGCCGCAGCCACTCGATCAGGCCCCACCATCATCGGACAAGCAGTGCGCTGCACCGTCAACACCGGCTCATCACCGACCAGACGCGGGTCAGAATCAGCCCTGACTGGCTGTGGCCAGTGTGCGGCCAATCCACCATAACCACGGCTGACAATACCTGGCCGCCAACCATTGGCCTGCAACCACTCGGCCAGCCAGATAACCAATGGCGTCTTGCCGCTGCCGCCCGCGGTGATATTGCCCACCACAATAACTGGCACGGGCATGCGCACACTGCGCCACCAGCCTTGCCGATACGCCTGACGGCGTAACATTGCCAGCAGGCAAAACAGGCCAGCCAAGGGCAAGAGCAGCAGCGCAATGGGATTAATGCTGTACCAATAATGATCAAGCCGTCGCATTACAACGCCCTATCAATTATCTTTACTCGATTGTTCAGCAGCAGCCTCGTCGGGAGCTGTTTGAAACTGCAAACGATGCAAGGCTGCATAGTGTTTATTTAACGCCAGTAATTCCCGATGTGTCCCCATCTCAACAATACGGCCCTTATCCATAACCACGATGCGATCCGCCTTTTCTATCGTCGATAGGCGATGGGCGATCACCAGGGTAGTACGATTCTGCATGACGGCCTCCAGCGCCTGCTGTATATGCCGTTCGGAATGAGTATCCAGGGCAGAGGTTGCCTCGTCCAGGATCAGGATCGGGGCATTTTTCAGCAGTGCGCGAGCAATTGCTATGCGCTGGCGTTGACCACCAGAGAGCAACACACCATTTTCCCCAACCAGCGTATCCAGACCCTGCGGCAGATCGCGAATAAATTCCATCGCATGCGCCGTCTCTGCGGCTTGTGCTATTTCTTCACGCGATGCCTCGCCCGTGCTGCCATAGGCGATATTGCGCGCAATCGTATCGTTGAACAACACGATATGCTGGCTCACCAGGGCAATCTGATCGCGCAAACTACTTAGTTTCAGCGCACTAATATCCACGCCATCGAGCAGGATCTGCCCGTGCTGGACATCATAGAAACGTGGCAACAGGCTGACTATGGTGGACTTGCCGCTACCAGATCGACCTACCAAGGCCACAGTCTGACCAGGTTCGATCTGCAGATTCACATTATGCAATACAGTTGGCTGTTCAGGCGTGTACTGAAATGAAACATCCCTGAACTCCACCCTGCCAGCAGCACGCGCCAACTCTTGTTTACCCTCATCCACTTCCACTGGAGTATCGACAAAGCCAAATATACTTTCAGCAGCGGCAAGACCTCGTTGCAGCACCACGGCCACCCGTGTCAAACGCTTAGTAGGCGCATACATCATCATCATCGCGGCAATAAACGAGACAAAAGTACCAGGCGTGATCTGCTCCAGCATGGTATCTGTAGTTGCCAGATAAATTATTCCCGCCGAGCCCAGGGCAGTGATGAACTGCACCAAAGGCGAACTGGCTGCCACCTGCGATTCCAGCCGCAGGGACAAGCGGCGATTGCGCTCATTGACCTCATTAAAACGCTCAGTCTCATATTCCTGGCCACCAAAGACCTTGACCACACGCTGGGCCATGACAACCTCTTCAGTAACATGCGCAACATCACCGACAGAATGTTGAATCCTTGAGCTATAACGACGGGCATAACCACTGATCACAGCAATGACCTTAGCGATTACCGGCGCGGCAATAAATAGAACCAAGGCTAATTGCCAGCTGAGATAAAGCAGCCAGGCCAACAAGGCAATAACGACAAAAACATCACGCACCAAAGTAGTGATCACCTCGGTACTGGCTGAGGAAACCTGTTCCACATCGTAAATCAGTTTAGACACCAAAGTGCCGGAAGCAATGCTATCGAAATAACTTACCGGCAAACGCAATAAATGGCGAAACATCTCGCCACGCAAAGCTTGAATGACGCGTCGCGCCACCCACTGCATACCCATCGTCGAGGTATAACTGGCCAGGCCACTAATAAAAAACAGCAGCACCATGGCAACTGGTGTCCATTTGATAACCAGGCTGTCACGATCAACAAAGGCGCCATCCATCAATGGCTTGAGCAATGCAGCAAAAGCAACTTCAGTAGCTGCCGTCACCAGTAAAGCAAAGATAGTCAGGATAAAAACACGCCAATAAGGCTGTACATAACGCAGCAGGCGGCGATAAAGCTGCGCTGAATGTAGCGGAATTTTGCTAGCACACATATTTCACCATGAAATGCAGATGAGGGCGTAGTTAATACGCCTCGAGGCTAATGCGTGAAGTAGCGAAATAGTAGTTCCCTTGCGACACGGGGCAACAGGATAATCGGCTCGCAGACCAAACCAATGCTGTGCTATTGAGAAAAAGCAAACAACCATTTTGGCTTTCATTTAAATAGATACAATTCATCGTGATTTCAATAAAGACGGCTTTTACTCACATTCTGGTGAAATATACAAGCCAGACACAATTCACTGTTCCTCGGCAGGCTGGCTGGTAGCAAAAGTCAGCTGATAAAAACCCAACTGACGTGCGGCGTCCATCGCCTTGATCACGGCCTCGTGAGGCGTACGCCGATCGGCGCTCAGGATCACCTGTGGCTTTTGTTCATCACCTGCTGCCCTGGCGATAGCATGTTTCAGTGTTGCCAATTGTGTGTTGATAACTTCCTCACGATTGATAAAAAACCGTCCTTCACCATCGATACTGATTTCCACAACCTTGCGCTCACTATGCAGGATCTCTCCGCTCGCCTCTGGTAAATCAATGGCAATTTCAGTCTCGCGGTTAAAGGTGGTAGAGACCATAAAAAAGATCAGTAACAAAAAGACGACACCAATAAGTGGAGTCAGATTGACATCAGGCTCCTCGCGTCGTTTAGCTTGAAAATTCACCCTGCCACATCTCCTGCCTCACGTTCACCGTGGATGACCTCCACCAACTTGAGCGCCTCCTCCTCCATGCGCAGTGCCAATGCATCCACCTTGCCGCGAAAATAGCGATAAAACATCAAGCTGGGAATGGCGACCGTAAGACCTGCTGCCGTAGTTATCAATGCCTCGGAAATGCCGCCCGCCAGCACACCAGGATTACCCGTGCCCTGAATAGTGATCGCAGTAAATACCTTGATCATGCCAAAGACTGTACCCAGCAGACCAAGTAATGGCGAAATGGATGAGATCGTACCCAAGGTGTTGAGATAACGTTCCAGCTCCTGCACTGCCTGCCGCCCTGCTTCCTCCAGGCTCTCCTTCATTACCTCACGGCTGTGATGCATATTGAGCAAACCTGCCGCCAACACGCGGCCCAAAGGTGAGCTACTACGCAAAGCCACGACCTGCTTATTGCCGAGTTGATTGGATTTGCACAACTGCCAGACCTGGCCAACCAGATTTCCTGGCACCACTTTTGACTCACGCAAAGACCAAATCCGCTCGCCCACAATGGCCAACGCCAGAATGGAGCACAAGATGATGGGCACCATCAGCCAGCCACCAGCAACAATAATCTCAAACACCTGTCACGCCCTTATCTACTCATATATAAATGTGCCTACACTTTAGCAAACTGACACAAGGTAAAACCATTGCCAAACAATAATTTCACGGACTAAACCAATAGCGTCGCGCCCTCTCCCGCCAGGATTCGAGCTGCACATCATCCTTGCCCAGATACACCTTTATCGCACCCTGCATAGCTGTGTTATATGAAACCGCACCTATTGCATGATAACGCCCCTGTACCAGTGGATGTGGAAAACTCCAGCGATTGCGGTAGCCGGTAGAGAATATGACATAGCGTGGCGCTACGGCAGCCACAAAGCCTTCAGTCGACGAAGTCTTGCTGCCATGATGAGGTGCCACGATTACATCAGCTGCCAGCTGCGCAGAGATTTCCTGCAATAATTGACACTCGGCAGCCGCCTCGATATCACCAGTCAACAGCACCGCACCCTGTGCCGCGGCGATACGCAATACACATGAAGCATTATTATCAAACTTATATCCAGACCAGTCTCCTGGTGACAAGATGGAAAAATCCACCCCATCCCACTGCCAGTTTTGTCCGCGTACGCAAGCTTCATGCTCCCGCCAGGAATATGACTCGTCCACGCCGCTGATAAACCTCTCTATGGGCATCGCAGCCATTAGTGACTTAGCACCGCCCGCATGATCGCTATCACCATGACTAAGGATCATTGTATCTATTTTCTGGATACCAAAATGCTGCAACACTGGCAGCAAGACCAATTCACCAGCATTTGTATTAGCACCAAAAGGCGGCCCGGTATCATAAATCAGGCTATGCTCTGCGGTACGCACCAACACCGCCAAGCCCTGTCCCACATCCAATACCGTCACCCAGGCCTCGCCGATTTTCGGCCCAGCAGGGCGCAGCAACAACATCGGCAACAACCAGACCAGCCCCAGCCACCGCGCTGGCCAGCCACGCGGTGCCAGCAGCCAGAACATACCAAGCATCGCCGGCAGCAAGGTCCATGGCATAATCGCCAGAGCACTCCAGCTCTCCGGCAACAAGCCAGTACACCACGACAGCCACCACCACAGCACATCCAGCCCCAACAACGCCAAATACAACAAACCCGCTGCTGCTGTCGGCCAAAGCGACAACAAGACTGTCCCCAGCAACACCAGCGGCACCACCAGCATAGACACCCAGGGCACGGCCAATAGATTCGCCAATGCACCGATCAAAGGTACCTGCTGAAACCACATCGCCAGCAAGGGAGCCAGCCCAAGCGCCACCAATACCTGCACCCGTCCCCAACGCCACCACCAGCCACTATTGCCCAGCCGCCAGCCCATGCCAAAAAGAATTATCGCCACGGCTGCAAAAGACAACCAAACCCCTGCTGCCAATACCGCCAATGGATCCAGCAACAAAACGGCCAGCAAGGCCATGGCCAGCACCCGCACTGGCGAGATATTGCGTTGTGCCAATACCACCAGCATGACCACTGCCACCATGATCAGCGCGCGCTGGGTGGGTATGGAAAAACCTGCGAGCGCCGCATACAGGCTGGCCGCCAGCAATGCAGCGAGTGCAGCTGCCTTGGGAGTTGGTAACCATAAAGGCCACAACCACAGTCGGCGCAGCAGAAAGAACACCAATCCTGCGACTATCCCAACATGCAAGCCGGAAATGGCCACCAAATGATTGGTGCCGGTAGCGCGCAACACCTGCCACTGCTCATCGCCTATATCCCGACGCTCACCCAGTGCCAGTGCTACCACTATTCCAGCCAGGGGATGATCTTGTGCAGCTGAACGCAAGGCTGTATGCATATTCTGACGCAGACGCTGCAAGGGATACTGACCACTATCCTCACTCAGCAAGACTGTAGATTCACCAGCACGCACATAACCTGTAGCGCGAATACGCTGGGTAAACAGCCAGGCCTCATAGTCATAGACGCCAGGATTGGCAAACCCATGTGGGCGCTTCAGCCGCACCTGTAAGCGCCACCGTTGACCTGCCTCAAGCTCAGGAAAACCACGATACCATGCCAACCGCACATTACCTGGCGAGGGCCAGCTTTTGCCCTGGTAGTGCATATTTTCGACTGAAAAGATAAAGCGACTGCGTTCGGTATTTACCTCAGGCAAAGAGGCAACCAGGCCCTCAAGCAGCAAATCCTTGCCTTCCAATTCAGCTGGCAAAGACTGCGCCAGAACTAGCCCGGCATGCAGCCAGGCCCAAAGAAACCCAGCTACGGACCAGGCCAACAGGCGCGACAATGTCTGCGCTCGCCAAAAGCAAGGCAATATCCAGGCCAGCAACAACGAGGGCAACAACAAAAATAAAAAAAGCAAAGACGGCAGTACCGGCTGCCACTGAAAAACAAGTATCCCCAATAAAAATGCCAAGATTCCTCTGACCATATTTCCCATCCCTGGAACTTTGTGGATAATAGGCGGCTACTTTCAGCGCAATTGCCTGCTCACCTAATCAATGCCAAAAAAACTCTTCAAACGCCTGATACCGGATCATCGTACGATCCGTGAGCACAAGTACCTGCGTATCTTTGGCAGACTGTTGCACGATCCCAACTTATTTCATTTCAACCGCCGTTCAGTTTCCGGCGCCGTTGCCAATGGCCTGTTCTGGGCTCTTATCCCGATGCCATTTCAAATGCTGCCATCGGCGTTATGCGCCATTTTCTTCCGCATCAATCTGCCACTATCTGTGGTCCTGGTCTGGCTGACCAATCCTATAACCGTGCCACCTGTCTTTTATTTTTGCTACAAGGTTGGTAGCTGGCTGCTCGACACACCACCACACGCAATGGCAGCTCGTCTCAGCACAGAGTGGTTGGGCACTGAGCTGGCCATCATCTGGAAGCCTTTTCTGCTCGGCTCCCTTGTGGTGGCTGTCACCAGCAGCCTGCTTGGCTACCTTGCTGTACGTCTGCTTTGGCGCATCCATCTAATTCGGCATATCCAACGCAAAAGGCGCGAACGCGAATTGCGCAAAGTTTTCCGTGATCATAATGAATAAGCATACTGATCAACCTGCCTGCCTATGCCTGCGCAATCCGCCCATCCTCCAGCCGCAAGGTACGATGCATACGCGCCGCCAGACCAAGATCGTGTGTCGCCACGACAAAACTGATTTTTAAATCCTCGTTCAACTCCAGCATCAAGGCATAAATTTGCTCGGCCGTACGCACATCCAGATTACCGGTTGGCTCATCGGCAAGAACACATTTAGGTTGGGTAACCAGGGCACGAGCGAGCGCTGCACGCTGTCGTTCACCCCCGGACAACTCACCAGGCTTATGACTTTCACGCGCAGCCAGTCCAACCCGCTCCAATAGAATAGCCGCCCGTTGTGCAGCCTCACCAGGCTGCATGCCCTGAATTAGCAGCGGCATGGCAACATTTTCCAATGCCGTGAATTCTGCCAGCAAGTGATGAAATTGGTAAACAAAGCCAAGCGCGCGATTACGCAAATGACCCCGCGCTGCCTCGCCCAGCATAGCCATGTCTTGACCTGCCACCTCAACTCGCCCACTCGTAGGCAGGTCAAGACCACCAAGCAGGTGCAGCAAAGTGCTCTTGCCAGAACCAGATGCCCCAATAACGGCAACACGCTCACCGCGCTGCACACTGAGACTCACCTCACGCAGCACCTCGACAGTCTGCGGCCCTTCGTTATAAGTCTTGCTCAGCTCGTGGCAGGCCAGCACTACCTCACTCATAACGCAATGCCTCCGCAGGCTGGGTGCGTGAAGCACTCCAGGCCGGATACAAGGTCGCCACTATGCTAAGCAGAAAGGCCAGGACTGCAATGCGTACCACATCGGCAAAATTTAAACGTGAGGGCAAAGTGCTGATGTAATATACATCTGCCGGCAGGAACTGCACCGAGAACAAACTCTCAATAGCAGGAACGATGGTCTCCACATTCAGCGCGAGCAAGACACCGCCAACCACGCCCAGCAAGGTACCAACAAAACCAATCACCGTGCCTTGCACCATAAAAACCCCCATCACTCCTCTCGGCGAAAGGCCAAGTGTGCGCAGGATGGCGATATCGGTTTTTTTGTCGGTAACTACCATCACCAACGTAGAGACAATATTGAAAGCGGCCACCGCCACAATCAGCGAGAGGATGACAAACATCACCGTTTTTTCCGTGCGTATAGCACGAAAGAAATTGGCGTGCTGCTGCGTCCAGTCGCTGACGTGATAAGTACCAGGCAGATTGCCAGCCAACTCACGCGCCACCCATGGCGCAAGAAACATATCATCCAGTTTCAGCCGTACTCCAGTTATCTCCCCAGACATGCGGAACAGGATTGCCGCATCATCCAGGTGCACTAAAGCCAGGGCACTATCGTATTCATACATACCGACCTGAAAAATGCCGCTGACGGTAAAACGCTTCAGACGTGGCAATACACCTGCCGGCGTCACATTGGCCGAGGGCGTTACCAAAGTTACTTTATCACCCACTATCACACCCAGAATACGCGCCAGATCAACACCAAGGATAATGTTGTATTCACCGGCACGCAGATCATCAAGCGAGCCGGCCTGCATTTTTTCTCCCACCTCGGAAACAGCTGGTTCCTCGGCAGGCAACACACCCCGGATTAAGGAGCCATTCACCCGCGTGCCCTCGATGAGCATGCCCTCCTTCTGGATAAATGGTGCTGCACCCAGCACACGCGCATCCTGCCGCGCAAGCTCGGCCACCTCTTGCCAATTACGCAAAGGCGCGCCATAACCACTGATTGTGGCATGCGAGGTCATGCCCAGAATACGATGACGTAATTCATGTTCAAAACCATTCATCACCGACAACACCGTGATCAAGGCAGTCACCCCCAGGGTGATGCCCAGCATGGAGATTAGGGAAATAAAGGAAATGAAATGATTGCGCCGCTTTGCACGCGTATAGCGCAAGCCGATATATAGAGTCAGAGGTCTAAACATAGGGCGCTATTAAACCACAAGATAAAGCCAGGCGACTGAGTTTGATGCCACAATATTATCGCCAATAAAATCACAACAAACTCATTACAGAAATCCGCCAATAAAATATAGTGTGCATTGTATTGTTCAGAACTTTGAACGCTACAACGGTGGGCTAAGGAAGCGCTGAATAATGTTGGCGAGGCAGTCAGGGTTAGGCAAAAAACAGCGAAAAAGTGCAGTTTACACGTAGTAAATGAGCATTTTGAGCCGTTTTTTAACACCGCCCTGACAACGTAGGTAATTATTCAGCGCTTCCCTAAAGTATTCTCCATATCTGCCGTCATCACTAACAAGGCGGACTAAAGTTATCTGCACTCGGGACGCTATTGAACTCAAGCACAGCAAATTCCCGAGACCGCCATGATCATCACACAATCCAATCTACAGATGCAGAGTGGCCGCAGCTATCTGCAATACCAACGCCAGCATGAATCCCTCACCACATGGAAAAATGGCGAGAATGGCCAGCGCGAACAAATCACCCAGACCTCCAGCCGGGAACAACTAAAGCTGGAAACCAGTAGCAGTCATCTACAGATGAACCACCGCGCCATGCAAGCACGACTCCCGGCACAGAATCCTAACCAAAGCCCTGCACAAACTCCTGTGCAACTCATGCAGCCTGCGGCAAGCAATATTACAGCCAGTGCACCTGCGGACAAAACCAGAGAAGCTGATGCCACAGTTGGTGGTTTCAATGAGCTGCAACTAACCGCCATCATGCTGCTTATAGAAAGACTCACCGGCCGCAAACTGGAAATCTTCATTCCCAATAAAAGCAATGATGGCGGGCCGCCTGCCGTAGAGGCGCAAAGCGGCAGCACAAATCAGGGCCGTGGCTCTGTTTATACAGCCAGCCAAATCCATTATGAATGGGAAAGCACCACGTTCTCGGCACAGGGCATCGTGCACACTGCCGACGGCCAGGAAATACAGCTTTCTCTGCAACTTAACATGAGCCGTGAATTCTTAAGCCAGACCAATGTTTCAGTGCGCAGCGGCGATGCTCTGAAAGACCCGCTGGTGATTAATTTTGACGGCAATGCAGCCGAGCTAACACACACCAAATTCGCCTTTGATATTGATGCCAATGGCAAGCTCGACGAGATTTCCTTCGTCAAGCCAGGTAGTGGCTTTCTTGCCCTGGATCGCAATGACGATGGCGTCATCAATGACGGTGCAGAATTATTTGGTGCCTTAACTGGCAATGGCTTTGCTGAACTTGCCAGATATGATGAAGACGGCAATGGCTGGATCGATGAAAACGACACCATCTTTGCCAGCCTGCTCATCTGGAGCCGCGATGCCAATGGCAAGGACCAATTTAGCAGTCTGAAAGAACACGACATCGGTGCCATTTATCTTGACCATATTGAAACCCAATTTGCCCTCAAGGACAGCAACAACGATATGCACGGGCAGGTTCGTTCCAGTGGTATCTTCCTCAATGAAAGTGGCAAAGTGGGTACAGTGCAACAACTGGATTTGGTGGTTTAGGGAAGCACTGAATAATGTTGGCGAGGCAGTCAGGGCTAGGCAAAAAATGGCGAAAAAGCGCAGTTTACATGTAGTAAATGAGCATTTTGAGTCGTTTTTTAACACCGCCCTGACAACGCAGGTACTTATTCAGCGCTTCCTTATTAGCCAACTTTGGCAACCGCAACCTTGTCTCGCAGGTACACAGGCTGTGCCTGCGCGGCCTCTACGGCCTGACCTGCCTGCCAGCCCGCCACTGCCAAGGGCAATAAATCTTCTGCCTGCGGGTAGCGCTCACCCTGATATACAGACACAGCACAGCGCTGTGCCAATACCGCTCCATAAGTTTTCCAGCCACTGCCATAGCCAAAATAACCAGCGCCCGGCTGGGGTACTTGCTCAGGTGCATACACCCCCTCCTCACCCAGTAATACCATTACGCCTGCGTGCGCCTGATAAAGCCCCCAATACACCTCGCCCATACGCGCATCGATGGCTACGGTCACCTTTGCTGCGCCAAGTTCGCGCAAAGCGCCCTGGGCGAGTATTGCCAGGGTTGATATCGGCAACACCGGCAACTCGGCGGCATATGCCAGTCCCTGGGCAACACCTGCAGCAATACGCACACCAGTGAAACTACCAGGGCCGCGGCCAAAGCCCAGGGCATCGAGCTGGCTCAATGACAAACCTGCCTCGGCCAAAACCTCCTCTACCATAGGTAAAATCAGCCTGGCGTGTTCGCGTGGTGCAACCTCGCTGCGTACATATATATTCTCCCCATTCAACAGGGCGACAGAACAGGATTCAGTTGCAGTTTCCAGAGCGAGAATTTTCATGCCGATATATCTGTCTTGTTCTTACCGGCAAGCGCAGGCAAGGCAAAAAAGCGCTGCACGACCTCCAGCTTGCGGGTTTTTGTCATTGGCGGCAGGCTGTTGATAAATATCCGGCCATAAGGCTTGCTGCCCAAGCGCGGATCACACAACATCAACACGCCACGGTCGGCGGTATCACGAATCAACCTGCCCACGCCTTGCTTCAAGGCAATCACCGCCTGCGGCAACTGATAGTCCATAAATGGATTACCGCCCTGTTGGCGCATCGCCTCGATACGCGCCTGCAAGACCGGATCGCCGGGCGAGGCAAACGGCAACTTATCGATGATGACACAGGATAAGGCCTCACCGCGCACATCCACACCCTCCCAGAAAGAACCTGTACCCAACAAGATCGCATTACCCAACTGACGAAACTGTTCCAACAGGCGCGAGCGTGGCATTTGTCCTTGCACCAACAATGGGTAATCCAGCTTACCATCCAGTATCTCTGCCGCCTCCTGCAATGCACGATGACTGGTGAAGAGAATAAAGGCTCGACCACGACTGGCCTCCAGCACCGGCAAGGCCTGCTCAATGACTGCAGCAGTGTAGCCAGGGCTATTTGGTTCTGGCATATCCGTCGGCACATAAAGCACAGCTTGCTGGGCAAAATCAAATGGACTATCCCAGCGTTTTGTTTGTGCATCATGCAAGCCAAGTCGCCGGGTAAAATGGTCAAAGTTCTCCGCTACTGCCAGGGTCGCCGAGGTGAACACCCAGGCACAAGGGCGTGCTTTGATCTGTTCCTGAAACAAACTGGCTACATCCATAGGCGTGAGGTTGAGTGAAAATGAACGGGCATGTGTCTCGAACCAGTGTATTTGATCGACAGGTGTTATCCCGCTGATCTGGGCGTAACGTGTGGCTGTTTCCTCGCAACGGCGCAAACAGCTTTCAAGGCCCTTGCCACGTGCCGCCAGTGGCTTCAGTTGTTCCTGTAGCTCATGCAAGGCGGCGGCCACATCGTCCAGCGCCTGCTGAAAACCAGACAACTGCAAGGCCTCATGCCATGCACCCCGCCGCGCCTCGGTACCAAAGGCCAGACGCAAATCCTTAACGGTCTTTTCCAAATGCTCGGCGCTGCTACGTAAACGACCAGTCTCTCCCGCTTCGCGTACATCTTCAGCAATGGTATCTCGTGCCAAATCCTGCAACTGATAGCCACTGACCGTCAGGCCAAAAAAATTAGCTGCAATGTCTGGTAGTTGATGGGCCTCATCAAGAATCAAGGCATTGACTCCAGGCAGCAGCTCACCCACACCCTCATCACGCAACGCCATGTCGGCAAACAACAAGTGATGATTGACCACCACGATGTCGGCCTCTTGTGCCCGCCTTCTGGCCTTCATCAAATGGCAGTCATCATAATAGTCACAATCATTGCCCAGACAATTATCACCAGTAGATGTCACCTGCGGCCACAAGGGAGAGTCTTCGGCCAAATCACTCAACTCGGCAATATCACCAGAACGGGTGATCCCTGACCACTCGCGTATCTTCTGCAGATCGGCAACCTGACTACGCGTGGGAAAACGTCCGTCACTCAAGGCCAGCTCCATGCGGTGCAGACACAGATAGTTGGCACGCCCCTTGAGCAAGGCCAAATCGACTGGTACGGCCACCGCATCGCGCACCAGGGGCAGATCCTTGAGAAACAATTGATCCTGCAGATTCTTGGTGCCAGTGGAGATAATGATCTTTTGTTCGGTGAGTAGTGCAGGAACCAGATAGGCAAATGTCTTGCCCGTGCCCGTGCCGGCCTCGGCAATAAAAACCTGTTGTTTTTCCAGCGCCTCGGCAACTGCCATTGCCAGCTCCTGCTGTTGACTGCGCGGTAAAAAGCCCGGGATCAGTTTGGCAAAAGGGCCATCCGAGGAAAGCAGGTAAGAGATATCATCCATGAGTGTGCAGTTTAATAATTTTCCCAAATACCATCATGGATTTCACCTTCTTCACGCGCCCACACCAATTGGCCAATGGCCTTGAACCTGGCGACTGACATCGGGCCTCGTTTGCTACGTTTGCTGTCCTCAACCTCTTCCACAGCGGCAAGGATTGGCTCGCGTTCTGCCTCCCAAATCTCGGATGTCATAAATTCTTCATCCATCAACACCAACATCACGCTATCCCAAGGCTGTTCCAGTTTCAGCTGACCCACGCGTTGACCACCCTTGCCTGTATCAAAGATCGCGCGCCCCTTGATCGGCACCCGCCGCCCCGCGCGCTCGCCACTGCGACCAATCGCGTCATAACCAAGGCCAGGCTCGTTGCAAACCTCCAGATCAAGCAAGCGAGCGGCATCATATTTGGCAATCTCGCCACTTACGGCCAACGGCTGCCCGGTCATGCGGCGATACTCTGCAGCCAAGCGCCGCGTTTCCGCCATCAATTTATCTACCGAATAGACTGCCACTGGATCAGCCCCTTTATATTCATAAATTGCACTATCTTACCAGCCCTGGCCTATGAATGGCGCTTGTAGAACCTCATCAATCAAGGCAACATAAAGCCATGTCCAGCCCCATCATCAAACAACAACAATTGGTGCATAAGCTACTTCAGCAGGCACTTGATGCCGCCGATTACACACCTGATCACACGCAACTGCTGGAGACCCACATCTCCTGGATAATGCTGATCGGCGAATATGCCTACAAGATCAAAAAACCACTTGACCTTGGTTTTCTCGACTATTCCAGTCTGCCGCAGCGACAACATTTCTGCGTCGAAGAAATACGCCTCAATCAACGCACAGCACCACAGATCTATCTTAGTGTCATGCCCATCACTGGCACCGTTGATAACCCTTATTTCGGCGGCAACGGTCCAATACTTGAATACGCCGTCAAGATGCACCGTTTCCCTGCTGGCCAATTACTCAACGAACTGCTGGCAAAAGGCCATTTGACATCTCAAATGATCGACACCCTGGCCGTCAATGTGGCCAAATTTCATGACATTGCAGCCGTGAGCGATCCAGACACACCATGGGGCAGCGTCGAGGCCACATGGCAACCCATGCAGGAAAATTTCGATCAAATAAGACCTTACTTATCCCAGATAGAGCAACAAAACCAGCTTGAACATGTGGCCAACTGGGCAAAAAATGAAAAAAAGCGACACACTAATCTGCTCCAACAGCGCCGTGATGGTGGCCATATTCGTGAATGCCACGGCGATCTACATCTGGGCAATATCGTCCTGCTGGACGGCGCGCCATGCCTTTTTGATGGCATAGAATTTTCAGACAGTCTACGTTGGCTCGACACCTTGAACGACAGTGCATTTTTGATGATGGATCTGCAAGCACGCAAACGTAATGACTATGCCTGGCGTTTTCTCAACGCCTATTTAGAGCATAACGGTGATTACGCCAGTCTGCCGCTGCTATCATGGTATTTAGGCTATCGGGCAATGGTGCGGGCAAAGGTAGCCGCGATACGAGCCAGCCAGATTGACGATAATGAGACACAGCAACAAAAGCTACAAGGCGAATGTGCGTCATATCTACAGTTAGCTCTTTCCTACACAGAACCACCTCGGCCATATCTTGTCATCACCCACGGCCTGTCTGGTTCAGGCAAGACGTACTACAGCCAACAATTACTCGAGCAATTTGGCCTGATCCGTCTACGCTCTGATGTCGAGCGCAAACGTCTGCATGGACTGACGGCAAAGTCATGCAGTGAGTCAGAACTTGATAGCGGGATTTATACCGCCAAGTCCAGTGAGCAGACCTATCAACAACTGGCATTGCTGGCGGAACATATTTTAACAGCAGAGCAACCTGTGCTGCTCGATGCCACCTTCCTGCAATATGCTCAACGACAATTGATGCGTGACTTGGCCCAACGCCTTGATCTGCCTTTTATCATCATAGACTTTCATGCCAGTGCAGATGAACTACGCCGTCGCATCATTCAACGCAAGCACCATGGCCAGGATGCCTCAGAGGCCGATCTGGCTGTATTGGCAAAACAAATTGTAAGTCAGGAACCAGTGGCTGAAAACGAGCAAGTACACTGTCTGCAGATAGACACCCAGCAAGACAACACCCACGACATGATGATAAGCCAATTCAGAAAATTATTAGCCAGCATATTTCAGTCTAGCGCAACGCTGATGCAGTAAATGCAGGCTAGATCTTGTATTGCGCCATCATGGCATGTAATTTTGCTGATAATTTAGTCAGCTGCGCACCAGCAGCACTGATCTCACTGGCATGAGCCGAGGTGCTATTGGCAAGGTCACGCACCGATACAACACTGCGATTGATATCATCGACCACCGCACTTTGTTCTTCTGTAGCCGTGGCGATCTGGCTGTTCATATCGGAGATTGCGGTCACTGCATCACCTATGCTTACCAGTGACTGCTCTGTCTGCCGCGACTCATCAACAGCTACATTCGCCTGAATTTGTCCTTGCTGCATAACAGTTACGGCCTGATGAATCCCCTTCTGCAGATTATCAAGCATCGAGCGAATCTCACCCGTAGAGTCCTGCGTACGACCTGCCAAAGTACGCACCTCATCGGCAACCACAGCAAAGCCACGGCCATTCTCACCAGCACGAGCAGCTTCGATAGCGGCATTAAGTGCCAATAGATTGGTTTGTTCTGCAATGGCACTTATCAACTCGGTAATGCTGCTGATCTGATCGCTATCCTGCTTGAGACGATTGATCACATTGGCGCTTTGCTCTACTTCTTCAGCCAGACGATGAATGGTTGCACGCGCAGACCTGACAATCTCGCCACTTTGCCTGCTTTCCTGTGCGGCAATCTGGGCAAACTGCGCTGCCTGTTGCGTGCTACGCACCACCTCATGCACTGTATCCACCATTTGATTCATGGCCATGGCAATCTGTTCGGTTTCAGTTGCTTGCTGTTGCATGTGCTGGGCTGTTTGCTGGCCTGTGACAGAAAACTGCTGCGAGGCGGCTGCCAGCTGCGCAGAAGTCTCGATAAACTGCCCAAAAATAGTGCGCAAACGAGCCTGAAGCAGCTTCATGGCCTGCATCATTTGTCCTACCTCATCATTGTGTTTTACTTCAATACGACGGGTAAGGTTGCCTCCAGCCATTTCTTTGGCTATTCCGACAATCAATGACATAGGTTCGATTACTGTTCGTTGTAACAGGACACCTGTAACAACCATCACGAGCAAGCCAAACAGACAGATAATGACAATAACAAGTGTACTATTTTGACCATACACAGCGAGCTCATCTACCAAGATCAAGCCATCTGCCGTGATATGCAATAACTGAATCTTTGCGTTGGCGATCTGACTAGCCTGTTGCGGATCATCCCGTAACAATTGCTGCACCTCGCTTATCTTCGTGAAATGTTGTTCCAGCAAACCCTGCTGTTGTGCAGAGCTGTAATAACTCACAAAAGCCGCTGCAATTGCCAGGCTGGCCAGTACCAACAAAATAGCAAACAAGCGCAGCCGCAGGCTGATATCAAAAACACTTCGCTGTTTTGGCAGCCTTGCCTTGCCGTCCGCTCGCAGCTTGGCGTAAAGTTGTTCTGCGGCCTCGATCTGGGACTTTGATGGACGCGAACGAACTGATTGATAAGCAACAATCTCACCTTGTTCATGAACCGGCGTAACATAGGCGTCGACCCAATAATAATCGCCATTCTTACAGCGATTTTTCACCACACCACGCCAGCTCTGCCCAAGCTTGACGGTATCCCACAGATCCTCAAAGGCAGCTGGCGGCATATCTGGATGGCGCACAACATTATGATTTTTACCAACCAACTCTTCTTCACTGAATCCACTGATTTCGATGAAGTCACGGTTAGCGTAAGTGATAATCCCTTTAAGATTGGTGATCGAAGTGATGGAGATATCACTACCATAGCTACGCTCATGATTGGTGACGGGCAGGTTTAACTTCATGACTACTCCTGAGCCTTTATTATTCCATGGTCACAGAAACAGCCTGGCCACATAAGATGAGGCCATCATGCTGTACGCGATGGTTTTAATTATTAGCAAATCATTATCAATGATTTAGCGATGCTGGTGAGACACGCAAAATCAACTGGATACTGTGTCACAAAAACAGACTAATTTCAATAAATCTCGAATAACACGGCAGCATAGAAATAATGAGTGCTAACGCACGCTAAGCAGCCAGGTGGCAATGCTCCCGCTTAACAAAAAGCCCAGTAAGGCAAAAACGACATAACGACGATAGCGTTTAAGCAGCGTTTGTTGAGTCAATACTGAAAGGATAAAAGGACGACTACCATCATCAGGCTGCATCAAAATACTGTGCACTGCCTTGTGTACACGCCTGGCCTGATCATCCAGGCTCACTTTCCAGGCAGCCTTGCGCACTGCCTCCCATTCTTGAAGATCAATCAGGCCGTCATTGTTACGATCAAAGCGGGCATGCAACGTAACTTGATCACGCTTCCACTCAACCAGCAAACGGCGTACATCTTCCTGGGTATTGGGCAATTCCTGTGAACTGCCTACTGTGCGGAACTGGCCGATGGCATATAAGGCATCACCAGGATGCATACGCTTTTCTGTATAGCGAAACCTTCCTGAACGTCCCCGTCTTCGCCCACCATGCCACATCGGCGTTGCACCATACCACACCTCGGTAATGGCAGGAATCACGACGGCGCCTTCTGGGTCTATGATGCAATCACCCGTCTCATCACGAAGCAAAAAAAGATCATCGCTGGTTACCTGTTGTACGGTTTGCCAACGATCCCGATGTCTGCTGTCAGAAGTTTTTTCTTCTACCTTGTAGCTATACCAGGTGCAAAGCATGCCCGACAGAGGAGACACTATAGGCGCTCCCTTGAGCAAATAACCGATACCATCCAGCTCCACATAGCCTTGGGCCGCAGAGCGCACCTTGGATGTGGGGGTATCGTCGATAATATGGTAGCGCTTGAGAAAGCGGAAAATAGCATAGAAGCCAGCAACGCCAAGCGCAATACATAACCCGGTCAAAAACCAAAATTCACCAGGCTCAAGTTGTTGGACGATCTCTACCCATGCAGGAGGGATAATAGATTCAAACACGGCTTAACCAAATAGCGCCTTGATATCCACATCCTTTTTTTCTGTCACGCTAAATTTGAGCAATTGTTTCGCATCAAAGGCAAACATGCGTGCAATTATTATCTCGGGGAATTGCTCAATCCGCACATTGTTAACGTTGACAGTTTCATGATAGAACTCACGCCGATCGGCAATGGCATTTTCCAAACCGGAGATACGCTGTTGTAGATGCTGAAAATTCTCATTCGCCTTGAGCTCAGGGTATGCCTCCGCTACGGCAAATAAATTACCCAAACCCAAACGCAGCTGTGATTCAGCAGGACCCAGCGCGCCCACATCGCCATGCTCCCGCGCCGAATAAACTGAAGAACGCGCTTGCATCACATTCTCCAGAGTTTCCTGCTCGAATTTCATATATTGTTTACATACCTCGACCAGCTTGGGCAACTCGTCATGACGCTGCTTGAGCAACACATCAATATTAGACCACGCCTTTGCAACAGCATGTTTTATTGTGACTAAATTGTTATAGATAATAATGGTATAGATGATAAAAACTGCAATCAGCCCCCAAAAGATAAACTGTCCGATACTCATACAATGCTCCCTGATATATTTTGCACGATGAATCGTGCGATATTTTTGTTAATGAGTTTAATTCAAGTGATGTGCTTGCCAGCCAATCGACCGCAATAATCAAGTTGGGCAAATCTAACAAGTCTTGCCGTCACGACCAATAAAGTAATCCGCCAATCACAGCTAACAACAAAATAAGGTACCAGACCCATGAATGCCGTTTTTTAGCATATGGATCGCGGATGGATCGTGCCGCACCAGGCGGTAACTTGGCCAAGGCGGTGAGCGAGGTGCCGAAGGGAATATTGATTCTCGCCTGTATATTGATGGCCCAGCCATTGGCATCAAGCAATGGAGCCAGATTACGCTGGCGCAGCTTCAACCAGGCGATGAACATGGAAGGCCCAGAGATGGCCAGAATAATAGCTACAAAAACCAAAGGCACCTGCCACCAGGCCAGTAACATCATTCCACCAAGCAGAGCTGCCAGGGAAGTACCAATAGCACCAATAGCAAGTCCTATTGCAGCAAAAATACCGGCAAATTTTGCAACATCGAATGGAGCAGGTGGTAATGCAGCAAACTCACCAGCCTTAGCCATTCCTTCAATGCCAGCAGACATAGAATCGTCTATAGCTTTTGCTTTGGCTTTAGCTATTTTGCCAATCTGTTCACTTATAAAACGTGCTGCACGCTTATAAGGATCGCTGAAGGCCTGGCGGATGCTAATCGGATGTACAATGACATTCACTACCATGGCATCCCAATCATTGCCCTTGCGATCTATAAATAAACCATTACGACCTACAACCAGACCATTGGCGCCACCAGCTGTCATCGCGGCAGCAACCGTTATTTTTTCATTGCCACCACGACGGCGGCAATCACAATAGACCAGAAATATCCGGCTCAATGTCGCCAGTGCAGCATGTTTGCTGACATCATTGACCTGGACACACAAATCACAGCTGCGCTGATCCAGATATAAAGTACCCACCTGAAAAATTGCTTTGTGTTGACCACTATAAAAATCAGCGAATGAAATATAATTGCGCAGCAAAACGGCAAGATCGCGCACATAACGCACCAGCCGCTCTACCTGGCCTAGCGTATCAAACAGTGGCTTGCTGGCCAGATCCATGTCAATCAGAGCTGTAAGTTTTTGTTGAAAGCCACTATTGAGCAAGTGCTGCGATTGTTCATAATCAAAACGCGCCAGCTCCTCACCAGCCTGCTCTTCAAGCCAGGCTGAATACGGTGCCAGTTTGTCTTGTATATTTCGCCAATCATCCTCACCAAGCACCGACCTCTCGCCCAGCAAGGGAAGCACTGCGGCAGCATGAAACTGCGCCAAGGCATCTGCCCAGGCCGGATTAATACCTTGAGTCAGCGGCAATATTGCATCTGCCACCACAGTAGCCAATGGAAAAGTGGCAAGTTCCTCATCTCGAATACTCAACTGCCGGGCAGCCAATAAGGCAAAATCCGCCTCGGTGCGGTTCATCGAGCTAATGGCATGCTCATCGTAGCCAGCCAAACGGCAGCGCACAAAAAAGTCATCAACCTTATCGCGCACTGCAGATAATGTGGCATAAGCATTCGCCGTCGCATCGCCCAGAGGCAAAATATTATGCTGCTCATGCTGCGCCTTCAGTAGCCAATCAAGACGCGCCTGGGCTGCAGCAAAAAACTGTGCCAGCTTGTCAGCCGAAACACCCGGCTCGCCACTGCGGTCTGTCTCACCACCAACACAGTCAATGATGTTTTCAACAAGTTCGCGCAATTCATCATCTACAACTGACGAAGCAGGCACGATACCATCTCCATTGAAAGGTTGATTAGCTGCTATCTCTTGCATTTGCATTACATCAGCCACTGATATGTGTGCAGCATCTGACTTGCCTAGACGGCTAAGCGCATACTTGGCTGATGCCAAAATTGACTTGGCATGTTCATGACTATCGTCAATAAGTGACAGCGGCAATGCCTGCATACCTTCAATGACTAAATCAAGTTCTTTGAGCAAACCATGACAGAAGTGAATGGCGGCAAGGATCTCTGGCACACGGATACGCCCATCATGATCATCATCGATGAGCTGCAAGGTTCGGCTATCAAACTCAAGCCCCTTCACAGGGCAACTAAGTGTCGCCCAGAGCTTTTTATCCAACTGCTCAAGCGCCAGCAGATCAGCACCATCTCGCAGCAAGACCTGATCAAAATCTCCGGCCCTGAAGAACTGCCATTTATGTAAAACGCCAGAAGAACCCATTGGTGCAGTCATAGTATGGGTGGAGTTTATGTTTGCCGGCCTGTTGTATGAACTTAGGGAAGATTTTTGCTTTATTTACTGATGATTCAGCTCAAGCTCAATCCTCTCCAATGCGGCCATCGGATTTTCAGCCGCTGTAACTGGCCTGCCGATCACCAGATAATCCGCACCAAGTCGCACTGCATCAGCAGGCGTGGTAATACGCCTTTGATCACCTTGTACTGACCACGATGGCCGAATCCCAGGTGTCACCAAACTAAATGAATCACCCAACTGCTTACGCAGCATCATCACTTCTTGTGGCGAACACACCACGCCATCCAGACCAGCATCACTAGCCAAGTCTGCCAGTCTGGCAACGTTATCGGCCGGAGTCCCTTGCAAGCCAATTTCACTAATATCCTGCTCACCCATGCTCGTCAGGATTGTGACGGCGATCAACAAGGGCGGCTTGCTTACATTGCTCATGGCTGCGCGTGCTGCTTCCAGCATGCGCCGTCCACCCAAGGCATGCACATTGACCATCCACACGCCAAGCTCAGCAGCCGCCCTGCATGCTCCCGCTACAGTATTAGGGATATCATGAAACTTGAGATCAAGGAAAATATCGAAACCCTGCATACGCAAAGTCTGTACAAGCTGGGGCCCACCATGAGTAAACAGTTCCTTGCCTACCTTAAGGCGACAACGTGATGGATCCAGCTTGGCAACCAATTCGAGTGCCAGGCGCGGCTCTGCGTAATCAAGTGCAATTATGATGCGTGATCCGGTGTTGTTCTGCATTGCCTACTCGCCTTCAATTACATTCGTCATCTTGATAGTTCCCCATTGCTTGCAACCTGGGCATTGCCACTCCAGTGTCTTGCCGCTATAGCCACAATTGGCGCATACATAGGCATGCTGATTAGCCAGTATGATATCCAGCAATTCCTTCAATACCAGAAATTCATGCTGTGCCTGGCAGGCACCACTAGCAAGCTTTAAGCCAACCAACTGAGCCATGCCACGGACAGATGGATATGCGCGCAGATGCTCGATCATGAATGAAGATGCGGCCTGTTCACCTTGCTGCTGGCTAATTACATCAGCCAAAGCCAACATAATTGATTGGCCACCATGACGAGACAACAGTTCGTGCAGATAGTCAATCATCTCCTTGCTGCGGCCTTGCTGCGCAAAAGCCTCCTGCAACAGCGGCAAGGTTTCAGATAGATATTCAGGATTTTGTTGTTCTACCCTGCGCAGGATGCGTACTGCAGATTTGTAGGCCTTGCCTTCCAGCTCGATGCGTCCTTCAATCAAGGTGGCGCGTATACACTGACGATCCTCCTGCAAGGCACGGCGTAACATACGCAATGCCTCACCACGTTCGCCCAGCATCAAGGCCTGCTCGGCCTGTTCACAAAAAAATTGCGCGATAACAGTACCAATATTTTCGCCCAATCCTTGCAGCTTTTGGCCTATCGACACCGCCTTTTGCCAGTCCTTTTCCTGCTGATAAATATCCAGCAACTGCATCAGTGCCTGGCGTCGATAAAAAGAACTCTCCCGCACCAATTGCTGAAATAAATTTTCAGCACGATCCAATAACCCGGCACGCATATAGTCTATACCAAGTTCATACAGGGCATGATCACGTTGCTGTCGATCTAGTGTGGGTCTGGCAATTAGATTCTGGTGTATGCGTATCGCGCGATCAACCTCACCTCGTCTGCGCAGCAGACTACCGATGGCAAAGTGGGTATCTACCGTTTCGCTGTCCACTTCCAGCATCTCGATAAATACCTCAACCGCCTTGTCAGGCTGTTCTCCAAGAAGATAATTCAAACCCTTGAAATAATCAGCTGACAAATAAGAGGCCGACTTAGCCGCAGATTTTGCATCACGCCGCCCCAGCAACCAGCCCGATAGAGCAGCTACTGGCAATAGCAGGAATAGAAGTTCGACACCCATAAAAAATTAATGACTGTCACGCAAAGGCAGCTGACGCAGATTGCGTATTTCCTGCTCGCAGGTAGTAAGTTTGCGTTGTAGCCGTGAGTTTTTGTGGCGCTGCGCAAATACCAACATCAGGCTTGCGCCCACACCAATCATGCAACCCAAAGCCAAGGCAAGAACAACTATTATTGATAGCGGTGCGGTGATAGAATCAAAATAATAATTCAGTGTCACCGAGGCAGAGTTTTGCAAGGCAAAGCTGATACCAATTGCCAGTAACAACAAGAAAAGAACAAGAATCAAAAGGCGTTTCATAGTGTCCTCACATAATGGCCTTATGGCTAACCCGTATATTTCATTTGGGCGTGAGAAAAAACTCTGATTTTATTGCCCTGACAAGGCCTCACATCAACTCAACAACTTCGCCACAATTGATACGCTTCGTTCCGCTGCATACCCCATCTTTACTAATGAAACATGCAAGCTAGTCATTGGAAATATTTACACTTTGACCCACGCGTTCACGCAACTCTTTACCAGGCTTGAAATGAGGCACATATTTTGCGCCCAACTGGACAGATTCACCAGTCTTGGGGTTGCGCCCATCGCGTGGAGGACGGTAATGCAATGAAAAACTACCAAAGCCACGAATCTCTATGCGCTCACCATCAGCCAACACTTGTGCCATTTGCTCAAGTATGGTTTTCACGGCCAATTCAACATCCTTGGAATTGAGCTGAGGCTGTTTCTGCGCCAGGATCTCAATCAGTTCCGATTTGGTCATGAACCCCCCAAAAGTAAGAAAGGCCTGCCCTTTGGCAGGCCTTCAATAACACTACTTAGTCGTTTTTGTTTTCCAATTGCTCTTTCAGCAAATCGCCCAAGGTAGGATTGGCGGCAGTTGATGCACGATGGTAATCATGCATAGCTTCAGCTTCTTCCTCACTATCCTTGGCCTTCACTGACAGGCTGATGCTACGGCTTTTACGATCCACACCCATGAACTTGGCTTCTACTTCATCGCCAACCTTGAGCAGGGTACGGGCATCATCAACGCGCTCACGCGACAACTCTGAGGCGCGCAGATAACCTTCCACACCTTCTTCCAGATCAATAACTGCACCCTTGGCATCAACTTCCCGCACCACGCCTTTAACGATGCTGCCCTTGCGGAACTCGCCAACGTAGTTGGAGAACGGATCCTTCTCCATCTGTTTGATGCCAAGCGAAATGCGTTCACGCTCAGGATCAATGGCGAGGATAATCGCCTCAACCTCATCACCCTTGCTGTAGTTACGCACAGCCTCTTCACCAGCTTCATTCCAGGCGATGTCAGAAAGATGAATCAAACCGTCGATGCCACCGTCCAGACCGATAAAGATACCGAAGTCGGTAATGGACTTGATCTTGCCGGCGACCTTATCACCCTTATTATGGCTGGAGGAGAAGGCATCCCAGGGGTTTTCTTGACATTGTTTCATGCCCAGTGAAATACGACGACGCTCGGCATCGATATCCAATACCATGACTTCTACTTCATCACCCAGCTGTACAACCTTGGACGGGTGGATATTTTTGTTGGTCCAGTCCATTTCAGAGACATGTACCAAGCCTTCCACGCCTTCCTCGATCTCAACAAAGCAACCGTAGTCAGTCAGGTTGGTTACCTTGCCAAACATGCGGGTGCCGACCGGATAACGGCGGGTAATATCGCCCCAGGGATCTTCGCCAAGCTGCTTGAGACCCAGAGAAACTCGCGTTCGCTCACGGTCAAACTTAAGTACCTTGACCTTGACCTCATCACCAACATTGACCACCTCGGAAGGATGCTTGACACGCTTCCAGGCCATATCGGTGATATGCAACAGACCATCGATTCCACCAAGGTCAACAAAGGCACCGTAGTCGGTAAGATTCTTGACTACGCCATTGACAACCTGGCCTTCTTCCAGACCTTCCAGCAGGGCATCGCTCTCTTCACTGCCCTCGGCCTCGACCACGGCACGACGGGAAACCACAACATTGTTACGCTTGCGATCAAGCTTGATAACCTTGAATTCCAGCTCCTTGCCTTCCAGGTAGGAAGGATCGCGCACTGGGCGCACATCCACCAGAGAACCTGGCAAGAAAGCACGAATATCCTTCAAGTCGACAGTAAAACCGCCCTTGACCTTATCGATAATACGACCAAACACGCTTTCACTAGCCTCAGAGGCTCGCTCCAGACGAGTCCATGATTCAGAACGCTTGGCCTTTTCGCGAGACAGACGGGTCGCACCAAAACCGTCTTCCATCATCTCCAGAGCGACATCTACTTCATCGCCGACCTGTACCTCGAGCTCGCCATTCTCATTGAAGAACTGCTCGATCGGGACAACACCTTCTGATTTGAGGCCGGCGTTGATGATCACTACATCGCTGCCTACCTGAACCACCTTGCCGGTAATGATTGCACCTGGGTGCATCTGGGAACCAACAAGACTCTGTTCAAACATTTCTGCAAAGCTTTCGCTCATCGCTCACGTACCTTGCCGTTATCTACGGCGTATGTAAAACCGCAATGTTGCCGCGGGTTGAAGTTAAAAAAACCATCCTCACCAATTGAGAATAGCCCCTACTGCATACCTAATCGTTGCTGACAAACAGCCAATACTTTGGCCATAACTTCCTCTATACCGAGCTGTGATGTATCAATAAGCACCGCATCATCCGCAGCCACAAGCGGCGAGGCGCTGCGTGTGCGATCACGCTCATCCCGCTCGGCAATCTCTTTGTAAAGACACTCAAGATTAGCACTCAATCCCTTGTCTTTCAACTGCTTATATCGTCTTTGTGCACGTACCTCGGCACTTGCCAGAAGAAATATCTTTACCGCTGCAGTGGGAAAAATTGTCGTGCCCATGTCACGGCCATCAGCCACCAGACCTGGTGGTCGCAAAAAATCCCGCTGGCGCGTCAAAAGTGCAGCACGCACTGCTGGCACAGTAGCCACCCGTGAGGCGTCATTGCCAACATGCTCGGTGCGAATATCCTGGCTAACATCTTGTCCCGCAAGAAAAATTTTTAACTCTCCCGCAGTCTGTGGTTTGAATTCCACAGGCAAGTCAGCGGCGATCCTTGCCAAAGCAGCTGCGTCATCAAAAGACACGCCCTGACGTCGTGCAGCCAAGGCCGTCAGCCGATATAGCGCACCACTATCAAGAAAATGCCAGCCAAAATGCTGGCTCAAGAATTGACCAATAGTCCCCTTGCCCACACCGCTCGGGCCATCGATAGTGATAACCGGGATCATGCGCCCTCTGCCACCAACTGCAAACCAGACTGATTGGCCAGCGCCACAAAGCCAGGAAATGAAGTATTGACGTTGGCACAGTCGGTGATGGTAATAGGGCCAGAGGCCACCAGTGCGGCCAGCGCAAATGACATGGCAATGCGATGATCACCGTGGCTAGCCACCTGGCCGCTGCCTATCTGCCCACCACGAATTACCATGCCATCCGCTGTTGGCTGCGCATCTATACCCAATGTCACAAGGCCATCGGCCATTACCTGAATCCGGTCAGATTCCTTGACCCGCAGCTCCTCGGCACCTGTCAGAACTGTCTCGCCCTCGGCGCAGGCCGCGGCAATGAACAGGGCCGGAAACTCATCAATCGCCAATGGCACTTGCTCTACTGGAATGTGTATACCCTTGAGTTTGCTGGCACGCACGCGTATATCGGCCACCGGCTCACCACCAACCTCACGCTCATTTTGCAGTTCGAGATCGGCACCCATCTGACGCAGGATATTGATCACGCCAATGCGGGTAGGGTTGATGCCCACATGCTCCAGCAGAATATCTGAGCCAGCCGCAATGGCGGCACCAACTATGAAGAAGGTAGCTGACGAAATATCAGCTGGCACATCAATCGCAGTGGCTTTGAGTCTGCCGCCGCCCTGCAGGCACACCTTATTGCCCTGTTGCTCAACGGTATAACCAAAACCACGCAGCATGCGCTCGGTATGATCGCGCGTCGGCGCCGGCTCAGTAACACAGGTCTTGCCTTCGGCATACAAACCAGCCAGCAGCAGACAGGATTTCACCTGTGCACTGGCCATCGGCATGGTGTAATCAATGCCCTTGAGTGTTTGTCCACCTTTAATCCTAAGTGGCGGCGTGCCCTGCTCGGTCGTTGCCACTATGGCGCCCATCAAACGCAATGGCTCGGTAACTCGTTTCATCGGTCGCGTAGATAACGAAGCATCGCCACTCATTTCAAGGTCAAAATTCTGACCTGCCAGCAAACCGGACAGCAAGCGCATGGAGGTGCCAGAATTCCCCAGATAAAGTGGTTTAGCTGGCGGTTTAAGACCATGCATACCAACACCATGCACAGTTACACGACCTGCCTGCGGCCCCTCGATCTGCACGCCCATGGCGCGAAATACCTCCAGGGTAGCGATATTATCCTCGCCTTCGAGAAAGCCCGTGATTTGTGTGACACCCTCTGCCAAGGAGCCGAGCATGATGGCACGGTGAGAGATGGACTTATCACCAGGCACGCGAATCCGTCCCTGCAATTTGCCACCTGCGTTAGCACGAAAAATTATGTTATCTGGATTGGACATGAGCTGTTTATCAAGAATTATTGTTTAAATTCATCACGCGCCTTTTTGGCATGCGTAAAAATCTGCATCAGTTTTGCGCTATCGCCACTTGCAATGGCCTCGCGCACGATGGCCAAGTCTGTGACATAGCAATCGAGCACTTTGAGCAGTGCTTCACGATTGGCCAGACATATGTCATGCCACATGCGTGGATCACTACTGGCTATGCGGGTGAAATCACGAAAACCGCCCGCAGCAAAACGGAAGATCTCGGTATGCTCTTCCATGCGCGCCAAGGTATCGACCAGGGTAAAAGCCAACATATGCGGTAAATGACTAGTAGCCGCCAACACCTCATCGTGGTGTTGCACTTCCATCTCCACTACCTCGGCACCTGCCGCTTGCCACATCTCCCGCACCACATCGACGGCATCGACTTCAGTCTCTGCCAAGGGGGTAAGAATAACGCGACGTTTTTGATACAGCTCGGCGAAGGATGCGGCCACCCCACTGCGCTCAGTGCCAGCGATAGGATGGGCTGGCACAAAGCGGGGCGGTAAATAGCCAAAGACGCGCTGCACTGCCTCGACCACCGAAGCCTTGGTACTTCCCACATCGGTGAGTATGGTGTCGGCGGCTAAATGAGGGGCGATAATACGCAAGACCCCTCCCATTGCACCAACTGGCACAGCCAGCACCACTACATCCGCAGCTTGCACCGCCACAACCGGATCAAGCTCAGCCCGATCGATTACACCCAGTTCCAGTGCCTGTTGCAGCTGGACCGGATCACGGCCACAACCGATCACCTGAGAAACAGCACCAGCCGCTTTTAATGCCCGCGCCAGTGAGCCACCTATCAGTCCGACGCCTATGATGCAAAGCTGCTGGATCAAATCAAAGCTCGCGGTCTATGGCCTGGGCAATACCGCGCAGGGAAACCATCAGCTCAGCCAACTCCTGAGGACTGAGCGCCTGATCAGCATCGCACCATGCCTCACATGGAGTAGGATGCATTTCCACCAGCAGGCCATCAGCACCTGCAGCAATTGCTGCCCGTGAAAGTGCCGGCACCATCCATGCCTTGCCACCGGCATGACTAGGATCGACTATGACTGGCAGATGTGTCTCCTTCTTCAACACAGGTATAGCCGTTACATCGAGCATATTACGGTAATAGGTTTCAAAACTGCGCACACCACGCTCGCAGAAAATGTTGTTGTGATTACCACCAGCAGCAATATACTCCGCCGCCATCAGCCATTCTGAAATAGTCGCAGACATGCCACGTTTCAAGATCACTGGTTTGGATAGCCGCCCGACTTCCTTGAGCAGATCGAAATTCTGCATATTGCGCGTACCGATCTGGATTACATCGACATCATATTGCATGAAGGCATCTATCTGCCGCACATCCATCAACTCGGTGACAATGGGTAGATTATATTTGTCTGCCGCCTTGCGAAACATCCCCAGGCCTTCAACACCTGCACCCTGAAAGGTATAGGGGCTGGTGCGTGGTTTGAAGGCGCCACCACGCATCAGCCTACAACCCGCAGCAGCGACATATTTGGCCGCCTCATCCATCTGTTGCTGCGTCTCGACCGAGCATGGCCCACCGATAATCTGTATCTTTTTGCCACCAAGCGGGATGCCCTTAATATCAACTACCGTAGCCTGTTGATGATAGGAACGCGCCACTATCTTATATGGCTTCATTACCCGGATTACCTGTTCGACGCCAGGCAGAGCCTGTAATAATTCCTTGTCGATCTTGCTCTCATCGCCGATCGCACCAATAACTGTGCGCTCCACGCCACGCGAGATATTACTGCCCAGCCCCCAGCTTTTCAGTCGCTGATTAACTGTCTCGATCTGCTTGTCAGTAACCTGCTTGTGCATGATAATAATCATGGATTCATCACTCTTTTCTGCATAAATGATTAACGGCCCAGCACCTTGGTCAGGGCCACGAGAAAGCGCTCATTTTCTTGCGGCAAACCCACTGTAACGCGCAGATGATCGGGCATGCCGTAATTGGCAACAGGACGCACAATAACCCCCTCCCGCAGCAAGGCATCAAACAGCGGTGCGGCAGGTTGCCCGACATCCACACTGACAAAATTGCCTACCGAAGGGATATAGGCAAGCCCCATTGAGTCAAAGCCAGCGATTAATTGTTGCATCCCTGCAGCATTGAGCTCCAATGTCTGCTGCAAATGTTCATCATCATCCAGCGCTGCAGTTGCCGCCGCCAAGGCCAGACTGTTGACATTGAAAGGAGGGCGGATGCGATTCAATAAATCAGCCACCTCGGGATGGCAAACCCCATAACCTGCACGCAGTCCCGCCAGGCCGTAGCATTTTGAAAAAGTGCGCGCGACGATAAGATTTGGATAACGATCTACCCAGGTAATGGCATCGGGATAAGCTGTCGCGCCCATCGCTGGAAAGCTGGCATACTCAAAATACGCCTCGTCCACCAATACCATTACGTGCTCTGGCAAATCAGCAATAAAAGATTCAAGTTCATCCGCTGCCAACCAGGTTCCCGTTGGATTATTTGGATTGGCGATAAAAATAAGACGGGTGCGATCAGTTAGCGCTGCACACATCGCTTCCAGATCATGTCCCCAATTTATTGCTGGCACCACCACGGCACGCGCACCCACTGCCTGAGTGAGTATGGGATACACCGCAAAGGCGTGCTCAGAGAAGACGACCTCATGTTCTGCCGTGACAAAAGTACGCACAGCAAAGTCCAGCACATCACTGGAACCATTGCCGAGGATCAGCTGAGCAAGCTCAACTCCCAAGCGAGCAGCCAATTTTTCCTTGAGAATAAAGCCATTACCATCAGGATAGAGCCAGATATCCTCAAGTGTTTCGCGGGCGGCGCGCAAGGCAAAGGGGCTGGGGCCCAACGGATTTTCATTGGAAGCCAGTTTAATGATGTTGCTAATACCCAGTTCGCGCTCCAGCTCCTCGATAGGCTTGCCGGGCTGATAAGCTTTTAGCTGTCGTACGCCCGGCACAGCCAGGGCAAGAAAATCAGTTACCATTCAATAGCGCCTTGGGATAGGAACCGAGAAGCTTGAACAATGAGGCCTCTGCCGCCAGCTCCTGCAATGCAACTGCCACCCGACTTTCTTCGGCATGGCCTTCGATATCGAGAAAAAACACATATTCCCACATGCCCTGACGGGAGGGGCGTGATTCAATACGGCTCATGGAAACACCATGCTGCGCCAAGGGAGCAAGCAAGTGGTACAAGGCACCAGGCTTGTTGCGGGTAGCCACCAGCACCGATGTTTTGTCCTTGCCGGAGGGCGGCACCGACTTCCGTCCAAGTACCAAAAAACGCGTGGTATTATCGGGCTGGTCCTCGATGTTTTGCGCCAGCACAGACAAGCCATACAAACCAGCAGCAACCTCACCGGCAATCGCAGCTGCGCCATCTTCTATTGTTGCACGCCGCGCAGCCTCCGCGTTGCTGCTCACATCGATACGCTCCACACCTGGTAAATTGGTATCAAGCCAGGCACGACACTGCAATAATGACTGGCTATGCGAATAAATCCGGCGCACCTCGGCAAGGTCGCGCATGCGTCCCATCAAATGTTGATGGATGCGCAACTCCACCTCGCCAGCAACCTTCAGAGGCGTATCAAGCAGAATATCCAGGGTATGTCCGACAATGCCACCAGTTGAATTTTCCACCGGCACAACACCGTAATCCGCACTACCCGCCTCGACCTCACGAAAGACTTCGACAATCGTTGGCAAGGAAATAGTTTGCACTGAATGACCAAAATGTTTCAGTGTAGCGGCCTGGGTAAATGTCCCCTCCGGGCCAAGATAGGCGACACGCATCGGCCGCTCCAGTGCTAGACAGGCCGACATTATCTCGCGAAAAAGTCGCGCCATCTCCTCGCCTGGCAGCGGTCCCTGATTGCGCTCCACTACCTTGCGCAAAATCTGCGCCTCGCGCTCCGGCCGATAAAAAACTGCCCGCTCAGCATCGGCAGCGATCTTTACCTGCGCCACCTCTTGCGCCAGCCCAGCCCGCTCATTGATCAATGCCTGGAGTTGCTCATCCAGGACATCGATACGTTCGCGAATTATCTGCAAGCGTGCATCACTCATGACATCAGGCAATAACGCGGACAGACAACACGCCATCAATGGCAGCAATATCATTGACGACAGTCGCAGGAATTGCGCGATCCACATCGACAACGGTGTAAGCCAGCTCGCCACGAGACTTGTTGACCATATCAATGATATTCAAACCGGCCTTGCCCAAATCGCTGGATATCTGGCTCAAAACATTGGGCACATTGGCGTTGGCCACGGTTAACCGATACGTGCCCTCACTACGAGCCTGCACGACCTCGGGGAAATTCACGGAATTTTTTATATTGCCGTTTGCCAGATAATCACGAACCTGCTCGGCCACCATTACCGCACAATTATCTTCCGCCTCTTTCGTTGAAGCGCCAAGATGCGGCAGGGCTACCACGCGTGGATGATTTATCAGCAGCCTGGTGGGGAAATCGCAAACATAACCATAGGCCTCGCCACTATCAATGGCGGCAACCATGGCCTCATCATCGACTATCCCCTTGCGGGCAAAATTCAACACCACCAAACCCTTTTTGGCCTTACTCAAACGCTCGGCATTGAGCATATTGCGCGTAGCATCAATCAAAGGCACATGGAAAGTAATGAAGTCAGCCTGGGCCAGCATTTCATCAAAGCTATTGGCTTTTTGCACCTGTGAGGACAGACTCCAGGCTCCTTCCACCGTAATCCCCGGGTCAAAACCAATCACCTTCATACCCAATGCAATCGCTGCATTGGCGACCTCGCGACCAATAGCGCCCAGACCGACGACACCCAGGGTACGACCAGGCAATTCAAAACCGGCATATTTTTTCTTGCCAGCCTCGGTTTGTTTGTCGATGCTGACATCATCACCTTCCAGCCGACGGGAAAAGTCTCGTGCTGTGCAAATATTGCGACAGGCAATCAACATACTGGCTATGACCAGCTCCTTGACGGCATTGGCGTTGGCTCCCGGCGCATTGAAGACCGGAATACCACGCTGACTCATCTGCTCAACAGGGATATTATTCACCCCTGCGCCTGCCCGCCCGATAGCCTTCACCGAAGCAGGGATTTCTATTTCATGCATCTTGAAAGAGCGCACTAAAATGGCATCTGGCTGCTCGATTTCCGAGGCGATCTCATAATCATTAGCAGGCAAACGCTCAAGCCCGGCAACCGATATATTATTCAGCGTCAAAATTTTGTACATATCACTTCCTGACCTAAAGACCATCAACCATTGCGCAGAGCAAAATCGTGCATGAAGTCCACTAGTGTGTCCACACCCTGTTCCGGCATGGCGTTATAAATGCTGGCACGCATACCGCCGACAGAACGATGGCCTTTCAGCGTGGCCAGGCCAACTTTTTTAGCTTCCTGCAAAAACAGTTCATCGAGTTCGGCGCGCGGCAAGGTAAAAGGTATATTCATCCAGGAACGGCAATGTTTTGCCACTGGATTTTGATAGAAACCATGTGATCCATCGATTGCAGCATACAGTTTCTCCGCCTTGCGCTGATTGATCTCTCCCATGGCAGACAAACCACCCAGATCCTTGAGCCACTCGAATACCAGACCGGCCATATACCAGGCATAAGTGGGAGGAGTGTTGTACATCGATCCATTATCGGCATGTGTCTTGTAATCCAGCATTGAAGCCAGGCCAGCAGGCGCTTTGCCGACATGATCATCGCGTATGATCACGATGGTCAAACCAGCCGGGCCAATATTTTTCTGCGCGCCAGCATAAATCACCCCAAACTGGCTGACATCCAGCGGCCGACTGAGTATGGTGGACGACATATCGGCCACCAGCGGCACATCACCCGTCGCAGGAATGTAATCGAATTCCACGCCACGAATCGTCTCGTTGGGGCAGTAATGCACATATGCAGCATCGGTTGACAGTTTCAGCTCGGGCTGGGCAGGCACCGTAGTGTAATTACCCACCGAGGTGTCGGCAGCGACATTCACCGTACAGAATTTTTTCGCTTCGGCCAAAGCCTTTTTCGACCAATCGCCAGTATTGATGTAATCAACTGTGGTCTTCTCGCCCAGCAGATTCATTGGCAACATGGCAAATTGCTGTGAGGCGCCGCCTTGCAGGAACAACACCTTGTAATTATCGGGGATCGCGAGCAGCTCACGCAGATCGGCCTCGACCTTGGCGGCAATGGACATATATTCCTTGCCACGATGGCTCATCTCCATCACCGACATACCACTGCCATTCCAGTCCAGCATCTCATCCCGCGCCCGTTCTATAACGGCCTGCGGCAACATCGCTGGACCTGCACTAAAATTGAATACACGCGCCATCCTATCCCCCAAACGTTATTTGCCAGACATTATTTCTCAGTGACCGCTTCTTCATCGGCGGCGTCATCGTCATCGCTCTCACCACTTTCTGCGATACGCTCAAGTGCAACAAGCTTTTCTCCAGCACCCAGCCGGATCAGGGTCACACCCTGAGTATTACGACCCAACACCGACACCTCGGACACCCGTGTGCGCACCAAGGTACCGCCATCTGTCACCAACATGATTTCATCACTTTCCTGTACCAGCACGGCAGAGACAACTGCACCATTACGCTTCGAGGTCTGAATGGAAATAACACCCTGGCCACCGCGACCTTGCAAGCGGTAATCACCGATCGGCGTGCGCTTGCCGTAACCGTTTTCAGTAGCTGTAAGCACATCACCCTCTGCCGCCACCATCAATGAGACCACTCGCTGATCCTGCTGCAGACGAATACCACGCACTCCACGTGCCACCCGACCCATAGATCTAACATCAGACTCATTGAAACGTATCACCTTGCCCGCATCGGTGAACAACAGGATGTCACGCGAACCATCGGTCAGACTCACACCGACCAGTTGATCATTCTCCAGCAAACTCACGGCAATAAGGCCATTGCTACGAATATTGGCATACTCCTGCAAGGGCGTTTTCTTCACCGTGCCGCCTGCTGTGGCCATAAAGATATACTGCCCATCGACAAATTCACGAATGGACAGAATGGCATTGATACGCTCGTCCTTTTCCAATGGCAACAAGTTGACAATCGGCCGCCCGCGCGCACCATGCCCTGCCTGTGGCAGCTCATAGACCTTCTTCGCATAAACGCGGCCACGGCTGGAGAAGCAAAGAATCGTATCGTGCGTATTGGCAACAAACAGCTTGTCGATGAAATCTTCTTCCTTCACCGAAGAAGCCGCCCGCCCACGCCCGCCGCGACGCTGGGCCCGATAATCGGTCACTGGCTGCGATTTGACATAACCCCCATGCGATAGTGTTACCACCACATCTTCTTCACTGATCAAATCTTCCATCGACAGATCTTCATACGTAGTACGAATCTCAGTGCGGCGTGGATCAGCGTACATATCACGCACCTGCTCCAGCTCCTCACGGATCACCTCCATCAGACGATCCGGATCGTGCAGGATATGCAACAGACTGGCGATGGTCTCCAGCAACGTGCGGTATTCATCAATAATCTTGTCCTGCTCAAGGCCGGTAAGTCTATGTAAGCGCAGATCCAAAATAGCCTGAGCTTGAGCCTCTGACAGACGATAACCCCCCTCAACCAGACCAAACTCTTTGGCCAGACTTTCAGGACGCGAAGATTCGGCACCGCCTCGTTCCAGCATCTCTATTACTATGCCAGGTAGCCATAACTGCGAGAGCAAGCCCGCCTTGGCCTCGGCCGAATTCGATGATTTTTTGATGAGTTCGATAACAGGATCGATATTGGCCAGCGCGATCGCCAGCCCTTCCAGCACATGTGCCCGTTCACGCGCCTTACGCAGCTCGAACAAGGTACGCCGCGTCACTACCTCACGGCGGTGGCGAACAAAGGCCTCCAGCAACTGCTTGAGATTGAGCAGACGCGGCTGGCCATCAAGCAGTGCGACCATATTGATACCAAAGACATTCTGCATGGCCGTTTGTTGGTACAGGTTATTGAGCAGCACATCGACGTTCTCGCCACGCTTCAGCTCAATCACCATGCGCATGCCGTCCTTGTCGGACTCATCACGCAGCTCTGAAATACCTTCGAGCTTCTTTTCCTTGACCAGCTCGGCAATACGCTCCAACAGACGTGCCTTGTTGACCTGATAAGGCAGCTCATTCACCACTATGCGCTGACGACCTGAAGCCATTTCCTCGATTTCGGCGCGGGCACGAATATGGATGCGACCACGTCCCGTGTGATAGGCCTCATGGATGCCTCTGGCACCATTGATAATACCGGCCGTTGGTAAATCAGGCCCGGCAATATGCTGCATCAACTCGCTGATACTGATATCTGGATTTGCCATCAGAGCCAGACAGCCATTGATGACCTCACCAAGATTGTGCGGCGGGATGTTCGTTGCCATGCCAACTGCAATACCGGCAGAGCCATTGACCAACAGATTGGGGAAGCGCGCCGGCAATACCGCTGGCTCATGTTCGGAGCCATCATAATTTGATACAAAATCGACGGTTTCCTTCTCGATATCGGCCATCAGCTCATGGGCAATACGCGCCATGCGCACCTCGGTGTAACGCATCGCTGCTGGTGAATCACCATCGACCGAACCGAAGTTGCCTTGTCCATCTACCAGCATGTAGCGCAAGGAGAAGGGTTGAGCCATGCGCACGATCGTGTCGTACACGGCCGAATCGCCGTGTGGATGATATTTACCGATGACATCACCGACCACACGAGCAGATTTTTTATAGGGTTTATTCCAGTCATTACCCAGTTCGCGCATGGCATGCAGCACACGGCGATGCACAGGCTTGAGGCCGTCACGTGCATCGGGCAGCGCGCGACCAACAATCACGCTCATGGCGTAATCAAGATAAGACTGCTTCATCTCCTCCTCGATGTTGATCGAGAGGACTTCTTTTGCAAACTCAGCCATCGAAAAATCTAATCCTTATCTGCCCTTGCACACCAGAGCCAAGCGGGCTTGACGGCGCCCAGCTGTCATAGCGTGGGCGTGGGCCAAGCTGGCGGATTGTATCATAGCTAAAGCCTATGGCTGCTGCATCAAGGCCGCCATTTTCTCTGCATTGGGCTGCAACACCACCCCACGCTCAGTAACTATAGCGCCTATAAGCCCTGCTGGAGTCACATCAAAAGCCGGATTCCAGGCTGAAGCCCCATTAGCTGCTACCTGCCGCCCAGCCAGGGTCAAGACCTCATCGGCAGAGCGGTCTTCAATGGGAATCAAATCACCGCTGGCCAACGACATATCTATCGTCGAGGTTGGCGCCACCACCATGAATTTCACTCCATGATAGCGGGCATTGATGGCAGCACTATAAGTACCTATTTTATTCGCCACATCACCATTGGCGGCAATGCGATCAGAACCAACAATCACCCATGTCACCTGCCCCTGCTTCAGCAGATGCGCCGCAGCCCCATCGACCAGCAAGGTCACCGGAATCCTGTCCTGCACCAACTCCCATGCGGTCAAGCGCGCTCCCTGCAACCAGGGTCGTGTCTCATCGGCATAAACATGGTGGATGCGGCCAGCTGTATAGGCACTGCGTATCACCCCCAGGGCTGTGCCATAGCCGCCGGTAGCCAAAGAGCCGGTATTGCACTGTGTCAATACCGCACCACCTTCGATCAGGGCTGCACCCAATTCTCCCATACGATAATTGGCCGCGATATCCTCTTCATGAATTGCCACAGCCTCAGCCAGTAACGTGGTTTCCGGATTACCAGTGCCCATATCGGCAATCAAACGTTCCATACGCGAGAGCGCCCAAAACAGATTCACTGCCGTAGGCCGAGCCGCCGCCAAATACGCGATATCCTCCTTGATTGCCCCACGCCATGCCTCGCCCGCAGTGTTATAACTCTGACGAGCTGCCAATACCACGGCATAGGCGGCTGTCACCCCGATGGCTGGAGCACCACGCACCACCATCTCACGGATAGCATCTGCCACGGCGCGAGGCTCGGTATAGGAAAGATAAGCAGACTGTTGCGGCAAGATGCGCTGATCGAGCAAATGCAGCTGTTCGTTCCGCCACAAAACTGCGCGTATATTGTCGTGTGACATATTCATGATATTCGAGATATTTGATGCCTGAAAACACGACATCCTACCCGAATTCAATACATAGGCGTAGAGAGAACAACAAGAAAATGACAAGCAAGCCTGGCTCGCAGATTTCACCATGGAGTGAGCAAAGGCAGAGCGTGCGCCGCGTACCAATCAATAAATATATTTCTTTGATTCCATCACATCAGTCCTGGCTGGCCGCTTGCCCACCAACTTTATCCTGATATTTTTTCAGTGCTGACATAACTGAATCCAGCGCCCTGTCCATAAGCGGCTTTTCATCGGCAAGGGAAACTTGCCCATTGGCAAGTGCAGTAACCAGTTGTTGAAGATTGATATCCCGCACCACCTTGAAGAAGCGGTCAACAAAGACATATTCGCCCATCACCACACTCTTCCACGCCAATTTGCCACGGCGCACGCGTCCATTTTCATCAGTGAAGTTAAGCCAGCTGCCCACCTCAAGCTCACGCGCCATGCTGGCATAAGTGGCATACTGCTCAGCCCACTGCCGATCCTCTTCCTGCCCGGCAGGCATCTCGGAGGACATGACAATTTCTTCCGTGAAAGGCCCTTTGTCCGCTGATGTTGTTGCAGCTGCCGTTTGATCTGCTGCGGCTGAATCCTCGCTCTCTGCCTGCATGAGCACAGCTGATGCAACTTCTTCCGCTGGTGCCATGACCGGCTGCTGGCGGGTACTGGTCGGCGCAGGCAAGGGCAGATCGTCGAGCAAGGTACCCAGTTCCTTGGCCGACATGACACGTCCAGCAGTCTGGCGAACCTGCTCTGCTTCTAGCAAGACAGGCTTCCCAGCTCGCTGTTCAGCGACTGGCTTGAGTGAAGCTGTTGGGGTTGCGGGCTTTTCTACCTCTCTACTACGCAAACCCTCCAAATGGCACTCTTCCAGTGCCTTGAAGAAGCGCTGACTTTCCTCTGCGGGCAGATTGGCAACCACGCTGAAGCGGCGCAAATCGACCAGTAATGAAGGCAACAACCTTGCCAGTGCCTTGCGCTCTACAGCGCCTTGCTTCGGCTGCAGGCTGTCTACCAGGGTGGTAGCCAAAGCAGCGGCACGCTGCCAAGCCTCACACTTGCTACCACTTGCGCGGTAAAGCTCGACCAAATGTTCGCTCCAGGCACCCTCCAACAACTCCCTGACAGCATCTGGCAAGATATCCACTGCCAGCAAGGGAGCCATCGCCTCACTGGCGGTAGCGTGTGACTGTTCCAGGGTGATCCGCACTTGTTCAAGCTGTGCCTGCTCCTGCGTGTAAAATTCCTGCAATTCCTGTCTTAATTCGGCAAAAAGCAGCAGATCATCGTCAAATTCCTGCAAGATACGGCCAACAATCAGTTCGATTTTGCCAAACACTGGCGAAGTGGTGACATCCGCCACCTCATCCAGCCCCATACCGGCACGCGCAAGCTCATTAAGCAATAAACGTGCTGGATGGCTTTTCTTGCCAAAAAAATTCCGATCAAGCAAGGCCACCTTCAACATGGGGATCTGCAGCCGTGCCAATACTCCCTTGACTGCAACCGGCAATTCCGGATCGTCGAGGATGAAGTCAAACATCATGCCGACAACATCGATGATATCGGCCTGATTCTGGCTGAACTCACGCCCACTGCCCAAACCCTGCTGCTGGATATTCATTTGCAACTGGTTGCGCAGATTGGATAACTCATCGGAAGATACCGCAGCAGCAAAATGTGGCTGCAGCGCCGACAGGCTGGTCAATACCTCGTCCACGGAAAACGCTGCTGCCACCGTTTCTTCTCTACTCAAGGGTGCATCACTGTGTTGATCACGCTGTACGGCGAGCAACTGTTGCATCAAGGTAAAGGTTTCCATTTGCTCAGCCGACAACTCAACCGCCTGACGGGTCTCATTGTTTGGCTGCGCCACGGATGCACTAACTGCTTGGCCGTTATGCGAATGAGCTGCCCCACGTGAGCGACCAGATACCTTTACAACACTGGAAGTCTGTGGGCGACCCTGTAAATCCGGCAACACGCCGCCGCGCGCGAAAATGGTATTGGCGGCGGAGTAAAAGACATCCAGGTGCTGGACGACAATCTTGTCAAAGAGCTTGTAGACAACCAGCCTGGCAGTGAGCTCCATGGCAACCATAGCGATTGCGGCACGAAAGGACTCACATAGCGCTGCCGGATCGAAAGGGTTTTCTTCTTCGCTGGGTTCCTTGTCGACATCACCATCCTGGGTAGCTGTTTGCACGCGCCTGTTCAGACAATACAGCGCATCGGCATATAAATCCCTGGCCTTATCAACCATGTTGCGCAGGGCAATTGTCTCTTCAAGATCAGCATCATCAATCAGAGCTAATTCCAGCATGACGGGCTCATCCGAACCACCCTGCTCGCCATTTAAGGCGGCACTGAATTCTATCTGATATTGTGTGTTGAATTTCTCCAGCAGGGCTTCCTTGCGCAAGCGTAGCTCGCGCATAAGATCGAAATAAACAGCTTGCTGCGCGTTATTTTCGGCCTTGTTGGCCAGATCAAACAAGGCATCATCAACCTTGTTGAATAAGGTATTCAATAATGGCTGCAACTGCTTTTCAGCATTGAGCCTGGCACTTTGTACCAATGGCGGCAGAGCAGTTCCTTTGGCTCCTGTCGCATCGGTGCGTACATTGAAAGGCAGCACATTCAGTGAATTGCTCATAATGCACCTCCGGACGGATGGACCTGTTTTTCATTCTGTTCTCATACAAATTAGACCAATCCCCACTTACCTACCGTGACGCACACGACACTATTCATATGATGCAGCTCACACTATCGCCGGGGTTAGCCAGAAACCCCATTGGCGTACCCCATAACACGGCTGGCTTGTAAGCCGCTATGCCGCCCTGTATCTTTCGCCCATGCAAAACATCGACACTCTCATCCACGCGCGCTGGGTCATCCCGGTCGAACCGGCTCACCTGGTGCTTGAACAGCATAGTATTGCGATCGGCCAAGGTCGTATTCTCGAAATATTGCCTTCCGTGCTAGCCAGGCAAAAATATCATGCAATAAGCGAAGTGAGCCTGCCTGAACACGCCTTGATGCCAGGCCTTATCAATGCACACACCCACGCGTCGATGAGCCTGTTCCGTGGTCTGGCCGATGACCTGTCACTCATGGACTGGCTTAACCAGCATATCTGGCCAGCGGAGTCACGTTGGGTCAGTGAAGAATTCGTCCGTGAAGGCATACAGCTGGCGATGGCTGAGATGCTGCGCAGCGGCACGACCTGTTTCAATGATATGTATTTTTTCCCTGATACTACTGCCCGCGCTGCCAGCCAGGCCGGAATGCGCGCCGTGGTTGGGCTGATCGTCATTGATTTTCCTAGTGCCTGGGCGCAACATGCCGATGAATATCTGCATAAGGGAATTCAGGTTCATGATCAGTACCATGCCGACTTGCTGATCACCACCACCTTTGCCCCGCACGCCCCTTACACCGTGGCCGATATACCCTTACAGAAAGTCGCCATGTATGCCGAAGAGATGGATATTCCCATCCACATGCATATTCATGAAACTGCACACGAGGTCACGCAAGCCCTGGCTGAGCACAGTCAACGCCCATTGCAACGCCTGGCCGAACTTGGACTGATGTCACCGCGCCTGCTGGCCGTGCACATGACCCAGCTTGAAGATGAGGATATCAGCACGATAGCTATGGCTGGCGCTCATATAGTCCACTGCCCCGAGTCCAATCTAAAACTGGCCAGTGGCTTTTGCCCAGTCCATAAACTACTGCTTGCAGGTGTCAATGTCGCCCTGGGCACCGATGGTTCTGCCAGTAACAACGATCTCGACATGTTTACCGAAATGCGCACTGCCGCCCTGCTTGCCAAGGGTGTTGCCGGTGATGCCAGCGCCCTGCCCGCTTTTTCAGCGCTGCAGATGGCTACCATCAACGGTGCCCGTGCGCTGGGTCTGGAGCATGTCACAGGTTCACTGCAAGCAGGCAAGGCCGCTGATATCATTGCCGTGCGCCTGGATGAGATTGAAACCCAACCGCTGTACCATCCGGTCTCACAACTGGTTTATGCCGCCAGTCGCGACAAGGTGAGCGATGTATGGGTGGCAGGTCGCCGACTGCTGAAAAATCGTCAACTCACCACTCTGGATGAAAACCACCTGCTGGCCTGTGCAAAAAAATGGCGTGAACGCATCTGGCAAAACAAGGTAGAAAATGAATCATGAATACAGCCAACGTCGATTATGTAGAGATCAAAAAATTCGAAGAGCTCGCTTCACGCTGGTGGGATCCTGACAGTGAGTTCAAACCACTGCACGACATCAACCCATTGCGGCTGGACTACATCGATCAACGCGCCTTACTGAGCGGCAAGACAGTGCTGGATGTTGGTTGTGGCGGCGGCATTCTGGCTGAGAGTTTGGCGCAACGCGGTGCCAGGGTGATGGGGATCGACATGGGCGAAGCGCCGCTGGAAGTCGCCCAGCTACACAAGCTGGAATCTGGTGTTGAAGTGGATTACCGCCGCACCACCGCTGAACAATTGGCTAGCGAGATGCCGGCCTATTTCGATGTCGTCACCTGCATGGAAATGCTTGAGCATGTGCCTAATCCGGCCTCTGTCATCGCTGCCTGCGCAGCCTTGGTCAAACCAGGTGGACAGGTGTTTTTCTCCACTATAAATCGCAACCCCAAAGCCTATCTATTTGCCATAATCAGTGCTGAATACCTGCTGCGCCTACTACCCAAGGGCACGCATGATTTTGCCAAATTCATCCGCCCTTCAGAGCTGGAGCCAAGCATTCGTCAGGCAGGCTTGCAGCTACGCGAGCTCACCGGCATGAGCTACAATCCACTGACCCGCAACTACAGTCTGGAGCGTGATCTGGATGTCAACTATCTCGCCTGGTGCACAAGGGATAGCTAAGCTGTGAGCGTGGTCAGACCCTCCAACAAAAAACTCAAAACCATACTTTTCGATCTCGACGGCACCCTGGCTGATACCGCACCCGATCTGGCCTATGCACTCAACCAGACGCTGCAGGAGGCCGGCCGCACACCACTGCCTTATGAACTCATTCGACCCGTCGCCTCCCATGGTGCCGCTGCATTGCTGCAACTTGGTTTTGGTACTGACATGGCTGAGCAGGAACTCAGCAAATTACGCAATTTCCTGCTCGATGTATATCTACAAAACATCACACGTGAATCGGTTTTGTTTGCCGGCATCAGCGAATTGTTGGCCGCCATTGAGCAACAAGGACTCAACTGGGGCGTGGTCACCAATAAACCAGCCTACCTGACCATGCCACTAATGCGCGAACTTGGCCTGGCAGAGCGCGCCATCACCATCATCAGCGGCGATACTCTGCCGCAGTGCAAGCCCCACCCAGCGCCCATGTGGCAGGCCTGCAAGGAAGCTGGCAGCGAGGTTGATGAATGCCTGTATCTGGGCGATGCTGAGCGCGACATTATCGCTGGACGCGAGGCAGGCATTACTACCGTCGTGGCGCTTTATGGCTATATTGATAAACACGAACAGCCGCACAAATGGGGCGCTGATATGCATATCAACAAGCCAACAGACTTATTGCAGTGCTTAGACTGAGAGCTGCAAATCAGCCTGGAAAACAACAGTGCCAACTACCGATAACCTAAGCCTGCTGATACTCGCCATATTATTGGCTGCTGCCTGCGGTGCATTCATCACCTATTTACTGCTCAATCGTCGGGCCATGCGCCTGCATGCAGACAATATTCGTCTGCAAGTCGAGCTGGAGTCTGCGCAACTTGCCGCCAGTGAAAAAAACACTGCCCTACAGCAGGTGCGGGACAATCTGACCGGGACATTCAGCTCACTGGCCAGCGAGGCACTCAAACATAACAGTACTGAATTTCTGCGCCTGGCAGAGGAAAATCTGAAACAGTTTCAAATCCAGGCCAAAGGTGAACTGATACAACGCGAACAGGCAGTAGAAAATCTGGTCAAGCCCATCCGCGAAGCCCTGAATAAAACCGAGCAACAGCTGCATGGCATGGAAAAAAGTCGTGCCGAGGCGCATGGCTCACTGAGCAAGCATCTGGAATCCCTGGCCGAGGCACATCGCCTGCTGCAAGGTGAAACACGCAATCTGGTCCAGGCCCTGCGCCGGCCGGAAGTGCGTGGCCAATGGGGTGAGATGACGCTCAAACGTCTGGCTGAATTGGCCGGCATGGTCAAGCACTGTGACTTCTACGAGCAAGAACAGGTCAACACCGATGAAGGTCGTCTGCGACCCGACATGATTATCCGCATGCCCGATAGCCGTGAGATCATTGTCGATGCCAAGACCCCGTTGGACGCCTATCTTTCAGCAATTGAGGCTGATAGCGATAACAAGCGCCAGCATGAACTGGATCGCCATGCGCGCAAGCTACGCGAACGTGTACGCGAACTCTCTGCCAAGGCCTACTGGCAGCAATTCGCAAACACCCCTGATTTTGTTGTGCTGTTTATCCCAGGCGATCAATTCCTTTCCGCTGCTCTCGAACGCGATCACAAACTGCTGGAAGATGCCCTGGTCGATAAGGTGATACTTGCTACGCCCACCAGTTTTGTCGCCCTGCTGCGCGCCGTGGCCTACGGCTGGCGACAACAAGCCCTGGCAGAAAATGCCGAACAGATCCGCAAGCTAGGTGAAGAGCTGTATGGCCGTGTCAACACCTTCACCGAGCACCTCGCTCGGTTGGGGAAAAGTCTGGAAAACAGCGTAAGCAATTTCAACAAAACTGTAGGCACGCTCGATGCACGGGTATTGCCAAGCATGCGACGCTTCACTGAAATGGGCATTACAACAAAAAAAGAAATCACCGATATCGCACAAATCGAAATCGCTGCACGCGAAATGAATTTGCATGACGATGACAAAAGCTGACCGCTTGGCAGCGGCCTATGCCCACTGTGAGCAGAAAGCTCGCTCCCATTATGAAAATTTCCCGGTGGCCTCACACTTGTTGCCCAAACACTTACGCCAGCCGATTGCTGTTATCTATACATTTGCCCGTACAGCTGATGATCTGGCTGATGAAGGCGAGACAAATCCGGCACAACGCCTGCAGCTTTTGACCGAAATGGCGAATGCCCTGGATGACATCACGCGTGGCATAGCTGGCAAACAGCCGGTTTTTATTGCGCTTGCCGATGTTATTGAACAGCATAATTTACCCGTGCAGTTGTTCCATGATCTGCTCTCCGCTTTTCGTCAGGATGTGGCACAAAAGCACTACGCTGATTTTGCCGCCGTACTCGATTACTGCCGTCGCTCTGCCAATCCCGTCGGCCGTTTATTACTGCACCTGCAAAATGAAGACAGCGAGCAAAATATTGTGCTTTCTGATCGTGTCTGCACAGCCTTGCAGCTCATCAATTTTTATCAGGATCTAGCACAGGATTATGCAGAAAACCAGCGCATCTACATCCCGCAGGATGAGATGCAGCAATACGGCATCACAGCAGAACACTATGCAGAACAACGCAATGATCTGGCTTTGCAGCAGCTGATGCAGTTGCAATACCAACGCGCTCGCAGACTCATGCTCGATGGAGCAGTACTTGGCCAGCGCCTACAGGGACGTTTTGGTCTGGAGATCCGTCTTATTATTGCTGGTGGTCTACGCATTTTGGACAAAATGACAAAACTAACAAGCACAGATCCTTTTGCCCGCCCTCGCCTACGCCGCATCGAATGGCCTGTGCTACTCTGGCACGCCTTAAGCAGCAACCGGGATATCCACAGATGACCCCTGATCAATACTGCCAGCATAAAACCGCCCATAGTGGCTCCAGCTTTTATTACAGTTTTTTGTTTTTACCCGCCGCACAGCGCCGCGCCATCACAGCCCTATATGCCTTTTGCCGCGAAGTGGATGATGTGGTGGATGAATGTCAGGATACAAAAACAGCACAGACCAAACTTGATTGGTGGGAGCATGAAATTTCCCGGCTCTATGCCGGTAAGCCACAACATCCGGTTACTCATGCCTTGCAAGCCGTTATTGCTAATTATCGCTTGCCAGAGGAGCAATTTCAGGAAATTATCGATGGCATGCGGATGGATCTCAGCCAGCAACGCTATGCCACTTTCAAGGACTTGTCGCTCTATTGTTATCGTGTCGCCAGCGTAGTTGGCCAAATGGCCGCCGTCATTTTTGGCTACGAAAATCATCGCACCATGAAATATGCCCATGACCTTGGCATGGCCTTCCAGCTCACCAATATCCTGCGCGATGTTGGTGAAGACGCTGCACGTGGCCGTATCTATCTACCACAGGATGAAATGGAGCGTTTTGGCGTTAGTGAAAATGACATCCTGACCAGCTGCTCCTCCGACAAGACCTGCGCCCTGTTTCGTTTCCAGGCAACAAGAGCGCGTAGGTATTACAATCAGGCGATGTTCCATCTACCCACAATTGACCGCTATCCTCAGCGCAGCGGTCTGATTATGGCCGCCATTTATCTGTCCACCCTCGATGCCATCGAACAAAACAACTATCCCGTGATGCACCGGCGCGTGAGCCTGCCTGCCTGGCGCAAACTATGGCTGGCCTGGCGCACCGCACGCGGCGAGACACGACGCAAACAACAGCAAAAATGAAGCCGGTAATAATCATCGGTGGCGGTTGGGCTGGACTGGCCGCTGCCTGCACCCTGGCCGAGGCCAGAATACCCGTCCAATTACTGGAAGCTGCACCACAATTGGGGGGCCGTGCCCGCACTGTGCGTCTGGCTGACTATGATGTTGATAACGGCCAACACCTGCTCATAGGTGCCTACAGCGAAACATTGCGGCTGCTACACACTATCGGCCTGGCAGAAGAACAGATTTTAGTACGCGAAGCATTGCAACTAGATGTCCGGCGCAAACCTGCTGCCTTGCACCTGCGCGCACCTCGACTGCCCGCCCCGCTGCATTTGCTCTGGGCCTTGTGGCAAGGCTTGCAAGGACATGAACGACGTGCGGCACTTGGCTTTTGCCTGAATGCCTGGCGCAATAATTTTCAGCAGCAACCAGATATCAGCGTGGCTGAATTGTTGCAAAAGCAACCTCCCAGTCTGCTTGATGCCCTCTGGCAACCCTTGTGTCTGGCTACGCTCAACACCCCCGTACAACAGGCCTCGGCGCAAGTTTTTCTGCAGGTGTTGCGTGATGCCTTCAACCGCCAGCGTCGGGATTCTGATCTGCTCCACCCACGCACAACACTGAGCCAGGTGTTACCACAACCTGCGCAAGATTATGTCGTGCGTCAAGGTGGCCAAATCCATCGGCGTTGCCGTGCCCTTGCGCTTGATTTTTCCAACAATGCACCTGCCGTGTCCACCAAACATGGAACAATTGCAGCCAGCCAAATCATCCTCGCAACCGCCCCTTGGCATGCGGCGAAACTGCTGGCCGATCATCCACAGCTACACGACTTACGACAACAGATTAAATCCCTGGGTTCAGCCCCCATCACCACCGTCTATCTGGCCTATCCTACCCACATCAGCCTGGGTCAGAGCATGCTGGGTTTTAGCGGTGGCCTGGTGCAATGGCTTATCGACAGGGGCATACTCTGCAATCAACCTGGGCTGCTGGCAGCCGTTATCAGCGGTCCTGGCAACCACAACAATATCCCGGCTGAAAAACTTAAGGCACAGGTGGCCGCAGAGATCGCAGAGCAATTCCCTCATTGGCCAGAGCCATTGTGGTCATACAGGATTCGCGAACAACGTGCCACTTTTTTCTGTGATGTCGACAGCAATAAACGCCGACCAGCCAATGTCACCGCACAAACCAAGCTATGGTTGGCAGGTGACTATACAGACACAGCTTATCCGGCTACCCTCGAAGGAGCTGTGCGTAGTGGGGTATATTGTGCACAACAAATTATTCAGACCAGCCGTAGGTAGAGGAAACCCATGCATAGTTACAAGCCAGCCCCTGATCTACTCAAACAACGTATCATACTGGTCACAGGCGCCGGTGATGGTATTGGCGCCGCCGCTGCCAAGGCCTTTGCCAACCACGGCGCAACGGTAATCCTGCTCGGACGCAACACGCGCAAACTGGAAAAAATTTACGATGAAATCGAACAAAAAAGTGGACCACAGCCCGGTCTGGCAACATTCGATCTGGAAAAGGCCAGCCACGAACAATACCTGGAGCTAGCCGACCTTCTAGCCAAAGAATTTGGCCACCTGGACGGGATACTGCACAATGCAGGCCTGCTCGGCACCCTGACCCCACTAGCACAGTACGACCTGAAGCAATGGGCGCAACTCATGCAAGTCAACCTGCATGCACCCTACCTGCTCACCCGCGCCATGCTGCCACTACTTAAAAAATCTGCAGATGCCTCAGTATTGTTTACCAGCAGCGGCGTCAGCCAAAAAGGTCGCGCCTACTGGGGAGCCTATGCCATAACCAAGGCCGCTGCCGATAACATGATGGAAATCTGGGCAGACGAACTGGAAACCAATACCAATATTCGGGTCAACAGCATCAATCCAGGTGCCGTGCGCACAGCCATGCGTGCCCGAGCCTATCCAGGTGAAGATCCCAACACCCTGTCGCGACCGGAAGAAATCATGTCTATTTATCTATACCTGATGGGCCCCGACAGCCGTGGCATCACCGGCAAACGCAGCAACGCACAATAAAAACAACCCGGTTAACCAGATCACAGTACGCATCAAGCGCAAAAAAGCTCTTGTTGCGCTTTACTGGCTATCAGTCATGCGGCAAAGACAGGTACGAATTACCGCTTGCCGCGCAAAAATGGCAAGTTCTTGCCACCAGAGATGACGTTTTTTTGGCGCAAGCTATAAATACGCCTGTAACAATTTGTTTATAAAGGACAAATAAACCTGGCACGAAATTGGCATCCGCCTTAACGGTAAAGTCATTTACCGTTGAGAGATAGATACCATGATCAGTCAAGGACTACTCAACACCAGCCACAAATCGACAGTGGCCAAGGTCGTCAGCCTAGCGCACGCCGCCGATACGCCAGACAGATTACGTCTGATCACCGCGCTGCAAACAACTCTTGATCTGCAACAGATGTTGCATATTTTCTCTACAAGCATGCAGACTCTGGTACCTCATCAAGGCTTGAGTTACCGGCACCATGGACACAATATCTCCCATGATGTTTGTATGGTTAACGCCCGTCATCATCAGTGCACTTATCACCTCAATCTGCCGGATAGCGAGCTTGGCGAGCTGTCCATTAGTCGCGATACACAATTCAGCGAACAAGAGCTGGCACAGTTCGAATCCCTGTTAGATACACTGGTCTACCCGCTACGCAATGCCTTGCACTACCACGAGGCGCGACTGTCAGCCCATCGCGATCATCTCACTGGCGTGCCCAACCGCGCCGCACTGGATGAACAACTGCAACGTGAGGTCACCCACGCCCAGCGCCATCAGCAAGCCCTCTCACTGCTGGTTATCGACATAGACAGATTCAAGAAAATCAATGACCGGCACGGTCATCTAGCTGGCGATATGGTACTGCGCTCAGTGGCACAACTCATCAAAAAAGGCTTGCGCGAGGATGACTTGCTGTTTCGCTATGGTGGTGAGGAGTTTGTCGCCTTGTTGCAGGCAACCTCAACAGATGGTGCCGCTATTGTGGCCGAACGCATTCGGAGCCTCATAAACGCAGCAATCTGCACCTACGGCGACAAAACGATCAAGGTCACGGTCAGTATAGGCATGGCCACGCTGGCCAGGGAAAGTAGCGACAAGCTGTTCGAACGCGCCGACCAGGCCCTCTATACAGCCAAACAACAAGGGCGCAATCAGGTGCAGGTGGCTTAATAACTAATTTTATCTGCCTTGGCTACCCAGGTTGCAAAGGGCAGACTCGCCTCTTCCGGCAGACATTGCAGCATGGTCAAATAACGTTGTTCAGGCAACAGACATACTTCCTTATAGATCAGCGCATCATCAAAGCCAACCGCTGCCGCCTCATCACGTGTGGCAGCATAAAAAATACGTCTGATACGCGCCCAGTATGCGGCGGCCATGCACATCGGGCATGGCTCACAGCTAACATACAGATCACAACCTGACAGGCTGAAATTATCCAGCTGTTGGCAGGCCTGACGTATGGCCTCCATCTCGGCATGTGCTGTTGGATCCTTGCTGGCGGTCACGCTATTATTGCCACGCGCAATAATCTGGCCATCCTGTACCACCACTGCACCAAACGGCCCACCCCCCTGCTGCACAGACAGGTTCGCCAGGGCCAGGGCTTCACGCATGAAATAATGTTGCTGCTCGCTGCAACTCATCTCTCACACCTCATTCCAGCTCATAGTTGCAGTACGGCTGCAAACCACATGAGCGACACAACGGACGTTTACGGCATAACTGCTTGGCATGCATCACGATCAGAGCGTGATATTCATTAAACAATTCCACCTGCCTGTCACAATGAGACAAACCCTGTTCAAAATAATGTCGCAACTCATCATACTTCTCCAGCCCGGTGATCAGTTGCAAGCGAGAAAATAGCCGACGCGTGTAGGCATCGATAACAAAAACCGGCCGCGCAAAGGCATAAAGCAGAATATCATCGGCTGTCTCATGGCCTACGCCTTTGACCTCCAGTAATTGCTTGCGCAGCTCTGCTGTCTCCAGATTCTGCAATTCAGTATATCCGCCAGCTGCCAAATACCAACGACAGTAATTCTTCAAACGGCCAGCTTTGATATTGTAATAACCAGACGATCTGATCCAGCCAGCCAGCGTGGTGTCATCTGTATGCAGAATTACCGTTGGTTCCAGTGCGGCATTGGCCTTGAGATTAGTGATTGCCTTCTCAACATTTGACCAGGTAGTGTTTTGCGTCAGGATAGCGCCAACCATCACCTCGAACGCAGTTTCAGCTGGCCACCACTGCGTGGAGCCATATGCCTCACGTAGCAGAGTATAGACTTGATATGGTGTCATGCCTGCTTGCGACGTTTAACCATATTTGCAGTTTTCTTGTTGAGTGTGCTTTTTGCAGGTCGTGCTGTATCAGCAGATGTGCGTGTTGGTTTGGCTGTCCTGGTTGAGCTGCGTGTGACTAGTTCTTTTGTCCCCGATTTGCGTGATTTGTCGGCACCAGCTGACGGTATGGGTGAGCTTGACCAATCATCTATTGAACCCTTGCGACGCCCGGATTTGCGCTCAACAGATTTGTGCACTCGTGTAGGAGCCACAGGCTTCTTACTGGCTGGCTTTTTGCCAGCAGTTTTTTGTTCTGCAGAAACCAGGCCAACTATCTGTAGCAAAGCTTGTAATGGCTCGCCAGTCAAGTCTTCATAACGACCCAGGCGCAACTGACGACCCAAGTGTATCGGCCCATAACGGACACGGATCAAACGACTGACCGTCACCCCCTGACTTTCCCACAGTCGGCGCACTTCGCGATTGCGACCTTCGCGCAGGGTAACGTGATACCAGTGATTTGCCCCCTCGCCACCGGCAGCGACAATACTGTCAAAGCCAGCTTCACCATCATCAAGCATCACGCCAGCCAATAAATTCTGGATAATTTCTGGTCTGACCTCACCAAATACGCGCACGGCATATTCACGCTCCACCTGACTCGAAGGATGCATCAAACGATTGGCGAGATCGCCATCAGTGGTCAACAGAATAATTCCTGTGGTATTGATATCCAGCCGCCCCACGGCGACCCACCGCCCATGACGCAACACGGGCAAGCGATCGAAAATGGTTGGTCTTTTTTCCGGATCGGAGCGGGTGCAAACCTCACCGGCCTGTTTATGATAAACCAGCACACGGCGCTCCGGACCCTGCAAACTATCCTGAGCGATAATACGCCCATCAAGACGCACCACATCGCCAGGACTTACCTGATCGCCCAGCTTGACCGGTTTGCCATTGATCGAGACACGGCCGTCAATAATCCGCTGCTCAAGCTCACGACGTGAGCCAAGACCGGCACGAGCCAACACCTTTTGTAATCTTCCGCTCAAAGCTCTGCTGCCTCAAATGCTGGATCATAGACAACTACAGGCGGCCTGGTTTCTTCGACATCACTACCCAGATCACGCAAATCCAGTTCGGCATTGAGCTTGTCGATATCCATCAGCTCCGCCAATGGCGGCAACTCATCCAGACTTTTCAGATTAAAGTAATCCAAAAACTGCCGCGTAGTGGCAAACATCGCTGGCCGCCCCGGTACATCACGATGACCCACCACGCGTATCCATTCGCGCTCCTGCAGACTTTTGATAATACTGCTACTGACCGTAACACCGCGCACATCCTCAATCTCGGCACGCGTAATGGGTTGCCGATAGGCAATCAAGGCCAGAGTTTCCAGCGTCGCGCGAGTATAGCGCTGCGGTCGCTCTTCCCACAAACGCGAAACCCAGGCAGACATGTCTTGTCGCACCTGAAAACGAAAACCAGTCGCGACCTCTTTTAGTTCAATGCCGCGCTCGGCATATTCCTCCTGCAACTGCAAAATAATCTGCAACACTGTATCGCGTGATGGCTGCTGCTCATCATCGAACAAGTCTTGCAGACGCTCTGCACTTAGTGGATCGCTGGCAGCAAACAATGCTGCCTCAATGATATTGCGCAGTTGCTCAGTGTTCATGCCGACCGCCTGTTATTCATATGTATCTGCTTCCATGGTCTTTGATGGATATACAACAGCTGTCACGAGCTTGACATGTATGGAACCGAAGGTCTCGGTCTGAATCAATTCCACTAATGACTGTTTGAGCAGTTCAAGGATAGCCAACAGGGTAACGACCACACCACGCTTGCCCTCATCGAGACGGAACAAGCGCGTAAATTCAGTGAAGTGTTCAGCATTGAGCATCTCCAACACCTGCGACATACGCTCACGCACCGATAAAGGCTCACGACTTATTTGGTGGCTGCTGAACATTTCCGCTCGGCGCAGGACATCGGCAAGCGCCAACAGCAAGCCTTTCAAATCTACTGGCGGTGGTGTGCGCACCACCTCAAGCCTGGGCAAATCGACAACCAGCGGAAAGGTATCTCGTTCCACACGCGGCAACTCATCGATATCCTCTGCGGCCTTTTTGTATCGTTCATACTCCTGCAGACGACGCACCAGCTCGGCACGCGGGTCATCCTCATCCTCGTCCACACATGCAGGACGCGGCAACAACATGCGTGATTTGATCTCGGCCAGCATGGCGGCCATCACCAGATACTCCGCCGCAAGCTCCAGATTGACTGTCTTCATCAGTTCCACGTATTCCATGTACTGATGAGTTACCTCAGCGATGGGGATATCGAGGACATCGAGATTCTGCCGCCTGATGAGATACAGCAACAGATCAAGCGGCCCCTCAAAGGCCTCAAGAAAGACCTCCAACGCCTGCGGTGGAATATAGAGATCTTTGGGCAGCTCGGTAATGGGTGAGCCCTGCACAATGGCAAATGGCATCTCCTGCTGCGGACTTATCAGACAATCTGGCTTGGCTTCACTCACCTGGGTTTTCCTATCGGTAGCCAAGACCCATCGCCTGACGCACTTCTTCAAGCGTTGCCCTGGCCGCACTACGTGCAGCCTCACCACCTTCACTGAGGATCATGCGTACGCGCTCCGGATCATTACTGAATTCAGTAATGCGCTCCTGGATCGGTCGCAGTTCATTAAGCACGGCATCAATTATCGGTTGCTTGCAATCAATGCAACCTATCGTGGCCTGGGTGCAGCCTTCCACCACCCACTGCTTCACATCTTCAGTGGAATATACCTGATGCAACTGCCACACCGGACATCTATTTGGATCGCCCGGATCAGTCCGGCGAATACGCGCCGGGTCGGTCGGCATAGTACGCAATTTTTGCTCCACAATTTTGGGCTCATCGCGCAAGGAAATCGTATTGTTATAGGACTTAGACATCTTCTGGCCGTCCAAGCCCGGCATCTTTGAGGCTGGCGTTAACATGGCCTGTGGCTCTGGCAAGATAATGCGGCTGCTGCCATCGAGATAACCAAACAAACGCTCACGATCGGCCAGGGTTATATTCTGCTGCGACTCTAGCAAGGCACGTCCTGTAGCCAGTGCTTCATGATCACCCTGCTCGGTATAACGCCTGCGCAAATCGTGATAAAGAGCAGCATTTTTCTTACCCATCTTCTTAATTGCTGCCTCTGATTTATCGACAAAATCAGGCTCACGACCATAGATATGATTGAAGCGCCGCGCCACCTCGCGAGTGATCTCCACATGAGCCACCTGATCCTCACCCACAGGTACCAGCCCGGCACGGTAAATCAGGATGTCGGCACTTTGCAGCAAGGGATAGCCAAGAAAGCCATAGGTGGCCAAATCCTTTTCCTTCAACTTCTCCTGCTGATCCTTATAGGTAGGCACACGCTCCAGCCAGCCCAGTGGCGTAATCATCGATAAGAGCAAGTGCAGCTCGGCATGCTCAGGCACGCGAGACTGAATAAATATCTTTGCCGAATTGGGATTGAGGCCAACCGCCAACCAATCCACGGCCATTTCCCAGGCCGAGGACTGGATGCCTGAGGTGTCCTCATAAGAGGTCGTCAAGGCATGCCAGTCTGCAATGAAAAACAAACAGTCATATTCATACTGCAATTTGATCCAGTTCTTCAGCACCCCGTGGTAGTGTCCCAGATGCAAACGGCCGGTAGGCCGCATGCCGGAAAGGACTCGCTGATGGGAAGAGGCAAGGGAATTCACGAATACTCCTAGGCGTTCATCAAGACAGAAAGCAGACTCATATATAGATTTACAGACAGGCCAGAGACTACCGACAACATCACCAGCATCAGCCCGATGGCCGGCCAGAGGATCTTGCCGAGCAGACCAGTAAACATCAACGCCAGCAGGATAGGAAAGCCATAAGGCTCAAGGCGTGAGACCTTCCAGGACAATGGCCCGGGCAACAGTCCTACCAACACCCTGCCGCCATCCAGGGGCGGCAGGGGCAGCATATTCAAGACCATCAAAACAGTATTAATGAAGATCCCGGCGACACCGCTATAGACCAGATACATGGCCGCCGCATTACCAGCGCCAAGTTCCATGCCGAGTCGTATGATCAGTGCCCAAAATACAGCCATCAACAGATTGGACAAAGGCCCGGCTATTGCCACCAGCGCCATATCACGCTTGGGATGACGCAGGTTCTCCCAGGTCACTGGTACTGGTTTGGCCCAACCAAACAGAAAACCACCAAGCATCAACAACAACCCAGGCACAAGGATCGTACCCATAGGATCGATATGCTTAATGGGGTTTAAGGTGAGTCGCCCCAACATCCTGGCCGTGGGATCGCCCAGCTGCAAGGCCATCCAGCCATGTGCCGTTTCATGCACGGTAATAGCAAACAAGACAGGCAAGACCCAGACCACCACACGCTGCAAAAGATTCAGTTCATCCATGTTCGAATTATACCCCGATCTGCTGGGTATCACCCTTACCCTGACGCAACAATACCGGCTTATCATCAACCAAATCGATCACCGTGGTTGATTCCACATCGCCATAACCACCATCAATGATCAAATCCACCTGACGCTCCAGCTGCAGACGAAACTCGTAAGGGTCGCTGAGCGGCAATTTTTCACCCGGCATGATCAAGGTGGTGCTCATAATCGGCTCACCAAGCTCGGCCAGCAAGCTCTGCGCTATGACATTGTCCGGCACTCGAATACCGATCGTTTTGCGCTTGGGATGCTGCAGACGTCGTGGCACTTCCTTGGTGGCAGTCAAAACAAAAGTATACGGCCCTGGGGTAAGTTGCTTGAGCAGACGATAAGTACTGTTGCCAACCTTAGCATAGGTGGCGATTTCCGATAAATCACGGCAGACCAGGGTGAAATGATGACGCTCATCCAAGCGTCGAATAAGGCGTATCCGCTCAATAGCGCCCTTCTCGCCGCTCAGGCAGCCCAGGGCATAACCAGAATCCGTGGGATAAACGATGACCCCACCACCACGCAACAAATCGGCCGCCTGACGGATCAGCCGAATCTGCGGATTTTCTGCATGGATCTGAAAAAATTGACTCATGATTCAACAAGACCTAAAACTGACTGACGAAAACTACCCATGCGATCCAACGGCCTTTGGCTGGCCAAGCTCATATTTATCTTCCCAGGCCTGCCATACTGGAGTAAGACCTTCAGGCAGCGCAGCCAACTGACCCAGCTCAAGCCAGGCATGCTCCGGGCCATGAAAATCAGAACCAGCCGAGGCCAATAAACCCAGCCCACGGGCATGACGCGCCATGGCCTGCACATCGTCTGGCCCATGGCTACCTGAAACAACCTCCATCGCCTCACCGCCATACTCCATAAACTCAACCAACAGACGACGCAACTTGCTGGTAGTAAGTGGGTAACGTGCAGGATGCGCCATGACTGCAACACCGCCTGCCCCACGAATCCAGCCAACCGCCTCTTCCAGCGCAGCCCATTGGCCGGGCACATAACCAGGTTTATTCGGCTTGATATAATGCTTGAAGATATCGCGCACTGTCTTGCCACAGCCTTGGCTGACAAGAAAGTGTGCGAAATGCGTGCGACTGATGACGCGCCCACGACTCAATGCCAAAGCCCCTGCGTGCGCGCCAGCTATTCCACGTTGCGCCAGGCGCCGACCCATCTCCTCGGCGCGCCAGTTGCGAAAATCACGCAAGCGAGCAAGCCCGGTCTGCAAGGGGATATCTGCAGGATCAATATTCAGGCCAACCACATGAATCGTCATGCCCTGCCAGGTTACGGAAACCTCTACGCCGGCTAATATCTCGATCCCGCTTGCCTCGGCAGCCAGCCTGGCCTCGGCATGACCTGCCGTATCATCGTGATCGGTCAAGGCCAATACCGTCACCCCGGCAGCAGCTGCGCGCTGAACCAGCGCGGTCGGGCTCAAAGTACCATCGGAAATCCAGCTATGGCTGTGCAAATCGTAAGACATAAGTGACACATTCTACCCCAAGCCCATGACAGGATGTGCTAAAGTTGGCGCCCAACAACCCAGCTAGCCCAAAACATCTCCATGAAACTGCTGTTTGACCTCTTTCCTATCCTGCTGTTTTTCCTGGCCTACAAGCTGTATGACATCTATACCGCAACGGCAGTAGCTATTGCCGCAGCCTTTATTCAGGTCATCTGGTTCTGGTGGCGGCATCGACGCTTTGAAACCATGCATCTGATAACCCTGGCTCTCATTGCCATCCTCGGCGGTGCCACGCTTTGGCTGCAAAACGAAGCCTTCATAAAATGGAAACCAACTGTCGTCAACTGGTTGTTTGCAGTAGCGTTTTTTGCCAGTCAATTCATTGGTCAAAAACCCCTGGCAGAGCGCATGATGGGCACCGCCATCCAGCTACCTGGCCAGATCTGGCTGCGCCTCAATCTCGCCTGGGCAGTTTTTTTTCTCGCCCTGGGCTTTGCCAACCTTTATGTTATGTATAACTACAACACCGAAATATGGGTCAATTTCAAACTGTTTGGCATGATGGGATTGACGCTGGCATTCCTGATCGCGCAAGCCTTTTACCTGGCTCGTCATATCAAACCAGCACCAGACAGCCAGGAAACCGATTGACATGTACTACGCCATCATCAGCCTGGATGTGCCCGATAGCCTGCCACTGCGCCAACAGGCCCGTCCCGAGCACCTCAAACGCTTGCAACAGCTTAAGGATTCAGGTCGTCTGCTACTGGCCGGGCCACACCCTGCTATAGATAGTGAAGACCCCGGTCCCGCAGGTTTTACCGGCAGCCTGGTAGTCGCTGAATTTTCCTCATTGACAGAGGCGCAACACTGGGCCGAGGCCGATCCATACCTCAAAGCCGGCGTCTATGCAGATGTACAAGTCAGACCCTTCAAAAAGGTATTGCCATGAATCGAGTTGAAACCATTCGTGAGTGCCTCACGACCAGCTTGTCGCCACAATCATTGACCATCACAGACGACAGCCACAGGCATGCCGGGCATGCAAGCGCCGGTGGTGGTGGCCATTTTCGCGTCCAAATCGTCGCCGATGGGTTCCAGAACAAAAGCACTCTGCAACGTCACCGCATGGTCTATGACGCCTTGGCTGAACTGTTGCAGTCAAATGAAGTCCATGCCCTCAGTATCGAAGCACTTACCCCTGAAGAAACCCGAGCAAAGGAACCTCTATGAAACTCAAGCACAAACTACTCATCGGCTCAGCCCTGGGACTGGCCATGTCTATCCCTGCTTTTGCTGCACCTACCGACGTCATCGCCACGGTCAACGGCAGCAAGATCCTGCAAAAAGATGTCGATAACTATATTCAGGAGTTCAGGTTATCACCGGAACAGGCACAACAACGCGATCTCATAATTGATGAACTGGTATCCCGCCAACTGGTTTATCAGGATGCGATAAAAAAGAAGCTGGATAAAAGACCTGAAGTAATCGCAGAACTGGAGCAGATAAAGTCCAAGGTACTGCTCAATGCGGCCGTAAAAGAGGCAGCAAATGCCAAGCCGATCAGCGAAGATGAAATCAAAAAAGAATACGAGTTGCAGCTGCCCAAGATGCAGCAACAGGAATACAAGGCCCGCCACATCCTGGTAAAGACCGAAGAAGAGGCCAATAATCTGCTTACCGCCCTGGCTCGCGGCGCTGATTTCTCCACCCTGGCTAATGAAAAATCATTGGACACATCGGCAAAAGATGGCGATCTGGGCTGGTTTCCTGCTAACCAAATGGTGCCACCATTTGCCTAGGCCGTCAGCCAGATGAAAAAAGGTAGCCACAGCAAGACACCTGTACAAACCCAGTTTGGCTGGCACATCATCTCCCTCGATGATTCCCGTCAAGGCAAGGCACCAGACTACGAAACCATCAAGCCACAACTGCAAAATTTCCTGCAGCAGCGCCAGATCAGTGCCTATCTGGAAAAACTGCGTACAGGCGCCAAGATCGACATCAAGACAAAATAACCACACGCAGCAATTGATTACTGCAAGACGCTGGTCATAAATAACGCCAACTCCCCCAACAGCCTATTGTTGGGGGAGTTGGCGCGTAGCCAGGGCCTTGCAACCGGGCCCAACCATCAAACCTACACGGGCCATATTAAATATGCATGCTACATGCTGTGCAGCTTGAGCACATGCAGCAAGGCTGCCGCCTTGTCCAGGCTTTCCTGATATTCACCAGTCATGCTCGAATCCACGGTAATCCCGCCGCCAGCAGCAAAGCAGACCTTGCCTTGCGTATAAACCATGCTGCGAATGGCGATATTGGTATCCATATTGCCATCAAAACCGATATAACCAATGGCACCACAATAAACACCTCGCCGATGCGGCTCCAGCTCTTCGATGATCTCCATGCTTCTGAGCTTGGGTGCGCCGGTTATTGAGCCACCCGGAAAGCAGTCACGCAGCAAGTCCATACTGTCACGATCCTGCGCCAATTCGCCGGTCACCGTGCTGACCAGATGATGCACGCTGGCAAAGCTCTCCTGCGCAAATAACCGCGGCACCTGCACACTACCAGAAACACAGCTCTTGCCCAGATCATTGCGCAGCAGATCAACTATCATCAGATTCTCGGCACGATCCTTGACGCTATTTTGCAAATCCGCACGTTGCCTCTCATCGGCCAGTGGCTCAGCCAGACGTGGGCGCGTACCCTTGATAGGTTTAGTCTCCACTTTGCTGTCCTGCACACGGAGAAACCGCTCTGGCGAGGCACTTAAAACCTGTGCAAAGGGAAAACTCAGCCAGGCAGCAAAAGGCGCAGGATTTTCCCGCCGCAGCCTTGCATACAAGGCAAAGGCATCGCCCTTGGCCGGTGCACAAAACCGCTGGGCCAGATTGACCTGATAACAATCGCCGACCTGCAGATAATGCTGCACACGGGCAAAGCGGTCGGCATAATCCTGTGCTGACAGGTTGCTGCACACCTCGCCTTGCACTGTGAACATTCCAGTCTCACAGTTCTGCTCAGTCAAATTCTGCCACTGCTGCAAGGCTTCCCGATCGCCACTCAGCCAGCAGGAGCGCATTTGATGATCAACGACAACCGCCCAGTCATAAATTCCCACAGCCATTTCCGGCAGTTTCAGATCATCTTCTGCATGCTCGGGCAATGAGACAAAACGCCGCGCCAGATCATAGGCAAAATACCCAACTGCACCACCGGCAAAGGGTGGTTTATATTGGCAAGGTTCTGTCTCTTGCAGAATTTGCTGAAGCAGGAGCAGAGGATCATCTGTACTGTAACTACAGTCCGCGCCACGACAAATTCTGGTTGTAACACCACAGGTAACCAGGGTGACGCGTGGGGCTGCAACAAAAATGTCATAACGATCGCGGCCTGCACTGTCCAACCACATACTCCAGGGCAGCGCGGCCAGTGGCTGAAACATGGTCAACACATCATCTGGATAGGGCAAAGCAAAATTATCTACGGAAGTCACCGCAGTGTTCCCCTAGCCATTGCACAGAGAAAGCTGTTAATTTTGTGTAATGTCATAAACACGTCTCGAAAAATGATCGTGGCAACAACTTCTGGCAACTAACAGCACGTATTTACCCGCAAAGCAGCATACCTTGATGTAAATCAATGTGGCGAACTTGGTTATTTAACTATAAAGTCAATTGGCCATAGCAGTCTCGATGGCGTCAAGCAGTAACAACAAAAATTGGCGGCCAAGGAGGAAATATAATGAGTGAAACATTTACAAAAAGCATGGCCAGAAACATATATCTAGGGGGAGCTGCATTCTTCCTGCTTTTGTTTCTGGCCTTGACGTTTGACACTATGGGCACCCTGCCCGAACGTGACAACCGTCATAACATCAACGACCAGGTAGCCCTGGGCAAGAAGTTATGGGAAGACAACAATTGTATCGGTTGCCATTCCCTGCTGGGAGAAGGCGCCTATTTTGCCCCTGAACTCGGCAACGTCTATACCCGTTTCGGCGGTAGCAAGGACGCCATCATCGGTTTCATCAAGAGCCGACCGGTCGATGGCATTCCAGGACGGCGTAGCATGCCACAGTTCAATCTTTCCGATGAAGAATTGGAAGCCATGGCAGAATTTCTGAAATATACCTCAGAGATCAACACCGCCAATTGGCCACCCAATATTCAAGGTTAAGGGGGAGACAACATTATGCAATATTCATCTCAAGCTGTTGCCAAGCCCTATTTCATCGCGGCCATCGGCCTGTTCATAGGGCAGATACTGTTTGGCCTGATTATCGGCACACAGTATGTCATCGGTGATTTCCTCTTTCCGGAAATCCCATTCAACGTTGCGCGTATGGTCCATACCAACCTGCTTATCGTCTGGTTGCTGTTTGGTTTCATGGGCGCGGCCTATTATCTGGTTCCAGAAGAGGCAGAACGCGAGCTGTTCAGCCCCAAGCTGGCCATTGCCATGTTCTGGATCTTCCTGGTTGCAGGTGCCCTGACAATACTCGGTTATCTACTGGTACCGTATGCCAGTCTGGCGAAGATGACTGGTAATGATCTGTTGCCGACCATGGGACGCGAGTTCCTGGAGCAGCCGACAATTACCAAGATCGGCATAGTCGTGGTGGCGCTGTCATTCCTCTTCAACATTGGCATGACCATCATCACCGGCCGCAAGACCGTGGTGAACATCGTCATGCTGACTGGTCTGACCGGCCTTGCCGTACTGTTCCTGTTCTCCTTCTACAACCCGGTCAACCTGGTTCTGGACAAGTACTTCTGGTGGTGGGTTGTACATCTGTGGGTAGAGGGCGTCTGGGAACTTATCATGGCCTCAATCCTCGCCTTCGTGCTGATTCGCCTGACTGGTGTTGACCGCGAGATCATCGAGAAATGGCTGTACATCATCATCGCCATGGCGCTGATCACAGGCATCATCGGTACTGGTCACCATTATTTCTGGATTGGTGCACCGGAGTACTGGCAGTGGTGGGGGTCCATCTTCTCTGCATTGGAGCCTATCCCATTCTTCATGATGACTGTGTTTGCCTTCACCATGGTGAACCGCCGTCGCAAGGAACATCCAAACAAGGCAGCTACCCTATGGGCGCTGGGTTGTGCGGTAATGGCCTTCCTCGGTGCTGGCGTGTGGGGCTTCCTGCACACCTTGTCGCCAGTGAACTACTACACTCACGGCTCGCAGATCACGGCAGCTCACGGTCACATGGCCTTCTACGGTGCCTATGTGTTGATCGTGATTACCATGATCTCCTACGCCTGGCCACACCTGCATCACAAGGCATCAGCCGCTAATGGCCGTGCCCAGCTGTTTGAGATGTGGTCATTCTGGGTGATGACTATCTCCATCGTATTCATCACGTTGTTCCTGACCGGTGCCGGTATCCTGCAGGTATATCTACAGCGTGTCAGTGAAGATCCAATGCCGTTCATGGTGGTACAAGACAAGCTGGCTCTGTTTTACTGGCTGCGTCTGACCGCAGGCTTTACCTTCTTCATTGGCTTGTGTCTGTACGTGTACAGCTTCTTTGCCAAGGATAACAAATCTCTAGCTACCTCATAGTGGAGCTCTTCGGGGGGCGTTCGCGCCCCCTTTTTTTACCCACGGCATACTCGCCTTTGCCAATTATATTGGCTCATAACCAGACTCATGCATAAACCCCCTAAAGAAGGCCTTCCAGGCGACTTTGCTATTTGGATATTCATCTTTGCCGAGCTGTTGGTATTCGGTTTGTTCTTTCTCGCCTATGCCTTCGCCCGCTCCAATAATGTTGAGCTGTTCAATACCTCACAGCTTGAGCTTGACCGTTTTTCTGGTGCCATCAATACCGTGGTCTTACTGACCAGCAGTTATTTTGTCGTGCGCGCCGTTACTGCCATACGCAATAACGACAGTCGCCGCTGCAGTCATTGGTTGACTGCCGCCATCGCCATGGGCAGCGTATTTCTGGTCATCAAGATGATCGAATTTGCGGCCAAATCCAATGCCGGCATCACCCTCAGCACCAATACCTTTTTCATGTTTTATTTATCACTGACATTTTTTCATTTCATGCACGTCATACTCGGCATGGTGATCCTTGCCGTTGTCTTGTTCAAGGCACGCAATGGCGGCTATAGCGCCGCCAACCATACTGGAGTTGAAACTGGTGCTTCTTACTGGCACATGGTCGATCTGCTCTGGCTGATCCTGTTCCCCCTGGTTTACGTCATTCACTGAGCTATGAAAAAAATATCATTCATACGTCCCTGCACAATCATCTGGCTTATCCTGCTCGGTCTTACCGGCGTTACCTGGTACATAAGCCAGCAAGAGAAAACCGGCCTTGGTATTGTTGCTTTCGTTTTGGCGCTGACACTGTTCAAAAGCCAGATGGTGGCGGATTACTTCATGGGCCTGAAGAAGGTGCGCCTTTTGTGGCGTGGCATAGTCTTTGGCTATCTTCTGGTAGTATGCGGCCTGATTGGTGTGGCGTATTACATCAGCCTTTGAATCCAGCTAAAGGAGACTGATACATGAGCCTGGCAGCAAGACACGGCGACAACAGTTCAAATGAACTGCCTTTTTACCAGCCACAGGCCGATGAAGTCGCGCTATTTGAATATGCCTATAATCATCAACTGCCCATGCTTATCAAGGGGCCAACCGGTTGTGGCAAGACTCGTTTCATCTCTTATATGGCCGCACGGCTGGGACGCCCTGTCTATACCGTTGCCTGTCATGACGACCTAACGGCTGCCGATCTGGTTGGCCGTCACCTGATCGGTGATGGCGCAACTTACTGGCAGGATGGCCCACTGACGCGCGCCGTGCGTGAAGGTGCCATTTGCTATCTGGACGAAGTTGTCGAGGCGCGCAAGGACACTACTGTAGTACTGCACCCGCTATCCGATGATCGGCGCATCCTGCCTATCGAACGCACTGGTGAATTACTCGAGGCTCCACCCGAATTCATGCTGGTAGTCTCCTACAATCCAGGCTACCAACATCTGCTCAAAGGCATGAAGCCCAGCACCAGGCAACGTTTCATTGCCCTGCGCTTTGACTACCCCGAGCCCAAAACCGAGCAGGAAATACTCATAGGTGAAACCGGCATAGATGCCAATCTGGCAGCACGCCTGGTCAACCTGGCCAACTCACTGCGCCAACTGAAAGATCATGATCTGGAGGAAGGTGCTTCTACTCGCCTGCTCGTCTACACTGCCACGCTGATAAAAAATGGCTGTCCGCCGCTTGCTGCGTGCCGTGCCGCGCTTGCCGAGCCGCTTAGCGATGATCCAGAAACTGTGCAAGCACTGATGGAACTAGTCGAGGCCAGCTTTGGCCAATAATTGACAGTTTCTCTTATACCTGAATCAGAACCTTGACAGGGTGCACACCACGCACCAAGCGACATAAAAACACGCGCCATACATCAAACACATGCCGAAAACATGGCCCGGATGTAATCCGACTGAATCCTGCGGTTTGCCTTATGTGTTTTGGTTCAAGGACTGAACCACAACGACAGTAGGGGCAATCATTTACTCTTATCATGCAGCTGCCTGACCAGATCCAGCGTTAGATAGCCATGACCTGCTGCATCTCCCTGCAACACGGTGAACGCCTGATCAGGCTCGCCCCAATGATTAAGCACAATCACCGCATCACTGAAATCATCTGCTTTTGTATAGTCATTGACTGCCACGATTGTCGCTATGCCAGCACCGTGCGAGGCAAGTATGCCATTGCCGGAATCCTCAAGGGCAACGCACTCAGCCGGATCTAGTCCCATCTGTTCCATTGCGTACAGATAAATCCCTGGATCCGGCTTTTTAAATGGCACAACATCACCAGCAGCAATAACTTCAAACCACGATTCTGCCTCAGGATGCAAGGCATGTTGCAACAATGCAGTGACATTTTCCGGAGTGGTTGTAGTGACCACTGCCATCCGCAGACCGGCCGCGCGCGCCTCAGCCAGCAAACGTTTGACACCTACGCGCAGTGGAATGACACCTTCCGCCAACATGCGCATGTAATGTGCGGTCTTGGCCTTGTGCAAAGAGGCAACCAAACCCTCAAGGTCACCGTCATGCTGGAAGTCTGTTTTATATTTATCCAGGTAGTAGCGGATACGTTCCTTGCCACCAGTTACAGATAACAATTCTCCGTATAATTCTGGCGGCCAGCACCAATCCAGACCAGCCTCGGCAAAGGCCAGGTTGAATGCCGGACGATGACCGTCCCGCTCGGTGTCTGCCAGCGTACCATCGACATCAAATAAAAGAGCCTTTAACTTAGCCATAAGTTTCCTTAAAAAATCGTTGCATAAATCCCATTCTTAACCGCTCTTAAATAAAAACAGCCTAAAGCACAGTCGGAAGCTCCCCACTATGCAAACCAACTTCGCCGAAGCTGAGCTTGCGCCTTTTTTATCACGACAAAGATGGCAAATCTGGCCGAGCTGCATTGGGGCTTTCCCGCATGCCAGGAATGCACATCTTACACAAGTGTTTTGCTTTATCGAATGAATGATTTACGGAGCACTTGGAACAAATTGTATCTGGTGGCATTGAAGCCATGTATGCATGCTCGGCTGCTGGTTATTGCGCTCTACAGTACTAAAGCTCCTCTCTCCCGCTAGCGGGAGAGGGGCTGGGGAGAGGGAAAAATCTTTACCATCTTCATTCATACGGCCCCCTGCATCCGGCGCAATGCCTGCTGGTTATTGCGCTATACTCATTGGTTTTTTAATGTTAAGTGAATTCGATGATGAGAAGACATAACCAGACCAATGCAGCGGATAACCTCGCCCCGCTCGGCCACCACTGAACCGCTTGTCAGGCCTTTAACTTGGCCATGAATTTCTTTAAAATTGAGTTGAGAAAATATGGCGGTTTATAAGCCATAATGACCGTAAGCAGCTATAACACGATACAAGACCATTCAACAACTTGCAGGTCATTGTGCTTTCTGGTATCAATGCCGGTTGACCACATCCCAACAACTCAGGAGACAGGCGTATGTCAGTTAAAAAAGCGCCCGCCAAAAAAGGCACTACACCTGCCAAGAAGACCACTACTGCCAAGAAGGCTGTTCCATCCATGAAAACTGTTGCCCCAAAAAAGAGCACTACTGCAACCAAAACACCAGTGGCAAAAAAAGCTGCTGCTACCAAGCAACCGGCTGCAAGCAAGAAAAATGTAGCACCAATAAAAAAGGCTGCTGCGACAAACAAAACTACAGCAAAAGCCAAGCAAAACTCTACTGCCAGTGACTTTGGTGGTTTCACCCCTTACAAGGAAAAAAAGAGTGAGGAATATATGAGTGCGGCGATGAAAAGCCACTTCCGTGAAATTCTGCGCGGCTGGAAGCGTGAGCTAATGGAAGAAGTAGATCGTACTGTGCATCACATGCAGGATGAAGCCGCCAATTTCCCTGATCCCAACGACAGAGCCACTCAGGAATCTGAGTTCACCATGGAATTACGCACCCGCGATCGTGAGCGTAAGCTAATCAAAAAGATCGACGAGTCACTGGAAATGCTCGACAAAGATGAATATGGTTATTGCGAGTCCTGCGGTGTAGAAATAGGTATCCGTCGCCTGGAGGCGCGTCCTACCGCATCGCTGTGTATAGACTGCAAGACACTTGATGAGATCCGTGAAAAACAAATGATCTGACACTCGGCTTTAGTCAACAACATAAAGGGCCGCACGGCCCTTTTTTGTCTCTGAAATCTGCCCAAGAGCTTTAATCATGGATGTATATACCGCCCTCAGCCAACGTCAATCCATTCGCGCCTTTCTTGACCGGCCGGTCAATTATGAGCTGATCCACAGCATACTCAACGCCGCCCGCTTAACTCCATCTGGAGTAAATATTCAGCCCTGGCAGGTAGCCGTTGTGCAAGGAGACAGTAAGCAACGCCTGAGCAAGGCGCTGATCGCGGCCCATGATGCTGGCGCTGCCAAGCCTGACTATCAGTACTACCCGGCACAATGGTTTGAGCCATATAAAGAACGCCGCAAACATTGTGGTCTGGCGATGTATCAGGCGCTGGAGATAAAACGCGAGGATGTAGACAAACAAAAACAGGCCTGGCGCAATAACTATAACTTCTTTGGTGCCCCGGCAGCCTTGCTGCTGTTTTGTGATCATCGACTGGGAACAGGATCATTAATCGACATGGGCATGTTCATGCAAAGCCTGTTGCTTGCAGCGCAGTCACAAGGGCTGGCAAGCTGCCCGCAGGCATCTGTGGCCGAATATCCAGATGTAGTGCGAGAGGTTCTTGACATAGAGCCAGAGCTCATTCTTCTGGCTGGTATTGCGCTGGGCTATGCCGACCCTGCGGCGGCAGTCAACAGCTACCGAACTGAACGCGAGCCGGTGGGCAGTTTTACCCGCTGGTATTGCTAAACCAGGCTAATCCACTTAATCCCAGGCACGCTCATACGAGGAGCAATTACTGCTAAGTATCGATACAAGCAGAAGGGTCAAATCGCCATTACGACGATATCCCTGCCCTCTGCAAATCCCTAATCACGACTACTGATGGCCAAAAAAAGGGAGCGACACGCTGCTATGTCGCTCCCTGAACAGACCGCACTAAACAACCCAATCAGGAGCAGCAACTTCCCTCGGGTACGCCGATCCGCTTCAGGATACTAGCCAGCGGGCAAAAGTTGGTCAGTCCACTTTGTGCCAGGTTGAGGCCGACGAAGCCGGCCAGGAATATCCAGTTAACATGCACGTAGTGGGCTAGTGCGATACTAAGTAGCACCATCAGTCCCGCCACCAGGTGAACAATACGATCGACATTCATAATGCTTAACTCCTTGCTATCACAATAATTAAAAAACGTAAGACATCTGCAGGTTAACCACATTCTGTTCCAGCTCGATCTTGTTGCCACTGCCGCTGTTGGATGTCACTTCATTATGGAAGGCGCGGGCATAGGAGAGCGAAGTAAACATACGCTGCCCCATCTGACGCGTGACGCCCAAGGTCAGATGCTTCTCGGTAACTGCCAGCGAGCCAATATTGCTGTCCACATCCTCCGGCCCGATAGGTGACTTACCGTAATTGAAGCCAGCGCGCACTGTAGTCTTGGGATTCAGCTTTTTCTGTACCCCTATCGCTAACACAGTCTGGTCGGACCAACCGAATTTCATCTTGGTCTGACCACCCGGGGTATTGAAATCAATCTGATCCAGAACGTCGCTGAAGGCGATATGCTTCACATCAACCTCCACCAACAGGTCCGGCATCGGCTTGAAGGCGACACCAAGGCTCAGGATCGGTGGCGCATCCATGGTCATTGAATAGGCCCCAGCAGTGGTATTCCACTTGAACTCATTCATGCTCTGCTTGGTGGTATAGGATGCGCCAAGGGTTAGTTTTGGATTGGGCTTGAAGGTGAGCCCGAAGGTGGCTCCATATCCGTAGACCTGGTTCTGCGGCAGATGGAACATCGGGTTAGAGAGCGCAAGGCTCTGGTAATCGATATTAAATGCCGCGCCAAGCGAGAGTTTTTCGTTCACCTTGTAGCCAACACCCGGTGCAATCTTGTAAAACTGCTTGGTGGTCACGATCGCCTGGTTACCAGCTATATTTGGCATGGTGTCGGGAAAATCGACCCCCATGCCGGATAGACCAGCCATGCCCATGCCGAAGGTGATCTTCTCGTTGGGTCGATAAGCTAACGCACCAGCTGGCATTAGATAATAGTCAGAGCCACTCTCAATGCCGTTCGCCTTGCGCGGCGGATTGAGCACGCCAAAGCCGAAATCAGCACGAAACTCCTGCATTGAGAGATCCGCTAGTCCAGCCGGATTGGTCAGTACGGTAGCCGCATCCTGGGGTGCGGCAGTATGAGCGCCGGCCATACCCCACTGCGTGGCGCTGACACCCAGCATCTGATCGCCATTAGTGGCAAAGGACGGTGCGCTGATGATGCCCAGCGCTACAACAACTGATAATCTGCAATATCGTTTCTGCATGGTAATCTCCTCCTAAGGATGATTTTGGTATTACTGGCTGTTGTTATGTTTTGTTCAGCGCAGCAGGTCTGACTTTCCAGGCACTCCACGGAAGATGGTGTGGCAGCCGAAACAGCCGGTGGTGATATCACCGACCAGGGATGCAGCCTTCGCCAAGTCACCCTCATCCGCCGCCTCGGCCAGACGCTTGGCATTGCCCTCTACCGCGTCGTTGAATCCGGCCAGCGCGCTAAGCCCATCATCATTGATGAATTTCATATCCAGGTAGGGAATCAGCCCACCGATGGGGATACGATGGTCGGCCAGACGACGGGCACTATCAGCCGCCTGCTCGCGATTGTCGGTCAGTACACCTGTGACCATACTGTGGTAATCAGACAGCACCTCGTGCATCACCTGGCGCAGGGTAACCTGGTTGCTGTGACGGCTGTGCTGGCCATAGATCTGTAGCAGCAGTTTTTTGGTCTGGGGAGATAATGCCTTGATCTTTTGCTGCAACTCCGGTTTCATGAGGCTAATCTGCTGGTTCATTAGTTGCTGGAGTTCCTGCATCTTGGGATTGGCATCCTGCGCCTGGGCAAGGCCAATGCCTGCCGACAGACTCAGAGCCGCAGCCAGGGAGATTGCTTTACTGGTAAAGGACTTGACCTCTTTTCCTGGTTTATGCATAACGTATATAACCTCTATTTAATGTGGCACGATGGTAATGGAATACCGAGGACTTGATGGTTTGCTACACGTTTCAGAGTGTCGGATAGTTGACAGAATTTGATTGCGGCGGGGTAACATGTTGTATCAAATTGTTTCAGGATGGTTACATTTACAGGTGTCGGTGCGCTCATGAGTGAGCAGCCGGAGCGCCTGCTGGTGGTAGATGATGAGCCGGAGCTGCGGGCGCTGCTGAAACGCTACCTGAGCGAACAGGGTTACCAGGTGGCGGCAGTTGCCGACGGCGTTGCGATGGAGCAGCATCTGAACAGACACAACGTCGACCTGATCATCCTTGACCTGATGCTACCGGGCGAGAACGGTCTCTCACTGGCCAGACAACTGCGCCAGCAGGGTGGGCAGTCGATCATCATGCTCTCCGCGCGCGGCGAGGAAGTGGATCGGATCGTCGGTCTGGAGATGGGTGCCGATGACTACCTGGCAAAACCATTTAATCCACGCGAACTGCTGGCCCGCGTCCGCGCCGTACTGCGACGTAACCAGGAAAGACAGCACTCCGTAAATAAACAATCCATCCTCTTCGGCCCTTATGAACTCAACCTGTTCAGCCACCGGCTAACCCAAAACGGTAACGAAATCCAGCTCACTGCGGGCGAGTTTGACCTGCTACTGATCTTCGCCAAACATCCGAATGCGGTACTCAGCCGTGACCGGCTGCTGGATCTGACCAAAGGTTACGAGCGCTCGCCATTTGATCGCAGCATAGATGTACGGGTCAACCGTCTGCGACGCAAGATCGAGCCTGATGCAGCTGAACCGATCTACCTGCGCACTGTATGGGGTGCCGGCTACCTCTTCTCCCCCGACGCCTGACGCTGGCTGTGTCCCTGCTCAAACCACGCACCCTGTTCGGCCGCACCCTGCTCACCATTGCCGTGGTCTCGATCGGCTTCCAGATTTTCATGATGGTGGTAATCGGCTCACTGATGTTGGTTCCCTTGGGCCAGCGTTCGGCCGACGACCTGGCAGCACTGATGATCTCTGTCGCCGAGAACTGGCAACAACATGAACAGGATGAACGACGCCACCTGGAGACGAGCTACATGCAGCGTTACCAGATCCTGCCGAGCAGCAACCGCGATCCATTACCAGTCAGTAACAGCTGGCTGCCCTATCGCTTCTTCCTGCAAAATGCCCTCTCCCGGCGCAGTAGTCAGCCGATTCAACTATTGCAACAGAACACCCTGGAACAGGGTAATTGGTTCTGGGTTGATATCCCGTTACAAGAAAGCGCGGTACGGGTCGGGTTCCCCCGTTCTCGCATTGGGGTTAATCCGCCGATCGCCCTTATACTGGTTCTTTCGGCCGGTGCCTGGGTCACTATGATTACAGTGATCGTGCTGGTAAGGAATCTCTCTGCCCCGCTGGAATCACTTTCCCGGGCCGTGCGTACGCTGGGTACCGGAAAGTGGCCGGAGCCGGTCTCTGAACATGGTCCGGAGGAGCTGTCCAGCCTGGCGCGGGGCTTTAACCGGATGACCGGTGAAGTACGTGAGCTGCTAGCCAACCGCACCACTTTGCTGGCCGGCATATCGCACGATCTACGCACCCCGATCACGCAGATCCAACTGGCCCTGGAAATGTTGCCGAACGAGGGTGGCGATGCTCAGTTGATGGCCGGCATCCGGCGTGATCTGGAACGAATCAATCGCATGATCAGCATGTTCCTGGACATCAGCCGTGGACTGGAGGGCACCCAGGAACAGCAGTTACTAATCGAACCGCTACTTAACGAGCTGACCGGGCAGTATCGGGAACGGGGCGTCGAGATCAGCTGGACGCCTTGCTGCGGCTGCTGTCAGCGGGTCAACGCCATGGTACTAAACCGCATCCTCTGTAACCTGCTGGACAATGCCCTGCGCTACGGCGAAAACTCACCCATTAAGCTCGACTGCCGCTGCACTCAAACAAGTGTCGTAATCACGGTAGCGGATCTGGGGCCAGGAATAACCGAGTCGGAGCGGGAGAAAGTCTTTCAACCATTCTACCGCCTGGAGCCTTCACGCAATCAGGATACCGGCGGTAGCGGCCTGGGGCTGGCCATTGTTCGTCAATTAGCACGCGCCTACGGCTGGGAGGTGACTCTGCAGTCGAACCTACCACGGGGGACGCAGGCCATGGTTACCCTGCTGCAACACAAGCAAAGCGCAGACGGCAGCGCGCCCCTCTCGACCAGCGTGCCAGGTAAATCAATCTGACACCTCGGTCGCTGCGATGTGCCACATTAGAAAGCCCACAATCATAGCCTCCTTAAGCCAAACATCGATTTAGCAACCTTGTCTGATATTACTAAACATATCGCCACGCCTAGAGAGAAAATTATGACAATCAACAACATCTCAGAATTCAGCTGCTGAAAAATCGAGCAATACGTGACGAGCTTGCTTAATTTGATTTTGGTATTTCAGGCCAAAGCTGTATCCAGAACCATCATCAGCACAAAACCCACCAACAAACCTGCGGTTGCATAGGCTTCGTGGCCCTGCCGGTGGGACTCGGGAATAATCTCGTGGCTGATCACGAACAACATAGCGCCCGCAGCAAAGCCCAGACCCCAAGGCAACATAGGAGCCGACCATGTGACGACTGCGGCACCTAATACTGCGGTTATAGGTTCAATCAGGCCCGATGCCATACCAATCATGACTGAAAATCTCCGGCTGTAACCCACCGACAACAGGGCGACGGCTACTATCAGTCCTTCGGGAATATCCTGTATGGCAATTCCGATAGCCAGAGCCGTGCCGCGTACGGCGTCAGTGCCAGCATAGCCGACACCGATAGCCAAGCCTTCTGGTAGATTGTGTAATGTGATGGCGAAAACGAATAGCCAGATGCGGCGCAGGCGCTGAACCTCAATGCCTTCACGTCCTTTGATGAAATGCTCGTGCGGTAGCAGCCGTTCGAGCATAAGCAACGAGGCTCCACCGATAAGGATAGCAGCCGCCATGATCGCGCCTGCAGCCCATGGGCCGTAGCCCTCCTGTGCGGCAACCTCAAGTCCGGGGATCGTCAAGGAAAAAACAGTTGCTGCCAACATGACGCCTGCAGCAAAACCATACATCGTATCCTGTGCGCAACTAGACAGTGTGCGCATCATCAGGATAGGCAGCGTGCCCACAGCGGTCGCGCCAGCCGCCAACATACCGCCTGCCAGCGCTAGTGCCAGTGTGGGTGAATGCTCATTGAAATACACCCAGAGCTGATACACCGCCAAGCAAATCAGCATGCCCAGCACGATAGCCAAGAACACGAGTTCAGCGCGAAGTTTAGGTGGGTAAGCTTCCATGTCGTTCGAAAACAGACCTCGCTATCAGCTGACTGGCGCAGGCTTGATGATTCAAACCTGCAATGGGCAATACATTTACCCCGTTATTCCCGCCTGCGCGGGGTTGACGGTTTTCTTATTCAATTACAGCATAATTTACCCACTACGATTGGTGAGTACCACTTAGATAAAGCTCTGGCGGTCTGGCCCTGCCACACCACTCCACCCCTATTTTATGACTAAAATAGGCAACCGGCATGAGCGAATCATTGTAGTCGTGGTGGAGCCTATAATGAGCGTGCGAATTCGGGAGTGGCCATAGGCACCCATCACTAGAAGGTCATAATCACTTTCAGTTTTAACCTGTGCCAGAACCTGTTCCGGCTCGCCGCTACGGATAATTATCTCTGGCTCTAATCCTCCGTCCTTTAAGGTTGCGGCTGCTTGATTAAGGCTCTCGCGGATACTCACACTATCCTTCCCGGCAAACACCAAGGTGACAGGCAGACCCGTAAAAAGTGGGCCGTTAGCAATATAATCGATTGCCTTCTGCGATGAAGGACCACCATCATATGCAACGAGAAGCTTTTCTATTGGTTTGAAGTTGCGATTGGCAATGAAGACCGGCTTGTGAGTAGCACGTAGGATTCGCTCTAGATTAGAGCCTAGGTGGTCCTTGGCAAAATCAGCTGCCTCACCGCGCTTGCCAATGAGGATCATATCGCCACTGTCTTCCTTGCTGGCAATCATTTCCAGCAGGTCACCATGACGTAAACGAGTTTCGACCTCGATGTCGCTGTCACTTTGAATGATTTTTTTGGCATCCTCCAAAATGGCCCTGCCATGCTCTTTGGTCAGCTCCGAACGCTCTGCGTCTAGTTTAGATAGTTGTTCGAGAAGTTTCGTTTGTGCGCCCAGACGGATGGTTCCGCTAAGATCCAGTTTTTCAGGCGCATCACGACGGCCCATTACGTGATAAACCTTGACCTTGGACTCGCTGCGCCTGGCAACCCAGGCCGCATAATGGCACAGGCTTTCGGAATAAGCCGAACCATCAACCAGGGCAATCACCATCTTATTTGTCATTTCTCTCTCCTGGTCACTGGCGCTGTAATTACCCAGTAAGGCGTTCCATTGCGCCTGGTTTGTCATGCACCGCAAGCCTGTCCACAATCGTTTCAGATGCCTTGTTCAGGCCAACAATATTGACTTCGGCACCCTCTCGGCGAAATTTGAGCACAGCCATGTCCAATGCCGCGACTGAAGAAATATCCCATATATGGGCGCGGCTGACATCAATAGTGACTTTTTCCGGCGCTTCCTTGAAATCAAAAGAACTCATAAAATCTTCAGAGGACGCAAAGAAAAGCTGACCTTCAACATAGTATGTTCGGTGTTCGCCAGAGGGAGTGATCTCGCTCCGCACACGGAAAAGTTGCGCGATTTTCCAGGCAAAGAAGATACCTGATAAAAGCACACCAACCAGAACGCCAATGGCAAGGTTGTGGGTATAGATCACAAAGAACACCGTAGCCAGCATCACGATAGAAGAGGATTTAGGATGACTTTTAAGATTCTTGATTGAGGACCATGAAAAAGTTCCGATGGAGACCATAATCATGATCGCCACCAAAGCAGCCATGGGGATCATCGCCACAACACCATCCATGAAAACAACCATAATCAAAAGAAACACACCAGCGGCAAAGCTGGAAAGCCTTCCACGACCACCGGATTTCACATTGATGATCGACTGTCCGATCATGGCGCAACCAGCCATCCCACCAATAAATCCGGTTGCGGTATTGGCGATGCCCTGTCCAATACATTCCTGATTGCGGTCGCTCTCCGTATCGGTCAGATCATCAACAATCTGCTGGGTCAACAAGCTTTCCAGCAAGCCAACAACAGCGATTGCCACTGAATAAGGGAAGATGATCCGCAGCGTTTCAAATGTCAGCGTAATATCCGGGATGAGAAAGATCGGAAGACTACCCGGCAGCTCACCCATATCGCCCACGGTGCGCACATCCCAGCCCATCAGCAAGGTCAGCAGCGTCAGCACAATGATGGTTATTAACGGTGCGGGCACGGCGGTAGTAATCCGTGGGAATAGATAGATGATCGCAAGACCGCCAGCGACAAGCGCATAGGTGAGCCAGCTAACCCTCGCAGGATCAAGCTCAGGCAATTGTGCGATAAAAATCAAAATGGCCAGTGCATTGACGAAACCTGTGATGACCGAACGGGAAACGAAACGCATTACGTAGCCGAGTTTAAATATTCCGGCCCCTATCTGTATAAGCCCGGTCAGCACCGTGGCCGCCAACAAATACTGCAAGCCATAATCCTTCACAAGCGTAACCATCAGGACTGCCGTCGCCGCAGTGGCGGCCGAAATCATGCCGGGCCGACCGCCTGCAATTGCAGTGATCACGGCAATCGAGAAGCTGGCATAAAGTCCTACTTTGGGGTCCACGCCGGCAATGATAGAAAAAGCGATCGCCTCCGGAATCAGCGCAAGCGCAACCACCAGGCCAGACAAAAGATCACCTCGGATGTTATGTAACCATTGGTAACGGTAGCGGGAAAAGGAAATCATAAAGCGTTTTTTATCCTTAGGCCGCAAGCTTTTAGCTAGCGGTATTGACTGGTGTCATCTGTTTTTTGATTGGCTGACGAAACAGCAGTTAGGTAGACAGCCAGGGAATGGGCTGATTTTCATACCCAGCTGCATGAGTCCATGGGACAAAAAATACACATGCCGGAAGGTTCAGTGCCATGCTTCAGAAACTCAAACGCGAGGCAGCAATGATTGCGTAATAAAGAACGATCCAAAGCTGCGTTCAACTTCCACCTTGACAGACTCATCCTTTATCCTAAAGGACTGACCTGGTGACTGTGACCCACACGAATTAATGAAGAACCGTTTTGTGTAAAAAACACCATCCTGTTGACAATTGTGGTGCACACATCAGCCCTTCAAAATCACCTCCTGCAACTGTAGGCATCTTTTCTTAACAAGTATGCAGGCGTCTTACGGGGCTGTTGCCAAATATGTATTTTTACCCGGTTTCAAATGGGAGACTTGCTTGCAAAGTGCGTGAGCTATGCAATCCTGGGTCTTTTTATCTCTTCTGATTGTTGTCCGAAGAGCCCGGCATCATATACATCCTGTAGTACCTGTCAAGCTGGCTGTCGCCTCTGGCTGATTTTGTCTTTTAATAACTCACTGTTTTTTATGGGCTCAGGATGCCCTGGTTGTAGCTCCAGCTTTCGTATATTCTTGTATTCATGCTTGTCGTTGCGCCACGGAGTTTCTGACTAGGCGCGGACAAAGGCTGGCGAACCACAGTAGATTGGCAGTGATAAGGTCTTGGTATGTATCCGACCGCTGTGCTCTGGACTTGAACAAAAAAACATCTACTCTCTATCTATAATTACCAGGCAGTGTAATCACTGCTGTTGCCCACCCAACACACAATGTTAATAGCTGCCCAATTCTGTCAACGAGTATGGGCTGAATAGATGCGCCGCCCACAGCTTGGTATATTAGCCGCGTCAACATTTCTCACACGAGGTAAATTATGCAGATACCACTGGACATTACTTTTAGAAACGCGGAACGTTCCGAGCAGGTGGAAGCGCTCGTGCGTGAGCGCGTCGATAAATTAAACCAATACTTTCAAAATATTATTTCGTGCCGCGTTACGCTGGAAGTACCCAACCGAACTCCACAGTACGATGTTCTTAATCATCGGGTGAGTATTGAAATCAGCGTTCCGGGTGAAGAGTTGAACGTATCTCGCGAGCCGAGCGAGCACAAAAATTTCAATGATATTTATGTGACAATCCGCGATGCATTCGATGCGGCAGAGCAACAGCTAAAGAGCTATTCTGGACGTCTTCGGGAGCCGCGAAAAATCCATGAGGACTCGCCGCGTGCCATCGTCAACAAGATATTTCCAAATGAAGGCTATGGTTTTTTACTGACTCCAGACGAACGCGAAATATATTTTCATGAAAACAGCGTGGCTCATCCTGGCTTTAATAAACTCAATCCAGGAGATACCGTTCGCTTTGTTGAATCACGTGGAGATTCCGGGCCGCAAGCCAGTTTGGTTAAGGCCATAGATCGGTAATAATTCTGCTACTAAACATCGGATAATAACTTAATGGCCTAATCTGGGGCGAGAAGCCCCAGAGGCATGTTCGGCAACAGGCTTTTTACGCTTTCATCTACACCACATCGGTTTTTTCATGTCACAGTTCATCATGCTCCGTCTTGCCATGGAGAAAGGCGAGACACACACGACATACAGCTCACTGCTGTGATAATGGGCAGGATTGCCCATGGCAAGCGGTTCCCACGCACACTACGCTACGGTGGTATTTATCGCACAGGACGAGCGTGAGTGCATTGACCACATTTTTTCACATAAGCCAGGCACATAGCTCTTGATAGAATCAGATTCAAGCACGACTTATCCAGGTTTGGCTCGAACAGTTGAATCAACTGCTCATGGCAAATACGTTTCAGACATAACCGGGCTTTGCCCACCGCCAACAGAAATGCCTAATATCTGGCCACCATCTAGTGATAAAAGACCTAGTGACAAAAGACGGGACATCTGATGATGTCCCAATGCCACAGCAGCGAATAACAACCTGCAGTATTGTTTCTGCATGCTAATCTCTACTTAGGGATGATTTGATATTACTGGCCTTTTTTATGTTTTGCTCGGCGCAACAGGCCTGACTTTCCGCGCATCCTGCAGAAAATAGCGCGGCAGCCAAAATAACCGGTGGTGACATCACCAGCCAATGAGGCATTCAATACAGGAATTTGCTAGCAGGCCCTGTTGGCTGTGATTCTTTTACGGCCATAGCCAAGGACAAAAATGATTCTTTTGACTGTCAATGCGGGAAGTTCTTCTATCCGCCTCGCTGCCTATACGAGCGATCAGCGGCTGCTTGCCACCCATCACAGTGACACAGCGCCAGCGCAGGCTAAGGACGTGCTGCGCGAGTTCATCAAACAGCACAGCCTCGATGACATTGCAGTCGTGGCGCACCGCGTGGTGCACGGCGGTGACATGCTTGTGCGCTCGTGTGTGATCGACGCCGAGGTCGAGCGCGAGATTGAACGGCTTTCCGTGCTCGCGCCGCTGCACAATCCACCGGCGCTTGCCTGGTTGCGTGCCTGCCTCGTGCTGGTGGGCGCACATATCCCACAGGTGGCGGTATTTGATACGGCATTTTATGCATACCTGCCAAAAGTCGCCGCAACCTATGCGCTGCCGCTGGAGCTCAATGCGCGTCTCAGACTACGCCGCTTTGGCTTCCATGGACTGGCGCATGAGGCAATGTGGCGGCGCTGGTGTGCAATGCGGCCAGATGTCATGGATAGTGGGCGCGTGATCTCGCTCCAACTCGGTGCCGGCAGCTCGATCACCGCGGTGCGCGCTGGCCGGGCGGTCGATACCTCCATGGGTTTCTCCCCGCTTGAGGGGCTGGTAATGGCAACTCGTAGCGGTGACATAGATGCCGGATTGTTGCTTTATCTGCAAAGCACTGAAGGCATGTCAGCCGAACAGCTAGGCAGGCTGCTTAATGAGGCATCTGGTTTGCTTGGACTTTCTGGCATAAGCGGCGATATGCGTATCCTGCTTGAATCGAACGAGCCAGCCGCGCGCCTGGCAGTAGAAATTTATGCCTATCGCGCGTGCAAGTATATCGGCGCTTATTTGGCGGCACTGGGTGGTGCTGATGCCATCGTATTCGGTGGTGGCGTGGGCGAGAACGCCCCGGCTGTGCGCGCGGCAATATTAAAGAGCATGGAATGGGCCGGCGTAGACCTGGATGCCGCAGCAAATGAAACAACCGTGTCAAAGAAAGGTCTAATCAGCCGCCCCGGCAGTAAAATCGAGGTCTGGGTGCTTCCCGTGGACGAACAACAAATCCTGGTGCAGGAGGCGCTGGCGGCGCTCAGCCGTCAATGAAATACATGGCAAAAGGAGAGCAAAGATGAATCTGAAATCAAGCAGCAAACAACAAGCAAAGCCGGGTGGGCCACTGTCCGCAGACGAGCTGGGCAGGATGGATGCCTACTGGCGAGCGGCTAACTATCTATCGGTGGGCCAGATTTACCTGCTGAACAATCCACTGCTCAGATCACCACTCACACTCGAACACATCAAACCAAGACTGCTCGGCCATTGGGGCACAACGCCAGGGCTGAATTTCATCTATGTCCATCTCAATCGCGTGATAAAGGCGCACGACCTCAACATGATTTACGTTACCGGCCCTGGTCATGGCGGCCCGGCTTTGGTCGCCAACACCTGGCTGGAAGGCACCTACAGCGAGTTTTATCCAAACATCCCGCAGAGCGCTGAAGGTATGAAGCAACTGTTTCGGCAGTTTTCCTTCCCCGGCGGTGTGCCGAGCCATGTGGCGCCGGAGACGCCTGGCTCTATCAATGAGGGGGGCGAGTTGGGCTACTCGTTATCACATGCCTACGGCGCGGTATTCGACAACCCGGATTTAATCGCCGCCTGCGTGGTTGGCGATGGCGAGGCCGAAACCGGCCCACTAGCTGCTGCATGGCATTCAAACAAGTTCCTCAACCCGGCACAAGATGGTGCGGTGCTACCTATCCTGCATCTCAACGGTTACAAGATTGCCAATCCCACGATACTCGCGCGTATCCCTCACGCAGAGCTGGAAAGCCTGTTTATCGGCTACGGTTACAAGCCATATTTCGTGGATGGATCTGACCCGACACTGATGCATCAGCAAATGGCAGAAACTATGGATATGGCCATTGCCGACATTCAGGCCATCCAGCAGGATGCGCGTGTGAACGGCGTCAAGACACGGCCTGACTGGCCGATGATCATTCTGCGCAGTCCCAAAGGTTGGACCGGCCCAAAGGAAGTCGATGGCAAACAGACCGAGAATTCGTGGCGCTCCCACCAGGTGCCATTTGGCGACATGGAGAATCCGGAGCATCTCGGCCTGCTCGAGCAATGGATGCAGAGCTATAGACCCGAAGAACTGTTTGAAGAAAGTGGCGCGTTGAACGCCGAGCTTGCCACTCTGGCTCCACAAGGCTTGCGGCGCATGGGCGCCAATCCACATGCCAATGGCGGTCTGCTGCTCAAAGATCTTAAATTACCGGATGCCCGCAATTACGCACTTAAAGTTCCTGCTCCCGGCGCGGTGACGGGCGAAGCAACCCGCGCCATGGGTGTGTTTCTGCGCGATGTAATGAAATACAACCTGGACACACGCAATTTTCGTGTCATGGGGCCAGACGAGACGACATCAAACCGCCTCGATGCGCTGTTCGAGGTAACCGACCGGACATGGGTGGCCGAACGATTACCGCAAGATGACCATGATGACCATCTTGCGGTAGATGGCAGGGTAATGGAAATACTGAGCGAGCATACCTGTCAAGGCTGGCTAGAAGGCTATCTCCTGACCGGCCGCCACGGGCTGTTTTCCTGTTACGAGGCGTTCATCCATATCATCGACTCAATGTTTAACCAGCACGCCAAGTGGCTTAAGGTGTGCCACGAAATCCACTGGCGCCGTCCCATCGCCTCGCTCAACATCCTGCTTACCTCGCATGTATGGCGGCAGGATCACAATGGTTTTTCTCATCAGGATCCAGGTTTTATCGATCATGTAGTTAACAAGAAAGCCGATATAGTCCGCGTGTTTCTGCCGCCGGATGCCAACACCCTGCTCTGCGTCACCGAACAGTGTCTGAAGAGCCGTGATCTGGTGAACGTAATCGTGGCTGGCAAACAGCCGCAGCTGCAGTGGCTGGATATGGAGAGTGCAGCCCTCCACTGCGCCGCTGGCATCGGCATCTGGGAATGGGCGTGCAACGACCATGGGGCAGAACCGGACGTAGTACTGGTGGCGGCAGGCGATGTGCCCACGCTGGAAATGCTGGCGGCCATCGACATTCTGCGCCAGCACGCACCTGAACTGAAAATACGCTTTATTAATGTGGTAGACCTGATGACCCTGCAGCCGAAAGAAGAGCACCCGCATGGTCTGTCGGACAAAGACTTTGATACGCTCTTTACCACCGACAAGCCGATCATCTTCGCCTATCACGGTTATCCGTGGCTGATCCATCGCCTGACCTACCGGAGAACCAATCACTATAACCTGCATGTACGTGGCTACAAGGAAGAAGGCACGACCACCACACCATTCGACATGGTGGTACTCAATGATCTCGACTGCTTTCATCTGGTAGCGGATGTGATTGACCGCGTACCGACATTGGGTTACCGAGCGGCGCACCTCAAGCAGGCGATGCACAACAAGCGCATCGAACATCGCGAATACATCATCAAGCACGGCGATGATATGCCCGAAGTAAAGGATTGGCAGTGGGGGGCAAGTAATAGATGACAGCACGGCAAGAAGATACGGCTAAGACCAAAGCGCAAGTACCTTCTCAGATGATAGCCAGACTTGCTATCTGTATCAGGGTAAAAGGTACAATCGCTGTTTCGAGTGCAGTTTAGTGAACCAGACGTTCTAAATCAGCTCGATAAGGAAGCGCTGAATAATGTTGGCGAGGCAGTCAGGGCTAGGCAAAAAACGACGAAAAAGCGCAGTTTACACGTAGTAAATGAGCATTTTGAGCCGTTTTTTAACACCGTCCTGAC
>JBAYOW010000002.1:0-100931 GCA_041678005.1 Thiohalomonadaceae bacterium
GCGTGCAGGTCATGGGCAAAACCATCTAATTCTTCCAGCATTACCCGATTGCTACGGCTGAAGGCGTTATAGGCCAGCACCGCAGGAATGGCGACGGCAAGTCCGGCAGCGGTAGCTACCAGAGCCTCTCCCAAGGGGCCAGCCACCATTTCCATGTTTGCGCTGCCAACGCGGGAGATCTCGATCAGCGCGTGATAAATCCCCCAAACCGTTCCAAACAGGCCAACAAAGGGCGCGGTACTTCCGACCGAGGCGAGCAAAGTCATGCCAGAGGAATGGATCGCCGTGGCCCGGTTCAAGGCGTTGCGCAAGGTACGCAACAAAAACTCATCCACTCCACACAGATCACCGGCACGAGCCGACGACCGATTAGTGAAATGCTCCAATCCTGCGATACCACTTTGTGCTAACTGGGCCAATGGAGAAATCGCATTATCCACCGCAACCTGGGCAGCATTTTCCATGTCTGACGCGTCCCAGAAAGCCTGTACAAAATTCCTGTTTAATTGCCGCACACGCCACAGCCAAATTGACTTGGCAATAATCAAATACCAGCTCAGTGATGACATGATGATCAAAGTGAGAAACACCCCAATCAACACCCAATCTCCCTGTTTGAAAATGATGTAAAAATCCATGATGCTTACCTCAAACTGAATATGATGGGCACAATTACCCATGCCTCTACGGTACGGCTGCCGCGCCTAGCCGGAACAAAACTCCAACGCTGAACCACATCCAGTGCTGCTTTATCCAGACGCTCAAAACTGCTCGAAGCATGTAACTTTATTTCGCGTGGTTTGCCCTGCACGTCCACCAGAACACGCAGCAATACCTCGCCCTGCTCACCCATCCGCTTGGCTATACGCGGATAGCTCGGCACAGGGTTACGTAGGTAATCAGCCTGAAAGTTTGGCTCGACCAAGGCCTCCTCAGGCTCGTTTTCTACAATCCCTGCAGCAACAAGCTCGGCGGTAACGGTCTCTATAGACTCTGTCAGCTCGATTGGCGCAGGCTCAGCCGGTTTGGGCAGCTCAACAGGTCTGGGATCTGGCTTTGGCTCTGCTGGTACCTGTAGCTTTTCTGGTGCGAGTCGAGGATTGGGCACTGGCGGCGGAGTGGGCTCAGGTGCTGGCAGAATAATTTCTGCTGCTGGAGCAATCTGTTTTGTCAGCAAACTCACCTTAACCACTTTGGGTTTAGAAGCTACGTGCTTGATGCTTGGTGCAGCCATCCAGACAGCAAAAACAATTAACAAAGCATGCAGACTAAAGCTCAGCGTAGCCGCCTGCCATTGCAGGCCACACCCTTGCTGTCCTTCAGCTGCCGCTATATGAATTCTCATGGAAACCATGAGAAAAGATGTTAAATGCAAATGCGAATGATTGTCAATTAGAATTGTGCTTAAACATTTTTATGACGGCATGTAGTAAAGTTCATCATGATTGATATTTGCTTATCAGCAAATATCTAGAGATGCGGATGAAACATACCCCTCCCCTTCCAATAGTTTTTACTGGGAGGGAGAGGCTCAGGGACAAAGAGTTTTACTTGTAATTGAAATATGCGGTCAAGGAAGCGCTGAATAGTGTTGGCGAGGCAGTCTGGGCTAGGCAAAAAACGGCGAAAAAGCGCAGTTTACATGTAGTAAATGAGCATTTTGAGTCGTTTTTTAACACCGCCCTGACAACGCAGGTAATTATTCAGCGCTTCCTTAAACCTGAACTCAAAGTTGATTGAACAGCAATAAACACCATGCCTGAACTTCCCGAAGTCGAAACTACATGTCACGGCATTGCGCCGCATCTTCTTAATCAGACGATCGTAAAAGTTCTCGTACACCAGACGAAATTGCGCTGGCCGGTACCTGCTGAGCTAGCTACTGAGTTATGTGGCACTGCCGTGCAGGATGTGACGCGACGGGCGAAATATATATTGCTGCGTTTCCCCCACGGCACCATGCTCATTCACCTCGGCATGTCGGGCAGTCTGCGCTTGTGCAAGCCGTACATGCCGCGTGCCAAACACGAACACATCGAATGGTATCTAACCAGCGGCCAGGTGTTGCGCCTGAATGATCCGCGCCGTTTTGGTGCCGTATTATGGGCGGCAGACGATCCTTACCAACACAAACTGTTGAAACACCTGGGGCCGGAGCCACTTGGCGATGTGTTTGATGCAGAATATCTTTATCACGTGACACGACAGCGCAAGGGCGCTATCAAGACCTTCATCATGGACAGCAAACAGGTGGTTGGCGTGGGTAATATCTATGCCAGTGAGGCCTTGTTTCGCGCCGGCATCCATCCCGCACGCGCTGCCGGATCGCTATCACGCGAGCGCAGTGCACGACTTGTGCAGGCGATCAAAGAGGTCTTGCAGGAGGCTATCGCGCAAGGTGGCACAACACTGCGTGACTTCACCAATAGCGAAGGCAAGCCAGGTTATTTTGCCCAGGCTCTGCGTGTCTATGGCCGTAGCAACGAGCCATGTCTGACTTGTGGCAGCACGATCAAACAAAAAATCCTGGGACAACGTTCCACCTATTATTGCCCACGCTGCCAGCGATGATTTCTTATGGCGGCCCGCATATCCATGGTCTGTCTAAAATCAACAGGCGCGGCAGCCGCGCTCCTGGGTGAAATCTATGGCATATAGATTTGCTGCATCCATCCGGTCTTGTCGGTAGAATGCCCTCTTTTTGCATTTCTAAAAGAGGACACCATGTACAACACTTACAACCCTGCACAACCCGCTGGCCTGATGGATTTCGTGCGTGCTGCCAAGGCATGCATCAAGGAGCTAACGCCTGCAGAGCTGGAGACTAGATTGGATTCCGGTGAAGATCTGCTGCTGATCGATGTACGTGAACATTCCGAAAGCGAACAAGGCCATATTAAAAATTCAGTACTGGTGCCGCGTGGCATCCTGGAAGCTGCGGCCGACCCTGCCTACCCCAAACATTTTCCGGATCTGTGCAATGCACGTAATCGTAATGTAGTAGTTTATTGCGCGACAGGTGGTCGTTCGGCGATGGCCGCCGCCGTTCTGCAGATGATGGGCTTCAATAAAGTCATCAGCCTTGATGGCGGCATAGCTCGTTGGGAAAAAGAAGGGCTGCCTGTACAACGTCAGGCACGCTACGTCTAAAAGGACTCAGGCAGGAAAGACCGCGCGGGCATCGAACACCGGCCCATCAACACAGACTCGCTGCATGGCAGGACCTTGAGCAGTCTGCACCTCGATGGCGCAACCGGCACAACCACCGACACCACAAGCCATAAATTCCTCCATGGATAGCTGGCAGGGCAGTTGGTACTCGCGTGCCAAACCAGCCACGGCCTCCAGCATGGGGTGCGGACCACAGGCAAAGACCTCGACCTCCTTACGTTGCTCGCCACTCAGGGCATCAAGCCAGTTACGCGCCACGTCGGTGACATAGCCTGCATGGCAACCAGCATAAGCTTGCAGACTGGCCAGTCGTGATGGGATGCCCCAGTCTTCCAGTAGTGGCATGGCGGCAATCACCTCGGCTGCCATACCGGGCACCATGATTCTTGATGGCTGCGGCTTGAATGGAAATGGCACTTCCGAGCCCATAATGACAAAGGGCTGGTAGGCGCCACGCACCATCAGTGTCTCAGTTGCCAGGAATATCATAGGCGGGATACCGACCCCGCCACCGATGAGTAAGGGGCGCGGGCGCTCCATGTGCAGGGTAAATGGTTTGCCGATGGGACCAAGAATATTTAGTGTCTCACCAACCGTGCGCCGCGCCAGCAAGGCCGTGCCTTTACCAAACACCTTATAAAGAAACTCCACATCGCCGCGATGTTTGTCCACCCGCATGATAGAGATTGGACGGCGCAAGGGGCGCTGCGGATCTACCGTGATATGCGCAAAACTACCGGCACGGGCATGAGTGGCAATCTCTGGAGCCAGTACACGCAGGATATGTTGATCGGCGACATGGTGCTCATGGCTGAGAATATCTGCCTCTACAACGAAAATGGTATTGCGGTGTGGTTTGTTCATGGCCAGTGTGCATTAATAGTGAATTAGCAGATTCTAGCTTGGATGCCTTGCCAAGGCACGTTTTGTATTTATCCTTTTGCATTTATAACGGTGAGTCAAAAGGCGAGCAGTGCCGATCCCCCACCGGCTGGGAAGGCACGGATAACCCCTCCCTCTCAAAGTGTGGGTGTGAGTGTGGGCCTGGGTGGGGATGGGGTGATAGCACGCCAGATCAAACACGCAAAAATTTCATGGCATTCAGAAAAGAAAGCGCGTATAGTGCATGGTAGCTGCAGCTGATGGCAGTGGTAGTTTAGGTCGATTTCCTCTGGTGCTTCCCAAACCCCCTCTCTCATGTACTGCACGCAACACCCTAATTAAAATGTTTTGAGGTATTAAAGTAATGGCTACCGGTACAGTGAAATGGTTCAACGAAGCTAAGGGTTTTGGCTTCATCACCCAGGATGATGGCGGTGCGGATGTGTTCGTACACTTCTCTGCCGTAACAGGTTCTGGTTTCAAAACCCTGGCAGAAGGCCAGAAGGTGAGCTTTGACTTGCAGAACGGCGCGAAAGGGCCGCAGGCAAGCAACGTAGTCGCCCAATAAGCCAGAACTGTTTCACGTTCTGACCGAAGACCCCGCCGCAAGGCGGGGTTTTTCGTTTCTGCTCTTAAAATAATGACAGAATGTATCAAGGAACGAGATGCATCAAGCGCAGTAAAGCTTTTCAATTGCGACGAGGCCTGCCCCGCTCCACAATATCACAGCAGCATCTAGACATGCATTAACCCTATCCTCTAACAGATTTTTGCTGAGTGCAGGGAGTGACAATCAACATTCATGCTATCGTGGCACTTTTTAATTACTGTCTGCCACCATGCCCTTGCTTGCTGTAGTTATCTGCCTTTATCTATTGATGCTGCCGGTGACCGGCATGGTGCCGGTATTACGCGAGTTGACCGGCGGGCGTTACCCGCATCTGTCCGATTTTGAACAACATTTATTCATGTCAGCCAACATGCTCGGCGCCTTATTGTTTGCCCCGTTCGGTGGGCTACTTTCCGACCTGTGGCAAAGGCGCAAGCCGATTATTCTAGTGGCACTGGGCGTCAATGCCTACTCACTGCTGATGCTGCGACTGGACTGGAGTTATGAGCTTTATCTGGGCTGGCGTTTTATCGAAGGTTGTGCGCACATCACGGCACTCAGTCTGTTGATGACAATGGCGGCCGATCAGGTGCGCGAGCGTAGCAGTGGGGCTGTAATGGGCCTGGTGGGTGCTGCGATCGGTCTGGGGGTAGCCAGTGGCGCACCTTTGGGGGGCTATATCGGTCACCACGGTGGCGGCGAACAGGTGCTGCTGTATGGCATCTTGCTGCTGATTTTCCTGCTGCCGTTTGCCTTTGTTTTTCTGCGCGAACAGACAACACAATACAGTCACACCGGCCTGCGTGCGATGATGCGTGCCTTACCGCAAAATAGTGGCCTGTTGTTGCCCTATGCCTTTGCCTTTGTCGATCGCCTCACGGTCGGCTTCATCGTTTCCACTTTGTCGCTTTATCTGGCGACTGTCATCGGCTTAGATGCCGCGCAGATCGGCCTTGTAATGGCTTTATTTCTGCTGCCCTTTGCCCTACTGACCTGGCCGGCAGGGCTATTGTCACGCCACTGGAATCCAGTCTGGATGATGTTTATTGGCAGTGCGGCCTATGGTCTTATCCTGGCTGGCATAGGCTATATGGATGGAGGGCTGATCCCCTGGCTGATGTTTGCCGGCGGTGTCATGGCCTCGCTGATGTATGCACCATCACTGGTGTTGGTGGCCGATCTCGCGCGGCCTGAACACAAAGCCCTGGCGATAAGCGGCTTTAATTTTGCCGGTTCACTGGGCTTCGTCCTTGGCCCCTTGAGCGGCGGTGCTTTGGTCTGGCTATTTGGCAGTTATCCACCTGCTTTTATCGTTATTGGTGGACTGGAAATCCTCTGTGTGCTGGTCTTTCTGCCACTGGTTTGGCGCAGAGTTAGAAAAACCTGTTGACAACGGCGCAAGTTTGCTGAAAATGCGCGGAATTCCGTTTATCTTACAGCACGAGTATATACCCATGTCCGATAATAATCTGTGGTGCGGCTACCTTGAAGCTGGTGAGCGCAGCTCTGCTGTGCTTATGGATGATCGCCTCAATACCAGCGATCCAACAACCATCTATGTATTTAATCTGCAACGCGGTGAAATCCTTGAATACAAGCGCGCCATCGTCGAAAGCAAGTTGCGTGAATTAAAGGATGACGAGCAAGGCTTGAGTAAAGAACTAAAGGCGGCCTACCGCAAGGTACGCAATAGTTTTGTACCGCGTGGCGCAAAGGTCAGCAGTATACCGGAAAAGGGTCGCCCTGCTGCCAGCAAGCAGGCGGATGAAGAGTTCAGTGAAGAGGTAAGCCTTGAAGATAAATTTGATGTTGACACTAATGATGATGAGGATGACGAAGAATAAGCCCGGTCTTTGGCTGTGTTAAGATTGCCCGATTCCGGTTCACTCATGAATCGGGCAAACACACTAAACAGATAAGGACCTAGCTCATGCGCCCAAGTGGACGCGCCAGCGATGAACTGCGCAGCATCAAACTAACCCGCCAGTACACCAAGCATGCCGAAGGTTCGGTGCTGGTTGAGTTTGGTGATACCAAGGTAATTTGTACGGCCAGTGTCAACGAAGGTGTGCCGCGCTTTCTCAAGGGCAAGGGCGAGGGTTGGGTGACAGCTGAATACGGCATGTTGCCACGCTCGACCGGCTCACGCATGGGGCGCGAGGCCGCTCAGGGTAAACAGGGCGGCCGCACGCTGGAAATTCAACGTCTGATCGGCCGTTCATTGCGTGCTGTGATGGATATGGCCGCACTAGGTGAGCGTACCATTACTATCGACTGCGATGTCATCCAGGCCGATGGCGGCACACGCACAGCTTCCATCACTGGTGGCTATGTTGCGCTAGCCGATGCTGTGAGTTATCTGCTCAAAAAAAAATCCATCAAGAAAAACCCGCTGCATGGCCAAGTGGCCTCTGTGTCGGTCGGCATCTATCAAGGTGTGCCGATAGTCGACCTTGATTACATCGAAGATTTCAATGCCGAAACTGATATGAATGTCGTGATGAACGAGGGTGGTGCCTTCATCGAGGTGCAGGGCACGGCTGAAGGACATGCCTTTCGCCGCGATGAGATGGAAGCGATGTTGAATCTTGCTGAGCAGGGCATCAGACAATTGCTCACCCAGCAGCGCGAGACGCTGGCGCAATAGTATGGACAGTATGCAGAAAGTTGTCCTGGCCAGCGGCAACAAGGGCAAGGTTAAAGGGTTTGCCGAGATCCTGGCTGGTGCCAAACTAAATGTAATTCCGCAAACTGAATTCGCTGTGCCAGATGTGGCGGAGACCGGCCTTAGCTTTGTTGAAAACGCCATCATCAAGGCGCGTAATGCAGCTGAGCATACCGGCCTTCCCGCAATTGCCGATGATTCAGGTTTGGAGGTCTATGCACTCAAAGGTGCCCCTGGCATCTACTCGGCACGTTATTCCGGTGAGGGCGCGGGAGATCTGGCCAATCTGCAAAAATTACTCGCTGATCTGCAAGACATCCCAACTGGACAACGCAGTGCGCGTTTTCAATGTGTGCTTGTTTATATGCGTCATGCGCTGGATCCGACACCAATTATCTGCCAGGGTAGTTGGGAGGGCGAAATAGCCTTCGCCCCACAAGGAGAAAATGGCTTTGGCTATGACCCAGTTTTTTATGTGCCGAGCTACAGGCTCACCGCCGCACAATTGACTGCCAACCAGAAACACGAGCTCAGTCACCGCGGCCAGGCACTGCGTAAATTACTGCTCGCCTTGCAGGAGCACAGAAAGCACAATGAAAATACAAAGATGGTTTCATATATGTAATCAGGTATATCTCTCACCATGAATCCAGATGTTCTTATAGATGTACAGCAATTGACCCGTTTTTACGGCACTCATCGTGCGGTGCATGAACTAAGTTTTCAGCTGCATCGCGGTGAAGTATTGGGTTTTCTTGGCCCAAATGGTGCGGGCAAGTCCACGACCATGCAGATGATCTCCGGCAATCTCGCACCAACCGCCGGTTCTGTTTCAATCAATGGTGTTGACCTGCTTGACCATCCCCTGCAAGCCAAAGCCGCGCTTGGTTATCTGCCGGAACAGCCGCCCTTGTATCGTGAGCTGACGGTGGATGAATATTTGCGCTACTGTGCGCGACTCAATCGCATACCTGCGGCACAATTACCTACAGCGGTGGCGACCGCGCGTGAGCGTTGTGGTCTGGCCGATACAGGTCGTCGACTGATAGGCAATCTCTCTAAGGGCTATCAACAGCGCGTCGGCATTGCCCAGGCAATCATTCATCAACCAGCTGTAGTCATCCTGGATGAACCTACCGTTGGTCTTGACCCTATACAGGTGCGCGAGATTCGAAGTTTAATTCGTGAGTTATCGGCCGAACATAGTGTAATTCTTTCCAGCCACATTTTGACTGAAGTACAGGCCACTTGTGATCGCGTGTTGATAATTCATCAAGGTGAGATGGTGTTGAGTGACAGCATTGACGGCCTGTCCCGTCGTATGCAACAAGCCAGTCTACGCGTTGGCTTGCGCTTTCCACCCACGCCAACAGAGCTGGAAAATATAGCTGGCGTAAAGTCCGTGGACGACTTAACGGCTGGTCGCTTTCGTCTGCATCATGCGCCTGATGAAAATCCTGCTGAGGACGTGGCAAAGGCTGCTGTGCAGCATGGCTGGGGACTGTTGGAATTGACTCCAGAACAGGCCTCGCTGGAGGATATCTTCGTGCAACTTACCCGCAGTGAAAATCTGGAGGCTACGGCATGATGATTAGACATATCGCGCTACATGAGCTGCGCACAATGTTTCTCTCGCCGCTGGCCTGGAGCATACTCGCGGTGGTGCAGTTCATTCTGGCCTGGTTGTTTCTCTCACAACTAGAGCAGTACATAAACCTACAGCCACAGATCGCCATGTTGCCCGCGCCGCCTGGTATTGCCGAAGTGGTCGTCGCGCCATTGTTTGGCAGCGCCGGTATCGTCTTGTTGCTGGTTGTGCCACTGATCACCATGAGACTGGTGAGCGATGAACGACGTGCGCGAACTTTGCCGCTGTTGTTCTCTGCACCTGTCTCAATGAGCCAGATAGTGCTCGGTAAATATCTGGGTGTAATGGCTTTTCTCTCGCTCATGCTGGGCATGATTGCTTTGATGCCTTTATCGCTGTTACTGGTCGGCAGTCTAGATCTTGGTCAGGTGGCTGCGGGTCTGCTTGGCCTGTTATTAATGCTGGCGGCCTTTGCTGCTTTAGGTCTTTATGTCTCTGCCTTGACCACACAGCCAACTGTAGCGGCAGTAGCCAGCTTTGGTGCATTGTTGTTGCTGTGGGTGATTAATCTTGCTGGCAATGCTGTTGATGACAGTGTTTCCAGTGGCCTGTTTGCCTGGTTGTCTTTACAACAACATTTTCAGTCATTGCTAAATGGTGCTTTCAACAGCGGCGATCTGGCTTATTACCTGCTGTTCATCTGCGTGTTTCTGGTCTTTACCATTCGCCGACTTGATGCCGATCGTCTGCAGAATTAATTATGCAAGCAAATAAAAAATTTCATCGTCAACTGCGCCTGCAAGGTGCCTCCTTCGCGGTGTTGTTTCTCATCTTTATTGGCCTGCTCGCCTGGCTCAGTACACGCTATTACTGGCAGTCTGACTGGACAGCGGCAGGGCGGCATACGCTCTCACCAGCCAGTATCGCCTTGCTTGCCGAGCTTAAGGAACCAATTACAATCACCGCCTTTGCCCGCCAAAGCCAATTACAGGCAACCCGGCGTCACATCACTGAGCTGGTCGGACGTTATCAACAACACAAAAAAGACATAAATTTGAGTTTTATTGACCCTGATATGGCACCTGATCGCGTGCGCCGAGAAGGCATCAGCATGGACGGCGAGATGGTGGTGGAGTTTCAAGGGCGCAAGCGGCATGTGCAGCAGTTGAGCGAGCAAGAGTTCAGTAATGCCCTGCATCAATTGGCGCGCGCCGAGGAACGCAAGGTGGTCTTTCTGGAAGGCCACGGCGAGCGCAACCCGGACGGTGGTGCCAATCATGATTACGGCAGCTTTGGCGAACAGTTGCGTAACAAAGGCCTACAAATTGTGCGCCACAATCTCAGTGCCACACCTGAATTGCCTGCTAACACAGCACTGGTGGTAATAGCCAGTCCGCAGACCGATCTATTTCCCGGTGAGGTGCGCCTGCTGCAGGATTATGTCGCGCAAGGCGGCAATCTTCTCTGGCTGGCCGAACCGGAAGGACGTGCCCAACTAGACCCACTGGCAGCACAATTGGGGCTGTCATTCCATCCTGGCACAGTAGTTGATCCGACCACGCAATTACTCGGCATAGATAACGCCGCCTTTGCCGTGGTGGTCGAATATCCAGCGCATGCCATTGTCGATGGGCTTGCCAGCGTGACCTTGTTTCCCTTTGCTGCTGCGCTAGATGCCAGCACACCTGCTGCTGGCTGGTCGGCCACGCCCATCCTGCGCACCGTGCCACGCGCCTGGACGGAGACTGGCGATCTGCAGGCGGGAGTAGTTCAGTATGACAGTGAAAGTGATATTGTCGGTCCCCTCAATTTAGCTGTGGCGATGCAGCGCCAGCGTCCGGCCAGCAAGGATGATGTTATTGGCGCGATGGCAAATGCCGCAGACCACGATGAGATAGGCGAGCAACGCGTGGTCGTGCTTGGTGATGGTGATTTTATCTCCAATGCATACCTTGGCAATGGTGCCAATCTCGAATTAGGCGAGCGTTTGATCAACTGGCTGAGCCACGATGACGCCTTAATCGCCATTCCACCCAAAGTGGCCATGGACACTAGGCTTGAAATGTCAGTTTGGGCATCTGCAATGTACGGCTTTGGCTTTTTGCTGCTTCTTCCTGGCGGCCTGGTGATCGCTGGAATAGTGATCTGGCTGAAACGGCGTAAACGCTAAATAAAATCATCTTCTTTGAGCAAATAACTTGCCATGAATAAACGCACTCTGCTCAATCTGTCGCTATTTTTGCTGGTCATCCTCGTCGCATTGCTTGCCTGGCTAGAGCCTGGACGTCAGGCAGATCCAATAACGCCGACACTCACCACGCTTGACCCTGCCAGCATCAATCATATTCGTGTGGAGCGACCAGCTGGTGTGATTGAATTACAGCGTGAGCAGGATCAATGGTGGCTCACAACACCTAGCAAGGCGATAGCAAATCCAGTGCGCATCAATGCCATTATCAGCGTTGCCAGCAGCGCAAGCCTCGGCCAACAACACCTGGACGAGGAAGAACTTGCGCCTTATGGGCTGGCGCAGCCTGAGGTGCGCCTATGGCTGGATGAGCTACAGATAGATTTTGGCGGCAAAGCACCGCTGGATAACCGCCGCTACGTACGCGTCGGCAATACCCTGCATGTGATCACGGATTTACGTTATTACCAATTGATTGGCGATTGGACTGGCTATGTTAGCCTGCAATTGTTGGCTGAAGGGCAGAAGCTGGAACGCATCGAGTTACCCACACTGTCATTAATCAACAAAGATGGCAGTTGGCTGCCTGAGCCCAGGCCCGAAAACTGGTCGGCCGATGCTCTAACTCTGTTAGCGCAACGCTGGCAGCACCTGCAGGCGATGCAAGTGCGCGAATACAACACTACAGCACAGGGCGATGAGATTCGCCTATACCTGCGTGATGTCACCGAGCCGCTGCGCTTTATCGTGCTGGCGCGTGAACCAGACTTGATTCTGTTACAGCCGGAACGTGGCTTGGCCTATCACTTGATGACCAAGGCCGAAGACCTGCTTGGCCTGCCGCCAACAACAGCTGAATAAATTTCCCTCCCTCTCAGGCAGGAGAAAAAAGACTTTTTTATTGCAGGAAGGCAGCCCTCTGGTCGATAAGTACTAGTTGCCGCAGAAAGCTTGACCCGCCTCCCCAACAATTTTTTGCTGGATGAAAGGAGGTAAAATCCATCCAAAAACTGCCATCTTTGGCACAAATCCTATAAGCCTTGCCAAAAATGTCAGTGCGTAGAAATTCCTACGCTTATAACAAAATCAACCTGAAAAAATAAACTCCAGAACATCAATGATTTGCACATAAAAATGCAAATAGCCTTTCCTGGCACGCTAACTGCAAGTATATAGCTGACTCCTCAGAGGATGACAAACGTGGTGGGACCCCCCTAAGGTTTGCTTTGTCATCCTCTTTTCTATAGCCCAGGGCCCCCTGGGCTTTTTTTTGCCACGTACTCAGTATTCATAGACCAGAGTGCCGACCTGTTATTTTTTATCTTCCTGCTGTTGCCTCCGCTGCCTGGACTCTTCTGGACGGTTTTTGTCTTCTTTGCTGAAGTTAAAACGACCAAACAACACGCAACCCTTCATGCCCGGATCGCAATTGTGACCCGGCACCTTCATGCACTTACCATTATTATCGTGCGGACAACCCCAGCCACCCATTGTGCTCACCTCACAAATAAACACTACATGACAATTGTATACCTTGAACAGGTTATAGATAAAAACACCTCTTGCCACACTTTAAGCTGGACTTTAGTGATTTATCGCATAGCCACACACGCGGGCATGAATGCCCGCCCTGACCGTACAGCATTTAACCGTGGGCAATTCATGCCCACGCGGGACCATGTACTGCGCCTTACATTTAACCCCCCCTCTCCCGCTGGCGGGAGAGGGGTTGGGGGAGAGGGTGGAAGACTTTTCACATTCGTGCATGCCAGCTGGTTATTGCGCTCTATAGCACCGCCGCGTCGTGGCGTTCCGTTCCACCACCAAACGGCACCCCCGCGAAGGCGGGGGCCCAGTTCTTTTGAATGTCTGGATTCCCGCCTACGCGGGAATGACGGTTCGGAGTCGAGCAGTTGTTTGATCGCTGAACGTCATTAATAGCATCGCACAAAGCCCCCCTCTCCCGCTGGCGGGAAAGGGTTGGGGGAGAGGGTGGAAGACTTTTCACATTCGTGCATGCCAGCTGGTTATTGCGCTCTATAGCACCGCCGCGTCGTGGCGTTCCGTTCCACCACCAAACGGCACCACCGCCTTCGCGGGAATGACGGAATAGGCGCAATACCCGATGGTTATAAGCTTTACAAAACAAAAAAAGCTCAGACGAAAAAAAACGGGGCCCAAAGGACCCCGTTTTCTCCAACTCATTCGTTAAGAATGGATTAGAACTTCACACGCAGACCTGCGCCGAAGGCGTTTTCACGAGCTTTCGATCCTGCAAATTTGTACTCAGTGCTGCGGTATCCCACGAAGGCGCTGGTGTTCTTGCTGAAGGCGTGATTGCCGCCGATAGCAAAGTACTGGCCGCGATCACCGGTACCAGTTACGTCCTTGTCCTCTGAGCCGTAGGAGGCAGAGATGGTGTTATTGCCCATGGCATAGGAGCCAGTCAGGTACATGACGTTACCTGAATTGCCGCTATCAGTCAGACCCTTGTTCAAGCGCTCAACCTGACCGGCCAGGGTAAAGTCACCCGCAGCCCACTTGACGCCGATCTTGGTTGCGTCACGATCTTTAAGAACAGGGTGCTTCACGTTGATGTGTGCCACAGCCAGCTCGACAGGACCGATAGGTGCGTTAACGGAGAAAGTATATGGGTGTTTGCCGTTGGTCTTATCGCCAGCCATATTGATGCTTTCATCAACTATAACAGCGGCAACAACCTTGACGCCACCGAACTTGCCAGCATAAGCGAATGCATTGTTAACTTCAGCACCATATAGGCCACTTCCCATACCACCGTTATCACGCGCCTGCATGAAGGTAGCAACGAAAGGATCCCAACCGAGGGTGGAAGTCTTGTAAGGATGGCTCATCTTACCACCGAGAACTGCGCCCCAATCACCAGCCAGACCAACATAGGCATCACGAGTGCCTATGTTTTTACCGTCGCCATCCTGGGTAGAAACGTTGAAGCTGTAGCGAGCCAGGGCCTTGAGGCCATCGCCAAGATCTTCAGAGGCGGAGAATGCCAGCGCACCCCAGTTGCCGCCAGTATTTAGGTTTGAGCCCATGCCGCCATCAGTTTGGTACAGGCCCTTGGCACCAAAGTCATTCTTACTATAATTAACTAGCTGGGTCTGCAGCTGACCGGAAATCTGTACATCGGCCATGGCCAGTGGAGCGGCGATAAGGCCAGCAACGGCCAATGCAATTGCACTTTTTTTCATGTCTATCTCCTGAATGTTTAATGGATGTTCTCACGAGCGGTCTTGCTTAAGATTGAGCTCAAACTTAAGAAAGCTTCACAGCGGGCATGAATATAGCCTATCCGCATGCTGAAATGCAACACTTTTTGTAAAAAAGCTACAGATATTTATTTGTTGTTTTTTTGTTACATGGCTTTGGATTCAACGTTATGAATTGTGTAATTAGCGTGTTTTTGGCGCAACACAGCCTCTCGCAGCTCGATCATCTCAATATCTGTCATATATTTAGCGTGTAGAACGGCTGTGCCAGGTGTTTTTGCTATGGCTATGGTGTAGATGATTTTTTGCATTTGGCCGCTTGGGTTTGGCCATTTGAAGTGGCTGGGGCGCTAGGGGTCGAACCTAGAACCTACGGAGTCAGAGTCCGTCACTCTGCCAATTGAGCTACGCCCCAAAATAAGTCTTGTTTGCTTGTCTTACCAAGCAGGTTCACTGGGTGTTACGTACCCTGTGCCGTTCAAACACTATCCAACAATTAACAACGCCCCTCTCTCCCAACAACAGGCCGCTGGGGGGGAGAAAGGTGTCTTGCTTAGGCACCACGCGTAGGCGACCGCATTCAGCCGCCAAAGAGCTGGTGCTCTGCGATTAACGCTTGGAGTATTGTGGGCGTTTGCGCGCCTTGTGCAGACCGACTTTCTTGCGCTCTACCTCACGGGCATCACGGGTGAGAAAGCCGCCGTTACGCATGGCGCTACGCAGTGTTTCATCATAGCCGACCAGGGCACGGGCGAGTGCATGGCGAATAGCGCCTGCCTGACCGGTGGTACCGCCACCATCGACGGTGACTTTTACATCGAAGCGATCGATCATCTCAACTGCTTCCAGTGGCTGACGAACGATCATACGTGCGGTTACGCGGCCAAAATAGCTGTCCAGATCGCGACCATTCACGGTGATGCTGCCCTTGCCGGGGGCAAGGAATGCGCGCGCGGTGGAGCTTTTACGACGGCCAACGGTGTTGATTTGTTGGGTTTGTGCCATGTTGTTTATCCTGCGAAATTAAATATCCAGCGGGCTGGGCTGCTGTGCTGCGTGCGTGTGTTCAGGGCCGGCATATACCTTGAGCTTGCTGAACATAGCACGGCCCAGGGCGTTTTTCGGCAACATGCCCTTGACGGCCAGTTCCAACACACGCGTCGGGGCCTTGTCGATGAGCTTATTGAAGCTGATCGATTTGAGACCGCCGGGAAAGCCAGTGTGGTGGTAATACATTTTATCGGTCGCCTTGCTGCCAGTCACCCTTACCTTCTCGGCATTAACGACGACGATGTAATCACCGGTGTCGACATGCGGGGTATAAGTCGGCTTGTGTTTGCCACGCAAGCGCAGAGCAATTTCAGAGGCTAGGCGGCCAAGCGTTTTATCGGCCGCGTCGACGATGAACCAGTCGCGCTTGACCTCGGCTGGCTTGGCGCTAAAAGTCTTTGTACCAATCATCCCAAAGCACTCCAATCAGAGCGGGTTACGAAAAGAGGCGAAATACTATAGAAAACACCAGCAGGATACAAGCCCAATGAGAAAATTGTGTAGTCAGCATCACTAAATTTCCCCACCTCGGCCCTTGCCGCCAGATGATGCGCGTGGAGTCTGCGCGGCAAAGATAAAATTTAGTGGAAAGATATAGTAAGCTAGCAAGATGATAATTTTCACTCATTGGTCAAGCTGGAAACCGTTCCTTGCCAGGGCGGTCATACTGCTCTGCCTATCGTGGCCTGTCCATGTTGGTGCGGTGGAAACTCTTTATATCACTGATCGTGTGGCAGCTGCGATGTATCCAGCTCCGCGCGCGGCTGGTAAGCCAATGGATTATCTGCCCACAGGTACTACTTTGCGCGTTTTGACTGAGCAGAAGGATTTTGTGCGTATCCGCACGCCTGATGGCCGAGAGGGCTGGATACAGCGACATCAATTACAGGAAGACGCACCAGCCCAGGTGTTGCTGCTGTCCCTGGTGCAGCAACATGAGCGCACCACGCGTGAACTTGATCGTAGCCGTCAACAATTAGTAGAGCAAAAACTGGTGATGGAGTCGAGTAATCGGCTATCACGTTCGTGGTGGATATTTTTTTCCGTGCTAGCCTCGTTGGCCAGCGGCTTTGTGCTGGGCGTGATGTGGCTGGACTGGCGACTGCGTGAGCGTCATGGCGGCTTTCGTCTGTAAACGGATCGCCTGGCGCTCAATGCGATACGCGCGTGGCGCCAGCGCCGCCTTCAATAACTCTGACTCGATCACCAACCTCAAATTCTTCATCGGCGGCCTGGACGATGGCAATGACCCGGCCACTATCGAGCTTAATTGTAATTTCGTAGCCCTTCTGCCGCGTCAGCCCTTCTTCAGCCGCAGCACCTGCCATGCCACCAACCACTGCGCCAGCGATCCCGCCAACGGTGCGAGTAGTCTGGTTGCTGCTGGAACCATGGCCTAATACGCCGCCAATGGCAGCACCGGCAGCCGTGCCGACATTGGTTTTGGTGCCTTCGATGAGCACTTCACGCACGTGTTCGACCTGGCCCATCTGGATGTCCTGGGCGGTACGGGTTTCTGAACGCTTGTATGCGCCGCCTGATTGGCTGGAAGCGCAGGCATGCAGAAATACGAGTGTGAACAGGATAATTAGGTAGCGCAGCATGGTGTCACTCCTTCGGACAAAAGCCTTGATATAGATAATATAACAGTCAGGGAGATATTGAACGAGTTGTAGATATATATGGCATCTCTGCCTACAGGTGTATGGCCATCAATCGCGACGAGGGTATCGCCCCTGTTTGCTGCAAAAAATCACCAGGCCAGGAGGCTTAAATCAAGATGAAGATTGCAAGCTGGAATGTAAATTCCCTGCGCGTGCGTCTGCCGCAAGTCATTGACTGGCTGGCGTTACACAAACCCGATGTACTGGCCCTGCAGGAGACAAAGCTGCCGGATGAGAAGTTTCCACAGGCTGAAATCGAGGACGCAGGCTACAAAGTCGTGTTTTCAGGTCAGAACACCTACAACGGCGTGGCCTTGCTGAGCAAAAGCTACGCAAGCGGCACTATAATCACCGATCTGCCTGGTCTGGACGATCCGCAACGACGAGTCCTGGGCGCACAGTTTGGCGATATATATGTATTGAATCTATATGTACCTAATGGCGCGGAAGTCGGCTCAGATAAATACGCTTACAAATTAGACTGGCTGGGGAAATTGCAAGACTTGATCAAGGCGCAGATACAGGCAACACCGAATCTGGTCGTATTAGGCGACTTCAATATCGCGCCAGATGATCGGGATGTATATGACCCAACAGCCTGGCAAGGCCGCATCTTGTGTTCAGAACCGGAGCGTGAAGCATTTCAAAAGCTCCTGGCGGCCGGTTTAGTGGACACCTTTCGATTATTTGAACAGCCGGAGAAAAGCTATAGCTGGTGGGACTACCGGCAACTGGCCTTTAGACGCAACATGGGCTTACGGATCGATCATATTCTGGCCAGCCTGCCGTTGGCCGAGCGGTGTGTCAGTGCCAGCATCGATAAGGAACCACGCAAGCTGGAGCGCCCATCAGACCACGCACCGGTGGTGGCTGAATTCAGTTAGCCACCTCGCCAGAATAAAAACACGCAGGACAAAAAAGGGCACAACCAGACCCTGGTTTTTTCAATATAGTCTTTTGCCGTCGGGCCGGGTCTGAAACAGACGTTGGCCCCAGGTATATTGATCTGGTGCCAGCATTACCAGCTCTTCAAATGCAGCGTTCAGGCGGGCGGCATCGGCAGCATGGTCACCACTTGGCAGACCGTCCAGCCCCGGCAGGATTTGTACAGTATAGCGCCGCTCCTGTTCGCTGTAATAGGTTGCACAGGGAATGATTTTAGCTTTGCTGATCCGCGCCAGGCGAAATGGTGCGGTGTGAGTGTATTTGGCGACGCCAAAAAATGGCGCGAATTCGCCTTCACCACGATGTGCGTCCTCATCGACCGGATAATAGAATATGCGGCCTGCTCTTAACGCCCTGATTACCGGTCGCATGCCTTCTTCACGCGTGAAAACCCCACCACCAAAACGACCGCGCCGGCCAGCAACAATCCACTCAACAAGTGGATTACGCATACGATTGACATAGGTCACCATCGGCCAACGTGCCGACAGCGCCAAACCACCCAAATCCATGCCGTGAGTGTGCAATGTCACCATAATCACGCGGCCACCATTGCTCATTGCAGCTGCAAGATGCTCCTCGCCCTGGATGCGAAAATTACTCGCAAAACACTCACGTGAACACCACCAATAGCGACCTGTGTCGGCCATTGCCGCGCCCTGATAGAGAAAATTATCGCGCACAAGATTTTCCCGTCGCGTTGCGGGCCAATGCTTGAAACACCAATCCACATTAAGGCTGGCGATGTCACGGCGCTTGTGTTTATGTCGATAAACCCACTTGCCGAGCTGACGACCAAGACCACGCCGTAATACACGTGGCAAATGTCCAAGCAAAGTGCTCAGCCCCAGCCCCAACCAAATGCCCCAGTAACGTGGTGCCAGATAGCCTGGTGGAAGTTTTGCCGGATAGGTGCGGTGTTTTTTTGCAGTCATTCAACGTAATTCACTGAGTAATTGCTCGATCATACGCGCGGCCTGTTGACCATAGCCGCCGCCAAACATGTAGTAGTGATTTAGCACGTGGTACAGGTTATAAAGTCGTTTACGCACCTTGTAGCCTGCATCCAGCGGCCAGACCTCTTGATAAGCCGCATAAAAGCGTTTGGCAAAGCCACCAAACAACTCCGTCATGGCAAGGTCTGCCTCGCGGTCGCCATAGTATACCGCCGGATCGAAAATAACCGGCTCGCCCGTACGCATGAATGCAACATTACCCGCCCATAAATCGCCATGCAGCAAGGAAGCAACGGGCATATAACCAACAAAAAACTGCAGCAGACTGGCAAGTAATTCCTCAGCTGCATCAAACCAGCTATGCATGTGGGACTGGCGCAATAACTCTAACTGATGACCAAGCCGATACTTGCGTAAAAATTCCAGCCATTCCATACACTGTGTATTGGGCTGTGGCGTCGAACCTATAGTGTTGTCATGCTGCCAGCCATATTCAGGGCGGCTGACCTGGTGCATGGCTGCCAATTGTCGACCCAATAACTCATCATCAGCAGAGCCAGTCAAATCCAGCCATTCCAACACTAAATAAGCCTGCCCATCAGCCAGACCATGACACAAGGGGCGCGGCACGCGCACAGCCTTTGCAGCCGCCAGCTCTCGCAGGCCAGCGGCCTCGGCGACAAACATATCCAGCCTTGCGGCATCATTAAGCTTGACGAACCAGCGCTGCTTGCCGTCATCGAGCACATGCGCGGCATTGATGCAGCCGCCGCTCACACTATACTGATGGCGTGGCACAAAACGGGTGCCCTGAGCCGCGCTGATGTCAGCGGCAATTGTCTGCCATAATTTTGGCATCATTTTGTTCACCCTGAATAACCGTAGCATAACGGTCTGGGAGTTTTACATATGGCTAAAGTATTACCTGAGCTCGATGCAGAGCTGACAGCCTGGATTAGCGCCCAACCGATGTTTTTCACCGCCAGCGCGCCACTGGCAGCCAATGGCCATATCAATTTATCTCCGCGTGGGCTGGACACTTTTCGCATCCTCGGCCCGCTGGAAGTAGCCTGGCTAGATCTGACCGGCAGTGGCAATGAAACCGCGCCACATCTGGTGGAAAACGGTCGTCTGACAGTAATGTTCTGTGCCTTCAGCGGACCACCACGCATCCTGCGGCTATATGGACGCGGTAAGGTAATCCTGCCCGACAGCACAGCTTGGACAGAGCTGCGACCACATTTCCCGCAATATCCTGGTGAACGGCAAATCATTCATTTGGCCGTGGAGCGGGTACAGACCTCATGTGGCGCTGGCGTTCCACTGATGGATTACCGGGGACAACGCGATATTTTACCCAAGTGGGCAGAGAAAAAGGGCGTGCAAGGTGTCGCAGATTATCAACGCGAGAAAAACACCCGCAGTATAGATGGCCTGCCAGCACCAGGTTTTGCGCGGGACAAATAAGCTAATGTTGGCTTGTCAAACTAGATTTAGTAGGGCGCTACTTGCAGCCCAGCATTGTTGTCGATGCTTATAGCACTGTAGAGCGTAATAACCAGCGGGCATTGCGCCAGATGCAGAAGACCTGCACCTATACCGTCATTCCCGCGCAGGCGGGAATCCAGTGCTTCAAAATTGCTGGTTCTCATGCTGCCGCGTGGGAACGAGAGCAAAAGCCTTTTCACCCTCTCCCCCAGCCCCTCTCCCGCAAGCGGGAGAGGGGAGATCGAAAATTCAGAAGCTCGAAAAAACCGTTTCTTTGCTGCGTGGGGGTGATATCTACCGGTGGAATGTCACAGCGCGGTAGCACAAGGGCGCTACTTACAGCCCTGCATTGCTGACGAAGCTTATGGCGCTATGTTGATTTTTGCTAACACAGCAAATCAAGCTTTGCAAGCCGGTTCAGGCCTCATGTAAAAACTTTATACACAGTCAACGACTTGACTTCGACAGTCTTTGTCTATCACACAAGTTTTTCTACTCGTTTATAAGATAAGCCTTAAGTTGTTGATTTGCCTGTGAAATAAAAACAGGCTACTTTCTCGCCAGTTTAACAGGAAGGCCGATGCCATGCGCCTTGCAGGCACTTTACCCCAAGTCTTCCACAAACTTATCCACAGATCCTGTAGATAACATTACTTCCATAATGCCGACAAGCACTTAGCCTGTTTTTTGCAAAAAAACTTGAAGTATCGACGAAATACACCCTGCCCCGAACACTCCATCGTGACGGGCTAAAGCAATTCAGGCAACTGATGGACACAAGCAAAGTGCCTGGAAAGTGAGGCCGCAAAGCAGGGCAAGGCCAAACCAAAGGTTATTTCGCCAAGCACGGCGATAACCGCGCTCACTGGCAGCGGCCATCAGGTATTGTTGATAAATGCCTAGGGCAAAACCAACCGCGATGGCTATGTGCATAAACATGCCTAGCTTCTCCTGCTGCCCCAGCAGGCCAAAGCTAATGAGCGCCAATGCTTGCAGCAAGGCGATAATCCAACGATCGGCGCGACCAAAAAGCATGGTAATGCTATTGATGCCCAGACGGATATGTTCTTGCAAATGTAGCGCTGCATATTGCATCAGGCAAGCACTCAACCACAGCACAGCGACGGTATAGATGAGCCAGGCCGTCTTGCCAAGTGGGGTGCCGGTAGCGGCAAAGCCAAGCAAAGTGACACAGGCCAGACTCAAAGCCAACAGCAGTTCGCCGAGAAAACTGTAATGACGCACGTATAAGAACAACCCAGCCAGCAGCGCAGCTACAGCGGCAATCAACAGAGCCTGCCAGCCGAGCCACAGCAAAATAACCAGGCAGAAAAACAATAGCACTACAACAAACCAGCGCAGTGCTACAGGCAGTTTGGCGAGGATCTTAAACACGCTATACTGTGGATGCTCCAGCACGGCTATGACAACATCCAATATCAGCCAGGCGAGGGTGCGCAGAATAAATAAACTAAGCAAGAGCAACGGTAATGAGCCTAGGGCTGTGCTGTTCTGGCTACCCAACTGCCATCCCCACAGGCCCAATATCCACAAAATCCCCAAATCAGTCGGCTGCCGCCAACGCATCAAGCGTGACCACGGTAATAAAGTCTTCAATTGTGTTAGCCGTTTCATCCTGAAACCCTTGGGATGCTGCGCTTAGGGTATCTTGCAGCTCGCTGCCATAGTGTCAGCCATTATGGTTATGTTGCCAATGTGCGCAACTTGCTAATGTGCACGTGTGCTAAAAGGTTCTAACATACGCGGACGACTGAAGTGTAAACACGACCATTATCCAGCGCCAAATAACAAATAAAAACAGCGCCTAATCTACCGCTATGAGCTTATGTTCAAATCCGCTATAAGCTCAAAGCATCTGCCAATCTCAAAGATTGTTTGAAAGCAGGCCTCAGCTTTGAAATACTCGGTATAATCGCTCATCAGATCAACGGCAATCAGGCGGTCGATTCGACTAGCAAAGACCCGCCAGCAATCCTGCAACATCATTCATGGGCGAATCCTGAAAACCGGCTGGTAAAATACCCTCTCAAGCTACTTTCAGGCTCATCTGTCAATTAGAAAATACTGCACCACAAGAGATAAATATGCGAACTTTGGCTATTATTTTACTTTCCTCAAGCCTGCTGCTTGCCTGCGCCCACAGCCCAACTGCAATCCAAAGCGAAGGTTTAGTGCATGAAACCAGGCTGGCTAATGGGCTGAAGATCATCATCAAGGAAGATCACCGCGCTCCGGTAGTCGTCTCGCAGGTCTGGTACAAGGTCGGCAGCAGCTATGAGTACGGCGGCCTGACCGGTATTTCTCATGTGCTCGAACACATGATGTTCAAGGGCACGCCCAATCATCCGCCAGGGGACTTTTCGCGCCTGATTGCCGCCCAGGGTGGTCGAGAAAATGCTTTTACCGCACGTGACTACACAGCCTATTTTCAGCAGCTAGAAAGCTCGCGTTTACCTATTTCTTTCGCCCTGGAGTCCGATCGCATGCGCCACTTGACGCTGGATGAGGAAGAGTTTGCCAAAGAGCTGCAAGTCGTCATGGAAGAGCGCCGCCTGCGGACCGACGACAACCCACAGTCCATGCTCTGGGAAGCTTTTACCGCAACGGCCTGGCAGGCCAGCCCCTATCATCACCCCATCATCGGCTGGATGAATGATTTGGAACATTTGAATGTCGCTGACCTGCGCCACTGGTATCAAACCTGGTATGCACCCAATAACGCCACCCTGGATGTTGTCGGTGATGTTGAGCCAGAGGCTGTAATTGCCCTTGCCCAACAGCACTTCGGCCCGCTCAAGGCCAGCACGCTCTCTCCACCCAAGCCACAACAAGAACCGCCACAGCGAGGTGAGCGCCGCATCATCGTCAAGGCACCTGCCAACCTGCCTTATCTGCTGATGGGTTACAAAGTACCTTCGCTTAAGACCGCCGATGCCAAGTGGAAGCCATACGCCCTGGATGTATTAGCGGCAGTACTGGATGGTGGTGACAGCGCCCGTCTGCCGCGTGAGCTGGTACGCGGCCAACAGATTGCTGCCGGCCTGGGTGCTGGCTACAGCGGCAGCAGCCGCCTGGACACTCTATTTACCTTCAGCGGCACTCCGGCACAGGGCCACGATATTGCCGCCCTGGAGCTGGCCATCAAGGCACAGATCAAGCGTCTGCAAAATGAACCAGTAAGCAGCTCTGAACTTGCGCGTATCAAGGCGCAGGTAACAGCCGCTAAAGTCTACGAGCTGGACTCGGTGTTCTATCAGGCGATGCAAATTGGCGTACTGGAAACCGTAGGTCTTGACTGGCGTTTGCTGGAAGAATATCCGCAGCGTATAGCGGCTGTGACATCAGATCAGGTCATGGCCGTGGCGCGTGAATATCTCATCGATGACAGCCTCACCGTAGCCATCCTCGACCCACAGCCCATGGACGGCTCATCAGCCAGCCCCAAGGCAACAAGCACCCTGCGTCATTGAGAGGTTTAAACCATGCGTCCTGCCCTGTATAAATTTCTGTTTTTGCTCATCATCGGCTGGAGCGCCCTGCTCAATGCACAGCCGCAGATCCAGCACTGGCAAACCGCTAATGGTGGCCGGGTCTATTTTGTTGCCGCACATGAACTGCCAATGGTGGATATCGGGCTAAGCTTTGATGCTGGCAGTGCGCGTGATGCCACTTCTGGCACTGCTAATCTGACTGCCGGTCTGCTCACTGAAGGTGCCGGCCAGCTCGATGCCAATGCCATTGCCGAACATTTCGATCAACTGGGTGCACAAATAAATAGCAGTGCAGGACGTGATTATGCCAGCCTCAGCCTGCGTAGCCTGGTCGATCCACAACTACTGCAACCTGCACTCGACACTTTCAAACTGATTTTGCAATCACCCAGCTTTCCAGCCAATGCATTCGAACGCGAACGCCAGCGCGTACTGATCGGCCTGCAAGCCCAGGAACAAAATCCCGCTGCACTGGCCGATCGCGCCTTTTACCGGGCACTTTATGGCGATCATCCATACGCCCAGCCAATCAGCGGTACAACACAAAGCGTAGGCTCACTACGGCGCGAGGATTTGCTCCAGCATTACCGCCAGTATTACGTCGCCGACAACGCGATCCTGACCATCGTCGGCGACTTGACGCACACTGCTGCCGTCGAGATAGCCGAGCAGCTACTGGGACAACTACCCACAGGCAAGCGGCCAGCCGCACTGCCAGAGGTAAGCCCCGGCGATGAGCAATACATCGACATCAAACACCCTTCCAGTCAAACACACCTGCTGTTAGGCCAGCCTGTCTTGCGGCGCGGTGATCCGGATTATTTTGCCCTGTATGTCGGCAACCACATCCTCGGCGGCTCCGGCCTGATCTCACGGATTTCTGAGGAAGTGCGGGAAAAGCGTGGCCTGGCCTACAGCGCCTACAGCTATTTTCTGCCCATGCGCGTGGCTGGCCCATTCCAGCTTGGTGCACAAACCCGCAATGAGTCAGCTGAGGAAACACTGCAAGTCTTGCGCGCCACCCTGGAACGTTATCGCAACGAAGGCCCGACAGCTGAGGAGCTAACTGCTGCCAAACAAAATATCACCGGCGGCTTTCCACTCAACATCGACAGTAATAGCAAGATTGCCGGTTATCTGACCATGCTTGCCTTCTACGGCCTGCCGCTGGATTATCTCGACCATTTCATCGACAACATTAACGCTATTAGCAGCGAACAGATCCGCTCCGCCTTCCAGCGCCGCGTCGATCCTGCTAGCTTGGTGACGGTGCGTGTAGGTAATGCCCCTTAACGCCCTAATGGAATATGTGAATTAAATGTCACGCCGCAGCTCAAATCAACTACGCATCATCGGCGGCACCTGGCGCAGCCGCCGGATAGCCTTTCCCAATGTGGCAGGGCTGCGCCCCAGTCCTGATCGCGTGCGTGAAACACTATTCAACTGGCTGGCACCCATCATCGAAGGCAGCTGCTGCCTTGACCTTTACGCTGGCAGCGGCGCACTAGGTATGGAGGCCCTTTCGCGTGGTGCCGCTAGCGTCACCTTCGTCGATGCCGATCATCTTGTCATTCAGCAACTGCAAACCAACCTCAAACACCTTGGTGCGACCCAGGCCAAGGTCGAGCTACGTGATGTGCCAACGTTTCTGCAAGGCCCGCCACAGGCGTATGACATCGTCTTTCTTGACCCGCCGTTTTGCCAAAACCTGCTGCCAGATTGCCTGGCGCGGCTTAGCCATGGCTGGCTTGCTGCAGGTGCCAGGATCTATGTGGAAAGTGAGGCAGAGCTGGAACTGGTATTGCCTGAGGGCTGGGAAATCCTGCGCAGCAAACAAGCTGGTCAACTACGCTACAGCCTGCTGACCTGGCAAAAAATATAAGGAACCACCATGCCAAATATTGCCCTTTACCCAGGCACCTTCGACCCGATCACCAATGGCCATACCGACATCATTGAACGGGCAGCGCGTTTGTTTGACAAGGTCATCGTGGCGATCGCCGCCAGTGCCAAAAAGCAGCCTACCTTCAGTCTGGCTGAGCGCATTGATCTGGCACAGGCCGTATTGTCAGAGTTACCCAATGTCGAGGTATGCGGCTTTGATACACTTTTGGCAGATTATGCACAGCAGCGTGGGGCGCAGGTTATTTTACGCGGCCTTCGTGCCGTGGCTGATTTTGAGTATGAATTTCAATTGGCCAGCATGAATCGGCGACTGGCCCCTGAGGTGGAAACCATGTTTCTGACTCCGGCAGAAGGCTATGTCTTTATCTCCTCCAGCCTGGTCAAGGAAGTGGCTGCATTGGGCGGTAATGTCGCCCCCTTTGTCCACCCAAAGGTAATGGCTGCACTACAAAACAGTTTGCGCTAATATAACGCGCATCGTTCATGGGTGCGATGGCACCCGTCAGTAAGAGGTAAAACCAATGGCACTTATGATTACCGATGAATGCATCAACTGCGATGTGTGCGAGCCTGAATGTCCCAATGCCGCCATTTCACAGGGTGATGACATTTATGTTATCGACCCTAATCTCTGCACGGAGTGTGTTGGCCACTATGACACGCCACAGTGCGTCGAGGTCTGCCCGGTGGATTGCATTCCCAAGGATCCCAACCGTGTGGAATCACCAGAAGAACTCCTGGCTAAATACGAACGCCTGCAAAAGGCCGGTTGATAATCCATACGCCTCTGATTACGCCCGCCAGGCATTCTGGCTGGCGTAATCTTTCCTCAAACTCCCTGTATGCCCGCCTTGTGCAAGACTTGGCGATAGAGGCGCATGGCGGAGAACAAGTTCCACCACTGCACGGCAAAGGCTGCGAACAGCAACATGAATGCTGGATAAAACATCCATGCCCACTGCATACCAGACAACAGCGAAATAACTGCTGCCGCATGCAAGTAAAGATGTCGACGCGCCTGGCGGCCAGTAATTAGCTGGCGCATGGTGGGCAGATCACCCTGCCACTGACCGGCTTGCTGCATGCGATTGTTCAGATGCAGCCAAACCAGAAAAGGCACAATTTTGTAGAGCATGCCGCTAATCAGCGACACCCCAACACCAACCACCACCAATAGCCACCACCAAAACTGAAATAAATGTGGCGACAGTAATCCAGGTGAAAATTGCTGCAGCAACCACAAGCCAGCAGCGGCCAGCAAACAGGCCAGACCCAGATACCAGAAATCCACAGTAACATCCGGCAGCCGACGTAACGTCGACGCTGCAAACGCAAGGTCACCAGCGCAAAGACCACGAAGACCATGGCCAAACCCAGCGCCAGCAACCAGGCCAACTCTACTGCCTGACTGAATAATAACGACCAGGTAGCCAATAAAATCACAGCAACCCAAGGCAGCCAGCGGCGTAATTGCGGGTGGTACTCGGCGGTAATCTGAAACATCGGCACCACCTGATAGGCCACGCCTACAACCAGCAAACCCATCCAGCCCAGCAACCCCCAACCCAGGTGCAGATCGACCAGCAACATGCGACTGCCCAGGCTACTGTCCAGATGCGTCAACACTAACCACAGACCAAGTATCAACGTGATGGCAAGGGCGAGGAGCGCCAGCCGCATCGCCACCACAGTCTCATGCACCGAACCAGCACGCCACAGGGCAAGCCCAACGACCACCACAAAACCACCAATGGCCAGCGCCAAAACCAAACCAGCGCCGACAAACCAAATGGCGGTATTAAGCAAAAAGGCTGTGACTAGCAGCAACGTCCCCACCACTAACAGGCCATGTATCACACGCGCCACTATTAAAGGCCGACGCAGCTGCACACCGACCAAAACCGGTAGCATTTGCAGCATAGCGCCAAACATGACCATGCTTAGATAGCCCAGGGTAAATAAATGTGTAAAGGCCAACACCCCAGGCTGCCAGCGGGAGCTCATAGCCTCAGGGCCCAGCCAAAGTGCGAGCAAGACAGCCGCCAACGCAAATAGCGGTGCAGTGAGAAAAAAACGCAAGGGTACGGTGATGGGTGGCGTCTGTTCCAGACTGAGCAGGGCCACGCTGGGAGTCATGAATGATTCACCTCATTAATTACAAGGCTGGGGTCAGCGATCAGGCACTCATCGGCCAGGCTGTCATAGATTTTGCAATCTGCATTGCCGATGTCTCGGCCAAGGCATCGTGCCGACGCCAAATGAAAACCTGACAAAAGCCACCCTGGATTCGCCGCGTGTCGTGGGCATAGCCACGCCGCTCCAGCTCTGCATACAGATGACAGGGTTGCATGCGATGGTGCATGCGCAGAAATTCGCCCTGCTGCAACTTTTCCACTGCCGCCAGGGTCAACAACAATGGTTCAGGTGCGGCCAAAGTACTGACATCAAGAATATGTTCGTGAGTTTGTGACATAAAAATACTACAGACAAGGTTTCAAGTATCAAGCGCGGACTGCATACGCTGCAACACATCCTCTCCATCCAGCGCACGATCACTCATAGGATAAAGCATCTGCTCTTCCTTCATATTGTGCTGCTGCATAAGGATCAACAAAGTATCGGCCGTGCCAAGAAACTCATCCCTATCCCTGGCTTGCAAGGCCTCGTCCATACGCTGAAACAAGGAGCGCATCTGCCCATGCTCCATGCGCATCACCTGAGTCGGTCCCATGGTGCTGCCGGTCGCCTCCTCAAAGGCAGGAAACAGGGCATTTTCCTCCATGCCAAAATGCTGCTCCATGGCCTGATGAAAATCATTATAAGACTCTGCAGCGGCCGCCCAGTCACCCTCGGCGACCAAACTTTCAGCCTCGGCAAACAGCTCATCGCAACGACGATGATCGCCTTCCATATAAGTCTTAATGGTACTCATATTCAAAATCCTCATGCCAACTTTGGCAATATGATCGCATTTGCGGAAAAAACAACGCATTGACCAATATCAACAACACCGAGCTGTCCCGTGTGTTTCACCTTGCTGCGCCAGCTTCGCGTGCGCAGGATGAAATAAACAGGCTAAAGTTGATGGTTAGACAGTAAGTTTGGTATTTCTGCAGGGGTAAATACTTATGTCGCCGCCACTCTATCGAAATAACGGGCGCGGTAGAGTAGCCGTTGGCTGGTGGCAGGATCGTCACGGAAACCACTACGATCGTGCAGTACGTTGTTACTTATAAGGCCCATGCCTGATTCAAGTCGGCCACGAAAATAGTATGGCCTTCTGGCATCATCAAGCAACTTTTCCAGATGGGCGACGGCAGCCCTGCTCGCCTCATCCTGAAGCCATTCGATGTTACGCTTGCGCGCAGTGTAACGCATGTGCAGGCTATTGCTGTCGGCGTGCCAGGAAAACACGGGGCCTGTTGATGCCATACGGGTGCCGCCCTCACTACTTGTGCCAGGCGGAATAGTCATCACATCATCCTGCATAAGCGCACCGATGAAGTCAGGGTTTTCATCGCGCAGCCAGATATAGGCGATCTCATGGTCAAGTAATTGATTATCACCACCCTCAGCAGCTGGATGCACGCAATGCAACATCAAACCACGAATCTGCTTTTCTGCCGTGTTGTAGTAACCATCCGTATGCCAGTTAATTGCCCTGTTCGTATAAGGAATATACCTGGCATGCTCGCCTTCCGGGTTGATAGTCAATGAACTAAGTCCATCATCATCGGCGAGGTAATTACTATCCAGATTGCTCAGGCCAAGCTGCGCACCGAGCTTATGCAAAATAGCCTTATCCGGGTCATCGCCAGTGGCGGCAACATAGATCACCATATTGGTTTTTTGCAGGCGTTGCTGCAGCGCGGCATGCTCGCTCTGCGTCAAGATGCGGGGTTCATTTACCTCAACCACCAGCTCTTCCAGCCGCGTTGGATAATTCTCCAGCTTGGCATCGCGCCAGCGACGATAGGCGTCATCATTGTCCAGAGAAAAAGGAGAATCTTGCGGTAACTGCGCGTTCATAAGTGCAACCTGTGGCCATGAAAAACTGAATTTAATAGTCGATATTATGTACCGTACCGACTGCTGGCAAAGTACTCTGGCAGATAATACCAAAAACCACCAACAGGATAATTGGGGATATTTCTAGCCAGATGCGGCGTTAAGTAGTGCTGCGTATTGTCTACTTTTGCTTGACCAGAACAAATTCAGGAGGCCGCATGAACGAAGATGAAAAGCCCCTCTCCCCTAGCCCCTCTCCCGCAAGCGAGAGAGGGGAGAAGTGCGCTTGACTCTGATCTGTCATTCCCGCGCAGGCGGGAATCCAGGAGTTCGGAAGAATTGGAGCTCCGTTTGTGTGGGTGACCGTGTCGGATGGCTTTTTAGGTGTGGTTTTTGCTTGTCTAACTTGAGTGCTCGTAACTTTGCAGATAAAAAATGTCGTCTTGCGATCCAGTTGGATAAGATTTAATCAACAATGCTGCATAAATATGGGGAGAGGCAGTTGATTCGCCGCGATCCTTCAGAGTCCAACCAGCATAAATATCCATCTATTTGGTCAGTGCCATAAATAGCTGTGGTAATTTTTCCGGCAGACGCTGGATGTTATCTACTACGGTATAACGGTAGCCAAAAATCTCGCCAACATAATCATCGGCCTTGTGATCAAGGCTGATGCAGAAGGTGAAGATGCCTTTTTGATCCAGCTCGCGCACGGCGCGGCGCGCATCCTCGATAAGCAATTTACTATCCTGCACATCCACATCGGCAGGTTCGCCGTCGGTAAGAATAAGTAGTAATTTCTTATCCGCCGCTTGTCCGTCCAAATAGTGGGCGGCATGGCGCATGGCGGCTCCCATGCGAGTTGACCATCCAGCCTGCATGGCAGCCAGGCGGGCCTTGACCTCGTCGTTCCAGGCTTCGCTATAACCCTTGATATGCATATAGCGCACATCATGCCGCGTGTTGGAATGAAAACCACCAATGGCGAAGGGATCGCCCAGGTGTTCAATCGACCAGGCCAGCAAGGAGACGGCCTCTTGTGAAAGCTGCAGGATGGTTTGCTCGGTGCCTGCGATTTTTTCATTAAGCGATTCAGATAAATCAAGCAGCAAGGAGACGGCGATGTTTCGTCCTGATGTGCGGTGACTCATATTGATGCGCGGGTCGGGTGTAACGCCGCTCATAAAATCGATCAGCGAGCGTATCGCCACATCAAGATCCAGCTCACTGCCTTCTTCCTGATAGCGGATGCGCACCTTGTCCTGTGGCTTGAGCAGATCGAGCATGCGCTTGAGCCGCTTGGCCAAGGCGCCGTGTTTTTGTAACAGGCGATCAATATCTGCTGCATTCCCTTTGGGATGCAGGGTTTCATACAGGCTGACCCAGTCAGGGCGGTAGGTCTGGGTGTTGTAATCCCATTCAGGATAATGACGTGGCGGTAGGGATTGTGGTTTAGATTCTTTTTTTAACTTCTTATCGGGATCATCAAAAAAATCTTCATCATCACTGTCTTCGATGTATTGCCACAGATGGCGATTATCATCGCGATAATCGATCACCGTGTTATCAAAATAAACCTTGGCAAACTGATCGCTTTGTCTGCGCGTGCGGGCAACAAATGACAAGGCCAAATCAACCATCTCAGTTGTACTGGACTCCCCCGCTGCCATTAACTCACGAAAGCGTGCAGCAAACTCTAAAATATCGACATTGACATAGCCATGTGTCTCATCAAGCATGGCGCGTGACATCATTACCAGGCGATGACGCAGGCAGGACATTACATCTGCATCACAGTCATGCTCGCCAGGATGTGGATGCAGGGCTAGAAACACGGATAGCAGGCCTGGGTACTCGCGGGCAAGCAGTATTTCAATGCGGCAGTCCTCAAAAAACTCCACTGCCAGACGCTGAAAAGGGCTGTAATTATCTGCAATAACTGCGCGACTCCAACGTCGGTGGCCGACCATATGGGCCAGCACCGCACGATAGCGATCAAGCCCACTTACGCCAGCACGACTGTCAAAGACATCCGGGATTCGTAGACCAAGCTTGTCGTAATAGGGGATTGGTTTGCGGATCTCATCATAAATGGTTGAGTACGGCACCAAGATGTCGCTATCGCGCCAGAGGCCACGCAAATAAAGATCCAGCTTGCGCTCAACGTCAGCAAACAAAACGCCGCGACGCTCGCGCTGTAACACAGCAAGACTATCCGCCAACTCAAGCGCAAAATACTCCTGCTGCCGTTCTGGATGGTTGCCATAATTGCGTATGCCGTAGTCTGTCCAGTTACGCAGCCCTTCCATCGATAGCTGACGAAAAAGAAACGGTGCCTGATCAAAAAAGTCCACCAGCCCAGGGCTGGCAAAGGTGACTTGATGACCATGAATGGAACCGCTGGTACGCTGCATGAGATCCAGGGCAATCTCGATATAGCGGCATAATTGTTCGGCAGAATGCAACCGCCGCGCTACCGGTGCCAGACTTTGCAAAAAGGCTGCGATGGCTCGGCCATTGGGTGATTTCTGCATTACACGCACCGCATCCATCACCGGCTCCAGCACAACTTCGCCAAGGGTTTTAGCCACCAATGGCCATTGAGCCATAAACGCCAGCATCGGCTCATCACCTCGCCCCAAACGGCCAATGAAACCTGCTGCATCGAGATAGGCCGACAGACCCTCTCGCGACAGCACGGCGAGCGCCTCAGCCATGCAGTCTTCGAACATCTCGCGCGCCCTTGGGAAGCCGCTGCCCAATTGCTCCCAGTAGGCCTTCATCAAGGGGTGTTCGTATACGTTTTCATTCATGGCTTTATGGGCCTGGCTAATCTTGCAAGCTTGACGATAAAAAGGGCCAGATCATCCCAGCAGACTTCAGATAAAAATGGAGTCGATAGCATGATCCAAAGTCGCGCGTATATCGGCATCATCAGTAATTGGCCGTACCAATGCCATGCGGCAAGCGTCTGTTGGTGCCACGCCATCCTTAATAAGGGTGGCGGCATAGACCAGCAGACGGGTTGAGATGCCTTCATCCAAACCGTGACCTTTCAGATTGCGTGCGGCCTGAGCGATCTTCACCAATTTACTGGCTAGCCCTGCTTCCAGCCCAGCCTCGTTGACTAAAATGGTGGTCTCAAGCTCAGCTTCCGGATAATCAAATTCAAAGGCGGTAAAACGCTGCTTGGTGGACTGCTTAAGATCCTTCATCAAGCTTTGATAACCTGGGTTATAGGAGATCACTAATTGAAAATCCGGGTGGGCTTCCAACAGCTCACCCTTTTTATCTAACGGCAAGCTGCGCCTATGGTCGGTCAACGGGTGAATGACGACTGTCGTATCCTGCCGCGCCTCGACAATTTCATCCAGATAGCAGATCGCGCCTATCCTTGCTGCCGTGGTCAAAGGGCCGTCCAGCCAGCGCATACCACCGGCCTCAAGCAGATAACGCCCCACCAGATCAGACGCCGTCATGTCCTCGTTACAAGCCACTGTAATCAATGGCTTGCCCAGCTTCCAGGCCATGTATTCGATAAACCGGGATTTGCCGCAACCAGTAGGCCCCTTGACCATTACCGGCAGTTGATTACGGTAAGCCGCTTCATACAGGGAAACTTCATTGGCCTGCTGCTGATAGAAAGGCTCTTTATGAATCAGGTACTGTTTATTGTCTGTCATTGACAACCTCCGCAGGATACGCGCCCTATGAAGCCTCTGAATAACTAGCTGTTTAACGCATACATCCTAGCTAAAACAATTCAGGGCTTCTCTATAATATAAATTTGTTGGATAAATCTATTGGATAAATCTGTTGGCTGGAAAAAAAAGCCCCGCTAAAGCGGGGCTTTTAAGTCAAACATCAAGTGTGGGACAAAACCCCCACTCTCAACTTACAAGCCTTGGCTTATTTATGTACGCCCAGCTTGTCCCGCCAGCCTGGGAATATCTTGTCGGCATCCTGCGGGAAGGACTCAAAGGCACGGGCGAATTCCTTGTGATCCTTGGCCCACTCGATTGGATCGGCCTTGGCCTTCCAGCAATCGTAGGCCTGGCGCAGTGAAACAGCACCAGCCGCCGGGCTGTCGATATGACCATAGGCACCACCGCCAGCGGTGTTGATGACGTTGCCATGACCCAGGTTCTCGAAGAAGCCAGGCAGACGCAGGGCATTCATGCCACCAGAAATGATCGGGGTAGTGGGCTTCATGCCATACCACTTCTGGAAGTAAACAGGGCCCTGACACTCGTCACGTTCAATCATATAGGCAATGATCTTATCACTACCCTCGCCTTCCATCTTGCCGTAGCCCATGGTGCCAACGTGAATACCAGAGGCACCCTGCAAACGGCTCATCTTGGCCAGTACGAAAGCGGTGTAACCGCGCTTGGCGCTAGGTGAGGTAATAGCACCGTGACCGGCACGATGATAGTGCAGATACTGATCTGGATACTGGCGACGGTCGGTAGTTACCATGCCCGGACCGCCAACATAACCATCGACCAGGAAGGCCAGCTTGTCAGCATCGACACCAAAGGTTTCCAGGGCAAAGTCTGCGCGTGCGCACATTTCGAAGTGATCGTCAGCGGTGATGTTCATGGAGAACAGCTTGGCCTGACCAGTTTCATCCTGGGCACGTTTTAGTGCGTCATAAACCAGCGGCAACACCTTCTTGATCGGTGCAAATACCTGATTGCCCTGCGGCTCATCATTTTTGATGAAGTCACCACCCAACCAGAACTGATAGGCTGCTTGAGCAAACGGCTCTGGACGCAGGCCCAGCTTGGGCTTGATGATAGTGCCGGCTATGTAACCGCCATCGACTACAGGACGGCCCAAGATACGCCAAAGCTTGGAGATATCGGTGGCCGGGCCATCGAACATCTGGATAGCACGCTCAGGCACATAGAAGTCATACATCTTGGCATGTTCGATATCACCCATGCCCTGGTTGTTACCGATGGTGAGCGTCAGGAAGGACACCAACATGAAGCGGCCATCGATAAGGTTGCGATCGAACAGATCGAGCGGATATGCAATGCGCATCTCCTCGGTGGCCTCATCGATGTAGTACACCAGCGCGTCGACGCCCTTGGTAAAATCATCGGTGGTTGATACTTCAACGTTGGTACCAGTGGATGATTCAGCGGCAAAGTGCGCAGCGGCCTCCAGATATCCATAGCCAGTCTTGGGCAGCATCTTGTAGGCACACAGGATGTGCTTGCCGCCTTTAATAAGATCCTCTTCTTTCAGCGAGAGGTCAACGTAACGTGCGGATTGATCCATCTTTCAAATACCCCGACATGGTTGGTTGAAAAAAGCTGAAGTTTCATCTCAGCCGTATAAAAAGCCTGTACTTCAAGTTATTCGCCAAGATAGCCGATCGAATTGTATAAATAAAATTTTATTTATTGATGATATACATAAGGTTTGCATTATTAAAAACCTTGTGAATCATGACATATCCTGCCCAGTCAACTGACGCAGGGCAGTTCGATAACGCTCTGCAGTTTTCTGCACCACCTCGGCTGGCAGCTCTGGCGCGGGTGGTTTTTTATTCCAGTTAAGCCCCTCCAGATAATCTCGTACATACTGCTTGTCGAAGCTGGGAGGATTCGCCCCTGGCGCGTAGGATTCCACTGGCCAAAAACGCGATGAGTCCGGCGTCAAGACCTCGTCCATTAACACCAGCTTGCCCGCCTCATCCTGACCAAACTCAAACTTGGTATCGGCAATGATGATGCCCTTGGTGAGCGCATACTCAGCAGCAAAGCTATATAGCTTGATGCTGATCTCACGCACCTGCTCGGCCAGTGGCTGACCAATCAGTTCCACCATGCGCCCAAAGGATATGTTTTCATCATGATCGCCCACCTCGGCCTTGGTCGATGGGGTAAAAATAGGTTCGGGCAGCTTTTCTGCCTCACGCAGACCAGCGGGCAAGGGCATGGCACAGACCGTGCCCTGGGTTTTATATTCTTTCCAGCCCGATCCAACGAGGTAGCCACGCACAATAGCCTCTACTGGCAACGGTTTGAGCTTGCGCACTACCACGGCACGACCGACGACCTGGGTAGCCTCTGCGGCCGCAACCACGCTAACCGGATCAATATTCGTCAGATGATTAGAGATGATATGAGGTGTGCGGGCAAACCAGAAATTAGACATCGCTGTGAGTATCTTGCCCTTGGCGGGGATCGGCGAGGGCAGCACGACATCAAAGGCCGACAGGCGATCGGTGGCCAAAAATAACATGCTGTGCTCATCAATGGCGTAGATATCTCGTACCTTGCCACGCTGAATCAGGGGCAGGCTCTTGAGTTCAGAGTTGAATACTATGTCAGACATTGTTTATCCCTGTGGCTAACAACATGCCGCATTGCGACGGTTAAAGTAGAAAAATTACGATGATGCAGGCTTATGCCAAAGCTGTCGATAATAGTTTTGCATAAACCTATCTCTTCAGTTAGGATGATTTATCGACCAGTAAATAATCATAAGAATACATTATGAATATAACCTTGCGCCAGCTGCGTGTTTTTGCCGCAGTAACCCGTCACCGTAGCTTCACCCGTGCAGCCGAGGAACTATGTCTGACACAGCCCGCCGTGTCCATGCAAGTCAAACAACTGGAAAGTCAGCTAGACGCAGCATTATTTGAACTACTGGGCAGAAAAATCTTCCTCACCGAGATGGGCAAGGAAGTTTACCAGTACAGTCGCAACATCCTGCAACAACTCGATGAACTTCAGGGAGTGCTGAGCAGCATGAAAGGGCTGGACAAAGGCCGCCTGAAGATATCTGTGGCCTCCACAGCCAATTATTTCATCCCTGCCCTGCTGGCCGGGTTTTGCCAACGTCACCCAAAAATCACCGTCAGCCTGGATGTCACCAATCGTGAAACTCTGTTGAATCAATTGGCGGACAATGAAGTCGACCTGGTCGTCATGGGGCAGCCACCCAAGGATGCAGACCTGGGCTATGAACCATTTCTAGAAAATCCCCTTGTAATTGTTGCGCCGCCCGAGCACCCGCTGGCCAAGAAAAAAAAGATCCCATTGAATGCACTGACGCAAGAAATATTTCTAGTGCGAGAACCTGGCTCTGGCACCCGCATTGCCATGGAGCGTTTCTTCAGCCAACGCGGTGTACATATCACTACCGGCATGGAGGTAGGCAGTAACGAGGCTATAAAACAATCGGTTCAGGCGGGCTTGGGGCTGGGCCTGCTATCACGCGATACAGTCGAAATGGAGCTCACGCTTGGCCGTCTGGTGATCCTGCCGGTAAGTGATTTCCCCATCATGCGCCATTGGTATGTAGTTCATCGACAAGGCAAACGCTTGTCTGCTATTGCAACGGCCTTTAAGGATTATCTCATCGTTGAAGGCCCTGCCCTGCTTGGTAAAAGCACACAGGAACTACCACGCCTGGCTGAAAAAAACAGAAAACTTAACAGCTCCACGTAAACCATATCTGGCCACCGAAGGCACGTGACGCGGGAATGACGGTTCTGAGTCGAGCGGCTGTTTGATTGCTGAACATCACTACAGACCTGACACCAGCTGGATGAGTATCTACATTCGGCGCAATGCCCTATGGTTATTGCGCCCTACCTGACCGTACCGCATTTAACCAAGGGTGAGCATTCATGCCCACGCGGAACCATATGCCTACACAAAACCATGTACCCATACAAAAATACACGGGTACGCCACCAACACCAACGTAAAAAAATCACACCACGACATTGCCGGATGACACACACGCGGGCATAAATGCCCGCCCTACCTGACTTTAATATTGCGCGGAAATGATGGGGCAGGTCGCAGATCTCTTGTATTCGGCGCAATGCCCGCTGGTTATCGCGCCCTACATTTTTTTGAAAGGGATGGATTTGGATGCTTCACCTGCAAAGCTCCCCTCTCCCGCTGGCGGGAGAGGGGCTGGGGGAGAGGGTGGAAAGGCTTTTCACTTGCGTTCATACGACCATACCCTTGAGAATGAAGGGGATCCCGTCGCTAAAATAAAATGGGAATGAGTTAGATGCGATGGATATGGAGTAAAAATGCATGACTAACATCATGCCAACGATGCAACATGCTTCCCTAACAAAGCTTGACGCTATCTGTAGACAAAAGCATCAACTCACAGCGTTTCCTGCTTTTGCTCCCGCGCCAACAAAGCCTGCACGGCAAGCTGCACTGGTTGCCCCTTATACAACACGCGCCATACCTGTTCGGTGATCGGCATGTCGATGTTATGTGTATTGGCCAAGGCCCAAATCTCTGCGGCAGTCTGCACGCCCTCGACGACCTGACGAATGGAATCATGCGCCTGTTGTTGAGCCTCGCCGCGCCCTAACGCCATACCAAAGCGGCGATTGCGCGATTTGTCATCGGTACAGGTCAATACCAAATCACCAAGACCAGCCAAGCCCATGAAGGTTTCCTGTCGGCCACCCAAGGCCACGCCCAGACGCATCATCTCCGCCAGCCCTCGAGTAATCAATGCTGCGCGGGTGTTGGCTCCAAGACTAAGGCCATCGGCAATACCTGCGGCAATAGCCAGTACATTCTTGATTGCGCCTCCCAGCTCAACTCCAACCACATCATCTGAGGTATAGGCGCGCATGGTGGTGTTATGCAGACAGCCAGCAAAATGACTGGCTACGGCGGAATCATGGCTGGCGACTGTAACCGCCGTGGGCAGGCCAGCGGCCACTTCTGTGGCAAAGGTCGGCCCCGAGATAACGGCCGGTTTGATTGCCCCACCCAGTTCCTCGGTGGTCAGTTGATGCAATAGTTTGCCAGTCCCCTGTTCCAGACCCTTGCTGGCCCAGGCCAGGCGGGTATTATCGTCCGCATGTTGGGCGATGTCCTGCAACATGCTACGGGCACTGTGACTGGGCACAGCCAGCAGCCAATCCCTGGAGCTATTCAAGGCCTCATGCAGATCTGCCGTGACATGCATATTTGGCGGGAACTCCTGATCGGGCAAATATCGCAAATTGCACCGCGCAGTATTCATCGCCGCCGCCTGGACAGGATCGCGCGCCCACAGCACTGTTGAGATTTTGTTACGCGCCAGCAGTATGGCCAGCGCCGTACCCCAGGAGCCAGCGCCAAGGACGGCGATTGACATCAGTGTACCTGTGACTCCTGCTCGGTGCTGTTTTGTGCTTGCTGCTGCTCCAGATGCTGGGCATAAAGCGCATCAAAATTGACGGGCGCAAGCAATAGCTGCGGAAAGCTACCTTTGTTTACCAGACTGCTGATCGCCTCACGCGCATAGGGAAAAAGAATATTTGGACAGTAACTTCCCAGCATGCCGGCATGGGTAACTTCATCAAAACCAGCAATAGTGAATATGCCTGCCTGCTGCACTTCCACCAGATAGGCGGTCTTTTCCTCTGCCTTGCAGGTGACGGTCAATGTGAGTACAACTTCATAAACATCATCACCAAGCTTATCGCTCGCTGATGCCAACTCGATATTGATGCTGGGCTGCCACTGAACGGTGAACATGGCTGGTGAATTAGGTGTCTCGAATGAAACATCCTTCAAATAGACACGCTGAATGGCAAAATGTCGTTCCTGAGCATCGCTCTGCTCAGCTTGCTTGTCGTTATCAGACATTATTAAATCCTTATTTAATTTAAGTAAAAATCCCCTGTAAGGGGTGTGGTGCAGAATTGCATCCTGGCGGCTCAGCTTTGCTAGTGCTGGCGTGCCCAGTTCAGTAGACTGGGTAAATCCATCGCCCCCGCAACACGCGCCAACTCTTGTCCATGCTTGAACAAAATCAGCGTGGGAATACTGCGAACAGCATATCGTGCCGAAAGGTTTTGCTGCTCCTCGGTATTGACCTTGGCCAGCCTCATATTAGGCTCCAACTCGCCTGCGGCACGTTCAAAGACTGGTGCCATCATCTTGCATGGACCACACCAACTGGCCCAAAAATCAACCAGCAACGGGATATCGCTGCGGCTTGCGTGTGGGGCAAAGCTAGCCTCATCCAAAACCAGGGGTAGGCCGGTAAACAAGGGCCGTTTGCAACGTCCACAGTTAGCACCGGCAGCAAGCTTGTGTCGTGGTACCCGATTGACGCCATGGCAATGGGGGCAAACGATGTGCAAGTTGTCACTCATCTCGCTTGTTTAGCCTCGCCAGCAAAGGATCGAGTCCACCCTTGGCATCCAGGGCATATAATTCATCGCAACCGCCAATATGCTGATCATCGATAAAGATCTGTGGCACAGACGAACCACCATTAGCACGTGCCTGCATTTCGGCGCGCAGTTCTGACAGGAGATCAATACGGTACTCGCTGTAATCCGCACCCTTGTCATCCAACAACATGCGTGCCCGCACACAAAAGGGACAAGAATCGGTGGTGTAGATTTCTACTTTTGCCATGATACAACCCTCTACTTTTTTTTCTTGCGTTTACCGCCCCGGATGACGGGCAGGTTGGCATTTTCCCATGCCAGGATACCGCCACGCAGGTTATAAACTTTTTCAAAGCCTTGCTTGCGCAACATGGCGCAGGCACTACCTGAACGGTGCCCACTGCGACAGCCTATGACCACGGCACGATCCTTATAAGCTGCCAGCTCATGAAAGCGGCTACGCAGTTTGCCTAATGGAATATGGATGGAATCCAAGATATGGCCGCTGCTGTATTCACTATCCTCGCGCACATCCAGTAACAAGGCATCCTGATGATTTATCAATTGCACCGCTTCCTGCGGCAACACATTCCTGTAACCACGCAGGCGATCGCTAAAGCTGCTGTAAGCAAGCATTGCCAGCGTGGCAAACAAGGCCAGGAAAAGATCCCAATGATTTATAAAGAATTCGCTAAATTGCTGCATGGATTGATAATCAGCCAAGTAAAAATTTCAGAAATGGCCGCCGACAGCTGTGCCGTCGGCGGGAATGGGATTCAGGAGCAAGCAGCACCGCCACTTGGCACACCCAGCTTCTGCAAGATGGTATCCAGTGGGCAAAATTTGGTGAAGCCGCTCTGAAACAGATTCAAGCCAACAAAGGCTGTAAACCACAGCCAATTGGCACTATGAAAAATGGGGCTGGCAGACACGCCCAGACTCAAGCTGAGCAGGATGAAAAAACCAGCCACAATACGCACGATACGTTCGACAGTCATGGGGATCACCTCAAAATGGAGAAAACCTGTTTATGGGGATGACCAGTGCAACTTGCAAAGCCAGTTCAATCCATCGAGCAGAAAACATCACGCATCATGCCGATCAAGCTAAGTGTACGACTGTCATCTACCCGATAATATACCCGGTTGGCATCTTTGCGGGTGGAGAGTATGCCTTTATCACGCAGAATAGCGAGGTGCTGGGAAATATTACTTTGTGAAGTACCGACACTGCTGACGATATCCTGCACACTGACTTCCTTGTCGCCCAACACACAAAGAATCTTCAGACGCAGGGGATGTGACATGGCCTTGAGAGAACGCGCGGCACGCTCGATATCCTCATCTCGTGTAATAAGTCCATCATTTGCAGCTTCAGTTTCCATCCTCTTCCCCATTATTATGGTCCGCAGGATCAATGCCACGATTTGACAACGCATGATCCCCTGCTTTTATAGCGTAAAACAATATACAATAAGATGCTGTTTGAAAAGAACCTCACTTACCGGGGAAAACCATCTCTTAAGTAACCTGCGGCTCACGTTACTGCGGACGCTGGTACAAGGCAAAAACATGCGAAAAATGTATCTTGCAACTGGTAAATGAGCATTAAAAGCAGGTTTGTAACACCGTGATAGCCAAGCAGGTAGTTATTCAGAGGTTTCCTAACAGCCAACAACAACCCGTCGATAAAACAATGTCAGATAACCACCGACCACGCCCACTAATGCTTGTCGTACTCGACGGCTGGGGCTATTCCGAAAATCCACACTACAACGCCATACTCCACGCACAGACTCCTGTCTGGGACAAGCTCTGGAGTGAGCACCCACATACCTTTGTACGCACTTCTGGTGCTGAAGTTGGTCTGCCGGCAGGCCAAATGGGCAACTCTGAAGTTGGCCATCTTAATCTGGGTGCTGGCCGGGTCGTCTATCAGGAGTTTACCCGCATCAGTCGGGCGATTAAAACCGGCTCATTTTTTACCAACCAGACCCTGACCAATGCAGTGGACCTGGCGGTGGATAGCAACAAGGCTGTCCATATCCTTGGTTTGTTCTCGCCAGGCGGTGTACATGGCCATGAAGAGCATATCCATGCCATGCTGGAACTTGCCTTGCAGCGTGGGGCAAAAAATATTTATCTGCACGCCTTTCTCGATGGTCGCGACACCCCGCCTAAAAGCGCAGCCACTTCCCTGCGCCTGCTGCAGGAAAAGATCGATCAGCTGGGAGGCGGCCAGATTGCCTCCATAATCGGTCGTTTCTATGCCATGGATCGTGATCATCGCTGGCCACGCATTCAATCCGCCTACGATCTGATCACCGGCTGTCAGGCTGATTTTGAAGCACCAGATGCGCTCACCGCGCTTGAGATGGCCTATGCCCGTGGTGAAACCGATGAATTCGTTAAGGGCACCTGGATCATTCCTGCCGGCGGCAAGCCGGTGAGCTTTGCCGATGGTGATGTGATTGTTTTCATGAATTACCGCTCCGATCGGGCGCGCCAGATCACACGTCCTTTCATCGAGGCAGATTTTGACGGCTTTGAACGCAAGTGCAAGCCAAAGCTGGGCCAGTTTGTCAGCTTGACTGAGTACAACACTGATTTTGACATTCCAGTGGCCTTTCCGCCCGAACGTCTGCGCAACGTACTCGGCGAATACATCTCACACCTTGGCATGCAGCAGTTACGTATTGCCGAAACAGAAAAATATGCCCACGTTACCTTTTTCTTTAACGGCGGTCGCGAGGAGCCATTTGAATTCGAGGATCGTATTCTGGTTCCTTCTCCCAAGGTTCCTACCTACGATCTACAACCAGAAATGAGCGCACCTGAGGTGACAGACAAAATGGTCGATGCGATCCTCAGTGAAAAATACGATGTCATCATATGCAACTACGCCAATGCCGATATGGTCGGCCACACAGGCAACTTTGCCGCCACTATGCAGGCAATTGAGACACTGGATGGCTGCATCGGCCGCCTGCTTGAGGCCCTGGCTAGTATTGGTGGCGAAATGCTGATCACCGCAGACCACGGCAATGCCGAACAAATGGTAGGCGATGATACCGGCCAGCCACACACCGCCCACACCTCAAACCCGGTGCCACTTATCTACGTTGGCTCTCGCCAGCTAACGCTCAACCCAGGCATTCTTTCGGATATCGCCCCCACCATGCTCAGCCTGATGGGCCTGGATATACCGATAGAAATGACCGGGCAAAATCTCATTACTGCGATCCCGGAAGACGAACAACAGTCGTGAGAATACTGCTGCTGCTTTTACTACTGTTGCCAGGTCTGAGCCTGGCGGCAGGCAGCACACAACAAGCACCCAAGCGTCATGCCAAGGAAGCCGAGCTGCAGCAACTGCGCGAGCGCATTACTGTCTTGCGCGGCGAACTCAACAAGGTACGCAGCCGCTACGATGCCCTGCGCGATGAGCTACGTGGTGTAGAAGAGTCGGTGGCGCAGGCCAACAAGGACTTGCGCCAACTTGATGTGCAACTAAACACACAAACGCGCCGCCTGGATGATCTGCAAAAACGTCGTAAGGATCTGCAAGGCTCAATCGCCATGCAACGTCAGCAACTGGCTCAACAAATCCGCGCCGCCTACGTCATGGGTCGGCAGGAATATTTGAAAATCCTGCTCAATCAGGAAAACCCCGCCACGCTTGGTCGCGCCCTGACTTATTACGACTACCTCAATCGCGCCAGGGCAAAACGGATCACCACCATGCTGGCGGCCGTGCAACAACTTGAGGACGTACAGCAAGAGATCGAATTTGAAAATCAACGACTTGGCCAAATACGCGATGAGCAAAGACAACACCAGGCAAAACTGAAAAAAACCCTCGCAACACGCAGTGATTTGCTGGCGGAACTGAAGCAGGAAATGAACAGCAAGGATCAGCGCCTCAAAGGAATGCTGGCTGATGAAAGGGAACTGGAAAAATTAATCATGGCCCTCGCTCAGGCGCTGGGGGATATTCCCCCCGAGGCAGGCAACCAACAACTATTTGCCAAATTACGCGGCAAACTTCCATGGCCGGTACAAGGACGTATTGTTGCCAGTTATGGCAGCCCTCGATTGGGTAACATAGTTTGGCAAGGTGTACTGCTGGGAGCAAATGAAGGATTGCCAGTACGGGCTGTATTTCATGGCCGCGTCGCCTTTGCCGATTGGCTACGCGGCTTTGGTTATTTAATGATCCTCGATCATGGCGATGGCTATATGAGCTTATACGGCAACAACCAAAGCCTGCACAAGGAAGTAGGTGACTGGGTTGCGGCAGGCGAGACAATCGCCAGTGTGGGAGCCAGCGGTAGTGATAACCGCACCGGTGTTTATTTTGAAATACGCCGTAAAGGAAAACCTCAGGATCCCACACGCTGGTGTCGCCGCTAACCCATAGTCTTGAAAGGGTGCAAGGCTGCAGGATGGACAGTTGCGTACCCTGCCTCCAACACATTCTTGCCCACAAACCATCTCCATTCTGAGGTAATATCAATAGCTGGACTTACAGCGGCAGTAGTATTTAAAACAGGGACCAACCCGGAGTCATATAATGAAACAAGCCACACGCTCCTTACTCATCCTCTTCACCGGCCTGGCATTGGGCACTCTGCTCACGCTGGGCGGCAGCGTACTGGCCGATCGCTCCAATGAACAACCAGCCACTCTGCCGCTGGAAGAGCTGCGTAATTTTTCTGAGATCTTCGGCAAGATTAAAGATGACTATGTCGAAGAGGCAAAAGACAAGAATCTGTTGGAAAATGCCATACGCGGCATGCTCGCCGGGCTGGATCCACACTCAGCCTATCTTGATCCGGATGAGTTCAAGGAACTGCAGGTTGGCACTAGCGGTGAATTTGGTGGCCTGGGCATTGAAGTGGGCATGGAAGATGGCTTTGTCAAAGTAGTCTCACCCATCGACGACACACCCGCCCAGGCAGCAGGCGTCAAGGCTGGCGACCTGGTCATTCGCCTTGATGAAACACCAGTGAAGGGCATGAGTCTGAATGATGCCGTGAAAATGATGCGCGGCAAACCAGGTACCGACATTACGCTCACCATCATCCGCGATGGCGAACAAAAACCCCTTAAGATAACCATCACCCGCGACATCATTCGCGTGAAGAGCGTCAAGTTCCAGATGCTGGAAGAAGGCTATGGCTATCTACGCATTACCAGCTTCCAGAATCAAACCGCCGAGCAGGTCAACAAAGCTGTCAGCGAAATGAAGAAGACCAACAACAAGATGCATGGTCTGGTGCTGGATTTGCGTAACAACCCTGGTGGTGTACTCGGTGCTGCGGTATCCGTCTCCGATGCCTTTCTCGACAAGGGCATGATCGTCTACACCGAAGGCCGCGCCAGGGATGCAGAGCTGCGCTATACCGCAACGCCTGGCGATATCCTCAAAGGCGCGCCCATTGTCGTGCTGGTCAATGGTGGCTCGGCATCGGCCTCGGAGATTGTCGCCGGGGCACTACAGGATCACAAACGCGCCATAATCATGGGCTCACGCACCTTCGGCAAGGGCTCGGTGCAGACTATCTTCCCGATGAGCAACAACAGCGCCATCAAGCTCACCACTGCGCGCTACTACACGCCAGGTGGTCGCTCAATCCAGGCCGATGGCATCGAGCCGGATATCAAGCTCAAGGCCGTCAAACTGGTGGAGACAGAAGACAATGAAGGCGATCGACTAAAGGAGGCCAACCTGACCGGCCACCTGGCCAATGGTAATGGCAAGACCAGCAAGGATGGCGAAAAGGACAAAGATGACAAGAACCAGACATCTGTTGATATCGTCAACAAAGACTATGCCCTGCACGAAGCACTCAACCTGCTCAAGGGGCTGACCATCCTGCAAGCGCGTCAATAGCAAGATGATATTCCAGCGCATGCTTATTGCCTTGGTGCTGAGCTGCGCTGCGCTGGCAGCACAGGCTCAGCCATTGATCGCCATTATCATCGACGATATTGGCGACCGCTACGACTACGGTATGCGCGCCATGAATCTCCCTGGCGCGCTTACCTACTCCATCCTGCCGCATACTCCCTACGCCAGACACTTCGCCGAATTGGCTCATCGCCAAAGTCGAGAAGTGATGCTGCACCTGCCCATGCAGGCCGAGCGCGGCAACCGCCTTGGCCCAGGCGCTATCACCCAGGCAATGTCAGAAGAAGAATTCCGCCACAGCGTACGGGATAATCTTGCCTCCATTCCTCACGTACGTGGCATTAATAATCACATGGGCAGCCTGCTAACCCGCTCACGCATGCACATGAACTGGCTGATGAGCGAAATCGAAGCCCACGATGGACTGTTCTTTGTCGATAGCGTGACCACCTTGCACACCGTGGCACAATATGTCGCACAGGGTCATCAACTGCCCACCACCAGACGCGATATTTTTTTGGATAGCGAACGTGATATCGACAGCATACGCCGACAGTTTGCCCGCTTGCTTGATGTGGCCTACCAAAACGGCCACGCATTGGCCATCGGCCACCCTTATCCCGTTACCATGCAAGTACTGAGCGAAGTACTGCCTTATCTGGATAACTTCGGCGTCCAGCTCGTATCAGTATCAAAACTTATTTCCAGCCAACAACAAAGGAGACCAAAACTATGGCACGCGTCCTTGCCCCCCTCGCCCCCGGCTGCGAAGAACTAGAAGCCGTCACCATCATCAACTTACTGCGCCGCGCCGACATAGAAGTCATCAGCGCCAGCCTCGATAGCGGCCCCGTGAAGGGGGCGCACAATATCATCCTGCAGGCAGATACCACACTGGATGAAGCGCTGAAAAGTGACTACGACATGGTCGTCCTGCCTGGCGGTGGCCCCGGCTCCGACCGACTGGACCAAGACCCACGTATCGAAGCCGTGCTGCAAAAAATGGCTAGTGCAGAAAAATATACGGCTGCCATTTGCGCCGCCCCCAAGGTGCTCGGCCGGATTGGGTTGCTGACAGGCAAACGCGCCACCTCTTATCCAGGTGTTGTCGATAAGATGGCGCTACCCGAAGTCACCTACCTGAACGAAGCCGTAGTGCAGGACGGCAAGGTCATTACCTCGCGCGGCCCCGGCACAGCAATAGACTTCGCTCTGCAGCTCATTGAGGTTCTCACCAACCGTGCTAGGCGCGAACAGGTCGAAGCCGGACTGGTGCGCTAGCCACTTATGAAATACAAAGATCTACGGGATTTTATTAAATTACTTGAGCAACGGGGCGAGCTGAAGCGCATTAGCATCGAGGTCGATCCATATCTGGAAATAACGGAAATCTGCGATCGTGTGTTACGGTGCGGTGGCCCGGCCTTGTTGTTTGAGAATCCCAAGGGTCACAAGGTGCCGATACTGGCCAATTTGTTTGGTACGCCTGAGCGCGTGGCGCTTGGCATGGGTGAGGAGTCGGTAAGCGCCTTGCGTGAGGTCGGTCAGTTGCTGGCCTTTCTAAAGGAGCCTGAGCCGCCCAAGGGCTTGCGTGATGCGATTGAAAAACTGCCGCGCTTCAAACAGGTGCTCAATATGTCGCCCAAGCTTGTCAAACATGCTGCTTGTCAGGAAATAGTGCTGACTGGCGATGAGGTTGATCTGGCACAATTACCGATCCAGACCTGCTGGCCTGGTGATGTTGCGCCACTCATCACCTGGGGTCTGGTGATCACCCGAGGGCCACACAAGGAACGACAGAATCTCGGCATTTACCGTCAGCAAGTTTTGGGCAGAAACAAGCTCATCATGCGCTGGCTTTCGCACCGTGGTGGTGCGCAGGATTTTCGTGAGTTTCAGCAGCAGCACCCCGGCCAGCCGTTTCCCGTGGCCGTTGCCCTTGGTGCCGATCCGGCGACCATACTCGGCGCGGTGACTCCCGTGCCAGATACCTTGAGTGAATATGCTTTTGCCGGTCTTCTGCGCGGCAGCAAGAGCGAGGTGGTCAAATGCATCGGCAATAATCTGCAAGTGCCCGCCTCGGCAGAATACGTACTGGAAGGCGTAATTCATCCGGATGAAATGGCCGAAGAAGGACCATATGGCGATCACACTGGCTACTACAATGAAGTAGATCGCTTTCCAGTCTTTACTATCGAGCGCATTACCCAGCGACAAAATCCTATTTACCACTCGACCTATACCGGTCGGCCACCGGATGAGCCAGCCGTACTCGGTGTGGCGCTCAACGAGGTATTCATTCCCATCCTGCAAAAACAATTTCCTGAGATTGTGGATTTTTATCTGCCACCGGAGGGCTGCTCCTATCGCATGGCCGTTGTCAGCATCCGTAAACAATACCCAGGCCACGCCAAACGTATCATGCTGGGGATCTGGTCTTTCCTGCGGCAGTTTATGTACACCAAGTTTGTCATCGTCACTGACGATAATATTGATATACGCAATTGGCAGGATGTAATATGGGCGATGACAACGCGCATGGATCCGGCACGTGATACCACAATGATTGAAAATACACCGATCGACTATCTGGATTTTGCCTCGCCGATCTCAGGACTAGGCTCCAAAATTGGCCTTGATGCCACTAATAAATGGCCAGGCGAAACCACGCGCGAATGGGGCCGGCCTATACAAATGAGTGAGGCGGTAAAACAGCGTGTTGATGAGCTATGGACTGAGCTGAAATTATGAACACAAGCAATCACGAGATATCTGTCCCACGCCATCGTATCATCTTCGCCAGCCTGGTCGGCACCACCATTGAATTCTATGATTTTTATATCTACGCCACCGCCGCAGTCTCGGTATTTCCATTGCTTTTTTGTCCCAAAACAGCTAGCGGCACCGAGCTGCTCGCCTCGATGGCCACCTTTTCCGTAGCCTTCATCGCACGGCCAGTCGGCTCCATGCTGTTTGGCCATTTTGGTGATCGCATCGGCCGCAAGGCCACCCTGATTGGCTCGCTGCTGACCATGGGCATAGCCACCTTTCTCATCGGCATGTTACCCACCATCATGCAAATTGGCCTGTGGGCACCAGCCATGCTGACGATACTGCGGTTCTGTCAGGGACTGGGACTGGGCGGCGAGTGGTCGGGTGCTGCCTTGCTGGCTACCGAAACCGCCGAACCGGGGAAACGCGCACGTGCCGCGATGTGGCCACAGCTCGGTGCACCCTTTGGCTTTATTCTTGCCAATGGCTTTTTTTTACTGCTAACGCAATGGTTTGACTACAACTCCGCAACGGGGCAACTGGACGACAGCTTTTTGGTTTGGGGTTGGCGACTGCCTCTTCTGTTGTCCATCGTGATGGTCTCGCTAGGTTTGTATGTGCGTACCAGGCTGGCAGAAACACCGGTCTTTGCCCGCGCGATGGAGCGAGGGGAAAAACTCAAGGCACCATTAAACACGGTCTTTCGCAAACACCCAAAAGAACTATTGCTTGGCACCTTCATCATGCTGGCCACCTATGGGCTGTTTTACCTGATGACCACCTGGATTCTGTCCTATGCCATCGGCAAGGTCGAGCTGGGACTTCTCGGTATCAACTACCACGATTTTCTTGTGCTGCAATTGATCTCGGTACTGTTCTTTGCCGCCACCATACCCATCGCTGGCTGGCTGGCCGACTACTATGGCCGCCGTCATTTTCTGCTGGTGGTAACAGCCGCCTGCCTGGTCTTTGGCCTGAGCTTTAACAGCTTTCTTGACCCTGCCGTGATGGGCACAGGAGAGCAGGCCAATATGGGCCTAATGTTGTTGTTTCTCTGCACCGGCATGACCCTTATGGGACTATCGTTTGGCCCCATGTCGGCGATCCTGCCAGAACTGTTTCCCACTAACGTGCGCTACAGCGGATCTGGCATAGCCTATAATTTTTCTTCCATCCTGGGTGCTGCGTTGACACCTTTTATCGCCGTCTGGTTGGTACGCAGCTTTGGGGTTGGCTATGTCGGGATCTATCTGTCAACGCTCGCATCACTTACCCTCATAGCACTTTGGCTGGCACCGGAAACGCGCGACAAAAGCCTTGATGATCTACAGGCAACGATCAACATAGAAACGACTTCACCCTGAAAATTAACTGTCAGTGATTTGCTGCGTAGCAAACCCCGCCGCTCAGCGTGTAGAAGAATTATTTATGTAAGGCGCAATAACCAGCGGGCGTTGTGTCGAATGCATGGAGCCATATGCGCGAATGTGACAAAACTTTTCACCCTCTCCCGCCAGCGGGAGAGGGGGGCTTTACACAGTCAAGGGCGGGCATTCATGCCCGCGTGTGTGTTTATAGTCACGTTCAGCGATCAAACAGTCGCTCGACTCAGAACCGTCATTCCCGCGCAGGCGGGAAACCAGGAATTCAAAAAAACTGGACCCCCGCCTTCGCGGGGCCCAGGTAGACTTGGCCTTGCCCAACGGAGAAGTAACGGTCCGGGTTGCGCCCGAGGCTGGAGCTCGTCATTGCTGTCCGACCTGTGGAGTTGTTTCTCCAGGCTATGATACTCGGACACGCCGTTGGCGACATCTGGATACCTGTCAGTACAAGACCCTCTTGGTGGCAGACGTTCCCAGGGTTAACTGTAAGGAACATGGCGTAGTGACTGTGTCGGTCCCTTGGGCGGAGCCTGGATCTGGATTCACGGCGATGTTTGAGGGGCTGGTTATTGACTGGCTCAAAGAGGCCTCCATCTCGGCAGTTTCACGGTTGATGGGACTGAGTTGGAATGCCATAGATGGCATCATGCAGCGTGCTGTTGTGCGAGGACTGGATCGCAGGAAAGAGCAGCACCCAACGCAAATTGGTGTTGATGAAACAGCCTTCAGGAAGCGGCATGATTACGTGACGATCGTATCAGACCAGGTAGCGGGGACGGTGCTACATGTTGGCAGTGACCGAAAAAAGGTTACGCTGAAGGCATGGTATGAAAGCCTAACGGAAGAGCAGCGAGAGGCGATTGAGAGTGTCTCGATGGATATGTGGCCGGCCTTTATCAATGCCACACTGGAAAGCCTGCCTGGGGCAGAGGAGAAGATTGCCTTCGATAAATTCCATGTAGCCAAGTACCTTGGCGAGGCGGTGGATAAGGTACGCCGCCAGGAGCACAAAGCATTGATGGCCGAAGGCTATGAGGATCTCAAGGGCAGCAAATATGATTGGCTCTACAACCCGCAGAACATGACGCACAAACAGAAGCGACGATTCAAGGCGCTGCGTGAGAGCACGCTGAAGACGGCGCGCGCCTGGGCGATTAAGGAACTGGGCATGTCACTTTGGCACTATGTCAGTAAGACCTGGGCACGCAAAGGCTGGGAGCAGTGGCTGTCCTGGGCGGTGCGCAGTCGCCTGGACCCCATTAAGGAAGTCGCCAGGACCATCAAGGAGCACCTGTGGGGCATTTTAAATGCGGTGGTGCTGAAGGTCAGCAATGGACCAGCAGAAGGGCTCAACAGCCGGATAAAAATGATCAAGGTTCGCAGCAGAGGCTTCCGTAACAAAGAGTGGTTTGCCAATGCCATTTACTTCTATCTTGGCGGGTTAGATCTTTACCCTGAAGCGATAACCCGATGAAGACTACCCACTCGATCAGGGGAAGAGCCAAAATCATGAGCACTTTTGTTGGTATTGATATTGGCGCAACAGCGTTTGAGGTTGTGGTGCGCCACAATGATAAAAATAGTGACGCGAAAAGCTACAAACAAACGCATCAAGACCATGAGAAGCTAGCTGCACGACTGATCAAGCTGTACCCTGCCTGCGTCGTTATGGAAGCCACTGGAGTCTATTATTTGAACCTTGCTGTCGTGCTGTATAACAGCGGTTTAAAAGTTTCCGTGATTAATCCAAACAGCTTTAATCACTTCGCCAAGCTCAAGCTTAGCAACAGCAAAACTGATGCTATTGATGCCGCCTTACTGGCCGAATACGCGCAGCGCATGTCACCATGCTTATGGACAGCACCCGATCCAAAATACTTGTCGCTTCGAGATACTGGCCGTCAAATCAATAGGTTGGTAGGGCGTCGCACCGAAGCTAAAAATAACTTACGTGCTTTGAAGGCTAAAGACACAACGTATCAAGTGCTTATAGATGACGAGCAAGAAGGTATTGAATATTTAGATTCGCGCATCGATCGGTTACGTAATCTGGCTTTGGAAATGATACAGGAAGATGAATTTCTTTCTCAAAAACTAGAAAACCTAACCGCTGCCATAGGTATCGGGGTTAACAGCGCAATTATGATTATTTGCGAACTTGAGCTTTTGCCAAAACATTTGAAATCAGCACAAGTCAGCCGCTTTGCAGGCCTCGATGTGCGACTCACGCAATCAGGCACCAGCATCAACAAACCTGGCCGACTGAGCAAAGCAGGCAATGCCTATTTGCGCACAGCGTTATATATGCCTGCTTTGTCTGCCGCGATACACGACCCAAATGCAAAAACGTTTTATCAATCGCTGATACTACGCGGCAAGAAAAAGATGCAGGCATTGTGTGCTGTGATGCGTAAAATGCTGACCGGGATCTGGGCGTGTCTACAAACAAACACACCCTTTGAATCCTCAAAATTATTTAGTGAAGAGCATAAAAAAGCTTGCGCTTAAACAGAGTATCTACGGTTAAATGCGGTACGGTCAGGTAGGGCGCAATAACCAACTGGCATTGCGCCGTATGCAGCAAACCCCTACCCTGCAAAAAACTCACACAACCGCATCTCTTCAAGGGAGGATCGAGGTGGGATGGGGTAAATCGCCGTAGAGTAAAGTGTTTTACAATGCAATCCAGATAACTTCTGCCATCCTATTGGTATTCAACAACACACAGCTGTGCCAGCGCTAAAACTCTACCAGGCCAGAATTACGGCATAATTTTTCCACTATGATTGTTGATGGACGATAATATTACTACGACCGAAAACGCCGATCCTCAAATCTCTGCCAAGCCTGCGGCCAGCTGCGGATAGTCCAACTGCACACCCAGTTCCTGCAAAACACGATGATTATTCATGCGGCGTGATTCAGTGAGATAGGACAGCATGGCCGGGCTCAGTTGCAGTCTGGCTTCGGCCATGCTTAACGCTGGCGGTCGCGGTAGAGCAAAGCGATCGGCTACAGCATAAAAATATTCTGTCATTGTGCCATTACTACCATCACTGACGTTATAGATACGATCCTTGCCACCGCGCATAGCTGCGGCAACACAGATCTTAGCCAGATCATCGATATGGATGCGGTTGGTATAACCACACTCTTCTTCACGCAAGACAGGCGTGCCCGCCCGCAATCTCGCCAGTGGCCAGCGCCCAGGGCCATAAATTCCACCAACACGCAGAATATTTATTGCGACTCCCCTGGCTCTTCCCCAGCCGCGTAATACTGTCTCTGCGTCCAGCCGCCTATACACACGATCAGCACATGGTGTCGGCGGCGTCTCTTCATCTACCCAGGCACCGGCGTGATCGCCATAGACACCAGAAGTAGATATATAGATCACTCGTTCAGGCACTGAATCTGTCGCAATAAAATTACGCATGCGTGTATCGACCCTGCCATGCGCAGGTGGCGGGGCGAAATAATATACAATGGCATTGTCAAACGGCAGCTGCAGCAAGCTGTCGGGATGATCCAGATCGCCTACAATACTTGTTAGGCCCTGAGCATCCAATTGTGCAGCCATCTCGCTGCGGCGCACCAAGGCCTGCACCCTGGCATGTTGCCTTAACCAAAGCCGTGCCACGCGCTGGCCAACATCGCCGTACCCAATAACACATATCTTTTGCAAGGTTTATCTCCAGACCTGTTTGGTCGATAATCAGGTTTTCCATCATGCTCTGCAAGCCAAATACAGCAAGGAAAGATTAAATGAATTTTAAGGTTCACATCGAGCCCAGTGGTCGTGAATTTCAAATAGCGCAGGATGAATCAGTGCTTGATGCTTCCCTGCGCCAGGGTCTGAGTATCCCCTATGGCTGTCGCAGTGGTTATTGCGGTGCATGCAAATGCAAAGTGATCAGTGGTGAGCTGCATTATGGCGATAACGATCCTGGAGCTCTTAGTGAACAAGAGAAACTGGTCGGTATGGCGCTGCCATGTATTGCCATACCAAAAACCGATCTGGTACTGGAGATCAAAGAAATCACTGATTTGAGTGATATCCCCATCCGCAATCTGCGCGCAAAAATAGCCCGCCTGGAAAAACTCAGCCCAAATGTAATGGGGCTGTGGTTGAAGCTGCCAGATGGTGAGCGCTTGCGATATCTGGCGGGGCAATATGTAAATTTCCTCTTGCCAGATGGGAAGAAACGTGCATTTTCCATCGCCAATGCACCACATAACGATGAGTTACTTGAATTTCATATCGGACTGGTGCGAGGCGGACATTTTGCAGAACAGCTGCGCAATAAAATACAGGTCAAAGACTTGATGCGCATCGAGGGCCCGCATGGCAGCTTTTTCCTGCGAGAGGATTCAGATCGACCCATCATCATGCTCGCCACCGGCACTGGTTTTGGTCCAGTAAAGGCCATCATCGAGCACGCGCTTTGTGAGAGTGTTCAACGACCCATCCATCTGTATTGGGGAGTACGGCAGCAACCTGATCTCTACATGCACGAGCTTTGTCAGCGTTGGGCAAAAGAGTATGCACATGTCCACTATCATCCGGTTCTATCACAGGCAACAGCCGATGATGACTGGACTGGCCGGCGTGGCTACGTGCAGGATGCTGTGTTGACGGATTTTTCCGATTTAAGCAACTTTGAGCTCTATGCATGTGGCCTGCCGGAAATGGTGCTAAATGCACGCAAGGTACTGACAGAACAGCGCGGTCTGGATACAAAACATTGCTATTCCGATACCTTTGATTGGGCAAAGGACTGAATGAATAATACGCCGTGTACTCGGGGAGACGACGCTGCAAATGACATGGATTTATTCGGTGCTTTCCTTGTTGTGTGGCATCAGCGGCAAGCGCTTGAGCGGCACCACGCCCAGTGACTGGCTATCGCCAGTCACCAGGCTCAGTCCTTGATGGTAATACTTGCGGGCAGATTTCTCCTCACCCAAACGTTCCAGCAGCTCACCTAGCAACTGACAGGCTTCTGCCCGTGGCTCCACGCCAACACTGGCCTCAAGATAACTACGCGCCTTGCCCCATAGCTCTGCGCGCATTGCCAGCCTACCCAAGGTCAGCAACAACAATGGATGGCGCTCATGATGCTTGAGCCACTCCTCCGCGCTATCGAGCTGTCGCGCAGGCAGTCGACCCTTGGCCAGACCATATAGATAAACCAGATCCGCGTCCCATTGTCGACGTATCGCTTCGCGCAACAGCCTTTCAGCTTCCTCATCGGCCTGCAGCGCCAACAAGCCGCGCGCATAAGTAGTCAATAACATCGTCTGTTGCCGCATCTGACGTGGTATGCGTCCCCACAACTGCTGTAACTTTTCCAGCTGAGCTTGTGCACGGGCCTTACACAACAATGCCTCCCAGATACGGCGCTCCAGCAACTCTATATCAGCTGCAGTCAGTACCTGATACTTGCGTAACTGCGGTAGCAGATCCAGCAACTCATCCCAACTGGCCATCTGCTCATAGACCCGCTGCAACAGCTGCAGGACACGCGCATTCTTCGGCTGTTCACCATAAAGATGCATCAAGGTAGCCAATGCCTGCTCCAATTGGCCACTCTTTAGTTGCAACTCGGCCTGTGTTGCGCCGATAGCCAGCTCATCTGTCGGACTGTGTTTATAAGCAGTAGATAAATAATTATCTCGCCGTGCTTCATCTCCTGATTTCTGTGCAGCATGGGCGGCACCCAAATAATTAAGCAGCGGTGTCTCGCTACGCGCGGCGTGGCGCGACAGATCGCGCTCAGCCTTGGCCCAATCACCTTGCGCCAGGGCAACAAGGCCACGATTAGTTGCCCGTCGGGCACGCAAGTCTCGACGTGAGCTGCGCCATGCTGCCAGGCGAGCCGGTGCGGCCATGGCGCCGATAATCAAGCGCAGAACCACATAGGTCAGCAGAAAGGCGAGCAACAACAACAGGCTGGCGAAGGTAAAAGATGTCTCCACGCTCCATGAGCCGTAATGAACAAGCACATAGCCTGTTTCATCCTGTGTCAACAGCGCCAGACTTACCGCAACGATGAGTACGATGACACTGAAGAACAGCAGTCTCATGGCTGCTCCCCCCCGGCAAGGCGTGTACTTATCTCGCGCATATCATGCAGGGATTTCTCTATGCCTGGCAGCTCTGGCGCGATATTGATCGCAGCCAGTCTCGCCAGCGATGCACGCAAGCCCGTGGTGGCGGCAGATTCGACAAGATAAAATCTTGCTATCCACTCATCGGCCTCCAGCAAGGCACTACGATAGGTTTGCGCTTGACCACGCAACAAGGCCAAGCGCGCCGTCTCCAGCTTGAGACGCAGATTCTGCTGCAATAGTAAACGCTGCTCAGGTGTAATCAAGGGCAGGCTGTCGGCTTCATGGCGGTGGATGACCAGCAAACTGCGCACGTCCTGCCAGAGTATTGTCCACATCCCACGCCAGCCATCCGGTGTGCTGTCCTCGTCTGCAGCAGGCTCGATGGCTTGTGCATTCCCAGCCAGCTCCAGCTGGCCCACGCCCTTGCTCAAGGCAGCTATTTCCAGGGCTATACCCTCTACATCAATCACTGGTACGGCGCGCAAAAGCTGCAACTCCTCGTTGAGTTGACCGCGCACCCCAGTCAATTGCGGATCACTCAAGGAAGCCAGCCGCTGATCGGCCGTGTTCATCGCTACGATGGCACCAGAGACATCCCGCTCCAGCAACAAACGACGATTGGCCATTTGCAAAAGGTATTCAGCCTCGGCCATCACCCAGGCATGACGGCCGCGCCCAAGCCGCTCACTCACCTGCTCCACCGCACTGGCTAACAGCTGGTTTTTATCCTCTAGCTGCGTCAACGCATGGCCGGCATTCTCAAGCTGCTTGATGGTCTTTGCCTGTGTCTGCTGTAATTGCTCCAGGCGATCACCCCAGCTCTGCAGTGACTGCATGGCTTTGCTCTGCTGTTGTTCCAACTGCTGCCAGAAGAAATAGCTGGCACTGAGCAAGCCTATCAACAGCAACAGAACGACAAACCAAAGCGGTGCCTGACTGCGGCCTGCCCTTGCCTCGGCCCTGGCCTGGTTTTGTGTTTCGGCGTTATCAGGCTCCGCTACCAGCAGTTCACTGGCAGCATCGGTTTCATCTGGTTTTTGTTCAATGTCGCTCATCGATATTCTCCTGCCCAACACCCTATCGCCTCTATCAGGCCAGCATCGCTGGCCGGGGCAGCAGTAAGGATCGGTGCGGTAAAACCCAGTTCTCTTGCCAAGGCGGCAGTGCGTTCACTGACTACTGCCAGCGGCAATTGTTGTAACCTGGCGGTATTTTCTGCACCGGCCAGAGTCAATAAATTATGCAACCCTTCACTACTTGTCACCGTCAGCATATCGACTTCATCAGCCTGCAAATAGCCACTCAGCAAGTCGGCATCCACGCGCGGACACTCACGCCGATATACCTCGACATAATCAACCGTAGCACCGCGCTCACGCAAGGACTGTCCCAACAATGCGCGGCCACCATTACCGCGCAAGATCAGCACACGTTTACCTGCCATGGTCTGTAATTCCGGCATGGCCAGCAAGCCCTCGGTTTCATAACGATCCGGTGGCTGCAGATCCGGCTCACGCCCCAAACGCGCATACAAGGCTCGCGCACTACCTGCGCCAACCACCGCCAGCGTCAAACCTGCAGGCAAGCCACTCTGCGCCTCGATCAGATCCAGCCCATATTGCACGGCATTCGGGCTGACGAAAACCAGTAAATCATAATCCGCCAAGCGCGCCACGCTAGCACGCGCCGCGGCCTCATCATTTGGTGGGGTAATTGCCAACACAGGAAAACGGATTGCCCTACCGCCAGCCTCGACAATTAGATTACATAGCCCCTCGGCCTGGTGCGCAGGTCGTGTCACCAGCACCCCCAGCCCACGTAAATCAGGCGCTGGCATAGACCTCACGCAGGATTACATCTGCGCCTCGTGCGAGCAGATCCTCGGCCAAGACCCGTCCCAGCTCCTCGGCATCTTCCGGCTTGCCGCTAATGGAGCCACGCACAATTTCAGTGCCATCTGGTTTGCCCACCAAACCATGCAAGACAATAACGCCATGCTCAAGCTCAGCATAGCCGCCAATCGGCACCTGACAACCACCTTCCAGGCGTGTGTTCATTGCCCGTTCGGCCTTAACGCGTGTCGCCGTGGCCGCATGATTGAGCGGTGCCAGCAATTCATTGACTGCGGCATCATCGGCGCGACACTCGATCCCTACCGCGCCTTGACCCACGGCAGGCAGGCTAATGGTGACAGCCAAATGCTCAGCAATACGCTCGTCAAGGCCCAGGCGCAGCAGTCCAGCACTGGCCAAAATGATCGCGTCATACTCACCTTCATCGAGTTTGCGCAGGCGCGTCTGCACATTGCCGCGCAGAAATTTAACCTGCAAATCAGGCCGACGCGCCAATATCTGACTCTGCCGCCTTAAGCTGGAAGTGCCTACTATTGCCCCTTCTGGCAGCTCAGCAAAGCTTTTGTGCTTGTTGGAAACAAAGGCATCGCGCGGGTCTTCGCGCTCGCAGACCACAGACAGGTGCAGGCCGGGCGGAAAGGCCACCGGCACATCCTTCATCGAATGCACCGCAATATCGGCATCTCCGCGCAACATCCCTTCCTCCAGCTCCTTTACAAACAGTCCCTTGCCACCGTTCTTGGCCAGGGGTGTATCGAGGATACGATCGCCCTGCGAGACCATCTTCACCAGTTCCACCTCAAGGCCAGGGTGATGTACCTTAAGCTCAGCCGCGACAAATTCCGCCTGCCACAAGGCCAGCGGACTTTGGCGGGTTGCAATGCGGATCAGTTTTTTTGTCATCTACACAAGCCCCTACAATATAATGCTCAATAAAATTAATATGTTTGTTATTATCGCACGGAAAAGGCCAGCATTTTAGCCCCTCCTACAATAGCGAAAACCTTTACTCATATATGCATATCATCCTGCGCGCTTTCCTTTGTCTGGCCATCATGCTCAGCCCTGTTGCCCAGGCCAAAAACCCTGCCGATGCCAGCGAAATCATCCTCCCGCAGATTGACAATCTACGTATCGAGGCTGCGCTTGCCCGTGAGCAAAATCTGCCCTTGCTGATCATGTTTTCCTCTGAGCATTGTCGTTATTGCAGCATCATGGCAGATGAGTTTCTCAAGCCGATGATGTTCACCGGCGAGTACCAGGACAAAATTCTGTTTCGTCAACTGAACCTAAGCGCCCGGGCCGAGATAATCGACTTCGATGGCAGCCCGATCAAGGTGCGTGAATTTGCCCGTCGATACAAAATTCGCCTGACACCAACTCTTATCTTCCTCGACCACAGTGGCCAGCAAGCTGCGCCAGCCATGGTTGGTCTCAGTACACCAGACTACTTTGGCAGCTATCTCGATACAGCCATCAACACGGCCCACACATATGTCCGCGCAAAACGCACAACTGCTGACCGGGCTTCGTTGATCAAAGTTCACCCGAACGCAACAGCCGACGCACTTCAGGTAACTGCCGGCGACTGATCTCCAGGCATTCCCCGCGTCCCTGCAAACGCAGGCAGACCACGCCATCACGCCTCTTTTTCAGGCCGGCCAGACGATTGCGCGCCGCCAGCGCATTGCGGTGGACACGCACAAAGCGGCTACCAAACTCGGCTTCTAACGCCACCAATGAATCTTCGATCAGGGCCTCGCCATGGTCATGATAGGCAACCACGTATTTCTGCTCGGCGCGCAGGAATGCGATCTCATCCACCGCGATCAAGCTGAGGTTGCCGTGCAAGGTGCTGGCCAGATGAGTACGCACCGCAGCATTCGGCCCAGTGCCAGTCAACCCCGCCAATTGCGCCGCACTCAAGCGTTTCGCCTTGTCCAAGGCCTGCACCAGACGCTCGGCACGTACAGGTTTTAGCAGATAGTCCACCGCCTGCGCATCAAAGGCCTGCAAGGCATAATCACCATAGGCAGTGACGAAGATCACTGCCGGACCAGCTGGCAGTGATGCCAGATGACGCGCAGCCTCCAGACCATCCATGCGCGGCATGCGTATATCCAGCAAGACAATATCTGGCTGCACTTGAGCACAAAGCTCCAGCGCACTTTTGCCATCTGCCGCCTCGCCTACCACGACAACCGTGGGCACCTCCTCGACCAACCGCCGCAAGCGCTCACGCGCCAAACCCTCATCATCGACTATCAGTATTTTCATATGACATCCTTTTGATATGGAAAATACATCCTCGCCAGATAGCTGCTGCTGGTCTGCTCGATATCCAGTCCTGCTGCTTTAGCAAAATGAAAGTTCAGCCGTTGCCGTATGTTTGCCAACGCCATGCGATTGCCGTTGCGTTCATGCGGTGTCTCAGGCGTGGGATTGATAACCTGCAAAATAAGGCGATTACCCTCCTGTCTGCCCAATATTTGCAGCAGGCCACCACCGGGCAATTGCTCGATGCCATGATAAATAGCGTTTTCCACCAAGGGCTGCAGGCTCAAGGGCGGCAGCAAGGCATTGGCTGGCAAGCTATCCACCTGCCACTCCACCTGTAAACGCTCACCCAGCCGCAAGGACTCTATGTCCAGATAGCGTCGGGTCAACAGCAACTCATCAGCCAAGTGGCTCAGACGGCTATCATCGCCAAGACTGGCGCGAAACAAATCAGCCAGATTTTCTATCGCCTCCTCTGCCTGGGCTGGATCACGGCGTGTCAGACTGGCGATGGAATTCAGGCTGTTAAATAAAAAATGTGGCCGGATGCGAGCTTGCAAGGCAACAAAACGCGCCTCACTTTCTGCGACAAGGCGACGGCGCGACTGGTGAGTGAGATAAAAATAACGCAGCAGCAGGGCGCTGATGATCGCGCCTATGGTCAGATTGCGTGCAATAAAACCAGCATGGCCAGTCGGCGCTGCCTGCAACACCGGCAACCAAACCAGCCACCAGGCCAGTTCGAGCACCAACAAGATTGCCAACAAAAGCAGGCCATAGGCCAACATCGCTGCGCGGAGATTATCAAAACGCACAAGCCAGGGTTTGGCCAGACACAGCACTGCCGCCGCACTCAAGCCTGTCCACTGCATGAACAGAGAAACCATCGTCAGCTTTTGCCATAGCGCGACCCCCTGCACCGGCTCTGCCAGGGTGAGAATCAAGGCGAAGACTTCTGTCAGCACAAGCACGACAAGAAGCGCCTGCAGACCGCAAAAGTCCGGCAGGAAAAAGTCCTCATCAGATGAAGCAGGGGCAGTCAAGATACGGGGCATCTATGTTGGATAAACAACTGCATAATAGCGACATCCATCCCTGCAGGCATCCCCTGCCTACGATGATATACTGATGTCTATCCTGAGCCTTGCGACAGCACACCATCATGAGTAACGAAAAAACCATCGAAAAACCCTGGTCCGGCCGTTTCCAGGAACCGACTGATGCCTTTGTCGAGGCCTTTGGTGCCTCGGTAGGTTTTGATCAACGCATGTACCGTCAGGATATTCGCGGCTCTATCGCCCACGCACGCATGCTGACTCATGTTGGCGTACTGACGACAGCTGAGTGCACGGCCATCATCAACGGATTAACAGAGATTGAACAGGAAATCGATAGCGGTGAATTCACCTGGTCTATCGCGCTGGAAGATGTACACATGAACATAGAAAAACGTCTTACCGATCGGATCGGCGAGGTGGGCAAAAAACTGCATACCGGCCGCTCGCGCAATGATCAGGTTGCTACCGATGTGCGGCTTTATCTACGCGATGAGATCGACCTGATTACCAAGTCACTACAGCGCCTGCAAGGCAATCTGCTCGACCATGCCGAGCGCGAGGCGGCGACCATCATGCCTGGCTTTACCCATCTACAGACCGCGCAACCAGTCACCTTCGGGCATCATCTTCTGGCCTGGAACGAAATGCTGCAACGCGACAGCGAACGTCTGGTCGATTGCCGCAAGCGGGTAAACTGGATGCCATTGGGCGCCGCTGCCCTGGCTGGCACTACATTCCCTATCGAGCGCGAATTCACTGCCCGTGAGCTGGGCTTTACCGACATCTGCCGCAACTCGCTGGATGCTGTTGCCGATCGTGATTTTGCCATCGAGTTCATTAGCTGGGCGGCAATACTGATGATGCACCTTTCCCGTTTTTCCGAAGAGCTGATCCTTTGGTCCTCGTCACAATTTGGTTTTATCGAACTTTCCGATGCCTTCTGCACCGGCTCATCCATCATGCCGCAAAAGAAAAACCCCGATGTGCCTGAACTCGTGCGCGGCAAGAGCGGGCGGGTTTTTGGTGCACTCACTGCCATGCTCACATTAATGAAGGGACAGCCACTGGCCTATAACAAAGACAATCAGGAAGACAAGGAGCCGCTGTTTGACACCATCGACACCGTCAAGGGCTGTCTGCGTGTCTATGCCGATATGCTGGGCCATGTCGAACAAGCCGATGGGCAATTGAAATATCACCTGATGCCACACCGTGAGGCCATGCGTGAGGCGGCCTTACGCGGCTACGCCACTGCCACTGACCTGGCTGATTACCTGGTGCGCAAAGGCATTGCTTTCCGTGATGCCCACGAGATTGTTGGCAAATCTGTTGCCTATGGCATTCAGCATGAGAAAGATCTCTCTGCCATGAACCTGGCCGAGCTGCAACAATTCAGCCCCGTAATTGAAGAGGACGTATTTAACTATCTCACCCTGGAGGGCTCGGTAGCAGCACGCAAGCACTTCGGTGGCACTGCACCAGAACGTGTGCGCGAGGCCGTGCTGGCCGCCCGGCAGCAATTACGCAACAAACCATAAATCTTTATATCAATTCATGACAGACACCCTGAAACAAAGCGTCCACCAGCAACGAGAGCTACTCACTGGTCTGCTCGCCGAGGCCATGCATGCCCTCGCCCTACGCTGCGCCGACAGCATGCACGATCGCACTCAACTGGAGAGCTTGCTGCAACAGGCATTGCCTGCGCTGGAGCAATGCAAACACCTGTATATCCTTGATGCCGAAGGCGTCCAGTTGACCGATAACATCACCAACGAAGGTCACGACGCAGTACATTTAGGCCGCCATCGGATGGATCGGCCTTATATGCAGGGCATCATCGGCAATACAGACTTTAAGCTTTCCGAGGCCTATATCAGCCGCAATAAAAAACGCCCCTCGCTAACCGCCATCCAGGTCATACATGATGACCAGGGACAACGCATTGGGTTTCTTGGTGCTGATTTTGATCTGCGTGAACTGCCGATCACCGGCGGCCTATACCACGAACCAGATACCTGGCGACAGATTAAAGGCGATCCTGCTATTCGCAGTGGGGTTTTTCTGCATCAACGCAGTGAAAGCCTGATGGATCAGCAGCTGGATAAAGTCCTGCCAATCCTGAATGAATTAATCAGCGAGCATGGCGTGTATCACGGCAAGCTGCATTTCTCCTCCAATCGCGGCACCATCTGGCATGTCGATGATCCATTCATCTACCGTCTGCTCACCATCGAGCAACTGACCGATACGAATACCTGTTTGGGCTATCCGCGCCGTCCTTATCATCCGCGCGCTATCGTGCCCGCCAACCAGCTCATGGCTATCTTCGAGCTATTTCGCAGCCTGCGCTTTGCCGATGAAAACGTCTATTTGCGTGCTGGCTCGATTAACATCATCAACGGCATGGTCAGCCTGAACTTTTCCTGCGATGGCTCACACTACATGCGGTGGGACGATTTTCTCCACCGCAGCACAGAATTCTGGTTTGGCACACTCAATCAATAGCTCTTTTCACACAGTAGTGAGCCAGCTGAGTAAATAACTGAAAAACCGCTATGCCTATCCTGCTATTTCGCCTCAACCGTGTGCCTGAAGATGAAGCAGACGACATTCGTCATCTGCTGAACGAGCATCACATCAAGTATTACGAGACAGAAGCAGGCCGCTGGGGAATTTCTCTGGCGGCAATCTGGCTGCACGATGACAGCCTTCAACTTGAGAGGGCACAACAACTAATTGATGACTACCAGACACAACGTGAACAACAAGCACGTAGCGCATACAACGAACGTCAACAAAACGGCCAGCAGGAAACCATACTCAAGCGCTTCCTGCAGCGTCCCGTGCAACTGTTTGCCTATGCCCTTGCCATACTTGCCATCATCTACTTCACCCTGATGCCATTCTTCAGCTGGCCTTAAGGAAGCGCTGAATAATTACCTGCGTTGTCAGGGCGGTGTTAAAAAACGACTAAAAATGCTCATTTACTACGTGTAAACTGCGCTTTTTCGCCGTTTTTTGCCTAGCCCTGTCTGCCTCGCCAACATTATTCAGTGCTTCCCTAAGCTGCGTACTGCATCAGACACTAATGGCATGAGGCTTTAGCTCGCCTAAATATTCATCCATCAACCGGCAAGGCCGTTTTATCCACCACACGGCGCAGGACAAAACTGGAATGCACGCCGCTCACGCCTTCGATGCGGGTGCTCTTGTTGAGCAGTAAATCCTGAAATGCATCCATATCGCGCACCACCACCTTAAGCTGATAATCAGCCGCCTGCCCGGTAATCAATAGGCATTCCAACACCTGTGGCAGCTCGGCAATCCTGGCCTCAAAATTAGCGAAGCGCTCAGCCGTGTGGCTATCCATCGAAATATGAATCAAGGCCATCAGGTTCAATCCCAGCCGCTTGCTATCCAGCAGGGCGTGATAACCAAAGATCAGTCCGTTTTCTTCCAAAGCGCGCACCCGTCGCAAGCACGGCGAGGGTGACAGTCCAATGCGGTCGGCCAGCTCCTGATTGCTGATACGGCCATCCTGCTGCAAGACCTCAAGAATATGGCGATCGTAGCGGTCGAGTTGCATGTTTTGTTTGCTCATTGCTCAATATCGAAAAACAAAAGCAGATAATTGCTAATTAGTAGCTTATACCGGCAAAAATAGCAAGCAAATTGCTCGTGTGTAGGCGTATTCTTTCACCATCTCGAAAACATCGAGAGCTAACTGCCAAATCTCACGAGGAAGCGGCAAATATTACAAAAGCCATCAGCCAAGAGACCGCTATGAAAACCTTTGATCACCGTAAATACCGGCCAACCTCAATGATTGATCTGCCTGACCGTCAGTGGCCGAACAAGCGCATTACACAGGCACCACGCTGGGCCAGTGTTGCTCTGCGCGATGGCAACCAGGCACTACTGGAGCCGATGGATGTAATGCACAAGCGACAGATGTGGGCCTTGCTGCTTGAGCTGGGCTTCAAAGAGATCGAGGTCGGCTTTCCTTCGGCCAGCCAACCAGATTTTGATTTCGTCCGCTGGTTGATCGAGACGCAACAAATTCCGGATGATGTAACCATCCAGGTTTTGGTACAGGCGCGCGAGGAGCTTATCGTGCGTACCTTTGAGGCACTCAAGGGAGTACAGCGCGCCATTGTTCATGTGTATAACTCCACCTCCAGGCTACAGCGTGAGCGCGTATTTCAAATGGATCGCGCAGACATCAAGGCGATCGCAGTGCACGGGGCTGAATTACTCAAACGCGAGGCCGCCCTTTATCCAGCGACAGACTGGACCTTCCAGTATTCGCCCGAGAGTTTTTCTGCTACCGAGCCGGAATATGCCGTTGAGGTCTGTAATGCAGTCATTTATATCTGGCAGCCAAGTCCGGCAAAGCCGTGCATCATTAACCTGCCAGCGACAGTTGAAAACAGTATGCCCAATGTATTTGCTGACCAGATAGAATGGTTTTGCCGACACATAAACCGCCGCGAAAGCATTATTGTCTCGGTGCACACCCACAATGATCGTGGCTGCGCTGTGGCGGCGGCAGAAATGGCCGTGCTGGCGGGGGCAGATCGGGTCGAGGGAACACTCTTCGGCAACGGTGAGCGCACCGGCAATATGGATATCATCACCATGGCGATGAACTTCTACAGCCAGGGCATCGATCCACAGCTTGACCTGTCCAGGCCAGACGCCATTATGCAAACCTGCGTGGCCTGCACTGACTTACCTGTGCATCCGCGTCATCCGTGGGTTGGCGAACTGGTCTATACCGCCTTCTCTGGCAGTCATCAGGACGCCATCCGCAAGAGCCTCAAGCTGCAAAGTACCGATGAGCCGTGGCAAGTTGCCTATCTGCCCATCGACCCGCGCGATCTGGGGCGCGACTATCAGGCCGTGGTACGCGTCAACAGCCAGTCGGGTAAAGGCGGCGTTGCCTTTGTGCTGGAGCGCGATCATGGTCTCTCATTGCCACGCTGGCTACAGGTGGAGCTGGCGCAAATTGTCCAGCGCGAAAGTGAACACGGCAATGGTGAGATCGATAGCACACGTATCCATCAATTGTTTCAACAGCACTTCATTGCTGATCACTCGCCACTGTGTTTAAAGGGCTATCAGCTCAAACAGCACGAAGCGAGCTATACATTCAGCGCTGAGATAATAGACCAAGGCAAGCTGCAGCAACTGAAAGGCCAGGGCGAAGGGGCGATTGCGGCCTTTATCGACGCCTGGAGCAGACATAGCGGCCAAGCGCTAAACATCGTTGACTATAGCGAACATGCCCTGGGACACAGAACGAATGCCGAGGCTATGGCCTATGTTCAGCTCAGTATCAATAACCAGCGATACAGCGGCGCAGCACACGATCATGACAGCGTGAGCGCCACGCTGAAGGCAGTGATCTCGGCGCTCAATCGTGCCAATAGCCAGATGGCTGCAGCAGCTTAAGGCTTTGACCTTTTGCCCGCTTTGCGGTGAAATGTTTTCCTCACTGACACACAGGAAAACACTATGTCTGATTTACGCCGCAAAGCAGGCAAAACCATCGACCAGAGCAAGCTCGATGATCTCGTCGCCAAGGCGCACAAGGATCGTGACAAGCGCCTGGAAGGCTATCGTGAACAATCCCTGCGCCTTCACCCCTGGCTCTGCGGGCGTTGCGGACGTGAATTCACCCGCACCAACTTGCATGAGCTGACCGTCCACCACAAGGATCACAATCACGACAACAATCCGCCCGATGGCAGCAACTGGGAAAATCTTTGTCTCTATTGTCACGACAACGAACACCAGCGTTATGTCGACAAGGTGCGCGGCTTCGACAGCCTGGCGGTCGATAAACAAGAGGCTTCCACTCACAACCCCTTTGCCGATCTCAAAGGCATGCTGGGTAAAAATGCAGATAAATAACTGGTTTGTCTATCTGCTGCGCTGTGCCGATGACTCGCTTTACACCGGCGTGACCACGGATGTCGAACGCCGCCTGGCCGAACACAATCACAGCAACAGCCGTGGCGCACGTTACACTCGCGCCCGTCGTCCAGTGGAATTGCTCTATCATGAAAATGTCGCGGATCGCGCTGCTGCCTGCCGCCGTGAGGCCGCCATCCGTCGTTATAGCCGCAGTGAAAAACTGGCCTTAACTCAATGAGCGATACGCAAAAACTCAAACTACAGATCACGGCCAAACAACTTGAGCAGCTTTGCCGTCATCTTGCCGTGCACAATCCTGACAGCGAGCATTACCTCGCCATGCTCACCGCACTGCAGACCTTCATCGCCGCCGGAGCCGATGCTGGCGTGCAGGCCGAAGCCATCTATACATCGATCCGCACACAGCTCCTTGACGAGCAAGAGCGCGTACGCACGCAACTTTTACAACAAAAAGCGCAGTCCCTGCTAAAAGCCCTGCAAAACCAAAACATCAACGCCATCGCCACTTTATACCAAAGCCTGTCGCGCAGCGGATTCTGGGAGATCTTGCAAGAAAGCCTAGCCTGCCTTGATGAGCATACTCATGCAGCCCTTGCGCGCTGGGTCAATGATTGGGTGCAGCAAACACGCCAACGGGGTGAACAAGCCAGCGGCTATCCAGATGCAATAGATTTTGCCAAGGCAGACATCAATATTGCCGAGTACACGGCAATGTGTGATTTACAAAAATGCATCGCTAATCAGGCTTAGTCCGCATGTTTCACCGCCCTGACAACGTAGGTAATTATCCAGCGCTTCCTTAGAACATCCTCAGCAAGCCATAAAACACTGAACCTGCTATCAACAAATAGCCCACCACCGGCAATAGACGATTGAGCAAGGTGAATATTTGCGGCATCTGATCCAGCCTGCCGCGCACACTGCGCGGATAGTACCAAGCTAAGTAAATACCTACGCCGGTATTAATCAACAAGGATAAAAATTCACCACCACCCATGATTTCATTCACCCTGTTTATAGCTCACGCTTCATCGAGAAACAGTTCAAGCAAATCATTGAGAAAATTCTGCCCATGCGCAGTAGGACAAATGCGTGATTGATTCCATCTAATCAAGCCACGTTGTTCGGCCTCCTGCAAGGCAGCTGTCACAATATTGAGCGACATGCCCGTATGCTGAGAGAACAACTCAGTCTCAAAACCATCCACCAGTCGCAAGGCATTCAGCATAAACTCAAACGCTGCATCATGACGACGCAAGAATTTACGACCATCACATTTATCTGCTGCTGCCAGATATTCCCGTGGATGTCGTTTTTTCCACAGGCGCTCAATGCGGCCCTCTGCTGCCTGAGTGATCTTGGCATGGGCGCCTGCGCCTATACCCAGATAATCGCCAAAGCGCCAATAATTTAGATTATGCCGACACTGCCTGCCAGCTTGTGCATAAGCAGAAATTTCATACTGGGCAAAACCCGCCTTGGCCAACAGCTCCTGCCCCTGCCGCTGAATGGTTTCTATATATTCCTCAACAGGTAGCACTGGTGGACTATGATGAAAGGCGGTGTTGGGTTCGAGGGTCAGTTGATAATAAGAAATATGTGCAGGCGTCAGTGACAAGGCCAGCGATACATCATCCCGCCCCTGCAACTCCGACTGGCCGGGCAGGCCAAACATCAAGTCCAGATTGAGATTGTCAAAGCCGACCTGATGTGCTGCCTCAGCGGCCTTGATAGCCTCTTGCCGACCGTGGATACGGCCAAGTCGAACCAACAGGTCATCATGAAAGCTTTGCACACCTATAGATAGGCGATTGACCCCCAAGGCATGAAATTCTGCAAAGCGACCGGCCTCCACTGTGCCAGGATTGGCCTCTAGCGTGATCTCTGCTTCAGGCAGGACGCGTAGACGAGCACGCAGACCGGACAACAGGCGGTATAGTGCCGCAGGCGAAAGCAGGCTGGGCGTCCCGCCACCGATGAACACGCTCTGCACCGCACGTCCCCATACCAGAGGCAAATCCTGTTCCAGATCGGCAAGCAAGGCATCTATATATTGCAGCTCTGGTAATTCCGTGGTGAGTTCATGTGAATTAAAATCACAATAAGGGCATTTGCGCACACACCACGGCACATGCGCATAAAGCGTCAGCGGCTGCATGACACTAAACTGAAACATCAATAAACCTCAATCCTGTTGGCTTTTCTGTATACTGAAAAAATGCGATTAACCTGTTTTTAGTCGTGTTATTAATTTTGACCCAGCACCACATTCAGTGAATTCACGTGAGTAAAACATAAAAACCAGTCATGAACAGAAACCTTCTTTCATACCTCAGCATTCCGCTGATTCTGATTATCATCGGCCTGCCTTTGCTGACGATAAATCCTCACCTCGGCACTATTCTCGTTACCAGTTCATTTTGGCTTTTTTTGCATTTTTTCCTCATGCATCGCATCAAGCGACAAGCTGTTACTGCTTTGCACGAACACCAACGCGCCGAGAAATTCCATGCACAGCATACCCGCAAGCTCAATGAACGCGTCAAGGAGCTACGCAGCCTGCTGGAAGCCTCGGAAATCATGGTACAAGATGAGTTACCGCTTGAGGACACCTTGCAGCAAATTGTCACCTGCATGCCTGCTGCATTACAAAACAGTGAAAAAGCCTGGGCACGCATCAATCTGAAAGGCCAGTCATATACAGCCGGTCGACTCGGCGATGGCCCATCAATCTCACAACCTGTAATTTCTAATGGGCAACACATAGGCAGCTTTGAGTTTGGCTACCAGCAGTCCAGCAAGAATACTGAAGCTGAGGCTTTTCTTGCCGAAGAACACAATCTATTGAGCATATTATCCTCTCAGGTCGGCCACCTGTATGAGAAGAAAACAGCCCATGAACAATTACAACTTGCGGCGCTGGTATTCGATAACAGCCGCGAAATGATCGCCATCACCGATGGGCAGCAACATGTGCTCAGTGTCAACAAGGCATTCACCAAGATAACCGGTTACCACGCCGAAGAGCTGATTGGTAAACACATCCGCACCATCAAATCCAACCGCCACGACAAGGCCTTTTATACCGCTATGTGGCGTGATATATCAGAGGCAGGCTTCTGGCAGGGTGAGCTATGGAATCGCAGCAAACAAGGCGCACTTTATCCGGTACTGGCCTCCATTGCTGCAGTGCGCGGCAAGGATGGAATAATAAATCATTACATCGCTGTTTCTACCGACATAAGTAAAAACAAAAAGGCTGAGGAGCACATCCGCTATCTGGCCTATTACGATCCACTGACGGAGCTGCCAAACCGTATTCTGCTGGAGGATCGCGCCAGCCAAATCCTGCATAAAGCCAGGAATAAACAACTAAGCGTTGCCTGTTTATTTCTTGACATCGATCATTTCAAGACCATCAATGACTCGCTGGGTCACCTAAGCGGTGATGAGCTACTGCAGGAGGTAGCCAGTCGCATAAATAAAGCATTGCAACATGATGAAATCGCCGGACGTGTTGGGGGGGATGAGTTCCTGATTATACTCGCCGACACTGAGGGCTCCGGGGCCATACAGGTTGCCCATCATCTGCTGGAGGTCATGGCGCAGCCCTTTGTCATTAACAAACACACTCTCTACATCTCTATCAGCATCGGCATTGCCGTCTACCCCAATGATGGTGAGAATTTTCATGAGCTGCTGAAAAATTCCGATATCGCCAAACACAAGGCCAAGGAGCTGGGACGCAATCGCTACTACTTCTTCACCCCTGAACTCAATGAAGCAGCCATGGAGCGTTTTACACTGGAGCGAGCCTTGCGCACGGCACTGGAAAGCAACAATCTTGCCCTCCATTATCAGCCGCAAATTGATCTTAAAAGCGGTCGGGTCATCGGTGTTGAAGCATTGCTGCGCTGGCAGCATCCGGAGCTAGGCTTTATCTCTCCTGCCAAATTCATTCCCATTGCCGAGCAAAGCGGCCTGATTGCACAAATAGGCACCTGGGTACTACAGGAGGCCTGTAGGCAAAATAAAATCTGGCAGGAAAACGGCCTGCCACCATTTACCGTAGCCATCAATATTTCTGTACGGCAATTCTCCTTGAGCAATATCGCCAGCGAAGTAAAACAAGCCCTTGCCAGCACGGGCTTGCTGGCAAAACATCTGGAAGTGGAAATCACCGAAAGCCTGCTGGCACAGGACATGGAAGCAACCCTGGCGATGCTGCAAGAACTAAGCACTATAGGCGTACAAATTGCTGTGGATGATTTTGGCACGGGCTATTCTAGCCTGGCCTATTTAAAGCGCTTTCCACTCGACAAACTCAAGCTTGACCAGTCTTTTGTACACGATCTGGAAGAAAACCCGGATGATCGTGCCATCGCCTCCGGGGTAGTCAATCTGGGGCAAAGTCTTGGCCTGGGGGTCATAGCCGAAGGCGTGGAGAAAGAAGGACAGCTAGCCATTCTGCAACAACTCGGCTGCGACGAAATCCAGGGTTATCTGTTTAGCCGGCCGTTACCCGCCGATGAGTTGGCGGACTGGCTAAGGAATTATCCCCAACAGCATGATGCCCGGACTGCTTGTCTATAGCCCATAGCCCGCACATTTCGCCAGGATGCAGATTGCGGCGGATTGCTGGCCGAGGGCTACGCTTGCGATAAACAGCAATAGACCATTTTGCTTTTGGAAGCACTGAATAATGTTGGCGAGGCAGTCAGGACTAGGCAAAAAACGGCGAAAAAGCGCAGTGTACACGTAGTAAATGAGCATATTGAGCCGTTTTTTAACACCGCCCTGACAACGCAGGTAATTATTCAGCGCTTCCTTTTCATGCACACATAAACAAGCTCAAGCCTTGCGATATACCTCTGCCCCGCCCTGGATAAATTCCAGCGATTTCTCCTGCATGCCCTTAGCGGCATAATCACGCACTTCCTGCGAAATTTTCATAGCACAAAATTGTGGGCCACACATGGAACAGAAATGGGCAACCTTGTGTGATTCATGCGGCAAGGTGGCATCGTGAAACTCACGTGCGCGTTCAGGGTCAATCGCCAGGGCAAACTGATCGTACCAGCGAAACTCAAAGCGCGCCTTGGACATGGCATTGTCCTGCAGCTGGGCGCCAGGAAAACCCTTGGCGATATCGGCGGCGTGAGCGGCGATACGATAAGTAATGATGCCCTCGCGCACGTCTGCCTTATCCGGCAGGCCAAGATGCTCTTTAGGTGTGACGTAGCACAACATCGCCGTGCCATACCAGCCGATTTGTGCCGCGCCTATGCCTGAGGCAAAGTGGTCGTAGCCTGCTGCAATATCTGTAACCAAAGGCCCCAGGGTATAGAATGGTGCCTCGTGACAGTCGGCCAGTTCCTTGGTGACGTTTTCCTCGATCATGTGCATTGGCACGTGGCCAGGCCCTTCAATCATCACCTGGCAATCGTGCTCCCAGGCACGCTTGGTCAGCTCACCTAAAGTCTCCAGCTCAGCAAACTGGGCTGCATCATTGGCGTCGATCAGTGAGCCTGGGCGCAGGCCATCACCGAGTGAAAATGCAATATCGTAGGCCTGCATGATCTCGCAGATTTCATCAAAATGGGTGTAAATAAAACTTTCCTCATGGTGGGCCAGGCACCACTTCGCCATGATAGAGCCACCACGCGAGACGATGCCGGTTACGCGGTTGGCCGTGAGCGGCACATAGCGCAACAACACGCCAGCATGGATAGTAAAGTAATCCACGCCCTGCTCGGCCTGTTCGATCAAGGTATCACGGAAGATCTCCCAGCTAAGATCCTCGGCCTTGCCATTAACCTTCTCCAACGCCTGATAAATTGGCACCGTACCGATGGGTACTGGTGAATTGCGCAGAATCCATTCACGAGTCTCATGAATATTCTTGCCGGTAGAAAGATCCATCAGCGTGTCGCCACCCCAGCGACAAGACCACACCAACTTTTCCACTTCCTCGACTATCGACGAGGTCACCGCAGAATTACCGATATTGGTATTGATCTTCACTCGAAAATTACGCCCGATGATCATCGGCTCCAGCTCAGGATGATTGATATTGGCCGGGATGATGGCACGCCCCGCCGCGACTTCACTACGCACAAACTCTGGCGTAATAAGCTCTGGGATGCGTGCGCCAAATGGCTGGCCTTTATGTTGGCGCAATAAAGTCTCATAACGCGGCTCATTACGCATGGTCTCCAGCAGACAATTCTCCCGAATTGCGATGTATTCCATCTCTGGGGTAATGATGCCGCGCCTGGCATAGTGCATCTGCGTTACATTCTTACCGGCTTTGGCGCGGCGTGGTGTGCGGATATGTTCAAAGCGCAGACTGGCAAGTGTCTCGTCCTCTTGGCGCGTGCGCCCATAGTCTGAAGTAGGCCCTGCGAGCAGCTCGGTATCGCCCCGCTCCTCGATCCAATTTGCACGCAATGGTGTCAAACCACGGGTCAGGTCTATCTTGGCCTTTGGGTCGGTATAGGGGCCGGAGGTGTCATAAACATAAATGGGTGGGTTTTCTTCCTCTCCACTCTCGGTCTGTGTAGCATCTTGTTCAATACGACGCATACCCACCTGTATATCTGGTCGCGAACCCGCTACATAAATCTTGCTGGACTTGGGGAATGGTTTGATCACATCAGCAGACAACTGGGCTGTCTGTTGCAGAAACTCTTCGGGAATGGCGCTCATTTGGATAAATCCTCGCATTGATGTGCGGCGAGGGAAGATGGTGCAGCAGCACCGCTTCCCTCCGCCGGTATAACCCGGATCAGGTTCCAAGGGTTTTTCTCAGCCCGGCAGGGCACCCCTAGCAGTCAGCCCAACATATAGGATAGCCATCCCGCATGCAAGGCCATTGCATTGCTATACATTAAATATTTCGCTATAAATCATATTCTTGCAGCTTGTCCAATACAGCGGAAAGGCGTATCTTCAAAACCTCCCTGACAGCCTTGTCCGCTAGCTACATACAAGGAAACCGCATGCTTGATACAAATCTGACACAGGCACGCCAAAACATGATCACCCAACAAATTCGCCCGTGGGGTGTGACGGACGCAGGCGTACTCAAACTCATGTCGCAAACACCGCGCGAAAATTTTGTGCCACCACAATATCGCCAGCTGGCCTTTGTCGATATGGCTATCCCCATTGGCAATGGTCAGGTAATGATGCCGCCCCGCCTGGAGGCCAGACTGTTACAGGCATTGGCGATTAAAGCCGATGAAATCGTGCTGGAAATTGGCACAGGCAGAGCCTACCTCACGGCCTTACTCGCGCAACTGGCCCACCATGTATACAGCGTGGAGCAGGTTGCAGAATTGAAACAGGCGGCCGAACTGCAACTGGCCGCACAAGGTCTTGATAACATCACCCTGGAACTGGGCGATGCCCTTAACGGCTGGCCGCAACACGGCTCTTATAATGTTATTGTCGTAACCGGCTCTCTGCCAGTGTTGCCACAGGAACTGCTCAATTCACTGGCTATCGGTGGCCGCTTGTTTGCAGTCGTAGGCGAGACACCAGTCATGCAAGCCCGTCTTGTCACACGCAAAAGTGAACACGAGTGGGAAGAGGAAATCATCTTTGAAACCGAGCTGCCGCCTTTATTCAATGCGCCTCAAGCTGCACATTTCAGTTTATGACTTGAAGCATCCAGTTCAGTGACGCATTATCGTTCTTTTCTAATAAACTCTATTGTGAGATCTGTTATGTCCAAGCCTGTCACGAGAGTATTAGCCCTGGCGCTGTTGCTGGGAGCTGTCAGTGCCCACGGGGAAAACCTGCGCGATATCTATCGCCTTGCCCTGGAAAGCGATCCCCAGTTACGCGCTGCCGAGGCCGCTCACCGAGCTGCTCTGGAGGCCAAACCCATCAGCCGCAGTGCGCTGCTGCCTAATATAAATTTTGCCGCCAACGCTCAGCGCAACATGAATGATTACGACCCTCCAAATCTGGCCAAGAACAATTACACCTCCTCTGGCTACTCACTGAGCCTGCGTCAAAGCATTTACCATCGCGATTATTTCGTACAACTGCGCCAGGCCGATGCCAGCATCGCCCAGGCCTATGCTGTCTATAATGCCGAGCATCAGGCCATCATCACCCGTGTCGCCAACACCTATCTCAACCTGCTCTATGCCGAGGACAGCCTGCGCTTTGCCAAGGCCGAAAAAATGGCCACGGCAGAACAGCTGCATCAGGTTGAACAGCGCTTTGAGGTAGGCCTATCGGCCATTACCGATGTACATGAGGCGCAAGCTGGCTACGATGCCGCTGTTGCCCAGGAGATCGTTGCAGAAAACCAATTGAAAAATACCCGTGAAATCCTGCGCGAAATCATCGGTCAGGACCCTGGCACACTGGCACCGCTGGCTAACGACTTTCCGCTACAAAATCCTGAGCCGGCCAATATCGAAAAGTGGGAAGAGACCGCCTTGCAACAAAATCTCCAGTTGCTGGCTGCCGAGGCTGCGGTCAGTGCCGCTTATGAAGAGATCAATCGCCGGCAGGCCGGTCATTACCCCAGCCTGGATTTGGTTGCCAGCCATAACAAAACAGACAACAGCAAATCACAATACAATCCAACTGAATATAACAGCAACGTCATCGGGCTACAGTTCAACGTGCCTATCTATGCCGGTGGTGGCGTGAGCGCCAGTGCACGTCAGGCCTCTCATCTTTATAACCAGGAGCAGGAAAGACTGGAGCAGGCCCGCCGTTCCACGATACGTCAGACCCGCGATGCCTACCTGGGTGTCACAGCAGGCATCAGTACGGTACGGGCACGCAGCCAGGCCCTGGCCTCAGCCAGGACCGCATTAAAGGCAACCCAAGCCGGATTTGAAGTGGGCACGCGTACCGCCGTGGAAGTCCTCAACTCCCAACGCGAACTGTTCCGCGCCCAGCGTGATCTTGCCCGCGCGCGCTATGACTATGTTCTATCCACCTTACAGCTAAGACAGGCTGCCGGTATTTTGTCAGGTGAAGATATCGACCACGTCAACAGCTGGTTGCGCCAATGAGCTTGCTTTGCGCTGCGGCAAGCAGCCAACTTGTAATCATAGATATACAGACACGTCTGGCGGCCGTCATGCCGCCAGAGGCGCGTGAGCGCGTGCTGAAAAACACCACTATCCTGTTGCAGGCGGCTAATTCACTCGAAATCCCACTCACCCTTACCGAACAATACCCACAAGGACTTGGGTCTACAGAAAATGTCTTGCTGCAACATTTAACGGGAGACAGCCAGACTATCTGCAAAACATGTTTTGCCGCCAGTGGTGCCAATGAATTCAACCAAACACTGGACAGCCACACGGGACGACACCAGGTAATACTAGTCGGCATGGAGGCACATATTTGTGTGCTACAAACAGCAATGGGATTACTGCGGCACGGTTACCAGATTTTTATTGCTGAAGATGCCGTAAGCTCACGCAAGGACCGTCATAGAGAAAATGCCCTGGCTCGTCTGCGCCAGGGGGGAGCAATCATCAGCAATACGGAATCCATCCTGTTTGAATGGCTGCGTGATGCCAGCAATCCACAGTTCAAGGCTCTCAGCGCCCTGATCAAGTAATGGCGACCGGCTCCAATCAGCCGCCAAATAGCGTAAAATCCAGGTTTATGAACATATCTCCCTTCCCTGAAGCAGCACCTGATTTCAGCAAACCCCTAGCCCTGCTGCGCGCCTGTCATGAACGAATTTTGCACAATTGCAACACCCTGGAACGTTTGCTTGAGCACCTGCAACAGCATGATCTGGATAGCGATGCACGGCAGGCGGCGGGCAAAATTCATCGTTACTTCAGCACTGCCGGTCAGTTTCATCATCAGGATGAAGAGCAGGATTTGTTTCCCCTGCTTGCCCGCCAGTCACTCAAGCTTGCCGATCGGGTACACCGTTTACGCCAAGAACATAACCAGATGGATGCCTTATGGCAGCAGCTTGCGCCCTTGCTGGCAAAGCCTGCCAACATTACTGACCTTGCCGCATTTGCCAGCCTGGTAGAGAAATTCACCACCAGTTACCGCAACCATATTGCATTTGAAAATGAAGAAGTACTGGAGATGGCGGAGCACATCCTCAGCCGCGATGCACAAAAAAAACTGGGCGCAAAAATGGCAGAACGACGTGGCCAACCAGCGCCACTTTAAGCAGATTTATCTGCCTGCAGATCATGAGCACGACTAGCCCCCCGCCTCTTAGGCGGTTTCTTGCGCCACGCCACTGGCCAATGTGGTTTGGACTTGGCCTGCTACGCTTGCTGATCCTGCTGCCCTATCCAATACTCCTTAAACTGGGTAACGCTCTGGGCAAACTTCTCTATAGCCTATTAGCTAAAAGGCGTCACATCACCACCACCAACCTGCGTCTGTGTTTTCCAGAACTCGACGAGCAGGCACGGGAAAAACTCGCACAGGAATCATTTCAGGCCTTGGGCGTTGCTATATTTGAAAGCGCACTCGCTTGGTGGGCAAGCGATCGCCGCCTGCGGCCACTACAACGCATGGAAGGCATGGAGCACTACGAGAAAGCCCTGGCGCAGGGCCGTGGCGTGATCCTGTTAGGCGGTCATTACAGCACGCTGGAGATCAGTGGCAGGCTGGCCAGGTTTCATCTTGATGAGCTCTACCCAATCTATAAAAATGCAAAAAACCCATTATTTAATGCACTAATGTTGCGCACACGCAAACTCCACTATACCGGCATCCTCGACAGTCACGACATGCGCTCCATTGTGCGCACACTCAAGGCAAGCAAGACAATATGGTACGCCCCCGACCAGGATTTTGGTCACAATCATTCGGTTTTCGCCCCTTTTTTCGATGTTCCCACAGCGACACTGCTAATGACCATGCGACTGGCTAAACTCACTGGCGCACCTGTACTACCAGCGGTCTCGGAGCGACTGCCAGGCAATCAAGGCTATCTCTCTACTGTGCTACCCGCACTGGAGGACTTTCCCAGCGGCGATGATGTACGCGATGCAACATTGATCAACGCCACCATGGAGGCGCAGATCCGCCGCAATCCCGCGCAATATCTCTGGGCACATCGCCGCTTCAAGACTCGTCCTGCAGGCGAGCCGGCAATTTATGATAGCTAAGGAAGCACTGAATCATGAGCTCTCCAGTCACGCTGCCTTACCGTCTGCTGTTTACCCTGCTCTCTCCTGCCCTGCTCGCTTACACCCTCTGGCAAGCCAACAAGGGAAAATCCTGGCGTTATCTGCGTGAGCGTTGTGGTCGTTACCAAAGTCCTCATTCAAATCCTGCACCGATTTGGCTGCATGCCGCCTCGGTAGGTGAATTCAAGGCCACACTGCCACTGATCGCCGCCTTGCGTCAGCGACAGGAAAATCTGCCCATCATGCTCAGCACCAGCACCATCAGCAGCGCACGCCTGGCCGCACAGTTACTACCTGATGTGCTGCATGTCTTTTTGCCTTTGGACTGGCCAGGTGCGGTGCATAACTTTTTGCATAAATATCGTCCACGCTGCGCGCTGATCGTGGAAACCGAGCTATGGCCCAACCTGTTTGCTGCTTGTGCAGCACGGCATATCCCCATGATTATTATCAATGGCCGTCTATCCCGGCGGACACTGCATGCACCGCGCTGGCTCAAGCGACAATATGGCCAAACACTATCGCTCGCCACTGCCATCCTGGCACGTTCTGCGACCGATAAAAAAGGCTTTCTTGCCCTTGGGGCACCAGCAGATCTTTGCCAGGTCATCGGCAACATCAAATTTAGCGCCACTACGCAAAAAGCTACACCACTCCAACTGCCGCGCCCTTATGTCCTCGCCGCCTCCACCCGTGATGGTGAAGAATTGCTTATCTGGCGGGCCTGGCAAGGGCTGAAAGACAATGATCATCTATTGGTTATCGTACCGCGCCATCCACATCGACTAGCAGAAATCCTGCGCACGCTCGCCTTGCCAGCCACTCAAATTGCCGTCCGCAGCCGCCAGCAGGATATCCAAACCACAACGCGCGTCTATATCGCCGATACCTTTGGTGAGCTGACTGGTTTCATCGCCGGGGCCGAACTGGTGTTCATGGGCGGTTCACTGGTGCCCAAGGGTGGACAGAATATTCTGGAAGTAGCCCACCAGGGCAAGGCCGTGATTTTCGGCCCATATATGGATAACTTTGCGGATGAAGCCCGTCTGTTGCTCGAACACCAGGCAGCAATCCAGATAGCTAATCCTGCCGAGCTTGCCACTGTCTTGCATGAACTACTGGCACAACCGGCAAAATGTGCGGCCCTGGGCGTCGCTGCGCAACAATTGGTAGCACAGCAACAAGATGTCGCAATGCGCTATGCTGAGGCACTGGATACATGGTGTCAGGGAAACGCTGAGGAATTATAAAAATGTCCCGCCCCACGCTGGCAGCTTTGCTGATCGTCAAAAATGAAGCGGATAATCTGGCCGACTGTCTGGCTACCCTGACCTGGGTAGATGAGATCGTAGTGCTCGACTCAGGCAGCACCGATCAAACACAAGAAATAGCTGAAGCAGCTGGTGCCCGCTTCTTCGTCAATAGCGACTGGCCAGGTTATGGTCGACAGCGACAACTAGCCCAGGCGAAAGTGCAATCAGACTGGGTCTTCTGGATCGATGCCGATGAGAGGGTCACACCTGAGCTGCAGGCCAGCATCAAGCAAGTGCTGCAAGATCCGCCAGCCGACACTGTATATGCTATCGCGCGCCTTTCCTGGGTATTTGGTCGCTACATCCGTCACTGTGGCTGGTATCCCGATCGGGTATTACGCCTTTATCCCAAGGCTCTCACTGGTTATGACGATGCTCTAGTGCATGAAAAGGTCGTGCTCAAGCCAGGCATTAAAACTGCAACACTTCACGGCGACCTGCTGCACTTCACCTATCGTGATCTGCAACACTATCTGGAGAAATCTGCCGCCTATGCCGCCGCTTGGGCAATACAACGCCAGCAACGCGGTAAGACAGCCTCACTGAGTCAAGGGTTGCTGCATGGCCTGGCCTGCTTTTGCAAGATGTATATCTTCAAGGCGGGATTTCTCGACGGCAAACAAGGCCTGCTGCTCAGTCTGCTCTCGGCACACTCCACCTTTGCCAAATATGCCGACCTGTGGATCAGAACCAACACTCAAGCACGCTGATATCCAGCCAGCAAGGATTGCCAATCTGCCTCACTGAAATTATTGACAAGGCTTTCGTTATACAGCTTGCGCAATGAGCGCAGTAACCTTGCCAAATTATTTTGCTGCCAGCGCCCAGGCAAACGCAGACGCCCACGATCAAAATCAATCAAATAGATTTCACCATCGGCTAGCAAACTGTTGTGCGCATTGAGATCGGCATGATCCACTCCCTCTTGATGAAAGCGCCGCAGACATGCACCAAGCGCCTGCCAATGCTCGGCAGACAATGCCGCATCAGCGATGGCCTGTGCCAACGAATATGCATTGGGGATGCGCACGGTCATCAGATCAGCGCGATAAAATAACCCATCACGCACCACTTGCGCCGCCACCGGCCGTGGTACAGGCAAGCCGCGCTGATACAGCTCAGCGGTCAGATGCCATTCCCGCCAGGCTCGTGTCCTTGCCAGTCCCAGCCACAAATAGCGATCATGAACAAACCTGCCAGGCAGACCGCCGCGCCGATAATGCCGCAAGACATAGGCAATCCCCTCATCGCCGACAAAGGCCGTTTCGCCACGCCCGCGCGCCTCGCCCAGCCATTGACCACGACCTCGCCAGGCTTCTGCATCAAACCAAGTAGAATCCACATGGATCGGCAACTCCGCATCGTATAGGATGTGGGACTTCTCGTTTTTTATCTGTATGGGTTGCATGCCTAACTCACATAATCTACCACTCACATCGCCGCCACAAAGTCTTTGCATCCTGCGCTTGTCTGCCATTGGCGATATCAGCCACACACTGCCTGTCGTGCGTACTCTACAGGCACATTGGCCAATGACACAGATCACCTGGATTATAGGCAAGACTGAATACAACCTGGTCGGCGACATTCCGGGCATCGACTTTATCATCTTTGATAAACGACAAGGGTGGCGCACCTATCGTGATATCCGCCGCCAACTACGTGGCCGCCACTTTGATGTCCTTCTGCACATGCAAATGGCCCTGCGTGCCAGCCTGATAAGCCTGCTGGTAAATGCCCCCATCAAGCTAGGCTTTGATCGTGCCCGCGCCAAGGACGCTCAATGGCTTTTCACCAACTCACAGATAGCGCCGCGTGAACGTGAGCACGTGCTCGATAGCCTCTACGGCTTCAGCGATGCCCTGGGCGCAACCAGGCGCGTGTTGTCCTGGGGCATACCTATCCCAACAAAGGCACACGAATACGCCGAGCAATTACTGCCTGGCCAGCAAGCAACCCTGCTCATCAGCCCCTGTGCCAGCCTGGCCTATCGTAACTGGAATGCAGAAGGCTATGCGGCCGTGGCCGATTATGCGATCGAACAACTAGGCATGCGCGTTGTGCTCAGCGGCGGCCCCAGCGCCATTGAAAATCAGTATGCCGCAGACATTAGCCGCCACATGCATCATCCCAACACCAACCTCATTGGCCAGACTGATCTGAAACAACTTCTGGCCCTGATCCAGCGCAGCAGCGTTCTGCTTGCACCCGACAGCGGCCCCGCCCACCTCGCCACCGCCGTCGGCACGCCGGTCATTGGTCTTTATGCTTGCACCAATCCGGATCGAGCCCGGCCTTACACAAGCGATAAATGGGTAGTAAATCGTTATCCAGCAGCGGTGCAGCAGTTCCTGGCTACCGAGTTAGAATCTCAACCTTTCGGCAAGCGAGTGCGTGATGCACGCGCCATGGCGCTTATCACCCCAGCCGAGGTGCAGCAGCGGCTGGCGACTTTTATGGCCAGCTTGCAGCAAGACAAGCCATGACCTTTAACGAATCTCTATGGAGTTTTTATGGCTGATCGTGAGCTAGACTATATAAAACGACTGGTACATAAACTGGATCGCTCAGCAAAAATTCTTGACGTAGGCGCCGGGCTTGGGACGAAAACGCAATTCCTGCTTGATATTGGCTTTACAAATATCATCGGGGTGGAAAAAAACCCTAAGCTGGTCGCAAAGGCACAAGAACTAGGCCGTCCGTTATACACACTGGAGGAGTTCAATGCACTTGGCACGCAGAAGTTTGAGCTGATTTTAATGTCTCACATTATCGAGCATTTTGAGCATGAGCCACTGAAAGCCTTTTTGGAGCATTACCTCGGCTATCTGGAAGAAGGTGGTTATTTACTCATCCTCACCCCCGTGCAACAGGATTTTTTCTACGACGATTTCGATCATGTGCGGCCATACGGGCCACGAGGCATTACACAGGTATTTGGCGATGATACCGCTCAAGTACAATTTTACTCATCTTTTCAACTGGTATTAGAAGACATCTATTATGTTCGCCGACCATGGCAATTGAAATTTTTTCGCGCACTCACCCTACGCACCAAAGGCTACCGAATTCCACGAGTTGCCAATCAACTGCTCAACCTCATATATCATCTTAGCTTTGGCTTGTTTGGCCGAGCAACCTCGTGGGTTGGGTTGTTTCGTAAAAAAACCACACACCCAACAACCTGAAAGAATAAAAACCCTTGTAAACAATCTGCCTTCATTCAGTGCCAGAACCCATGTTAAACCAATTCGGCTATGAGCCACATCCGCTCAACCCCTCTCCCCCAGCCCCTCTCCCACAAGCGGGAGAGGAGAGTTTTAATGTAGGGCGCAATAACCAACGGCATTGCGCCGGATGTAAAGAACTGCATCTACTCCGTCATTCCCGTGCAGACGGGAATCCAGGAACTCAAAAGAACTGGACCCCCGCCTTTGCGGGGGTGACGTTTGGTGGTGGAACGCCACGACGCGGCAGCTAACGTACGGCGCAATAAAAAACGCATGAACAAATTTGAAAAGCTTTTCCACCCTCTCCCCCAACCCCTCTCCCGCCAACGGGAGAGGGGAGTTTTAATGTAGGGCGCAATAACCAACGTGCATTGTGCCGGATGTAGCAAAACTTTCCGTGCAAAGGACTCGCACAACTTCTCGCTTCAAGAGGTCGCCTCAAATATCATTCCCTTTAAAAAGAGGGCAATGGCAAGGATGGGCTAAAAGCTCCGCAGAATAAAACATTTTGCAATGCCACAACGCTTGGCGAGCAGCCTTGCTGTGATTGAATTTAAGCTATCATCACCTGCTATAACTCCCTGCAACAAATTAAAGAATAGTGTTTTTCATCGACTCAACCATCGGGAATACCGCAATTAGCAATCAAGCTGTAAATACTGCCTTGCACACCTTGCCGTCTGCCCTGCGCGAGCGCGTGGGCTGTTGGCTGGATAGCTGGACGGGAACAATTTATGAGCCGCTGTTTCTGGCTGAGCTGGTGCGTGTATGGGCGGCCAGCGAATTTGCCGCAGAAACCTGCTTGCGTTATCCAGACGTCCTGCAATCGCTACACGATCTTGGCCATCTACAACACGCCCATGCAGATGGTTATTACAAAAATGAGTTGGGCAGGCAATTAGCTGAGCTCACTGACGATGCGCAATTGAGTACTGTCTTGCGAGTTTTTCGTCGAACTGAAATGTTGCGTATTGCCTGGCGCGACCTGGCAGGTCACAGTGATTTAACTGAGGTCATGGCTGAGCTTTCTGCTTTAGCTGATGCCTGTATAGAACAGACGCTGAACAAGCTTTATGGCTGGCATTGTGCGCAATGGGGCACGCCCTGTAATGCATTTGGTATTAAGCAGCAATTAGTGGTGCTCGCCATGGGTAAGTTAGGCGCGTGTGAGCTGAATTTTTCATCCGATGTGGATTTGATTTACGCCTATCCTGAGGATGGCGAGACGCGTGATGGCCCTCGCACGATCGGTAATCAGGAATTTTTTATCCGGTTGGCGCAACGACTCAATCAGGCATTAAATACGATGACGGCGGAGGGCCTGGTGTTTCGGGTAGATAACCGGTTGCGGCCATTTGGTGAATCCTCGGCGCTGGCGCTTTCGTTTGATGCAATGGAAAACTACTACCAAATGCATGGTCGTGAGTGGGAGCGTTACGCGATGATCAAGGCGCGGGTGGTAGCTGGTGACAAGCAAGCAGGCGTGGAATTAATGGATATGCTCAAACCATTTGTCTATCGCCGCTATGTGGATTATGGCGTGTTTCAGTCCTTGCGTGAGATGAAGGCCATGATCAGTCGTGAGGTGCTCCGGCAAGGCATGCAGGATAACGTCAAGCTGGGTGCGGGAGGGATCCGTGAGGTCGAGTTCATCGGCCAGGCTTTTCAGTTGATACGTGGTGGCCGCGAACCAGCCTTGCAAGTGCGGCAGATTATGTCCGTTTTGGAGCAGCTGCGTGCGGATGATTTGTTGCCGGATTTTGTCGTCAATGAATTAATTGATGCCTATGTATTTTTGCGTACCACCGAGCATCGCTTGCAGGAATATCAGGATCGACAGACGCATGATTTGCCGGTAGATGAGTTGGGGCGTTTGCGTTTGGCCTGGAGCATGAGCTTTGCCGATTGGCAGGACTTTGCCCAGGTATTGCGCGCTCACATGCGGCGCGTGCATCAACATTTCGAGCAGGTTTTTGCCGCACCACAAACAGAACATGCTCAGTCTGACAAGCTGGATCTTACTGGTGTATGGCTGGGTAATCTGGATCATGACCCTGCATGTCGTGCCTTGCAGCAGGCTGGCTACACAGACACAGATAAGGTTTATCAACAGTTGCAACAGCGCCAGCAGGGGCGTGCTTTTTTGCGTCTGACCAACCAGGGACGCATGCGCCTGAATCAATTGATGCCCTTGTTGCTTGGTGCAGTGGGGCAGACCGAAAATGCCGATATCACATTATCGCGCCTGCTTGATTTGCTCGAGACCATCGCCCAGCGCAGTGCATATCTGGCCTTGTTGGTGGAAAACCCAATGGCCTTGTCGCAACTGGTGCGTTTGTTTGCAGCCTCGCCCTGGATTGCATCGCAGTTGCTCAGCCACCCGTTATTGCTTGATGAGTTACTCGATCCACGCAGTCTCTATGCCCCACCCAGGCGCAAGGAGTTGCTCGCTGATCTCAAGCAGCGCATGCAGCATGTGGAGATCGATGATCAAGAAGCGCAGATGGATACCCTGCGCCATTTCAAACAGGCCAATACCTTGCGCGTGGCGGCGGCCGATGTGATGGAGGCTATGCCCTTGATGGTGGTCAGCGATCACCTGACAGAACTGGCCGAGGTATTGTTGGCGGAGACATTGAGCCTGGCCTGGTACCATCTGGCTGTGCGTCGGCATGGCTTGCCACCCTGTATTAGCGGGCAAGCCTGTGACAGTGGCTTTGCTATTATTGCCTATGGCAAGCTCGGTGGCATCGAGTTGGGCTATGGCTCTGATCTGGATATTGTATTCTTGCACAGCCAGGGTGATCCCAAACTCTCAGAACTAACAGATGAGGCGGTGTTTTATATACGGCTGGCGCAGCGAATAATTCATATACTCGGCACCACGACCTCGTCGGGCATATTGTATGAGGTAGATACGCGCTTACGCCCCAGCGGTGATTCTGGTTTACTGGTCTCCAATCTGGAGGCTTTTGCTGTTTATCAAGAAAAGTCAGCCTGGACCTGGGAGCATCAGGCCCTGGTACGGGCGCGTGGTGTGGCCGGTGATCCGGCAGTGATCGCGGCCTTTGAGCAGATACGTCGTCAAGTTTTATCTCGTCCACGCGAGCATGAGTTCTTGCGTAACGAGGTGCGTGAGATGCGCCAACGCATGCAGAGTCAATTAAGCCAAGGTAGCGCAGAGCTGTTTGATGTGAAACAGGATCCTGGAGGTATCGCCGATATTGAATTTATGGTGCAATATGGCGTGCTGGCATGGGCTTACAAATATCCATCCTTACTCGACTTTACCGACAACATTTGCCTGCTGGAGAGGCTTGCTGAAACAGGTTGCCTGCTGGTTGCAGATGCTATGTTGTTGGCCGATGCCTACCGTGCCTTTCGTGCCCAGGTGCACCGTTTGGCCCTACAGGAGAAACCAGCTTTATTGGCCAGTGATGAATTGAGTAGGTTGCGGGCGCAGGTGTTGCGCATTTGGCATGAATTGATGACTTGAATTATTACCACTGCCACAAGGCAGGTTTTTTTAGGAGAAGAATAAATGTCGATGGCTGATCGTGATGGCCTGATCTGGCTGGATGGTGAAATGGTGCCCTGGCGTGAGGCCAAGGTACATGTGCTAACGCACACCCTGCACTATGGCATGGGCGCATTTGAGGGTGTGCGTGCCTACAAGACCGATAAGGGCACGGCCATTTTTCGTCTCAAAGAACACACAGACCGTCTGTTTCGTTCTGCACATATTCTGATGATGCCGATGCCCTATGACAAGAATACGATCAACGAGGCACAGCGTGCCGTGGTGCGCGAAAACAAGCTGGAGTCGGCCTATATTCGCCCAATGTGTTTTTATGGTTCCGAAGGTATGGGACTGCGTGCAGATAACCTCAAGACGCATGTAATGGTCGCGGCCTGGACCTGGGGTTCTTATCTTGGCGCAGAAGGAATGGAAAAAGGCATCCGTGTGCGCACATCATCCTTTACTCGCCATCATGTCAACATAACCATGTGCAAGGCCAAGGCCAATGGCAATTACATGAACTCCATGCTGGCGCTGCGTGAGGCAATAGCTTGTGGTGTAGATGAGGCTATGCTGCTGGATAACGAAGGTTATGTGACCGAGGGTTCAGGAGAAAATATATTCATCGTGCGTGATGGTGTGATCTATACGCCGGATCTGACCTCAGCACTGGATGGGATTACCCGTAATACCATCTTTCAACTTGCCGATGAGCTGGGTATGACAATCAAGGAAAAACGCATCACCCGTGATGAAGTATATATCGCCGATGAGGCATTTTTCACTGGTACTGCCGCTGAGGTAACGCCTATCCGTGAGGTAGATGGTCGAGTGATAGGTAGCGGCACTCGTGGCCCTGTAGTCACTAAATTACAGGCCACATATTTTGATTTGGTGCATGGCAGACATACAAGCCATGCCGACTGGCTCAACTATGTTGAGTAAAACAAACCCTGATTGTTTTTGGAGATAAGGATGAGCACGGAAAACGCTTCTGGCAAGTCCAGCAGATTGAGCCACCATGAGGTGACTGCGGCTGATCTGCCTGTGCATTGCCCCCTGGATGAGAGCATTCTGTGGCGTATGCATCCACGCGTGTACTTACCTATCGAGGCAACTGGCGAGGCCACTTGTCCTTATTGCGGTGCGCGCTACATACTCAAGGGCGATAAGGTCAGCCATTGAACCTGGCAGGCCAACTTGTATTACGATGAAATTAACTATCCCTGATTTTTCTTCTGCGCGCCTGCTGGTTGTTGGCGATCTCATGCTTGATCGCTATTGGCATGGCGAGACCTCGCGTATCTCACCTGAAGCTCCTGTGCCGGTGGTGCATGTAGGCAAAACCGAGGAGCGACCTGGTGGTGCCGGCAACGTGGCGCTCAATATTGTCGCATTGGGCGGACAGGCTACTCTTATAAGCCTGACTGGCCAGGATGAGGCAGCAGGCATTCTGCGACGGCGCTTGCAGGCTGAAGGCATCGAGTGTCATTTCGATCAGCTGGAAAATTACTCCACTATCACAAAGCTACGCGTGATCAGTCGTCAGCAACAGTTGATCCGCTGTGACTTTGAAGATGGTTTTCAGGAATATGTTCCCCAGCAATTATCTGCGCTTTACCGGGCGCAACTTGCTATGGCCGATGTAGTGGTCTTGTCTGATTACGGCAAGGGGACCTTGCGCTGTGCCTCTGAGCTGATTACCGCCGCACGTGCGGCAGGCAAGCCAATAGTGGTCGATCCCAAGGGCTTGGATTTTGAAAAATATCGTGGCGCGACCTTAATCACACCCAATATGACCGAACTTGAAGCAGTGGCAGGCTCATGTCCGAACGAAGATATTTTGGTGGAAAAAGCTGAAAGTCTACGCCGTCATCTGGAACTTGAGGCGTTGTTGATCACACGCAGTGAGCGCGGCATGACTTTGTTGCGTGAGCATCATGCGCCGCTGCACCTGCCAACCCGTGCGCGTGAAGTATTTGATGTGACCGGTGCCGGAGATACGGTGCTGTCCACCTTAGCCAGTGCGTTGGCAAGCGGCATTGATCTGGCCGAGGCAACAGCACTCGCAAACCTGGCAGCCAGTGTAGTGGTGAGCAAGCTGGGCACGGCCACGGTCAATGTGCAGGAGCTAAAACGTGCCTTGCGCGAACAGAGTGAAATGGAGCGTGGGCTGGTTGATGAGGACGAGCTATTGGCCTTGATGCAGGAGGCCAGGAGCCGTGGCGAGACTGTGGTGATGACTAATGGCTGTTTTGATATCCTGCACGCTGGCCATGTTACCTATCTACAGCAAGCAAGACGCTTGGGCGATCGCCTGATCGTTGCCGTCAACGATGATGCCTCGGTCAAACGCCTGAAGGGTGAAGAGCGCCCGGTCAATACCATAGAGCGGCGCATGCTAGTACTCGCTGCATTGGATTGCGTGGATTGGGTATTGCCGTTTTATGAAGACACGCCCACACGGCTGGTCTGCAAGCTATTGCCCGATATTTTGGTGAAAGGCGGTGATAACGAACCAGATAAAATACCTGGTGGCGATTGCGTGCGTGCTGCTGGTGGCAAGGTGCAGGTGATGGGTTATGTGGAAAATTGCTCTACTACAGGACTTATCAAAATGATACGCACCAGAGCCAATAAATGAGCAAACACGCTGATGTACAGGTCGATATTGTTATTTGTGGTGGAGGCGTCGCGGGACTGTGGTTGCTGGCCAGACTGCGTCAGCAAGGCTATCAAGCGATACTGATCGAGTTATCAAAACTCGGTTCAGGCCAAACCCGCTATGCGCAAGGTATTATCCACGGCGGAACGAAGTATGCGCTTACCGGTGCGGTGAGTGGTTCCAGCGAGGCAATCGCTGCGATGCCGGCATTGTGGCGCGATTGCCTGGCAGGTAGTGGCGAGATCGATCTGCGTGCAGCCAAACTTTTATCCAGGCATCAATACCTTTGGTCGACCGCTGGCTTGACCTCACGCATGGCTGGCTTTTTTGCCAGTAAATTGATGCGCAGTCGTATCGAACCGTTGACTAGCAGTGATTATCCCGCCGTCTTCAGGCATGAGCAGTTTCTTGGTCAGGTCTATAGTCTGGAAGAGCCTGTGCTGGATACAGCATCTTTGCTGCATGCATTGGCGCAACCGCATGAGAACTTTATCTGGCATGCTCAGGTGCGGCAGATAGATGGCTTATGCTTGAGCCTGGTAAATGGCGACAGGCAGATAAATATCTCCACCAAACAAATTGTGTTGACCGCAGGTCGCGGCAATGCGGGCTTGTTGCGCTTGTTGGGTCGCGATACACCACGCATGCAGACTCGCCCCTTGAAGATGGTGATGTTACGCGGTGATTTGCCCACGGGGGTTTATGCACATTGTCTTGGTGCTTCAAGCAATCCGCGCATAACCATAAGCAGTCATACAGATATACATGGCCGCAGTGTCTGGTATCTGGGCGGTGAGCTGGCCGATGCAGGTGTTATGCGCAGTGATGCAGAGCAATTGTCAGCGGCACGGAAAGAATTGAGCGAGCTGTTACCGTGGCTGGACATCAACGGCTGCGACTTTGCTGTGCTGGATATTGATCGCGCCGAGCCGCAGATGAGTGGTGGTCGCAGGCCTGATGATGTGTATGTCGAACAACACGATGGGGTGATCACCGCATGGCCGACCAAGCTGGCGTTTGCACCACGGCTGGCAATGCGCGTATTGGAATTACTGCAGCAGGCACAGATCAATCCTGCAGCGGCTAACGAGCTACCGAACTGGGATTTTCCTGGCTATGCCTTGCTGCCCTGGCAGGAGGAAGAACGATGGAGTTGAGAGAGCTGGGTATGACTGGTTTGCAGGTCAGCCCGCTGGGACTGGGAACAGTAAAGATTGGCCGCAACCAACAGGTTAAATATCCAGGCGGATTTACCATCCCTGATGATAGTGAAGTGCGGGCATTGTTTGACCTTGCCTGGGAGCTGGGCATCAACGTGCTCGATACCGCACCAGCTTACGGTAATAGTGAAGAACGTCTTGGCCAACTGCTACCACACAGGCATGACTGGATAATCGTCGGCAAGGTTGGTGAGATTTTTACCAATGGCCAGTCATCCTTTGACTTCAGCGCAAAGTTCACCCGCCAAAGCATTGAGCGTAGTCTAAAACGCCTGAGGCGGGATTATCTGGATGTGGTGTTGGTGCATTCCGATGGCGATGATATTCGCATCATCGAACAAGAAGCAGTCTGCGATGCCTTGCAGGAGTTGAAACATGCAGGATTAATACGTGCAGTCGGCATGTCGACGAAAACCGTCGCAGGTGGTATTTGGTGCGTGGAAAATATGGACGTGGTGATGGCGACCTATAATCCTGTCTACACCGAGGAACTACCTGTGCTGCAACGTGCAGCCGAGTTAGGCAAGGGTGTACTGCTCAAAAAGGCATTGCAAAGCGGTCATGCAAAAAGCGTGGCAGATGCCTTACGTTTTGTCTTCGCCCAACCTGCTGTACACAGCGTCATCGTCGGCACAATCAACCCACAGCATCTACGCGATAATGTAGCTATTACGACACAGCTATTGACGGAACACAGCTGATGACGAAGAAGCGCATACTGGTGGTAGGGCCTGCCTGGGTGGGCGATATGGTAATGGCGCAAACCGTGTTCATCACACTGCACAACCAGGATGCCGAGGTTGACGTAGTAGCACCGACCTGGTCATTGCCCTTGCTCTCGCGCATGCCGGAAGTGCGCCGTGCCATTGCCTTGTCAGCCGGTCATGGTCAATTTGGCTTAGCCGAGCGCTGGCGTATAGGTCGTGCCCTGCGAACCGAACACTACGATCAGGCCATCGTATTACCACGCTCATTCAAGTCGGCGCTGATCCCATATTTCTCCGGCAGTAAACTACGCACTGGTTACCGCGGCGAAATGCGTTATGGCCTGCTCAATGATACTCGCCCATTAGACAAACAATTACTGCCGCGTGTGGTTGATCGCTATGTCGCGCTGGGCTTGCCAGCCAGCGCACAACTACCGCCGCAGAACATGCCGCTACCGCATTTGGATATTGACACAGTAAATCAGCGCAATTTGCTAAAACAATTGGGTTTACACTTAGATCAGCCAGTGGTGGCCTTCATGCCCGGCGCGGAATATGGCCCAGCCAAACGCTGGCCACTGGAGCATTATGCGACATTGGCACGCGAGCTATTGGCCAATGGTTATCAGGTCTGGCTTATCGGCTCGGCAAAAGAGCATACCGATGGTGCACAGCTCCTGGCCAATGCGCCTGGTGTCATCAATCTATGTGGACAGACGAGACTCGAAGATGCCATCGATCTTCTATCGCTGTGCAGCGCGGCAGTAAGCAATGACTCCGGCCTGATGCACGTCGCCGCTGCCACGGGCATTCCTGTCATCGCCTTATATGGTTCTTCCACGCCGGCCTACACCCCGCCTCTATCTAATAGTGCACAGAGCATCTACCTCGATCTACCCTGTAGCCCATGCTTCAAACGCCGTTGCCCGTTGCCTGAGGATACCCCCTGCCTGCGTGAGATCATGCCTGAACAGGTCATGCTGCAACTACAACAAATACTGGCTATAGATACGACAGCAAATCGCAATGAAAATACTTGAGTTATGTACTTCTGATGGCATTGGTGGGCTGGAGTTATATGCCTTGCGCACCACGCAAAACCTGCAAAACTCAGGTCATGATGTTATTGCCGTAGTACGCCCGGCGACCCTGTTACACCAGCGCATGCAAGAGCAAAATTTGACCCATGCCACGCTGCCACGGCGCAGTCGCCGCCTGCCGTTGCTGGCAGCCTGGCGACTGGCGCGGCTTATTGATCGAACCGAGGCGGACGTGATTCATATGCATTGGGGCGAAGACCTGCTGCTCGCTGCGCTGGCAAAAAAATGGGCACGGCGACCGGTGCGTTTAATCTACACCAGACAGATGGCCTTAACTCGTGGCAAAAAGGATTTTTATCACCGATTTTTATATAGGCAGATTGACGTCTACCTAAGCATTACCGAGAAGCTGCGCCTGCAAGCCCATGAGCTTTTGCCCTTGCCAGCCGCGCGTATACAGTGTCTGTATCACGGTATTCCAACGCCGCAACTGCCTGATAAGGCACAGCGGCAGGTGCTGCGAAAGTCTCTGCAAATAATCGATGGCGCATTTGCTATCGGCATGGTTGGGCGCATGGAGGAAAACAAAGGCCAGCACCTACTCATCGAGGCCGTCCAGCAGTTGCGCTCAGCCGGGATTCAGGCACAGGCGATCTTGTTAGGGCCAGCGATGGATGATGGTTATCTACAACGCTTGCAGCATGAGATTGATGTGCGAGGTTTGCAGGAGGTCGTAACATTGCACGCACCACATCCAGCGCCTATGACACTAATGTCAGCCTTTGATGTCGTTGTGTTGGCTACGCGCATGGAGACCTTTGGTCTGGTGCTTGCGGAGGCGATGCGCTGCGGCGTGGCCGTAGTTGGCACAAATGCCGGTGGTGTGCCAGAGATCATCGAGGATGGCATTAGTGGTCTGTTATTCAGGCCAGATGATGCATCACACCTGGCTCAGCAGTTGGCAAGCCTGGCCAATGATGAGGGCTTACGCGGGGACCTGGCCACTGCGGGCAAACTGCGGGCAGATGAAATTTTTACCGAAGAAAAACATTACCAAAACCTGGTAAAAATCTTGCTGGATAGCGCTTGAGCCAAAGACTTTTTATGCTAAGGAAGCGCTGAATAATTATCTAGCCAACATTATTCAGCGCTTCCCTAACCGTTATGTTTGATTTTTAACCAATGGGTCTTCTGGCTTTGTATCATCAATTGCCAATGTAGATCGCCTTGCATTCATCGCACCACTCATAAGTACAGCCAGACAGACAATATAGGAATTTACGAAAGGATTTCTAGTCCACAAGTCTTCACTCAGGCCAAAGGTGGCAAATGCCAGGACTGTTGCCATTCCAGCCAAGGCATAAAATCTTTGCTCAGGCGTTTTTGCGCCTTTCATTTCTCGGCCGAAGAGCACTGCCGGTAACACCAAATAGGCAATCACCATAGACAGCAGGCCAATGATGCCGGCATTGACCAAGGCAGCAAAATAAATGCTGTGTGCATGACCAAAATTAGCGACTGCAGGACTTAAAGATCGCCCATCGTCCACCATGTTGCGCATCTCTTGTTGAAAATCTCCCAGACCTATGCCCTGCCATGGATGTTCGGCTGCCAACAGCAGGCTGTTACGCCATAAATTCAATCCAATACCCCAGGATGTCGCCTGACCAGGGTCTTGCATGAACGATTGCAGATCAGAGATGCCATGTCCCGCGCCTTGCTTGATTCTGTCTCCCTGCCAGAAAAAGACCGCAGATAAAAGCACGAGTAACGCGACACCACTGACAAGCCAGCGTCTGCCAGATCGCAGATGGCCACGGTATGCCCAGAGCAATAACAACAGAAAAACCGGTATAAACAACCAGGAACCTCTTGCCTGCGCCAGTGCGTTTGTGCTGAGGGCCGCCACACCCACAATAAAGATAACTGCCAGACCAGTATGTTTGTGCATTAAGGTCAAAGCGAACACTATCGACAGCGCACCCCATAAAGTTACCAAATCACCAAAAACTATTTTGTCGTACTCGCCTGAAACAACAACATCCCCATGCCAAATCACCTGATAAATAGCCCAGGCCAGCATCAGCAGGCTGGCCGCGATAAGCGCATACGCAAACACCTTAGCCAAGCTGAAATCATACTTGCGCAGCATGAGATAAAGAGGGATTAGTAAGACAAAACGTAGATGGCGTTCAAGATATTTAAGTCCTTGCGTAATGTCCTCAGTGTTCAGCATGCTTAATGACATCACCAGAAAGACAGCGACAAAACCCAGCATTACCCGCTGTTCTATATTATCCAGCTGCCGCCAGCCACGGCCATAATACAAGGCAGGTAACAGCAACATAGTGGCGACATGGCTCCCACCACCGGTAGTGGCAACTATCATTGGAAACACGAAAACAAGGACGACAATAAAGTGGCGCAGCCATGTAGGCATGGCTTTATTTTGTTCCATACGCGCAAATCATCCTGTCATTAAAGCAAGCGACCAGCCCGTAGTGGGCAGCGTGCAAGTATACAACCAAGCCAAAACAAATGACTCTTCCCCAAATCGAGTGGGTAGTTTAGTCCGAATCTTTATGAAAGACACACAGCCACTCGACCCAGAACTGTCATTCCCGCACAGGCGTGAATCCAGAAATTCAAAAGAACTGGACCCCCGCCTGCGCATGGGTGACGACGGAGTTAATGAACTATGTCACATCAGACTGATGAAGGCCGTTCAGAACTGTAGGGTGCAATAACCAACGGGCATTGCGCCAGATGTAGAATACTTTCCCAGCAAAAGACTCACACAACTCCACTGTTAATGGCTATTTAAACTGATCCGCATCACGAGGTAGCCACCCTCTCCCCAACCCCTCTCCCGCCAGCAGGAGAGGGGCTTTGTGCGCCGTCTATAGTGACATTCAGCAATTAAACAACCGCTCGACTCAGAACCGTCATTCCCGCGCAGGCGGGAATCCAGAAATCCAAAAAACCGGCTCAAATAAATTTCTGATTAATAAGCCTGGCAGCGTCAATCACATCGATACTGCTCATGTCCATTTCTTCGGCTGTGGCCGGTGGGGTAAAAGCAAGCCGGCGCTCAGGAGAGTTTAGTGTTTGCCAGCGCAGCGGCGTGGCCGAACGGCGGCGGGGATAAAATCCCGCAGTCGGTATATCTAATGCACCAGCGATATGTAACGGCCCGGTCGAGCCGCTGATGAACAGATCAGCAAAGGCGATATGACTGGCATAATCAACAATATTGTCTGGCGGTAAAACGCTATGAGATAAAGGCCCCAACAGAGTTGCCAAAGTTTCTGCCTTGAGTTCCTCGCCAGGGCCACAGCCTATGATGAAATGAATGGCTTGTTTGGCGTACAGATTTCTGAGTAACAATGCATATTGATCCAGTGACAGATTATTGGCCGAGCCGCCACTACCAGGATGGACTAAAACCAGCCGTGCCGGCACAGTAATGCCATGAGCCTGGAGGAACTGACGGCGCAAAGCGGCGATTTCTTCGCGTGGAAACACAAGATAAGGCGGATGTGGTCGCGCGGCATCTATCTCGTGATCTGCAAGGAAATAACGGATCAAGTCCAGATTGTATTCCCACTCCGGTTTTTCAGAACGGGAGCGGCGCTGCACGAGGCGATTATTGTAAAAAACTTGTGCCAGCTTACTTGCTGGTGCAAGGCGATATGGGATCCTTGCACGCCAGGCAGCAATACCTATGCGGGTGGTGGAAAACAGAGTGATGATGGCATCAGCCCTGAACATTGCCAGCTCTTGCTGCAAGGATTTGTTGCCCGCTTCAGGCCCTGGATCGATAACGACTTCGTCAATCCACGGACATAGCTCGGCCATTGCCGCAGTATAGACTGGCACTAAAGCGCCGATATGAGCCGCTGGCAGTGCTTGTTTCAGCAGCGCAAAGGCAGGCCAGGCGAGCATAAAGTCGCCGAGTCTATCGTTACGGACAACAAGTATTTTCATGTTTTGGCCTGCTCAAGTCCTTGGGCGCAGCGCCAAGCATTTTCTTTCATGGCATGGGCCATGATTTGTTTATTGCGCTCGCTGACGGTAGCTGCGCTGATGGTGCAGATGGTATTGCACAGCAAGATGCTTGATATTCATGATCTCGCCACCAGCAGCCTTGAGACGCCACTCAAGGTCAGAGTCCTCGCCGATGCCGGGGCTATTGAAATCTTCATTGAAGCCATTGATCTTTTCCAGCAAAAAACGTGAACAGGAAAAATTGCTGCCGACAAGATGTATAGGGCGTCTGCCAGCGAGACGATGGACCAGCGGTAAGAACAGACCAAACTCATAGTTTTTTATATGGTCATAGTGCATGGCACGCGCCAGTGCAAGATAGCGCCATGGATTCGCCAGACGCAGCAAAAACTCAGGCTGGTCGATGAGCTGCCGGGAAAATATTGGCCCTAGTTCAACTCGCCGACCAGCACAAACCGTATTGATTTTGGCATGCTGTTTGTGTGCTGCAATGAAGCGTGGGTGAGGCACGCAATCGCCGTCAACAAAGATGAGCATGTCACTCCGCGCTGCAACAATTGCACGATTTAAGGCGCGATTCTTGCGAAAGCCTTGATCAGCCTGACTCAGGTGTACAAATTGAGGCAGTTGCTGCCGGTAAGGCTGGAGGAAAGTGGCCACTTCCGCTGCATTGCCATCCTCAGAAACAATAATTTCAAACTCTTTGTCGGTTTGAATCGCCAATGCAGAGAGTATTGTGCGCAGCTTGGCGATATCTTTATAGATAGAAATAACCAGCGTTGCCGGATACTTTGCCACGATTCTGCCCTGTCAACCGGTAGACAGAAGTTGTGCGAAATAATCAATTGTAGGCTTCAGGCCATCAGCCAGTTTTATTTTTGGCTCCCAGCCAAGCTTTTCTCTGGCCAGTTGGATATCCGGCTGCCGCTGCCTGGGGTCATCTTGCGGCAATGGTGTGTGGATAATGCGGGATTTTGAGCCAGTTATATCGATAACTTTTTCTGCCAGCTCAAGGATAGTGAATTCAATCGGGTTGCCGGTGTTTACAGGGCCGATGAAATCATCTGGTGAATTCATCAGCCGGATAAATGCGTCAATGAGATCATCCACATAGCAAAATGAGCGGGTCTGCTGACCATCACCATAAACAGTAATGTTCTCACCCTTGAGTGCCTGCAGGATAAAATTGGAAACCACGCGGCCATCATTGGGACGCATACGCGGGCCATAGGTATTGAAAATTCGGGCGATCTTTATTTTGACGCCATGGGCACGATGGTAATCAAAGCAAAGGGTTTCAGCACAACGCTTGCCCTCATCGTAGCAAGAGCGAATGCCAATTGGATTGACGTTACCCCAGTATGATTCAGTTTGCGGATGTATCTCAGGATCACCATAGACCTCGCTGGTGGAGGCCTGAAACATCCTGGCACCCGTGCGACGAGCAAGGCCGAGCATATTGAGCGTACCAACTACGCTGGTCTTGGTGGTATAGATGGGGTTGTGTTGATAATGGATGGGAGAGGCTGGGCAAGCCAGGTTATATATCTCGTCAACCTCAGCCCGCAGCGGATCAATAATGTCGTGGCGCAGGAGCTCGAAGTGCTTGTTATCCAGCAGGTGCAATACATTATCTTTTGTGCCGGTAAAAAAATTATCGACACATAGCACATCGTGGCCATCATTGAGTAATCGCTCACATAGATGCGAGCCAAGGAAACCGGACCCGCCGGTGATGAGTATCCGTTTACGCAGTGCGTATGATTGCATGATTCAACCTGCTGTTTTGCCACGGCCAATGCCGCAATATTCGATTGCCATTTCCGCCATCTTCACAGGGTCGTACTGGTTGCGACCATCGAATATGAGAGGTGCAGCCAGCATTTTTTTTATGCGCTCAAAGTCAGGATTGCGAAATGGCTTCCACTCAGTTGCCAACACCATGGCATCGGCACCCTGCAAGGCATCGTATTGTTGGTCAAAAAAACGTATACGCCCCTCATCAAGCCACCCTTGCCGCATCTCACGGCGGGCAGTTCCCATGGCTACTGGATCGTGCGCATGGATAGTGGCGCCAGCGCTAATAAGCTGTTCGATAAGCACCAGTGAGGGAGCCTCACGCATATCGTCTGTACCAGGCTTGAAGGCCAGACCCCAGAGGGCAAATATTTTACCTGTCAGATCTTTGCCGAAACGGGCAAAGATCTTTTCCACCAAACGATATTTCTGAAGATCATTGCGTCGTTCCACGGCGTCCAGCACCCAGGCATCCAGTTCATTTTCCTGTGCCATGCGCAACAAAGCCTTGACGTCCTTTGGAAAACAGGAACCGCCATAGCCACAGCCAGGATAGATGAAGTGATAGCCAATACGGCGATCTGAACCAATGCCAAGCCGCACCTGTTCGACATCGACATCAAGGCGTTCACACAGTGCAGCAACTTCATTCATAAAAGAAATCTTGGTCGCCAGCATCGCATTGGCGGTGTACTTGGTCATCTCCGCCTCGCGCACACCCATGGTGAGGATGACCTCATGATTACGCATGAAAGGGGCATAGAGTTCGTGCATGACCTTGACGGCGCGATCTGAATCCGCGCCTATCACTACTCGATCCGGCCGCATGAAATCATCGATAGCCGCACCTTCCTTGAGAAACTCAGGGTTGCTCACCACATCAAATGAGATTCCAGATCCACGTTTGCCTAGTTCTGCCTGCACGGTAGCACGCACCTTATCGGCCGTGCCAACTGGCACGGTGGATTTGTCCACAATCACGTTATATTCGGCACTCATATTCTGACCCAGCTCGCGGGCCACCGCCAATACGTATTGCAGATCAGCAGAACCATCTTCACCAGGCGGCGTGCCCACCGCAATGAAGTGCACGGTTGCAGTCTGGGCCGCCTCTGGTGAAGAAGTAGTGAAATGGATGCGTCCTTGCTTGAAATTTCTCTCTACCAGTGCCTCAAGGCCAGGTTCATAAATAGGCAGTACGCCACGCCTTAACCCTTCGATCTTGCCAGCATCTATATCAACACAGGTGACCGTGTGGCCCATTTCTGCGAAACAAGTTCCCGTGACCAGCCCGACGTAACCTGTACCAATAACTGTGATATTCATGCCGTTATATTTATTCAGTTGTTTTATGTAGCGCTCAATTCTACACAATAGGCGGCATAATAAGTCTTCTGCCACCATCTTATGGCAGCAATCTTTTATGCGATTATCTTGTTTGGAGACCCCATGGCCTTACTCTTTCTCAACTCTCGCGGTCCAGACTATATTGAAGATCAGCTCTTTGCCGGATTGACGAGGCTGCTCGGCCGCGAGCTGGTGATGCCTTACCCGGTAAACAAGGAATATTACCTTCCGCACAAGCCATATCCGCGCAACCTGGGACATTCCCGCAACTTGGCGGATTACCTGCGTGATCAAATCCTGGTGCGCCGGAAGTTGAAAAGTCGTGAATTCGATGCCGTGATTATTGGCTCCACCAAGAAAGATACTTTCGAGCGATACCGCGATTTGTTGCCCGATCTGCCTGTTGGCATACCTGTCATTTATATTGATGGCGGCGATTGGCCAGAGGTGGGTGGTGATGCAAAGCGCATGGGGTTTCATGACCTGCTAGCTGAGACCTTCTCACGTCGGCCACCGTCGCTGGTATTCAAACGAGAATACCTAATCGGCAAGGACTATGGCGCTAATGTACACCCACTACCAATGGCGTTCGGGCCTGCGCCAGAGCTTGGTATGGTAGAAAAAAAATATGGCGTTAGCTGTTGGTGTGTAGAGTCAGATCCAATCCGCACCCAAGCCCTGAGCTTGCTGGAAGATAGTTATGATTGCCGTGCGAATGGCACCATACGAGGGCAAAAATTCCGTACTTACAAGCGCAAGGGCGCAGGGTATTTGCGTGAACTCGCGGCCAGTCGCATTGCCTGTAACTTCCGTGGTGTCGGCTGGGACACCTTACGCTATTGGGAGATACCTGGAGTTGGCACTTTCATGTTGTCGCAGCAGCCGCGAATTGTCATCCCAAATAATTTCATTCAGCAAGAACACGTGGTTTTTTGCCGGGATGACCTGACAGATATGCTGGATATGCTGGATTATTTCTTGCGTCATGATAATGAGCGAGAAGAAATGGCCTTGGCAGCAAAAAGTTTTGCCAAAGCCAAGCACAGTTATTTGAATCGTGCCGAATATGTAATCGACATAATGCAGCCAACAAGCTTATAGCTTTCTCACACGCCCTGATGAAATATGCGTTTAGATATCGTTTCTAGGCTTTGCTGCAGACTCCGGAAGGCCAAATACGCGATCAAAAACCTATGTAAAAACAATAGCATAAACAAAGAAAAACACCAAGAGACTAAGGTTTGCAAGAAATGCATTAAGTGCTGAAGTATTCAACCAGAGCGCCATCACTGGGACAAGCATCACAACAAGACCGCCCTCAAAACCAATGCCATGCACCAAACGCCTGGCTAACGAACGACCTCGCACAGACTGACGCGCCTCCCAACGCTCAAAGAGCGTGTTAAACACGTAGTTCCAGCCGAGCGCGATGCTCGATAATACAAAAGCCAGACCCAGGATTAAGTTAGGCGGTTCATCGAAAATGACACTCAAAACTGGGGTGACAAAGGCAATGGCAATGGCAATGGCAATGGCAATGGCAATGGCAATGGCAATGGCAATGGCAA
>JBAYOW010000003.1:0-93952 GCA_041678005.1 Thiohalomonadaceae bacterium
ATGATTATTATTAGATCCCCCAGGAAACAGCCTGACAAGGCGTATTATTAAAGGATTTGCATGGTTTATAATACTGTATTATACAATGAAATCATGGGCTTAGCTATATTTCAGGGGCGACGAAATACCATGAAAAGTACCATTGATGATGCAGATTATATAATTGATTAGAGTAGATTAATTGTTATGTTTCGCCACACCGCTGGTACCCGGCAGCATCCAGTCCAGCAAAATCAGATCCGGCACACGGTTCTGTATTTGCTCCCATGCGCTATCCGCATCCCCGGCGCACACGGCTTGAAATCCCGCCCGCATCACATTGAACGACAGCAGCTCCTGGATCGCCGGTTCGTCTTCTACAATCAGAATTGTCGCATTCATCGTCGCTCAGCCACTTTCAAACGGGATGGCAAGAATATGAAGCTTGTGTGACAAACATGTGACAAAATCATTCGCTCCGGTTAGCCTGGAAAAAGCAGTTAGCGGGTTTGTAGATGCGAATTCATTCGCACAATCAGCGCGTTATGTACGAATGAATTCGGTATCTACAAGAGCATCCCAACGCATTGGGACAGCACGGCGTTTTCTGTCAACTGCTTTTTCCGGGATTAGCAGCATGCGGGTGCTGGGGCGCATGCTCCGGCGGCCGATGCAGCAGCGAACCGGCCACCATGCCGACAATACTCATCAGAAAGCCGGCGAATTGCGGCGGGAGTGCGGCCTCGAACGCGATGAACTCCATCGGTAGCCAGGTCGCCACCCCCAAGCCCATCGCCCAATAGGCACCGAACGTGGAGGCACGTTTCCAGTACAGCCCCGCCACCAGCGGCGTGAAGGCCAGCACCAGCGTCACCTTGTAGGCGTTCTCCACCATCTGGTGGATGCCGGTCTCATGATCCAGCGCCCACAGCGCGTAAAGCGTGACGCACAGCGCGAAGATGCACACCACCCAGCGCGTCATCGTCAGTATCTTGTGGTCGGACAGGTTCTTGCGCGTGAGCCAGCCCTTGAGCACGTTCTCCGAGAGCGTGACCGAGGGCGCGAGCAGGGTGCCGGATGCGGTGCTCATGATCACCGACAGCAGCGCGCCGTAAAAAACGACCTGCGCCAGTAGCGGCAGATGCCCCTTGATCAGTTCCGGCAACAGCTTCTGGCTATCCTCGGCCATCCACCTCGCCATCAGTTCAGGATCGATCAGATTTGCCGAGTAGGCCAGGAACAGCGGCACGGCGGCAAACGTAAAATAGGCCACGCCGCCCAGCACAGTCCCCCACACCGCCACGTTTTCGTTCTTCGAGGAGTTGGCGCGCTGAAACACGTCCTGCTGCGGGATGGAGCCGAAGCCCATGGTGAGCAGGCCGGAGATGAAGGCGACCATGGCCACCGCATTCAAATCGGGCCAGAAGTGGAACTTGTTATTCTGCGCCGCATGCTCGATCACCGGCGCCACGCCGCCGGTCATACCGCTCACCAGCCAGGCAATATAGAGCAGGCCGATCACGATAACAATCATCTGGACGAAGGTAGTGAGCGCCACCGACCACATGCCACCGTACAACGTGTAGAGCAGCACCACCGCCGCACCGATCAAGATGCCCTGCGTCTGCGTGATCGATCCGTCGGATAGCACGTCGAACACCAACCCCAGCGCGGTGACCTGCGCCGACACCCAGCCGAGATAGGACAGCGCGATGGCGATGCCCGCAATGACCTCGACTTTATGGCCATAGCGCTGGCGGTAAAAATCGCCGATGGTGAGCAGGTTCATGCGGTACAGCTTGCGGGCGAAGAACAGGCCGAACAGGATCAAGCACAGCGCGGCGCCGAACGGATCGGAGATCAGCCCGCCCAGGTCTTCCTCGAGGAAGGTAGCGGGAATGCCGAGCACCGCCTCGGCACCGAACCAGGTGGCGAACACCATGGCCAGCACTACATACATCGGCAACGAACGCCCGGCGGTAATGTAGTCGCGCGCGTTATGGACCTTGGTGGCCGCATACATGCCGATGCCGACAGAAAGAATCAGATACAGTAAGACGAAACCGACCAGCAAGATATGAACTCGCTCAGAATCGAAACAGGGCGGATTTTAGCAGCCCCGCGAAAAATCGGGCAGTCAGAGTTTCGTTTGGCGAATTTTGGTTGAGCCATAGAAAAAGCGGCCTGAGGCCGCTTCCCTGTTTGCGGAATAATGCAGCAACGAAGCCTGATGCCCGGGTTCATAGTCACTCCAAGGGCACAGAGTGACCTGAAAAACATCGGCCGATACACATAGCGCCAATGGGGCAAACGCCAACGTAATACTTGCCTGAATGCACTCGAAAAACGCTTTGGCTGGCTAGCCAAAAATCCGAAACTGGGGAAACATCGCACGGATGTGGTTGAGGGTTATTACAGTTTCGCGCAGGGCGAACACGTTGTCTTATCTCTGGTTAGAGAAAAAGGCATTGATATTATCGGCATCCCACACAAAGAGATGGATATCATTGCTTATTTTCTGCCTGACCAAACACACAGGGCAGGTAATCAGGAGTAATGCCTACCAATACCGGTAACTCCCACTCGATTGTAAATAAGACATTTTTATTTTTTACATTCAATGGCTTATTTTCATTCTAAATGGTAATACCATGAAATATACCATGCTCAAAAATTCCTGCTAATCAACACAACAATCACCTGATTACAGTAAATAATTTCTCCCTTAAACCAAATTCGACTGGTTCGACAACATTCAACTCATAGCGGGTCGTTCTACCACCACCCGGTAACGGTATTATGACCCCCTTTGCAACCAAGTCTGATAAATCGCGGCTGGCCGTTCGATTCGGACACTTGGTAATCGCTTCATATTTTTTAGTCGTTATTCCGCCTTCAAAGCCCTTTCGACCTTCAGCGAATACCCGCGACACCATCCTGGCCTGCCGGTCATTCAGCTGGTCACCATAAGCTTCGTAGAATCGTGTCTTGGCCAATACAAAGTCCACCTCTTCCCTGGCAATTTCCTGTGCCTTAATTATTTTGTCTGCAAAATAATTCAGCCAAACATTAACATCCAGGCTTCCACGACTCGCTTTCTCCAGTTGCAGATAATAGGTTTTTTTATCCCCTTCTATCGCCGTGGCAAGACAGGCCGTGGTTGGATAACCAAGAAACTGGGAAAGCGCATGGTCAGCAATTGCCCTGCCGACTCGACCATTACCATCATCGAAGGGGTGAATCACCTCGAACCAAAGATGAGCAATACCTGCTCTTGCGATCCCGTGTATTGTCTTATCCCAGCTCAAAGGACTGGTTTGGTTGTACCAGTCGATAAGCCTCGCCATTTCGTCAGGCACCAGAGTCGCTGGCGGGGCCTCATAGTGAACCTTTTCCCGTCCGTAAGGCCCGCTCACTATTTGCATCGGTGAAGGATCGTTACGATATGTGCCACGCAGAATAGACGTGTAGCGCTGCTCCGGGACAGCCATGGACTGCCACTTGCCCAGCAGGTCATGCGTCAGGGATGTTTGCCAGTTCTTGCGAACGTCCACCAGCAACGAAGCAGCCCCCGCCGCTTTCTGGTCTGTGTTGTTCGGTAGCGTATCCGAGGTAATCAAAGAAAGTAGCGATGACCTGACCGATTCCCTGTCCAGATCCTCGCCCTCAATGGCGCTGGTTTTGATGGCCTCGGAAAGCATCAAGTCAATCGTGGCATTCTCTTGAGACGCCATCGGTAGCGCATCAAAGCTGCCAGCCAGGCGCTCTGAGTTCAGGCGAAATTCAAGTTCCCGATCATTGAGCGCGCGATTGTCGTAGCGAAAATCTGGCCAGTCGGGCTGTTGCCATATCCACTTCATGGCGCGATTCTAGAACATATTCACGCCATATAATAGATATATTTGGCGTGTTTGAGCACCGGCGCGCAGCGTCTCAGCCCGTAAAGCATCCCCTTTCAACTTTGCCCGCTCGCCAACAGCGACAAACTGCGTAAGTTGATACCATCGCTCAAGTGGATCGCAGTGCGCTTGCGCAACCGCGAGACCATTGTAGGCATGGTGTAGCTTTTCACGTGTTACTCCAAATAGTCGCTCCGCTGTCTCCGGGTTCCAATTCTGAATCTCGTCATGCCACTTCCAGTCAAACCCGTTGACGCTGATCCAATGATCCGAATAGTGGCCTCCGCCCACCTGTATCGTTCTCTGGTCACCCTGCGTCTTTGGAAAATCACGGTTGGATATGAACTGGCATAGCAGCGCCACGCTACGGCGGTACTCGTGTGTTCGCAGGCTTTCCAAACGACTTCCCGCATACTGCATCCAACTTTCGCCATTCTTCTGCCAGTCGATACTCTGCTCTTCATTTCGATCCAGATAGGAATCCAGTTGAACCTGAAGTGCCATCTCCATAAGGACGAGATGAAGGTAATCGATTTGGAAGATAGAGTAGTAACCCTCCTGCGTCTGATCCTTATGATCGGGTACTATGTAGGCGTGACGAATTCCAGTCGTATCCCACGCCCATTTCTTGGTAAACCAGTTATTTCCCTTGCGCACCGGTATATAAAATGGCTGCGTGTCTTTTTTAGGCGTCCTTACCCGGAAAACCGGAGCAAACAAACCCAGACGTTCGAGCCGTAGCAGGCGCTCTCGATCAAGTGATAGGCCGCGCTCGCGACAAAACTTGATAAATCGATCCGTTCCCAGTAGTGGGCAAGCGATGACAGCACCGGCCTCTACAATGGCCCGTCCCGCGTTGACGGGAAGAGTAAGCAGTTTGTCGTCAACAGCATCTTCCTTTTTCGCCCGAGATTTCGTCATCGCCATTCCTTCACCAACATTAAGAAAGAGAAAGCGCCGCTTTCAAGTCCTCATGCTCAAAGGCTGATGCCATGCGATCAATCTCGGCTCGTGTAAGACTTAGTTGTGAGGCCTCTTCACGCCACGTTGCCACTGCCTGCCCGACTTCGGCTGCGATCACGTGCGCCTTGGCTTCATCCAGTTCAAAGTACCCCACCACACTCATCGCCAGATCCAAAGAGGCTGCGCCGTCATCGAGATCAATGGCCGTCGTCAGAACGCGTGGCTTGATATCCGTGGGTACCGGATTAAGATCATAGGCCGGGCTCAACCGCCAACCGTCTGGGCCGGTATAGAGGAAAGCGTGATTACGCAAGTGGTCATCCGTGTTGGAAATCAAAATATTGAAGACGATACGTCGCCACAGTTCATGCATATCCTGTTTCGGATTGGCGCCATAGCGGCGCAGAGCATCGACAAATTCCAGGTAACTGCGTGACTCGTTGTCGCTGGCGCCGAGCATACTCATGGCCGAAAGAAACGGGATGCGCTGACCTTGCACCCTATCGAACCGGCGCAGCAACAGCACCGGCTTGCTGTTCGGCTCATCCCTGAGCCTCACCCCTTCTGGGCTTGCGCGATAAATCGCTCCCGGCGATTTATTCAGTACATGTTCGATTCGCCAGTCGGGCACGGGGATACCAGCCTTTGCCGCAAGCCGGAGCGCAACCGCCTCCCACAGAACCGTATTGATTTCGTCATCCTTGTGTGGAAACTTGGCGATGGCCAGATGCCCGTCCCGGTCCCGAACAGATGCCTTGGGACGCGCACCACCCAATGATGAACCGGGCGCCAGCAGCAAGCGCAGATCCTCGTCGCTATCAGTGTCACCAACGACATGTTCCGCCGCCGACAGCAATTGTGGCAGATCGATCAGGGGTGGTATGCGAGCGGCTTCATGTTCGGCAAGAAACGGGCCGCCCTCCTGCCTGGCAAAGCGCAGAGCGCCTTGTCGTGTCTCATCATCAACCATGAGCAGATAGTCAATTTCCATCAAGGTGCGCGGCGTCTCGCCCGCGCGCTCTGCCCGTCGCCGTTCTGCCCGACGCATCAAAACCCGCCCCCAGCGGTCGGGGGCAGAGTCACCAATGGTACCGAACAGGGGCTTACCTGAAGGTGTGTGGAATGGGCCCGGACCCAGCGTCAGGGCCGGTTCCAGGGAGAAACGATCTGCATACTCAAGCCAACCTGAATCATATTCGAACGTGGCGCTTTCCCTACCTTTGCGCACGCGCGCCCACAGTCGTCCGACCAGATGCGGCGTACCGGCAATATCCACATAGACATACACTTCTGTTTCCATCACGCTTTACTCTTCTGTCCAGACTGGGACGATTTGTACTCGGATTTATTCTGGCGCGGTTTGCGGATGCGTTGCGGCAAACGCGCATCGATGAGTTCAAGACCCACCGTATCCGTCTTGACGTCCGCCATGTCACCCAACCGCTCAGCCATACCCAGGACAAAGAGCACATTGGCATAGTTACCCAGCGAAACGCCGGGATCGCCCTTTTCTATCTTGTTCAGGGTTGTCCGGCTGATAGAAGCCCGCTCAGCCATGACAGCTGTTGAAATACGCCGCCTAAGCCTGGCATCACGGATATCGTGTCCAAGCTTACGCACCGCCCGCCTGACCGGAATCGGCACCATCAAATCTAGCTGGGTTTTGCTCATGTTTCGTCCATCTTTATGGTCACTATCCTGTATAGTGTATATAATTATGGACGTTATATCAATATATCTACAGTAACCCACCAAAATGACAATAATCGTTACGTTCATTATTCTGAACGTAACTTGATTTAACACCCAGAATCGTGAACATTTCCAGGATATTATGGGCCCCTGGCCAGGACCATCTGCATCAGGGAAGTTGCTCCATCCCGACCGTGTTTTTCAAAGGTATTTCTTAAACGTACTCGCGGTCACTGCTACAGCAAATGCAAACAGTGCGGCGAATGGGATCACAATAAAGGTAGGATGCAGGCTGAACGGAAGTGCCAGATACGTTACCCAGGTGATCACTACCAGTGGTAGCACTGCCTTCTTGGCATAGTGGTACACGAATGAACTCTCTCGCCCTCCTCCCCAGCGGCGAAGATCCCGTCGCACCAGACCGTCAACCAAAGCCAGCAGACTGAACAACAGGAACACCGGTGTCGCCAAACTGAGAATCGCCAGGCGTACCGAGAACACATGGGTCACCTGCATGGCCGCGATGACGAACTCGGCGAGTGGCCGGTAGATTTTGTGTAGTGTTGGCCGCATGCCTTGCTCTTCCTGTCGTAGTGGTGGAGAGACCCAATGGATAAAGGCCACGACTCGCGTAACCTCAAACAGGTAGTGATAAGTCCCATCAGCCACCTCTTTGGCGAAGCGGGCGGGATCTGATGTCACGATACTGCGGCGGAAGTCGGTGTCCAGATAGCTGATCTCCTTGGCAAGCATCGTGCGACTGTGGTCGAGGCCTTGCTCAGGCCACCAAATCACCATACCCACCCATTCGACAATGATCGAAAACAACAGGGAGAGAAGCAGCCACAAGATAGCTTACGAGATCGTTGCCAGAACTCTGGTTAACAGGCCCTGCTGAACACTAGCTTAGAACACGATTCAACGTTGCGGCGCTCATAGGCAAGTCCGAATCATACCGAGAGGGAAGCACGTAATCGGATCCACCAGCAAAGGTTTTCAGCACGATGAAGATGTCGAGCGCCTGACGAGACAGGAACACCATATACGGAGTTCTTCGTTTCATCCGTTCTTTCGGAATCGTCCAAATCGCTTCGCTGAGATTGATCTCTGGCCCTGAGGGATCCCCACGAATTCATCATCCATATCCGTGCTCTTTTATCTGATTAACCAATCTGCCATAGGCGAACTCCAGTTGCGAATCACGCATATTGATGCGTTTATCATTGGAAACTCTCAGCCCAGAAAACAACACAGATAACACTCGTCGCTTCTTCTATGTGTTGACTTGGTAGTGCCTTGCTTCTCCGCTCATAATCACGACAGCACCCAACAGCCACAAGACCAGCGTCACCAGCATGCCGACTAGTGTCAAGATCTGCAAACGTTGCTGATCTTGCGTGAGATGAAGTTCCAGCCCGGCTCCATATCGGTAACTTTTAATATCGCGGAAAGCTTCCTCAATCTGCATCCTCGCTGAATAGAGCTTGACGACTTTTTTAGCAAGCGTCGAAGTTACTGGCAACGATGTCGCCAGCAGCCATGGTTCATTCTCACGTTCAGAGTGCACTTCCCTGAGCGTAAAGACACCATGATTTTTCATGGCATGTTTTTCTGATATATCTTGTTTTATATCAAAGGGTTGACGATTTTCATACCATGAATGGCCTGGATAACATGGCATGGTATTTTGTCGAAGCCATGATCTTGAGGGCAACGACACCATGATTTATACCATTGAAAAAGTTTGCCCGCAGGTGCCAGCCAGTGCCAGACGTGGAATCATTCCCACTCAATAGTTGCAGGTGGTTTGCTGGAGATGTCGTAGACCACGCGGGATATGCCGGATACTTCGTTGATGATGCGGCGCGAGACAGTTTCCAGGAAGTCGTATGGCAGATGCGCCCAGCGTGCGGTCATGAAGTCGATGGTTTCTACGGCGCGTAACGAGACGACATATTCATAGCGACGGCCGTCGCCGGTAACGCCAACGGATTTGACGGGCAGGAATACGGTGAATGCTTGCGAGGTCTTGTCATAGAGATCGGCCTGGCGCAGCTCATCGATGAAGATATGGTCGGCCAGACGCAGGATGTTGGCATATTCTTTTTTGACCTCGCCAAGGATACGCACGCCAAGTCCGGGGCCGGGGAAAGGATGCCGATATACCATTTCATAAGGCAGGCCAAGCTCTACACCGATTTTGCGCACTTCGTCCTTGAATAATTCGCGCAATGGCTCCAACAGCTTGAGTTTCATGTGCTCCGGCAGACCACCGACGTTGTGGTGAGATTTGATCAGATGCGCCTTACCACTTTTTACCGCTGCTGATTCGATTACATCGGGATAGATGGTGCCTTGTGCCAGCCACTTGGCATTTTTCAATTTGGCGGCCTCTTCTTCAAAGACCTCGACAAATAGATTGCCGATAATCTTGCGTTTCTTTTCCGGCTCAGTGACCCCGGCCAGAGCCGATAAAAAACGTTGCTCGGCATCCACGCGAATGACGCGCACGCCCATGTGTTCGGCAAAGGTCGCCATTACCTGATCGCCTTCGCGGTAACGCAATAAGCCGGTATCGACAAATACGCAGCTCAACTGATCGCCAATCGCTTTGTGCAGAAGTGCCGCCACGACCGATGAATCAACGCCGCCGGAAAGGCCCAACAGGACTTCTTCACTGCCTACAGTTTGGCGCATATCTTCTATGGCTTCGGCAATGATCTGATCGGCGGTCCACAGTGCGTTGCAGCCACATATGTCATGTACAAAACGTTTAATAATGCGCATGCCCTGATGGGTGTGGGTGACTTCGGGATGAAACTGCAGGCCGTAAAATGACCTTGCTTCATCGGCCATGCCAGCAATGGGGCAGGTATCGGTACTGGCCATCAGGATAAAGCCAGGCGGTAGTTGAGACACCTGATCGGCATGGCTCATCCAGACATTGAGCAAACCATATCCTTCAGGGCTTGCCTGATCCTCGATCTCATTGAGCAAGCGGGTGTGCCCGTGTGCACGAATTTGTGCATAGCCATATTCATGTTGATCGCTAAGTTTAATCGCACCGCCAAGCTGCTGCGCCATGGTCTGCAGGCCGTAACAAATGCCCAGTACCGGCACACCCAGCTCAAACACCACTGCTGGTGCAGACGGGGCATCAGACGCCGTTACTGTCTCCGGCCCACCGGAAAGAATGATCCCGCGTGGGTTGAAATCACGAATCTCTTGCTCGGCAACATCAAAAGGATATAGCTCACAATACACCCCCGCCTCGCGCACACGGCGGGCGATCAGCTGGGCATACTGAGAACCAAAATCCAGGATCAGAATACGGTCGGCATGAATATTGAGTGACATGAGCGCAAGCCTGTAGATGAATAAAGAAAATTGGCTGTTAGATTTTTATACAGCTTATACAGAGCTGACTATTGTAGTGGAGCTTATCGACGCTGGGAAATATTTCCTTGCGCTCGATGAGAAAAAGCTGACAATTCTGGTGAAAGCAATGTGCATTGCATGCCAAATAATTTCAGTCTGCCTGACATTGCCAGGCAGGCTGAGTGGTATACTTTTCCGCGCTGTCACAAGACTATCTTCGCCAATCCCGTCATGAGCCACCCATCCCATAAAGACCAGCTATACGCCAGCCCGCATGAGCCGCTGGCTGAATTTTGCTTCGATGAACGAGTGGTCAGTGTCTTCCCGGACATGATCCGTCGCTCAGTGCCTGGCTATGCTGTAATGACTGGCATGCTTGGCCTTGTGGCCGCTGAATATGTGCAGCCCTACAGTCAAATCTACGATCTGGGCTGTTCGCTCGGCGCGGCAACTTTGGCCATGCGTCGCCATATTGTCCAGCCTGGCTGTCACATCATTGCGGTGGATAATTCGTCTACCATGGTCGCTGGCTGCCGGGAAAATATTGCGGCAGACAATGCGCCCACGCCGGTTGAAGTGTTTTGCGAGGATATTCGTAATGTGTCCATCGAGCGAGCCTCGGTTGTTTGCATGAACCTGACCCTGCAATTCATTCCACCAGCAGAGCGTCTGCCCTTGCTGCGAAGCATATTTCAAGGTCTGCGGCCCGGTGGTGCGCTTTTGCTGGTGGAGAAACTGCGCTTTGCCGATAGCGACGAGCAGGCCACCATCGAAAATCTGCATCTGGCCTTTAAGCGCGCCAATGGCTATTCAGAACTGGAGATCAGCCAAAAGCGTGCCGCCCTGGAAAATGTCTTGCTGCCAGAAACTTTGGCAGAACACCAGACACGGCTACAGGCAGCCGGCTTTAGCCGCATCGTACCCTGGTTTCAGGCCTGTAATTTTGCCGCCATGCTGGCTATAAAATGATCGATTACAGCAAGCTGTGGCCGCGCCTGGCGGCATTGCTGCAAGCTGAGAGTATTCAGCAATTGCAGTCACACCTAAGGCATATCTTGACACCCAGCAGCCATGGCGATCTGCCACATTGGTATGCAAGCCTGGCTGCCTTACCCAGCGCCCAACCCAGCGCTATCAATCTATCAACAGACTGTTTACAAATTGGCACGGACGCTGATATCACCCCTGCCCAGACTGAACTTTTATTGCAGTTGTTGCAGGGTTTTCACCCGTGGCGCAAGGGACCATTTTGTCTGTTTGGTCTGCATCTCGATACCGAATGGCGCTCTGACTGGAAATGGCAACGCCTGGCACCGCATCTTGATCTGCGCGGCAAGCAAGTGCTCGATGTAGGCTGTGGCAATGGCTATTACGGTTGGCGCATGCGTGCGGCTGGAGCTGATCTGGTAGTCGGTATCGATCCAACACTGCGCTATGTCATGCAATATGCCGTACTGCAACGATATATTGGTGATGTTGGCAATTACGTTTTGCCACTGAGCCTGGAGGAATTGCCCGAACAAAGCACGGCCTTTGATGTGGTTTTTTCCATGGGGGTGCTCTACCACCGCAGTGATCCACTAGAACATCTGCAGCGGCTACGTGGCCACCTTAAGCCTGGCGGGACTTTGATTCTGGAAGGACTGGTGCTTGCAGATCAGGAAACCACTGTCTTACACCCGCCCGCCCGCTACGCCAAAATGAAAAATGTTCATGCCATCCCCAGCGTTCCGCTGCTGGAGAATTGGCTGCTGGAAGCTGGTTTTTCAACTATTGATGTACTTGATGTCTCTCCAACCACCGTACAGGAACAGCGCCGCACCGAGTGGATGCAGTTTGAATCATTGAGCGACTTTCTTGACCCACACGATCCCAGCCGCACTATTGAAGGACACCCTGCGCCTATCCGCGCCTGCCTGCGGGCTAACCTGCGTTAAATACGGTAATTGGGTGCTTCTTTGGTGATCTGCACATCGTGCACATGGCTTTCATGGATACCGGCATTGGTAATGCGGACAAATTCAGGCTTGGTGCGCATTTCATCGATACTCTTGCAGCCGGTATAGCCCATAGAAGAACGCAGCCCACCCATCAACTGATGGATCACAGGCTGCAGTGGTCCTTTATAAGGTACGCGACCTTCAATCCCTTCCGGCACCAGCTTGTCAGCCTCATTGCCTTCCTGGAAATAACGATCCGAGGATCCTTGTGAGGCGGCCATCGCGCCCAACGAGCCCATGCCTCGATAGGATTTATAGGTACGTCCCTGGAACATTTCCACATCACCTGGCGCCTCTTCGGTGCCGGCAAACATCCCGCCCATCATTACTGAATAAGCACCAGCGGCAATCGCCTTGGCCAAATCACCGGAAAAACGAATACCACCATCAGCGATCAGCGGCACCCCTGTACCCGCCAGCGCCTTGGACACATTCGCCACCGCACTCACTTGTGGCACACCCACACCGGCAACCATACGAGTAGTACAAATCGAACCAGGACCTATGCCCACCTTGACGCCGTCGGCACCTGCCTCAACCAAGGCTAGGGCCGCCGCGCCCGTGGCTATATTGCCACCAATTACCTGCAAGGCTGGGAAATTCTGCTTGGTCCAACGTACACGATCCAGAACCCCCAAAGAGTGGCCGTGTGCCGTGTCGACGACAATGACATCCACGCCAACCTCGACCAGGGCAGCAATACGCTCGCTCGTGCCGGCACCTACACCAACCGCAGCACCGACGCGCAAACGCCCCTGCTCATCCTTACAGGCATTAGGTTTTTCCGTTGCCTTTTGCATATCCTTTGCCGTAATCATGCCCTTCAGATGCAATTCATTATCGACGACCAGAATCTTCTCTATACGATGCTCCTGCATCAGGCGCTTGACCTCATCCATGTCGGCACCCTCTCTGACTGTAACCAGTTTTTCTCTGGGGGTCATGACATTGGCTACTGGCGCGTCGAAACGTGTTTCAAAACGCAGATCGCGATTTGTGACTATACCAACCAAGTCAAGGCCATCCACCACCGGTACACCAGAAATGCCGTGGGTGCGAGTCAGTTCCAGCACCTCACGAATGCTGGCAGTGGGTGCCACCGTAATCGGATCCTTCACCACGCCACTTTCAAAACGCTTGACCTTACGCACCTCGGCAGACTGCTGCTCGGCCGTCATATTCTTGTGGATAATGCCTATCCCGCCTTCCTGCGCCATGCTGATCGCCAGCCGCGCTTCGGTGACGGTATCCATGGCCGCAGAAACCAGCGGCAGATTCAAGGTGATTTCACGGGTCAGATGAGTTCTTAGATCTACTTCTTTGGGCAGGACATTTGAATGAGCCGGAACCAGCAAAACGTCGTCGAAAGTGAGAGCTTCCTGAACAATACGCATAGACTATCCACCTGGAAGATGAAGCGAGAAGAAAGCAGCTAATTATACGGCTCCACCACGGCAGGGTAAACAGCTTTCCAAGGGAAATACCAGAAACCGGGCTGCGAGCATAGTTTTAACGGGATAGACAGTATTGCGAATTGACAGGTGAATACTGTTTTCGGCATCAATAAACATACGGCTTTCCCCTCGTTAGTAGTGGGTAAATTATGCCGTGATTCCAGCTGGATAGAGCTGTAACGCTGGCACAACTACGTGTTGCTGAATGCCTGGACAGCTACATCCGGCGCAATGCCCGTTGGTTATTGCGCCCTTTCTCTGGATTCCCGCCTGCGCGGGAATGACGGGGTAGGATCATGGATTCCCATCTGCGCGTGAATGACAGATCAAAATCAAGCATACTTCCCCCCTCTCCCGCTTGCGGGAGAGGGGCCGGGGGAGAGGGAAGAGGAATTTCCCATCTTTGTTTATCCGGCCTTATATATTCGGCCTTATATATTCGGCGCAATGCCCGATACTTATTGCGTCCTACAGCGCTGTTGCAACACGCTCCAGACTTATTTCATATTGGATAAGACTACGCGTTGGGCCGCCGAGGTGTACTCGCCAATATGGCCCAGCAAGACCTCACGGCTCGTTGCCCCTTTATGCAAGATCTTCTCAACCCGGCCATTCAATCGCTGGCGTTCTTCAGCCGTAATATCCTGGGCTGTAAGGACGATAACAGGTATGTTTGCGTAGGCTGATTGTTTACGAATGGCATCAATGAACTCAAAACCATCCATATGCGGCATCATCAGATCAAGCAGGATAAGATCTGGCAGTGATCTGGCAAGCTGTGCCAACCCACCACGTCCATCAGCGGCCTCCATTACTACGCACTGCTCTTTCTCCAACATGCGGCACATCATCAAACGAGTGATCTCATCATCCTCAACGATCAACACATGGCAAAGTTTTTTCCGGCGGAATCGATCAAGTACACGCAATAGCGCGCCTTGTTCCACTGGCTTGGTGAGGCACTCAACGGCACCAAGCGAGTAGCCTGCATTCTTTTCATTAACTATGGAGAGCGTGACTACTGGGATGTCCTGGAGCTGTGGGTCGGCGTTGAGCGCTGCCAATACCGCCCATCCGTCCATTCCTGGGATGATGACATCCAGTATGATGGCGATGGGCTTGTATTTACGCGCCAGTTGCAAGCCCTCTTCACCAGATGTGGCAATCAAAATGGAAAACCCCTCCTTTTCCAGGCTGCGCCACAAAAACTCCTGGGCATGTGGATCATCATCAATAACCAGCACCAGGTTATCTTCACCTCCAGGTGTGTATGTACGTCTATCTGTCACAACTGGCACCGGAGCGCTTGCCACTTGTGCTGGAAGCCACACACTAAACACCGACCCCATACCAGGTTCACTTGTCACCGTGATTTCACCACCCATCATTTCGCAAAAGCGACGACTAATCGCCAGACCCAATCCTGTGCCTCCATACTTGCGGGTAGTGGACGAGTCGGCCTGGGTGAACGGTTCAAACAGCCTGCCCATCTGTTCAGGATTCATGCCGATGCCTGTATCGTGGATGGTAAAAATCAATGAATCGCCGGTTGCTGTCGGTTCACGCGCGACCTTCAGTTTAATCTGCCCCTGCTCGGTGAACTTTGCCGCGTTGCTCAGGAGATTGAAAAGCATCTGCCGAACCTTGGTCAGATCAGCATGTACCACTCCAATATCAGGCGGGCACTCCACTTGCAGAATATTATGATTCTTTTGAATCAAGGGCTGTACGGTGTTGGCTATATTCCGGATCTCATGTGCCAAATCAAATGATTCCAGATACAGGTCCATTTTGCCTGCCTCTATCTTCGACAGATCAAGTATGTCGTTAATCAGTGTCAGCAAATGCTTACCGGCTGAGCTTATTCTTTCAAGATCTGCGGCGAACCCCGCCAGCTCACTCTCCTGTGCGTCCTCCAACAGCATCTCGCTGTAGCCAATGATGGCGTTGAGCGGCGTGCGCAGTTCATGACTCATATTTGCCAGAAAAGAACTCTTTGCCTGGTTGGCTGCCTCCGCCACCTCCTTGGCCTCGCGCAGGCGCACCTCGGCAATCTTGCGCTCGCTGATATCCCGTATAACGGCCTGAATCACTGTCTGATTGCGCCATTCGACGCGATTTAATAGCACTTCAGTGGGGAACGCGCGTCCCTCAATATCGGTATGCACCCACTCAAACATAACCGAGCCCTTGGTATAGGCATCGTTGATTCGCTGCCTGGCCAGCACCAATGAATCTCCTCCCTCGGGTTGCTGCGGTGGAGTGAAATCAGCAAAATCCCTGCTGACAAAATCCTCTACCGTCGCACAGCCGAAGAGCTTCAAAGTCGCCTGGTTGCAGTCTATGAATTCCTGCTCGTTGAGAATCATGATCGCATCACGCGATGATTCAAACAGGGTGCGAAATTTTTCCTCCGACAGGCGCAGAGCATCGGTTACATGTTCAGCCTTTTCATAGAGATGGCGCAATTCACTGTTGGCACGTTTGAGATCTTGTGTGCGCTGCTCAACGCTCTGCTGCAACATGATGTTGCGCTCGAATAGTGAGTAGGCCCCACCAGTGCCGTCGATGCTGCGCTCTACGCGGTCCATCAATACCTGGTTGATCTTGCGCTGCGCGGCCAGCTCTCGTTCGAGACGAGCGATCACCAATCCCTGTGTTTCACTCTGCTCCATGCCCTCAACCTCCGATCGCGATGCCAGTCAATGTCTGATTAACGTGGATGCCATCAAACTGTTCACCGTATGTGCTGAACCCAAGAAAATTAACTTCACGCAATACCGCTTCAGCCTCGGCCACCAAGCCCTTTTGCTGTAATTCAAGTCGACGCAAAATGCAGTCACAACCCAGAACCAACTTCAGGTCAGGAATTTTCTCCTGCAAGTTTTGCAGGTTTTGTCGCAAATTCTCCACAAGTTCCGTGCCACGTGTCACGGTTAACACCAGTCCTGTGTCGATAGCACAATAAAAGGTCAGACTACCGTCTGGATTAACTTTTTGGATGGAACGCACAAAGTACTCACCACCAATGCGCAGCATTACCGGGTAGGCGGCGAATACCTGTGGCGTGAGGTCATCGAGGTTTATCCCTATCGTACGCGCGTACTCCTCGGCGGCCGGCATGCCGTTTATCTCAAAAACTGTACGCGTGGCGCAATCGCTAGCGGTGATGACCAGGCGAGCCTCAGTTGGCACGAAGTGCTGAACACGAAACGAGCGAAATGGCAGGTGTGTTTCAAACAGCGTAAAGACCGCCGCGTTGACATGGAAACGGCCCTCATAATAAACCCTGGTTGCCTCAAAGCGCAGGTCGTCACCAGCCGATCCGCCAATGATAGGATTGTTATCGAACTGATTAAATAAGGATGCGATCACCTGCTCTTCGAGCATTGACATGCCGTCAACCAGCAACAGCCCAAATACCTTATCCCGCTCCAGCCGATCGAGTAACTGCAACTCACTCTTTACCTCTTGCGCGATAATCTCGGCAATCTGCCAATCGAAACGATCAAGTGGAGTGATGAGGCGAGAGTGGATCGCCAGCTCGTCTGAGACAAGTGTTACGCCTACAATGCCGCTATCCAGGTAGCCCTTTGCCGAGATGATTTCACCAGCAGTGGTGCAGCCAACGATGGGGCAGTCGAAACGCACTGCCAGTTCACGCCCAAGGCGATCAAGATCATATTTAGAAGAACAGAAAAAAATCAAAACATTGGCGTTAGTCTGGTAGACCTGATCATAAAGCTCGGCAACAGCCTCCACTTCATCACGCGCCAGAGACCAGCCTTGCTTGACTGCTAAACGCTGACCATTGTTCACAGCACTCTCCAAATAAAAGTCATAGCCATTATCCATCACCAGCGTGCAGTAGCGCAGATATTTTTTGCAACAATCGGGGCAGTTCGATTGGTTTGGTATCGAAATCATCGCAACCTGCCGCCATAGCTTCATCACGGTCGCTCATCATCGCGTGAGCGGTCAGGGCAATAACCGGGATGTGTTTGGTCGCGTGGTCAACCTTGAGTAGACGTGTAGCTTCCCATCCATTGAGGATGGGCAGACTCATGTCCATCAGAATGATATCTGGTTTTTCGTCGTTAGCTTTTGCCAGGCTTTCGGGGCCATCGACCGCCACCACCACCTCGTAGCCCAGGCGTGATAAGCGTCGGGAAAGCAGATCCCGGTTCATCTCGTTATCTTCAACCAGTAAAATTTTCGGCATTAGAATTCAGGATCGTTCCAGGATGCCCTCTTGAGGGCATCATTCTAACCCCCCACGTTTCACAATTGTGTAAGAAAAAGCCCTGGATTTGTTTTTGTGACAAGACGCTGTACCAGCTTTTATCAAAAACAAAATGGCTGATTGCTTTTTCGTGCCGGGTCACAGATATGCTGAGATAGCCAAGGTGCAAGCATAATAGTTTTGTGGCGATTGATGCATTGTCACCAGCGCCCCAGACAAAAACATGCGGTTAGTCACAATAAATATATTTTATCTGTTAGCCCGGACATGCGCTCAACTCGTGTCTTGATGCACTGCCGGATGATATCGTCGCTAGCCCAGATATCTACTTCGTACCTGGCGCGCGTGACTCCGGTGTAAAGTAATTCGCGCGTCAGGATTGGGCTGATCTCATTGGGCAACACTACAATTACCCGATCAAATTCTGATCCCTGTGACTTGTGCACCGTCATTGCGTAGGCCGTTTCGTGTTCTGGCAAGCGGCTCGGCAACACTACTTTCATTGAATTATCTGGCAGGATAAACCAGGCACGTAGCGCACCCCCCGACTCCGGGTCTGGCCACATAATGCCGGTATCACCATTGAATAATCCCAGCCCATAGTCATTGCGTGTCACCATGATTGGTCGGCCAGGATAATTAACAGCAGAGGATTTGATTTTCCCCTCGGCGCGCAGAATGTTTTCGATAGCCTGGTTGATCTGCTCAACGCCCACCGGCCCATTGCGCACGGCACACAGGATGCGGAACTCATTGAATTGCTCGATGGCCTCGCGTGGACTTGCGGCAACGAATAAACGGCTTATCTTGCCAACCACATGCCTGGCGAGATAAGCATATATTTCATCGGCAGCGATTGTTTGATAACCCACTCCATCACATGCGCCAGCAAGCAAGGCCAGTGCACTGTCCGAGTCACCGGAGTTGATTGCTATGGCCAGCAAACCAATACCTTTTTCACTGGCAAATCGATAACTCTTGCGCAATAGCGCCACGCTATTACCAAACTCAGTGCCGTGCCCTGTAAGACTGAGTTCCTCAGCGGTAATTGCCTGTAGTTGTTCGATGAATGCAGCAGTGTAATTATTGCCAGCTGCTCGCCCTGAGATATCGGCAAAGATGCTTCCCGCCTCTACCGATGCGAGTTGGTCTTTGTCACCAAGCAAAATCAAGCGTGATTTAGCCGGTAATGCATCAAGCAGACGGGCCATCAATGGCAGATCTATCATGGAGGCCTCGTCAACAACCACCAGATCTAACAGCAATGGATTGCCTGCATGGTATTTTGTTTCAATCCTGCCTGGCCGTATGCCAAGCAGTCGGTGGAGCGTGCTGGCCTCTTCAGGAATATGCTGACGAACCAAATCACTGCAAGCTATATTCGGCTTGGCAAGGCGTATCGATTCACTAAGCCGTGCGGCGGCCTTGCCGGTCGGAGCCGTCAGGGCAATGCGCAGTGGCGCATCAGCTGCCAGCTCGATTAGTAAGGCCAGGATGCTGGTGACAGTGCGGGTCTTGCCCGTGCCCGGTCCGCCAGAGATCAAGACAAACTGGCGCAAGACTGCCATTGCCGAGGCCACCAATTGCCAATCAGTTTCAGCGGGTGTGGCAGGAAACATCCGTCGCAGTGATTTTCGCAGCTGCACATGATCAAATTCAGCAGGAGCAAGTGATATCGCCCGTGCGCGCAGCGCCTCTGCCACTTGTTGTTCGTAACACCAATATCGCCCCAGATATAGTCGATCCTGCTCATCGAGAATCAAGGGTGCAAGCTCGCCAGCAGCACCAACCACAGTACTGCTGGCAAGCGCGTGGTTTAACTGCTCTAATGACGGCACCTCTATACCGCCCGCGCCATCCTCTCGCATCAATACATGACGCTTGGCAATACGCTTGAGATCAAGACAGGTGTTGCCGCTACCAACTGCATGACTTAGCAGTGCCGCGGCAAGTGGCAACAACGGGCCTGCGGCAGCATCAAGTTGATGCATCTGTGCGGCAAAGTAATAGTCAACATTACGCAGCCTTGCCGAGCCAACGGTCTGCTTCAACCTGTCAAGCACCTTGCATCTCCTGCGTCGAGCCAAAGCATTGATCCAGGTTCTCAATCAAGCTCAGCGATGGGCGGGCAAAATAAACTCCGCTGCGGTTGCCGTTATCTGGTGACATGCCACGCAGAAATAGATAATAAACACCTCCGAAGTGTTGCTCATAGCTGTAATCAGCTAAGCGCTGTTTGAGATAGCGATGCAGTGCAAGCGTGTAGATCAGATACTGCAAATCATAATAATGATTATCGATCGCCTGGTTGAGGGCTGTCGTCTGATAGTCCGTAAAACAATTGCCTAGATGATTGCTCTTGTAGTCAAGAACATAAAAACGGCCATCATGTTCGATTATGAGATCGATAAAGCCTTTCATCATGCCGCTGATAGAGGCAAAGTTAAGAGCTGCAAACTCTCTGCCAGTACCACGATATTCATTTAGCAGACTGTTGATTGTTTTCACATCGATCCTTGCAATGGCAAAATAAAATTCCAGCTCGACCAGGCGTTGCCGATCCGGAATTGCGCGCAAACATAAAGTCCCGGCATTATCCAGATGAGTATCCATTATTGCATTAAGCCAGGTGATGACTGTTGCCTGCCATTTTTCATCGAAACCATATTGCGCCATGGCTTGAATGACATGGTTTGCCAGATATTCAGAATTTGTCTCTGGGAAGGATAGATTCTCTAACAGGTAGTGAAGAAAAAGCCCGGCCCGCGCACCGCGCGCGAAGGTAAATGGCGAAAGAAATTCATCATATGCTACAGGCTGAATATTATCTGCCATTTCCTGATCGTGATCTGGCAATTCCAGGCTACGTTCCCTGCCATGAGTACTATCAGCGGTCAGGCCACTGAAACTGGTCATATGCCAGGCTTGACTGGCGTTGCCTTTAAATATCTGCGCCCTTGATTTTGTCGTCTGCTGTTCCTGTGCAGAAAATAATTCAGTACAACTTGGCAGAGACTCGATCGCAAGCAAAGTATTACCGTTAACGTTGAGCCTTTGCAGATCACGCAGAATAGCCGTGTCATCCAGTGAGCGCATATTGCAGACAGGTTCAGCAGTGTCACCTTCGTCTTGGTGTAACAAATACGCCATTGCTGAATCTGCTGCACCATTGATCTGCCCCCAAGAGAAATAGCAGCGATATTTGGCGCGTGTCATTGCGACATATAGCAGGCGCAAATCTTCGGCAAGCCGTTCCTTTCGCGCCAGGCTTAAGCCCAGATCACGGTTTTGCAAGTCAAGATTGGCACACAGTTGGCGATTGTCCTCATCATGATATTTCAGGATATGAGGCTCCTTTCCGGACTCCTTGCTCGCCCAGATAAACGGCAAAAACACCACATCATATTCCAGCCCCTTGCTCTTGTGGATGGTCACGATTTGCACTAAATCTTCATCACTTTCCATGCGTAATTGTTGTTCATCGACATTACCGTCAGCCGAGGCGCGTGCATCGGCCAACCAGCGCAACAGTTTTTCACTTCCCGCATGTTGCGCTGATGCCACCTGAGCCAACTCTGCCAACTGCAAGAGATTTGTCACACATCGCTCACCAGCTGGCCCGGCGAGTAGACGGGCGATTACGCGTTCTTTACGTAGTAATGCATGGAACATCCGCATAAAACCATGCTTATACAAAAGCTTGCGATAGCCCTGGAAAGCAAGCACCTTCTCATTCCAGGCACTTTCATCAGCATTAAAGGCATAAATCTCATTTGCACTATAGCCAAGCAGATTTGTCGCCATGGCGGTACGCAATAATGTTGCGCGTTCAGGTTCTGCCACGGCACGCAACAAGTGCGCCAGATAACGTGCCTCATCGGTCTGAAAAACGCTGTCGCGGCTGATATAAACACTGGCAACACCACATTTAGCCAGGGCTTGACGAATGTGCGCAGCCTCGTAGCGATCACGCACCAACACAGCAATATCTCGTGCCTGCAAGTTACGCTCGCCTATGCTTGCCTTGCCACGCTGCCCCAGACTTAGCAGTCGTGCAATCTCAGCCGCACAGCCTTCAGCAATGCGTGTTGTTGCTGATTGTTTGCTTATTTTTTTACTTTTCTTATCGCTATTTTCTTCTGCGCACTGGAGGTACCAGCAGACCAATGGATCAGCTAACTGTCCCTCGATCGACAGTGGCGTACTATCCGCCTTGGCAGCTGCTTTAACTGGCATGAAATCTATTTCACCTGCATATACAAATGGCGCACGCGCATTGCCAAAGACGGCATTGACACTCTTAACCAGCGCCGAATGCGAGCGATAATTAGTCTTTAAGGTGTAGTGTCCAGTATCTGCATCTGTGTCTGCACGTGCCTGCATATAGGTAAAGATGTCAGCGCCACGAAAACTGTAAATCGCCTGTTTTGGATCACCAATCAAGAACAAGCCACACTCATCTTGCTGCTGATAGATGCTATTGAATATGCGATATTGAATCGGATCGGTATCCTGAAATTCATCAATCATTGCCACTGGATAACGTTGGCGGATACGTGTCGCAAGTTCCTCGCCACCATCGCCCATGAGCGCAATATCGAGCTTGTTGAGCAAATCATCAAAAAACATGATCCTGCTTTTGTCCTTGCGCTGGGCAAGTTCACTGCTTATGTAATCCGCAGCCTCTTGCATAAATAATGTTAGACGCGCGGTATTCAGGCTTGAATGTATCCTGGCTAACTTATCTGCCAAGGCAAAAAGAGGATGGGCAGGTATGGGGATTCCTTTCTTGAGGGCTGCTTTCTTATGTAAAGAAGCATCATTTATTTTGCTCTCGGTCAGGAGGTCAAATAATGGTGGCAAACTGGCTGGCGCATGTTCCCACTTGGCAAACTCAGCCATTCCTGCAAATACTTCATCCAGCTTATCCTGGCGGTAAGTTTTTTCCGCCCGACTGAGCACATCAGAAGATTCAAGCAGTGAAATTATATCTGTTTGCTCATGCAGCCATGCCGCCCGCAGTTCTGCAAGGGCAGACTGATAGCGACGGGTGAGTTCAGCGACAACATCGACATTCACAACAGGGATAATCTTGATATCCAGTACACCAACAAGAGGGCTTACTGCCCGCAACAAGGCGGATGGGTTTTGCCAGTTTTCAATAACAAATGTCATAGCAGCGGCATCTGCCGGAATCACACGTTTGCGCCAAAAATCTTTGGCAATATCCTCGCGGATGCTTGTTTTATCAGTGACAAATGCAGCGTCGAACAAGACACCGCTTTCAAAGGCATTATCAGTCAGGCTTCGCTGGCAAAAACCATGTATGGTAAAGATTGCCGCCTCGTCCATACGCGTTACAGCATCCTGTAGACGCTGGATGGTAGCCAGGTCGCCACGATATTGGCTCAGCATGGCCGCGGAATTATCCTCATCACTTTTCTTGCTCACAAAGCGCAAGGCATTATAGAGACGCAGTCTGACGCGCCCACGTAACTCCTGGGTGGCTGCCTCGGTAAAAGTCACCACTAAAATTTGCGTTACCGTTAGTTCCTTTTCCAACAAAAGGCGCAGGTAAAGCTCGGCGATTGTGTAGGTTTTACCGGTACCGGCACTTGCCTCGATGAGGCGTTGCCCTGTAAGCGGAAAGTTTCGATCTGTAACTCTTGCATCACACCTGTCCTTGCTCAAGAATTGGCTGCCATACTGTTAGGGCTATCTCGGCAAAATGCTCATCCAGCGGATTCCGGTCTGAAAATGCCTGAGCGATCCACGGATCATCAAGGTCACCGCGTGAAAATGCTGAGCCCTCCCACTTTGCCTTTGCCGCCATCATGGCCGCACCGGCATCGCCACTTTTCAAAAACCTCTCAGCATAAACTTGCGAAGAATTCATAAATAATGGTAATGGCGAGCGGCGACCTTGTTGATACAAGCTAACAAGCCGTGTCAGATACTCAAGCGCCTCATCCTCCGGCAAAGGAGCGAATGTGCATGAATTAACAATACCCAGGTGCAGACTCTCACCTGCATTACCAGCAGCGCAGCGGGCCAAATGCGCAAGCCAAAGTGAAAGTCGATCCCTGTTACCAAGCCTGACGGCGCGATAGCAAACATGCCTGCCATCGACCACATTTGTTAGTTGACCATCTAATTGAAATCCCCCAATCATTAAATCAATATCGATAATCTCATGCTTGCCATCGAGCTGTGCTCTCACTTTCTCTGAAAATTCATTCATACCAGATAAGGTTTTATCAAAATAATAATGGGCCATAATTCCATGTGGCAGCTCACCTCTGGCAAGGAAAAGCTCCAGATGGTCTTTGTCTTCTTTTTCATGGATTAAATCGGTGAGCATTTCGTCCTTGAGGAGATAGGCATTGAGTGCATCCAGTTCAAAGCGCTCAGTCTCGGCCAGAGTATCTTCATACTCAGCACTATGAACTCCCAGAACCTGTTCAAGAAAATAACGACTTGGATTGGATAAAAAAAGCTGCAAGGCATCAAGTGTCAATGATTGCCTCTCATCAACGCTCGCGGCCGGCAGCCGAGCTGCAGAAAACGTATCCGCCACGGAGTCTCGCTCCAGCCACTCTGCGGCATAGCTGCCAGCAACAAAGTTTCTCTGGCTGAATGACTGCAATGGATGCTGCAGCAAAATTTCTGCAGGCAAATCCCCCTCAGGCAAACGATAGCCATCCTCAATATAATCAAACAACTCACTAACGACCACAGAGGCCAGCCGTTCGCTATTATCCTGCTGACTGCGGCCGATATAGCTGATGTGCAGAATTTCCCGTGCTGATAGCAATGATTCGAGAAACAGATAGCGATCATCATCACGCAAACAACGATCGCCTTTATGTGGATCTTGCGCGATCAAATCAAAACCCAATGGTCGTTGTCTGCGTGGAAAGTCGTCATCGTTCACACCCAACAGACAGACAACACGGAACGGGATCGAACGTGCAGAAATCATGTCGCAGAATGTTACCCGGCCGCTAAATAGTTGATGTGTGTCTCCTGCTGAGACGAGCAGATCCGCTAGCAGTTGATGCATGATCGAGGCGTTCACTGACTCGTTAAACCCTGCGGCTTCGGCACTATGCACCAGACTCGCCATTTGCATGCGCAGATTGTCCAGGTAGGTGGCCTCATCTTGTTCAGGCTGAAAAAACTGCTCTATGAGATGATTGATACGCGCCTGCCACTCCAGCAATGTAGCTGGTGTAGCAAGGACTTTGCGCCACTCAGTAAGTCTTGTAATAAATTCGCACAACTGTCCCAACCAAACAGCTTCGCTGCCCTCGACAGCGCTAAATGGTGCCAGACCGTGAAAAAGTTCTGCCTCGGCGGACATTGCATAACCCAGGAACAGTCGCTTGAAACCGAATTCCCAGGTATTAAGCTCATTTGTTGGCAGTCCAAGCTCTTCTTTGTGCTGCGCATCCAGCCCCCAACAAATTCCACTTTCAGCTATCCACTGGCGGATACGCTCAATACCCTCAGACCCAAGCGACAATTTTGCCTGCACCGCCGGGATTTCCAGCCAGGCCATTACAGTTGCTGCAGCAAAGCGCTCATCGGCCAACTGCAACCACGCCATCAAGGTTTCAATCAACGGCTGCTGGCTCAGTGGCAATTTGGCGATGTTGTAAGGAATGAAACGTTCTTCTGGGGCCGAGCCAAACACCGACTCTATATAGGCCGCATACAGGCTGATATCAGGAGCCATCACGATGATTTCATGTGGTTTGAGATCTGGCTTGCGGTCAAATAAAGAAAGCAATCTGTCGTGCAGGATCTGCACTTCTCGCATTTGGCTATGACATGCATGCACCTGGATCGAATCATCCAACTCAATATTTAATGCAGGCAAATCATCCGCACCCCTAGCCTGCAGATGCAGAATATCCCCCTGAACAAAAGACAGCAGTGTGTTATGTTCAGGCGCCACAAATGCTTCATTTTCAACCGGCGCATGATCCTGCCACAGATCCAGAAAATCACGCCCTGGTTTGCCCATCGAGGCCAGTAGGGGATTGCCGACGGTATATAGATCAGAGACATCTGGTCGTCCATTCTTGCGCCAAACATCGCGCAATCTCGCCAGATCCTGCTCCGAGACAATATCTCCCCAGTAATTGATGCTGGGATTAATAACATAAAGATGCACATCAATGTACTGAGCCAGGAGTGCCAACAGTTCTATGTAAGCCGGTGAGAGTGTAGAAACAGCAAATATCGATATTCTTTCAGGCAAGCCATCTGGATTTAGACCGTCAGCTTCAAGGCTGGACTTGAAATTTTCCAATAAACCTGCCCAGTGTGTTCCATTAGCCAGTTTGCGCATGGCACGCCACAATTGCGCCTGCCAATGCTGCTCCTTACCAGCCTCCCAACGTAAAATCATCTCTGGGCGATATACCAGATATTGATCAAACAAATCGGCAATCTGATAACTCAGCTGATAAGTCTTAGTCTCGATTTCACCAGTGGCAAGATAACGCTGAATAGCCTCAAAACCTGAGCTTGTTTTCAGTTCAGGCAGCAACGCCAGGCTGTACCATAAAAACGTATCCTTACTGAAACTGCTTTCATGTAAATCAGCTTGCAGCTGAGCACGCAAAACATTCCACATAAAACCAGCTGGTAAAGGAAAATCAATATTTGCTGCGATCCCCTGCCGCACAGCCAATTGTTGTGACAACCAACGCGCCATGCCCTTCCTTTCAACCACAATCACCTCTGGCTGAAATATTTCCTTAATCGGTTGCGCGATCAGTTCACAGAGCTTGTCAAAGAGGACCTCAGTTCGATTGCTTAGGTGTAGATGTAGCATTGCTCTCCCTTGCGGTTATCTATGCTTTTAAATCTATTAATAAATAGTTGATGTTACAGACCATCAAGATGGGTTGGATATTATAAATTTATCCCTAATACCGACAACAAAGCTCCCCCTCTCCCCCAGCCCCTCTCACGCTCGCGGGATAGAGGAGCTTTAGCACCAATTGGTGTTACAAGGGTGCAGCGGCGATGTTGTGGCAAGCCAGGCGCGATTAAAGCTGCCCCCATATGGGATGCGCATTTGTTTCGTCATTCCCGGCGGGAATCCAGGAGGCCGCATGAACGAAGATAAAAAGTCCCTTTCCCCCAGCCCCTCTCCCGTGAGCGGGGAACTTTGAAGATACTGTTTGCTTACGCGGCATGTGAAATCGAAATCAATAACTATACTTAACATGGATCAGTGCACACCGACCTGGATTTAACCTACCTTGAAGCTATTTTGCAACGCTAAAGAGGGATGAGCATGAACACACAATACAGCTCGGACCCAGACCAACATCTTGCGGTTACAGCCGAAGCACTATATCTCGCCAATCTGCTCCTGCTTCCCGGCTTCAGCTTTGCCGCCTTGCTTTGGCTTTATTTTCGTCACCGAACCACAGCCTCTGCCCTGGCACGTTGCCATCTGCGGCAAACAGTGGCAGCCAGCCTTTGGGCCGGGCTTATCTTGGTCATAATAAATACCGTAATTCTGTTTGCCGGTGGCTGGCAGTCTGTCAATATCTGGATGTACATCATCATCTATTTCACACTGGGGCATAGTTTCCTTGTCATACTGGGTATGGTTGGATTGGCCAAGGCAATGGCAGGGCAAGTCTGGCGCTATCCGCTCATTGGTGTGCGATGTGACGTGTAGAGGTTCGCTCGACAACATAAACCATGGGCGAAGTTCCTTGCTGAGTAGCCCCATTTTGCGATGTATGGCAATTTAATACTGGCTTTGGCACAAACCAGATTCAACGTGGAGCTGATGCATAATGGAAGAATTTGTTGGTAAACTTTGGCATAGGCTGATTTCTCGCGCGGCGGATAGTCAACATGCTGATGCAGTCGTGACACTGGAAGATATCCGCACTACAGTGGGAATATTTTTTCGTGCTATGGGCGGGGATGGTGGACTGCGTGTGGCGGCTGCACAGGCTACTGAACATGCTGCAAGACGTAATTGGCTACAGCGTGTAGCTGGCAGTGGTGGCGAGGTAGAGCTAGCCTGGCGTGATGATGAGACGTTGCGCTTGCCTGCGCAAATTGCTGTATTTCATGAACGCGGTTTAAATCGTGATCTTTATTTATGGCTGGCCGCGCTTGCCGCCAGCGCCGAGGATGAAGCCGATCTGCCGCGTGCATGGCTGACACGGAATCAGGCACTGACTAGACATGTATTGACGCGTTATCCAGGCATGCAGTCACGCTATAAGCGCCTGAGCGAGGCGCAACTGGCCTTACGCCCAGCGCTGGATAAACTGGATGCAAATGAAGCTGCACAGGAGCAGGCTATTCAACAGGCATTGCGCGAGCCCGGCAGTGTCACCGTCTTGCCACCAGCCCGCCATGCACCTCGCCCAGTCTATTTATGGCTGCACCCTTCCCCACCAGGCCAGCAGAGTGCAATGGATGGGCATGACGACAATGATGATGAGCTTAGTGGACAAACGTGTGATGATGAAACGCGCAAACGTCGGGGCGAGCGCGTGGATGCCACGGAGCGAGAAGGCGGTATCATTACACTGCGTATGGAAAACATGCTTACCTGGGGTGAATTCATCAATGCCGATCGTGAAACTGAGGAGGATGAAGATGGCGGCAGCGCGGTTGAGGAAATGGAAACCCTGAGCATTACCCGCAACAAGCGCACGATCGCCAGCCGTCTGCGTTTTGATCTGGATCTGCCATCCAGTGAGTATGATGATATCCCTCTGGGTGAAGGAATATTATTGCCTGAGTGGGATTATCGCCGCCGCTCTTTGCAGCCTAACCATTGTCGCTTGCAGCCAATGTTGGCGCGCGAGACCGAAACTACAGATCTGCCCTTGCATCTGCGCCGTACTGCGCAACATATCCGTCGTCAATTCGAGGCATTGACACAAAATCGTACCTGGCTGAAAGCCCAGCCAGAAGGTAGCGAGATGGATCTATCTGCCTGGCTGGATTTTGCTGTCGCACGGCGCAGTGGCCTGGCAGTGCGTGAACAAGGCTTGTACCGGGATTTTCGTAACATCAACCGTGATCTTGCCTGTTTGTTGCTTGCCGATCTCTCGCTTTCTACCGACGCAGCTGTCAACAATGAGCAGAAGATCATAGATGTTATCCGTGACAGCTTGTTTCTTTTTGCCGAGGCTCTGTCTGCTGTCGGCGATCGCTTTGCCATGTATGGTTTTTCTTCACGCAAACGCGAGCACATACGTTTTCATACCTTGAAGGAATTCGATGAGAAATATGATGGCACTGCCCGTGGGCGAATTCAGGCGATACGCCCTGGCTATTACACCCGCATGGGTGCGGCCTTGCGGCAGGCAAGTAATATACTGGGGAAGGAATCAGCCGGACGGCAACTGCTCCTGCTGTTGACCGACGGCAAGCCAAATGATTTGGATCAGTATGAAGGCCGTTACGGTATCGAAGACACGCGCCACGCCCTGCATGAAGCGCGTGAGGCTGGTTATTACCCATTCTGCGTCACTATCGACCAACATGCTGGCGACTACCTGCCACACCTGTTTGGCGCAGGCAATTACGTTGTGATCAGAAGACCGGATGAGCTACCACGCCAACTGCCCCTGCTCTATGCCAAACTGACGGGCAACTGAGTTTAGTTTATAAACCGTTTATCTTTTTGCCGCGCGTATGTTGTAGAACCTTGAGTTGAGCGATGGCCTTGATGAGCTCAAGATGAGCCTGATCTCTTTCACTGTAAAGTGGGCTAGTGCGAATGGCTCGTTCGGCGCGTTTTTTCGCGGCCAGTGCAGCGGCCTCATCTATATCTTCTCCACGCAAGGCAGTGTCCGCCAGAATAGTGACTTCGTCTGGCTGAATCTCGATATAACCGCCAGAGATATAGATATAGACTTGCCCCATATCTTCAGTCTGGATGCGCGCTTCGCCTGGCCTTAGCTTAGCCAACAATGGGGAGTGACGCGGCAATATGCCCAGCTCACCATGAACCGAAAGAACTGCAAGGACATGCACTTTACCGGAGTAGATGCGTTGCTCTGGACTGACGATATTCAGCAAAAACGTTTTGTCACTGCTAATCACAGCGCCCTACCCTGTTGAGACGGTACTGTGCAGCCGCTTTGTCGCATGGCATGCAAAACAAGTTCTACCACTGCGTGGTCGTCCTGAAATCTATCGGTATTGATGACTAAATCAAACAGGCTGGCATCATGCAGATGGCGGCCAAACAAATTGAATAAATAATTTTCTCGTTCCAGATTTATCTTGCTGATTTTTTTACGTGCATCTGCCGAATTCAAACTTTCTTCCTGCATAACGCGATCCACACATTCCTCGATACCACCAACAATACGCAAGCGAAAGGCGGGATGAGATGCCAAAATGATGTGCGCACCACGGCCAAGGATAAGACCGCCGCTACGGGCTACACGCAAAATTACATTCACCAGGTGATGACGATAATAACTTGGGTAGGTAGTGTTATGGCTGAACAGATCCTGCAACCAGGACATAACCTTGTCAGTACTGGATTTATCTTCCAACTCAGAGAGCTTTTCCGTACTGATGTAAGTATCATGAGAAATATGATCCAATATCTTTTGGTCGTAGAAATCCACCTGCAAGCGTTCAGCCAGAAGTCTTGCTATTTCATCACCACCCGTGCCGTATTCACGTGACATCGCGACCACTGGGGGCAAGCCAGCCGCTGTTGGTTGGTGGCGCTGAAAGATCAGCTCAGCATTGATAATGGACTGGATCAATGCCTGATCCTGTAGGCGGGTAGTTTTAAACATTAATCCTGCGCGCTCCATGGATAATCAATCAGCTGTGCAGAATAACGGTAATGACAGCTTTTTGCCAAGTCGTGTCGATAGTTGGTCTATAATTGACCATTCCAATGCCTTGCCCAATGGGGGATGACAGATAATGAAAAAACCTGATAAAAGGAATGTTTTCATGCCTCTACGTAGCATGGCTATGGTGGCAATATTCTGGCTGACAGGCTGCGCCATCACTGACACATCGACAAAAACGCCCGTGTTTCTGCATGAAGTTCCAGCTGGCACCTTGCTTGCACTGGAACGCACAGTAAATTTTGCTCCAGATAGTATGCGGGTCTATTTTCAGAATGGTGAAGTCTACTCCCAGCCAGGCATATTGATCCTTCAGGGCGTCAACCGCTATCGACCATATTGCGTACTTGTGCTGCGAGATAAATCCGCCACTGAACGCAAACTGACACCACGGCAGTATCGTCTGGACAGGGTGAACTGGGACGTAAGCTATATGGTTATGGATGTATCCGAGTTTCGTACGGAGTGGTTAATCACTGGTGAAGACCCAGAGCCACATTCCTTTGTCTGTTACAAGCGAGGAAATGCGGCCTATGAGCAGGCACTGTCATTGAAGGAAATCGATCGTACAGTGGGTAGTTATTTCAAGCTGGTCAAACCAAATGGAGAATAGCAAACCAAGGTAAAATTTCCGCTGGTCATGCATGGTGTTGGGTGGAAATATCTGCGGCAAAATGGAAGTCATTTTTGCCTGCATTCTTGGCGCTATACATAGCTTGATCGGCCAGTTTTAGTAGTGTTTTGAGTTCACCTGCGTCATCTGGAAAAATGGCAGCACCAATGCTTGCCGAGATAGTCACAGTGGCTTTGGCAAGCGAGAAAGGCTGGGCGAGCACATGCAAAATCTGTTGGCCAACAGGAGTTACGCGCTCATCATCGTATAAGCCAGAGAGCATGACGGTAAATTCATCACCACCAAGACGCGCCACTGTGTCTGAGCCGCGAATGCAACCAGAAATTCGTTGCCCAACCTGAAACAACAATTGATCTCCAGCGTCATGACCATGCTCATCATTGACATTTTTGAAGCCATCCAGGTCGATGAAATAAAGTGCCAGCCGCAAGTTTCGTTCATGGCAAAGCAATAACTCATTTTCCAGTTGAGCCAAAAATAACTGCCGATTGGGCAGGCGCGTTATCAGGTCATAATGAGCCTGTCGCCAGATATGTTCTTGCAGTTTTTTTTGTTCGGTGACATCTGAAGATATTTTTACAAAGCGATAAATGCTGCCATCTGGATTACGCACTATATTCAGGACCACATGCTCGGCAAATTCATTACCATCCTTGTTGCGACTCCACCACTCTCCCTCCCAATAATCATCTCGTAATAGTGTTTTCCACATATCCTGATAAAAAATTCTGTTCTGCCGTCTAGACTGCAGGATGCGCGGATTTTTCCCTGCCACCTCATGGAGTTCATAGCCCGTGATGTTGGTAAATGCGGGATTGATGGCGATGATATTATTGTGTTCGTCTGTAACGACAATCGAAGCGGTGCTGGCTTTGAAGATCAGGCTGGCCAGTTTGCTCTCGGCTTCTTGTTGTTTGCGCAGGGTGATCTCGCGGACAAAGACAAACAAAGTACCGCCATTGACTGGGGCATAACTGACGTTGACCTCAAGGTCGAGTCTATGTCCATTTTTGTGATACTGCTGTGTCTCAAAGAGCTGGTGGCCTGACTTGATGATACTGTCAATACGCTCAGCAGTTGCGGTCTGGGATTCCAGCGCTTCAACATCATATACATGCATGCCAAGCAGCTCTTCGCGGGTATAGCCCAGTATGTGGCAATAGGTTTCATTGACATCTATAAATTTTGCGTCGGCTGTGCGTAAGACAAAAAAACCATCTCCTGCTGCCTGAATAATAGAGTGATACTCCATTTCGCGCAGTTTGCGCTCCGAGATATCACGACAAATATGGAGTATGAAATCACCATCAGGCCAGTTAATCAGGCGCGAATGTATTTCGAAGGGAATACGCTGGCCATTGCGGTGTAAATAAATCACCTGAAATGTGGCGCGGTGATTTTTTATGATCAGGTCAAGACGATCTGTATAACTGGCCGTATCCTCTTTCGCCATGAGATCAGGCAACTGCTTTTGCAGCAACTCTTCCTTGCTATAGCCGAATCGATCACAAGCAGTCTGGTTGACTGCCAGTAATTCACCATGTGTATTGAGTAAAAAGATCGCATCGCTGGATTGCTCAAATAACAGGCGCAGCAGTTTGTTGGGCAATGATTGTATTTTCGCTTGCGCCATCACAAGTGGCCTCTGAACTAGCCAGTGCCGCCCCTTTGTCCATGTCTAAGCAAGGCACGAAAAAAGCTCTGGTGTTGTTATCGTTACAATATTTTGCATCAGTTCATAAGATTAGCTGAGCAAAAACACTGGAGCCCCTCCACTCTGGCTGATAGATGTTTTAGATTGATGCGCTCGTTACTCTGCGCACCTTGTATATGCAGGTAATTTTGAAAATCCTAACTAAATTCAGTTTAGATTAGAAATTGTTATCTGGCGAGGATTATCTTGAATGATGTGACTTGATTTTAAGCAAGTGTAATCTTGCTGGTATCAATATTTGCCGGTATGAATTCTTCTGCTTCTTTGATGATGGCACCTGGTTCTGCCATGGATATGGCGCTGATATCAATTTCAAGATCGGCAACTTCTTCCTGGCTAAGCAGTTGTACGCCTGGCTCATCTATTGACAGGGCGCTGATATCTACTTCAAGTTCTTCTTCTATGCTCGGCGAGATAAGTTGTGCTCCAACCTCTGCCATGGATAGCGCACTTGTGTCGACTGTTAATTCCTCAAAGCTCGTTGGCTCGATGATTGTTTCACCTGCTGCCGCCATATTCAGGTGTGAAGTGTCGACATGCAAAGCTTGCACAAGCTCTGCTTGCTTGAGGGTAACGCCAGGCTCTGCAAGTGTGATAGTTGATGAGCTTGATGCAGCTTTGGTCGAAGCCTGCGCTGTGTTTGCCTGGTTGGCAGGCTGCGAGATGGGTTGGGGTGCCACCGGCCTAGCTGCTATAGCTGCCAGATCGACAACTCTGGTAATAGCGCCGGCCTGCAGGAGCGCCTGTTGATATTTTCTCGCAGTGGCCTCGTCTATGCCTTTTTTGATAGCAACAGGCTTGCCACTGAACATGGGCTGTATGCGTGAAAGTTCTACCTTGAATAGTTTGGCAAAGTTGGCTTGCACCTGCTCAACAGCAAAGCCATCAGCCAATTGACCCGCAAAAATAACTGCATATGTCGTCTTGCTCATCATTTTTTCTCCATTGCTCAACCCTTAGGCTATCGCTTTGAGACCATGCTTCAGTCCTCGGCCAGCGATTTTTGAATTAGCGGCGTAAGCGCTTCTGGTAGCGTGATGCTGCCTGAAAGTACAAATTCATGGCCACGCTGCGACATTTTTCTCCATGTCTTGCGGATAATATCTATCCATTTAGCCTCGTCATATTCAGGATGCTTGGCGGCAAAATCCAGCATGTAATGCTCAATGAAAGTCAGAGCCGCCACATCTTCCAGTAGTTGTGTATCAGGATTGAGCTTGACGCCACGCTTGCCTACTGCCTGCTTTACTCGTTCAATGGTTTGCTCATTAAAGCCAAGCCCGACAAGTATGGCGGCAACCGTCTCGGCATGAAATTTATACAGGTGCGTGCGCCACTGTAGATAGCCATTGCGATCCATGGGGTAGTCACTGCGGGGGGATTTCCAGCGTTGGATATGTTGGGCATGGATAGCGATCTGCTGTGCCGCATCGGCCTTAGGAGTATAACGCTGCAGCATTTCTGTCATGCGTCTGGAATACAGCAACTCCTTTGGCCATTCCTTACCATCTGCTGTTTCCTTATTTGGATCTTCGCTGTTTGCCTGATCAATTAAGGCCAGGGCCTGCGTCAGTTGCTGTGATGATATTGGCATGGATAATCCTTATGTATTGTGTTAATAATTTCTAATAAATAATGGCGGTAATTTATCATACATAAGGTGCAAATATGGACGCTGTGAAGGTAATCGATCACAAGCTTGCTCTGCAACAAGCTGGCGGGAATGCCGAGCTTGCCGCTGACCTGTTCAATATGTTGCTGCAGGACTTATCGCCACAGAAGCATGCCATCCAGGCGGCTCTTGAGGCCAGCGATTACCAAACATTGCAACATCTCGTGCACAAACTAAATGGCGCGACCACTTACTGTGGTGTCCCTGCACTGAAATTATCGCTTAATAATCTGGAAACCGATCTCAAAAACAGCAAGACAACCAACATTGCCACTGGCGTGGATCTTGTGGTCATGGAGATAGACCGCGTGTTGAGCCATACGCAAAAGCTGGAGAGCCAATAACAGGCTCCCCGCGCAGATTATGCAATGGTTATTTCCTTGTTCAAATAAACATCTTGTATGGCATTGAGCAGGGCAACACCTTCCTTCATAGGCTTTTGAAACGCCTTACGCCCAGAAATCAAACCCATGCGACCGGCACGTTTATTGATCACCGCGGTGCGGACAGCCTGTTGCAGATCATTCTTACCGGAAGCCCCTCCTGAATTTATCATCCCCACCCTGCCCATATAGCAACTGGCCACCTGATAACGCACCAGATCAATGGGATGTTCGGTGGTCAGTGTGTCGTAAACATCAGGATGAGTCTTGCCAAACTTGAGCGCTTGATAGCCACCATTATTGACCGCCTGTTTTTGCTTGACGATATCTGCGTTGATGGTAGCGGCAAGGTAATTAGCCTGGCCGGTCAAATCGGCGCTTGCATGATAATCGGCCTCGGCGGTCTTGAATGCACTGTTGCGCAAATAAGCCCACAAAACAGTCACCATTCCCAGTTCATGCGCCAAGGCGAAGGCCTCGCTGATCTCCGTGATCTGCCGACGAGATTCGGCAGAGCCAAAATAAACAGTCGCGCCAACGGCAACAGCACCCATATCAAAGGCCTGCTGCACCGAGGCAAACAAAGTCTGATTATAGATAGCCGGATAAGTAAGCAGCTCATTGTGATTTATCTTGGCCAAAAAGGGAATCTTGTGGGCGTAGCGACGAGCTACCGATCCCAGTGCGCCCATGGTTGAGGCCACAGCATTACAACCTCCTTCAACGGCCATACGGGCAATTGTATCTGGATCAAAAAAAGCTGGATTGGGCGCAAAAGATGCCCCTGCCGAATGCTCCACACCCTGATCGACCGGCAGGATAGATAAATATCCAGTTCCAGCTAGACGACCGGTATTGAACAACAATTGCATATTGCGCAATACGGCTGGCGAACGATCCTTCTGTGCCATCACTCGATCCACATAGTCAGGCCCGGGCAGATGCAGATCTTCTTGCTTGATGCCCTTGCATTGGTGAGCCAGTAAAAATTCGGCATCACTACCCAACTGCGCAACAATGTCGCTCATGGTGGAATCTCCTTGAAAGGTTGAATGGCAAAATTCAGTATAGATTCTTGTTTGCTGCTTGTCTGTGGGTTGCTCCCGAGATTGCAAAGACCAACAGAGCAAAATCATACTTGATTACTTTTTAAGCAAAAGCAGTTTTTTCTGGATTCCCGCCTGCGCGTGAATGACTCGATATAGATGTAAAAATAGCGGTTTTCGATGCCTGGGTTCCCGCGCGGGAATGACGGTTCTGAGTCGAGCGCTTGCTTGATATCTTAATGTCACAATAGACACCGACATCAGCTGGAGGAGTATCTACATTAAAGCTCCCCTCTCCCGCTTGCGGGAGAGGGGTTGGGGGAGAGGGAAAATACTTTTTATCTTGGTTTATGCAGTCTTCTACATACGGTGCAATACTTGATGTTTATTGCACCGTATAACGCTAAGGAAGCAACCCCCAATTTGACATGGTGCACAGCGAGCACCAATGGGCCTTCCATCAACCAGTTTTGTGGTTTTGCACATAAACATCGAAGCGATGGTTGCGGGTGTTTATGCTCATGGTCGGCGGCCGGCCAGCGAGTGGCTCGGCATAGTCAGGTCGTTTCACTACTACCCGCTGGCGCGCACAGGACAGTGCCAGTGTAAGCAAGCTTTCAGTATCGGTATCCTCCCCGACGATCTGGCGAAACAGGCGCATTTCCTTTTTCACCAAGGCTGATTTGCGCCGCTGCGGATACATGGGATCCAGATAGATCACATCAGCATCAGTGCTGGCCATTAGTTCGCTGGCCTCACCATGCTGCAAATACATACGCGAAATAATGTCTGCGATCTCAGCGTCTTCTTTGGCGCGTGCCAGACCATCTTCCAGCAAGGCGGCAATTACCGGCGCACGTTCAACGAGTGTTACCGAACAACCAAGGCTGGCTAACACAAAGGCATCACGCCCAAGTCCAGCCGTGGCGTCCAGCACGTGCGGGCAGGCTCCTTTTTTCAGGCCGACAGCCTTGGCGATTGCCTGCCCTCGCCCACCGCCAAAACGCCGCCTGTGGCCCACTGGGCCGCCAATGAAATCCACATATACCGCGCCCTCGGTACGCAAGGCACGCAGCTCCAACCGCTCCGCTGTCAGTACCAGGCGAGGCGTGTCAGGTGATTCTTCATCAGCCAGCGACAAGCCCCAGCGCTCGGCTAACTCAGCTGCACGCAGTGCCAGCCCGGGTTCATTGCAATACAGTTGGATCGTCATGGATATGGTTTTTCTGAGCGCTGTGTAGTGCGCACCATAGCGTGGCTAAAGAATATCTGCCGGTATCGATGAACGGCCTGGATCGGGCGGTTCATCTCCCATTAGCGCATGCTCTTCGCCATCACTGACAAAAACCTGGGTGAGGATATCGATGAAGCGCCTGGCCTGCGGTGAGAGAAAGCGCCCCTTGCGCTGGACAATGCCGTAGGTGCGACGGGGAAAATATTGATTCAGGGGTATTTGCGCCAGTTGCTCATCGCCAGTCAGACAGACATCGGTAACTATGGATATGCCCAGACCAAGCTCAACGTATTTTTTGATCACCTCCCAGCCGCCAGCCTCCAGTGCTACGTTGTAGGCAAGGCCATGCTGCTGGAAGACCAAATCAACGATCCGCCAGGTCGAGAGATGACGTGGCGGCAGGATTAAACCATAGGGGCTAATGTCCTCCAGTCGCAGGTTTTCCTTTTTTGCCAGTGGGTGATCGACAGCGGTGATGAGCGTTGGGTTGTAGGTGACTACTGGTCGATAGCTGATGTCATCTGGTACTTCCAGCATCGAGCCAACGGCAAAATCCGCCTCGTCAGCGCGCAACATAGCAAGGCCATCACGGCCAGTCACGTTATGCAGCTTGAGGCGAATATTCGGGTATGCCTCGGTAAAGTGCTTCATCGATTCTGGCAGGATATAGAGAATTGTCGATTCTCCTGCCGCAATATTCAGCTCGCCCGATTCCAACTGGCCAAACTGCTCGGCAAAGGTTTCATGCAGTTTATCCATGCCTTCCACCAATGGCTCGGCAAGCTTATATAAAGTCTCGCCCTCTGGGGTCAGCTTGATCTGCGGGCCGCGTCGTTCAAACAGCGTAACGCCAAATTCCCGCTCCAATGCCTGAATCTGCAAGGACACGGAAGGTTGGCTCAAAAACAGGGATTCAGCCGCCAGGGTAATGCTGCCGACGCTGACAGTTCGACAAAAGGCGCGTAGCTGCTTGAGGCGATTTTGCTTGTAGTAAAGATTGGGCAATGAAGACATCGCAGCACTCCATCATTGTTTTTTCAAATAGTAACAATTGAAATAATTGTAATACCAAATGCAGCAAATAGTCATAGACTTTTTAATAAGTTCACACATGCACTTGATTACTTGGCAATTTAGTCATCTTTTTTGCGGCATTTATTGATAAGCATCAGGTTTGGAGCCTGATAAACATGAGCAGAGGGGCATGAAAAATAACTTTCATGCATTCCAGAGCTAAGGACTGGCAAGCAACCGACTATTGGAAAATTTAGGGACCAACTCACTTGAACCCTATTTTACACATTGCCGTAGCTGGCGGTTTCATGGCGACACTGGGCGTAACACTGGCCCTGTTGCTCGCCATTGCCAGTCGTCGTCTTTATGTACATGAAGACCCGCGCATTGACGAGGTCGAGGAAATGTTGCCGCGCTCCAATTGCGGCGCCTGCGGTACCCCAGGCTGCCGCCCTTTTGCCGAGATGGTGATCAAAGGCGAGATTCAGCCAGGCCAATGTACGGTGAATTCAGCCGAGGTCAATCAAGAAATCGCCGACTATCTAGGTGTCGCGGTGGGCGATATTGAAAAGCAGGTCGCCCGTCTGGCCTGCGCCGGTGGTGCGCATGTGGCGCGTACCCGCGCACGTTATGCAGGCATGCAGTCCTGTCGTGCCGCCAATCTGGTGTCCGGTGGTGGCAAGGGCTGTAGCTGGGGCTGTCTGGGCCTGGGTGACTGTGAAGTGGTGTGTGACTTCGATGCCATCGGTATGAATCGCTATAGCCTACCGGTGGTAAATCCCGATCTGTGCACTGCCTGTGGCGACTGTGTCGAGGTTTGCCCGAAGAATCTGTTTTCTCTGCAGCCGGTGAGTCATCAGCTTTGGGTTGCCTGCAAGAATCAACAACCTGGTGATGAGGCCGAACTGGAATGTGAAGTAGCCTGCACTGCCTGCGGTCGCTGCGCGGCTGATGCACCGGAAGGGCTGATCAGCATGCGGAACGAGCTGGCCGTTATTGACTACAGCAAAAATACGTTGGCTTCACGCATCGCCATCGAGCGCTGCCCGACTGGAGCAATAGTCTGGCTGAACGACAAAACTGGCCCGCAATTTGGCCGTGATGCAAAAAAAGTGCTGCGCCAGGAATCGCTGCCTATCGGTTAATGGATGAAATAAAAAACTATCCGCAGAAGAACATCGAATAAATGCAAATGAATTGCCCGGCACGGTGATTATTTGTGTTTTTTACATGCATTTGCGGGCTAATTTTTTCTCTGTTTTATCTTTGTCTCGATATAGATAAATCAGATCAGTGAGGGTGAAAAGTATGTTCGGCAAAAAAGAAACCAGGACTTTCAAGTATCCAGGCGTGCGTATGGCGATGGATGGCAATACAGCTATCATTATGTGCGAACGCGAATCTTCGGATGCCGCTGGTGCCTATCCAATCACACCTTCCACGCAAATGGGTGAATACTGGGCGGAAGAAGTTGCCAATGGACATATAAATATTTCCGACCGTACCCTGATCTTTGTCGGGCCGGAATCAGAGCACGCGGCTGCGGCTGTCACTGCAGGCATGTCGATGACCGGCTTGCGGGCAAGTAATTTTTCCTCATCGCAGGGCGTGGCCTTCATGCATGAGTCACTCTATGCAGCTGCCGGCAAACGTCTGCCCTATGTTTTGAATCTTGGCTGCCGCGCTATCACCAAGGCCTCACTCAACGTGCATTGCGGTCATGATGATTATCACTGCATAGACGACACCGGCTTCTTTCAGACCTTTGCCAAAAATGCCCAGGGCGCAGCCGACCTCAATCTCATTGCTCGCAAAATTGCAGAGCTGGCCTTGACCCCGGCAGTAGTAGCGCAGGATGGCTTTCTCACCACCCACCTCATCGAGCCACTCAACGTGCCAGAACGTGAATTGATCGAGGAGTTTCTTGGCCGCCCTGATGACTTGATCCACTGCCCCACCCCGGCCCAGCAAATGCTCTATGGCGAGAAGCGTCGTCGTGTGCCGACGATCTGGGATGTGGATACGCCGATGGTGTCCGGTACGGTGCAAAACCAGGATGCCTACATGCAGACCGTCGCGGCACAGCGCCCCTACTTCTACGCGCATATTCCGCAACTGGCCGAGCAGGCGATGGACGAATATTACGAGCTCACCGGCCGTCGCTATGGCCGTATCGGTACTTATAAAACTGAGGATGCTGACTACCTCATCATCGGCATGGGTTCGATGATCGTGCAGGCCGAGGTCGTCGCTGACTACCTGCGCGAAAGCCGCAAGCTCAAGGTCGGCGTAATTGATATCACTATGTTCCGCCCCTTCCCTGGCGATCTGATAGGCAAGGCCTGCCAGGGTAAAAAAGGTGTGGTGATACTGGAACGCACCGATCAACCACTGGCCGAAGATCTGCCACTGACGCGTGAAGTGCGCGCGACAATAAACAAGTGCATGGAAAACGGCATGGAGGGCAAGGGCGAGGAGCTGCCTTATCCAGACTATGCCAGATACCAGGCCGGCGATACGCCACGTGTTTATTCCGGTGCCTATGGTCTTGGCTCGCGTGATCTACAGCCAGAAGGGCTGATTGGTGCAATTGAAAACATGTTACCCACGGGCAAAAAACAGAAATTTTTCTACCTGGGCATAGATTTTGTGCGCGATGAATATGCCACGCCAAAACAGGAAATCCACATACAGACACTGCTGGAGTCTTACCCACAAATAAAAAATCTTGCGGTGCATGGTTCAGAAAACCCCAACTTGATGCCTGATGGTTCCATTACCGTGCGCATGCATTCCGTCGGTGGCTGGGGCGCGATCACCACGGGCAAGAATCTTGCCATGACGCTGTATGAACTGCTTGGCTTCGAGATCAAATCAAATCCGAAGTACGGCTCAGAAAAGAAGGGCCAGCCTACCACCTATTATCTGGCAGCAGCGCCAACGCCTATTCGTATTAACTGCGAATTTAATTTTGTCGACGTGGTGCTCTCGCCCGACCCCAATGTCTTCAGCCACTCCAATCCTTTATTCGGCCTGAAAAAAGGCGGCACATTGATCATCCAGTCATCACTGGACAGCTCCGATGAGCTATGGGCCAGCATTCCACGTCCTCATCAACAGTTCATCGTTGATAACGAGATCCGTGTCTTTTATATCGATGGTTTTAAGATTGCCCGCGAGGAAGCCACCAACCCGGAGCTGCAATTGCGCATGCAGGGCAATGCATTCCAGGGTGCATTTTTTGCTGCCTCACCTTTGATGGAAATGGCCAATCTTGATGAAAGTAAATTGTTCAAGACGATTGAAGATCAGCTGATGGCCAAATTTGGCGCCAAAGGCAAGCGTGTGGTGGAAGATAATATTCGCGTCGTGCGTCGCGGCTTTGATGAGATACATGAAATTCACAACAAGCAAGTTGGCATCAACCTCGATCAGCTCCGCATCAGCGAGTCGGCGATACCTGTCATGCTCAAATATCTGCCGGAAGGTCAGGGCGATCTGTACGACATTCATCGTTTCTGGGAACAAACTGGCTACTTCTATGCCACCGGTCGTGGCTCGGACAACCTGGCCGACCCGTACATGGGTCTTTCCCTTATGCCAGCGGCCACTGGTGTATTTCGCGATATGACCAATATACGCTTCGAGTACCCGCAATGGGTGGCGGAAAACTGTACCGCATGTGGCAATTGCTACACGGTCTGTCCTGACTCCTCCATTCCTGGCCTGGTCAATTCAATTGGTGAAATATTTGCCACTGCAATTCACAGGATCGAATCCAAGGGTATTTTGACCATTCATCTGCGCCGTGAAACTCGCAGTATAGAAAAGCGTTTGCGTGAGCTGCTAAATATTGCTGGTGTGGATGCCAAGGTGCGCAATCTGCTGGATCAAGCCATGCTTGAGGTGCTTGCCGCCTCAACTCATGAGGGCGAAGCACGCACCAAGCTGGAAGAAGAATTTGGCCTGCTGATGGATGCAATGGGCAACTTTGAGTTTTCCGTGACCAAGCCTTATTGGATCAATCGCGAGAAAAAGGTAAACGGCAGCGGTGGATTATTTTCTATCACCATCAATCCGGACACCTGCAAGGGTTGTATGGAATGTGTTGAAGTTTGTGATGATGCGGCCCTGGTGAAGACACATCAGACCGATGAGGCCGTGCAGCGTCTGCGCAGTGACTGGTCTTTCTGGCTGGATCTCCCCACCACCCAAGCTGATTTCATTCGTATCGATGATCTGAATGAAAAGATCGGTGCACTGGATACCCTGTTGCTAGATAAACGCAACTATGGGGCGATGGTGTGTGGTGATGGCGCCTGTCTTGGTTGTGGTGAAAAGACAGCTATCCATTTATTCACCTCCACTGTCATCGCCTTGATGCAGCCACGGGTGAAAAAACAGATCAGCAGACTCGATGAGCTCATTTTAAAACTGGAACAACATATCCGCCTGCAACTGGCCTCTGGCGTGGATCTATCCGACAGCCAGGCGATCAGCCAGGTAGTTGAAGGTGTTAATGGCACCGACCTGACCCTGGCCAATCTATCTACCAACCTCGATGTCGGGCATGAAAAGACCATCATCGACAAACAATGGTTGAAGTGGGCCAGCAATCTACTCGATAAACTGCGCGATTTGAGATGGCGTTATGCCGAGGGTCCGACTGGGCGTGGTCGCGCCGAGATGGGTATCGTCAACTCCACAGGCTGTACTTCGGTTTGGGGCTCGACCTTCCCCTTTAACCCATATCCATTCCCCTGGACTTCACACCTATTCCAGGACAGCCCGTCCATGGCGATGGGTTTATTCGAGGGACATATGGCGAAGATGGCCGATGGTTTCAAGGCCATCCGCATGGCCGAGCTGGAGCTGGAAGGCAAATACAACCCAGACGAGCAACAGGATTTCTTCCGCCAGTTTAGCTGGAAAAATTTTACCGACGATGAATGGTTGCTTTGCCCGCCTGTGGTCGCGGTCGGTGGCGATGGTGCGATGTATGACATCGGTTTCCAAAACCTCTCACGCGCCCTCGCCTCGGGCGTGCCGATCAAGGTGATGGTGGTCGATACCCAGGTGTATTCCAATACTGGTGGTCAGGCCTGTACTTCTGGTTTCATCAGCCAGGTGGCCGACATGTCACCCTACGGCAAGAACTGGAAAGGCAAGACTGAGATCCGCAAGGAAGTGGGCCTTATCGGTATAGCCCATCGCAGCAGTTTTATCCTGCAAAGCTCAACCAGTCACCTGACCCATATACTGGAAGGTTATATCGATGGTCTCAACAGCCGCCGACCGGCAATGTTCAATATCTATACCACCTGTCAACCTGAACATGGCGTGGCCGACGACGCTTCCGACCGTCAGGGCAAGCTGGCGGTAGAATCCCGTGCCTATCCATTGTTCCGCTACGACCCTGATCTGGGCACGACCTTCCCGGAGTGTTTCAATCTGGAAGGCAATCCGCCCATGGAATCTGATTGGCCGATGTATACGCTTGACTATGTGGATGAAAACAGCACAGCAGGCAAACTGGAAGTGCCCATGACCTTTGCTGATTTTGCTGTTACGGAAGGACGCTTCCGCAAGCACTTCAAAAAAGCTCCGCGTGAAGCCTGGAATGATGACATGCTGCCCTTCCATGAGTTTCTTCTGCTGGATGAGGATGAGCGTGAAGGCAGGTTCCCTTATATCTGGGCAGTCGATGCGAAAAACCGCCTCACCCGTGTGCTGTGCTCACAAGAGATAGTGTTGGCCGCCGAGGAACGGCGTGACTTTTGGCATCAACTAAAATCCCTTGCCGGGCTGGATCGTCAGGTGGACGTTGGGGCTGTTGTACAACAGGCCAAGGTGGAGATGGCGCAAAAACTCTCCGCCACACTGCTCTCCTTATCGGCCTCGGGCGATACCCCGGCACTGACAGCTGGCACCACAGCCACACCCGGCAATGGTCATGGCATGCCACAAGCAGCAGCACCGGCTGATTATGAAGCTGTCTGGATTGACACGCCTGAATGCACTGCCTGTGATGAATGCATGGATATCAACCCGAATATATTTGCCTACAACGATGCCAAGCAAGCGATAGTTATTGATGCCAAGGCCGGCTCGTTCAAGGACATCGTCAAGGCAGCGGAAAAATGTACTGCAGGCTGCATCCATCCAGGTACGCCATTCAATCCCAATGAGACAGGGTTGGACAAACTGATCCAGCGGGCTGGCAAATATCAGTAATAAAAGAGTTGTAGACATACATCCAGTGGCTATGCCACCAACAGTTTCTTTCGGTGCTCCCTCCGAGTTACCTCTCCCCGCAAGGGGGAGAGGATTTTTTTATACAGCCTGAAGAAACATTAAAAGGAGTCGGGATACGATGACATTGTTACGCTGGTTTGGACGCAAGACCTTTGCTCACGGCATCCATCCTAAAACCAACAAGGAAAGCACGGCAGACAAACCTATTCGCCGCCTGCCCTTTGCGCCGCGACTGAGCGTGCCCCTGGCACAACATCTCGGTAAACCCTCACGCGCCATCGTCAAAATAGGTGAGGAAGTGGTGCGTGGCCAGCCGATTGCCGTGGCAGATGGATTTATGTCGGTTCCCCAGCATGCACCTGCCACAGGGCGCATCGAGGCCATTGCTCTCATGCCAAGCGCACAAGGGCCACGGGTGCTCAGCATCATCATCAAGGTGCATGAAGCCTCTAGCCAAGAGGTGCTCTGGCGCAACAACCCGCGCGATATGGCAACCCTTGGCAATGAAGAAATCATTCAGGCCGTGCAGGATACCGGCATGGTTGGTCTTGGTGGTGCCGCCTTCCCTTCCCACGTCAAGCTCAAGGTGCCGGCCGGGGCTACCATAGATACTTTGATCGTCAATGGCTGTGAATGCGAACCATATCTGACTACAGATCACCGTGTCATGCTCGAGCACAGCAAAGAACTGATCCGTGGCACGCAATATGCCATGCGTGTAGTCGGCGCAAAACAGGCAATCATCGGTGTGGAAGACAACAAACCAGATGCCATCGCAGCGATTACCCAACACCTGCCTGCCGGGGATGCAATTAAAGTCGAGGCAGTAGAAACCAAATATCCGCAAGGTGCGGAAAAGATGCTGATCACCGCGCTGCTGGGGCGCGAAGTACCTTCCGGTGGTCTGCCGGCCCATATTGGCGTAGTGGTTAACAACGTCGGCACGCTGGCTGCCTTGGGCAATCTCTTACCGCGTGGCGAAGGACTTATCGAACGTGTAGTCACGGTGACCGGCCCTGGTGTCAAAAAGCCCGGCAACTATCTGGTGCCGGTTGGTACACCGCTACGTTTTTTGCTGGAGCATGTCGGCTTCTGCGGTAGTGAGCAGCAAGTTATTCTTGGTGGCCCGATGATGGGTCATGCGGTGGCCTCGCTGGATGTCCCCATTACCAAGGGCAGCTCTGGTGTGCTGGTATTATCCAACAGCGAGATCAAGGCCAAGAGCAGACGGGTACATCCATGTATTCGTTGCGGCAAATGTGTAACAGCCTGCCCCATGCAACTCAACCCATCTCAACTGGGCATGTTGGCGGCCAAGCGTGAATACGAAGTTATGGATGAGCGCTTTCACCTAAAGGATTGCATCGAATGCGGCTGTTGCAGTTTTATTTGCCCTTCGGCAATACCTTTGGTGCAATATTTCCGTATTGCAAAATCTATCTTGCGTGAGCGTGCAGCATGATGAAACCAACCAACCAGCATATTTCACCATGGCATGGGAAACACCTCTGTATTTTTGCGATTACAATAAGGTGTTGCTGTTTGTGTAAAAACCAAAATCAATCCTCTCTGGTGGAATATGCGGGCTAACATCGAACTGCGTACCTCGCCACATGTCAAGGCGGCACCCAGCGTTGAGCAGATCATGCACAATGTGGTCTACGCACTGTTGCCCATCGCCGCCTTCGCGGTTTGGCAATTTGGCATCAGCGCACTGGCGCTGATCATCGTCGTCACTGGCAGCTCCCTGGCTACCGAATATTTTTTTTCTCGCAGCGCAGGGCGTGGTAATACATTAAGTGACTGGAGTGCAGCGATTACCGGCCTGTTGCTGGCGCTGACCTTGCCGCCAAGCTTTCCGCTGTGGATGGGCGCAGTGGCAGGTTTCATCAGTATCGCACTGGGCAAGACTCTATTTGGCGGCCTCGGTTATAATGTCTTTAATCCTGCCCTCGTTGGCCGCGCCTTTGTCCAGGCAGCATTTCCCGTGGCTATTACCAGCTGGACGCCTGCCATGCTGCCAGGACGTTTTACCGAGTTCATTCCATCAACCTTGTCGCAGCCCTTTATGGCACCGCCAACGCTTGGTGAATGGAGCAGGCAACAGCTTGATGACTACAGTGGTGCAACACCATTGGCGCAATGGAAATTTGAAGGTGTGATCACCAATACCACGGATCTGTTTACCGGCATGGTGACAGGCTCAACCGGCGAAACATCGGCACTGCTGATCCTGTTATGCGGCGCTTATCTGGCTATCCGGGGGATGATGAATTGGCGTATTCCAACCGCCGTCCTGCTAGGTGCCTTTGCCACTGCGCTGATCTTTTTCCTGCTCGATGGAGCGCGCTATCCCACCCCTTTGTTTGCCCTTTTTTCCGGCGGACTCATGCTCGGTGCCATGTTCATGGCCAGCGATATGGTGGCCTCACCCGTCACTCCCTGGGGGATCTGGATTTATGGCCTACTCATCGGCGTGCTAACCATAATCATCCGTTATTTTGGCGGACTGCCTGAAGGAGTGATGTATGCCATCTTGCTGGCCAATGCAGCGTCGCCACTGATCGATGCACTGACCCAGCCGCGTATCTATGGCGCGCGTAAAAAGGGAGCAGGCTCATGAGTAATGCTACCCCTGCTCCTGCTACTACCGTCTCCAGTGCCCGCATGATCACTGTGCTCGGTGGTATCGCCATGTTGTCTGGCTTGTTAGTGGTATTGACCTACCAGCTGACCTACGCACGCATCGAATATAATCGTCAGCAACTTATTGAACGAGCAGTTTTTAAGGTCTTGCCTGGCGCCACTGCGCAAAAAAATTTTCTTGTGGATGAACATGGCTTACGCCCTGCCAATGCAGGCGGCACCGGGATTCGTATTTATGCCGCCTATGACGGTCAAGATCAGCTCAAGGGCATAGCGACCGAGGCTGCTGCACGCGGCTATCAAGACCTGGTGCGCATTCTTTATGGCTACGATCCTGCCTGTGACTGCATTACAGGATTTGCCGTATTGCAAAGTACTGAAACACCTGGCCTTGGTGACAAGATAGTTAGCGATGCAAAATTCCTCGCCAATTTTCCACTTGACGCCAAACTAGCCGGCAACGGACAGAAACTCGCCAACGAGATTGTTACAGTAAAACATGGCAGCAAAACCGATGACTGGCAAATAGATGCCATTTCCGGCGCGACCATCACCTCCGTCGCTGTGGGCAAGGGCTTGAACAACAGTGCGCAGCGTCTGCTACCACTATTACAGCCACACATCGACCAACTACAGGAAAAAAACTGATGGCTGGGCGCAAGAGAGATGATTCAATTACAGCCGACACCTTTCTTGAAGGTATCTGGCGCGAAAATCCTGTTTTCGTCATGCTGCTAGGCATGTGTCCCGTGCTGGCGGTAACCAACTCGGTATTGAATGCCATCACTATGGGCTTGGCAACGACCTTTGTCCTCATCAGCTCCAGCGCACTGGTTTCCATGTTGCGCAATGTGATCCCCAAACAGGTACGCATTGCGACCTATATCGTCATAATTGCCACCTTCGTCACCATCATTGATTACATTATTCAGGCGATCAGTCTCGATCTTTATAACGCGCTGGGAGCCTTCATTCAGCTGATTGTGGTGAACTGTATAATTCTCGGCCGCGCCGAGGCCTTTGCCTCGAAAAACAGGCCATTGAAATCCATGGTCAGTGCGCTGGGTATGGGCTCTGGTTTTACCATTGCCCTGCTCTGCCTGGGTAGCGTGCGTGAATTGCTTGGTAACGGCAGTCTGCTGGGGATTGATATCTTTGGTGCCCAGTTTGAGCCATGGGTGGTGATGATCTTGCCGCCAGGTGGTTTTTTTGTTCTTGGCGGCTGGCTGCTGCTGTTCAATTGGCTACGCGCCAAAAAAGAAAAATCACTCGTGAAGGAGAATGCCGTCCATGCATCCTGATTCGCTTGCCTTTATCTTTCTCAATGCCGCCATCATCAACAACTTTGTGCTCGCATTGTTTCTGGGTATCTGTCCATTTCTTGGCGTGTCCGGCAAATTGCAGACAGCGGTGTCGATGGGTTTTGCCACCACTCTGGTGATGCTGATCAGCTCCATCTGTGCCTATGCGATCAATAGCATACTTGTTGTCTACGACATGGAGTTTCTGCGCCTCATCAGTTACATCGCCGTGATTGCCTCGGCCGTGCAACTGGTCGAGATGAGCATGAAAAAATTCAGCCCCACCCTGTTTCGCGCACTAGGTATTTTTCTACCCTTAATCACTACCAATTGCGCCATACTCGGTCTGGTCTTGTTTCAAACTGCCAAGGAATATAATTTCATTCAGTCGGTAAGCTATAGTCTAGGTGCTGGTGCCGGCTTTATTCTGGCGCTGGTATTGATGGCTGGATTAAGAGAAAAACTTGAGCTGGCCGAGGTGCCAAGCATCAGCCAGGGTGCTGCGCTCAGCTTGATGTTGGCAGGCATTCTGTCATTGGCATTCATGGGCTTTGCCGGTCTGGGGACAAGCTGATGTTGCTGAAAATTTTAATAACCAGTGGCGTTATTCTGTGCTTGTTGCTGGTCTGGATAGTCACTCAAAAAATGGCGCGAGTATTTGCCCGTCGCCATCCTGAATTTGGGCCTTACCGCGAGGCAGGCTCTGGTTGTGGCACAGGAAAATGCGCCTGCGCCAGTATTGATTACTGTCGCAAGCGCGATGCTGTCAAATTATGATAAAGGGGTATAACCGTGGACGAGCGTGTAATCTGGTTTGAATCTCTGGGCATGGATGATGTGGCGCGGGTAGGCGGCAAAAATGCCTCCCTGGGCGAAATGATTTGTGGACTTAAATCTTCCGGCGTGCGAGTGCCTGATGGTTTCGCCACTACAGCGGCGGCCTTTCGTGAATTTCTACAGCATGGTCATTTGGCCGAACGCATCAATTCCAGAGTCAGCAAACTGGATATAGATGATATCGAGGAACTGGCGCGGGCCGGTGCCGAGATTCGTCAGTGGATCATCGATACACCTTTCCCGGAATCACTCACCACGGCCATCACATCTGCCTGGGATAAGATGATCGCAAAAGCTGGTGGCGAAATTGCTGTTGCCGTGCGTTCCTCGGCCACAGCCGAGGATCTGCCGGATGCCTCATTCGCCGGTCAGCAGGAGACTTACCTGAATGTGCGCGGCCTGGATAACGTCCTGACCGCCATTCACCATGTCTTTGCCTCGCTCTACAATGATCGCGCCATTGCCTATCGCGTGCACCATAACTACGCCCATCATGAGGTTGCCCTGTCAGCTGGTATCCAGCACATGGTTCGTTCTGACATAGGCGCATCAGGTGTGATGTTCACCCTCGACACCGAGTCAGGTTTTCGTGATGTGGTATTTATTACCGGTGCCTATGGGCTGGGTGAGACCGTTGTCCAGGGTGCAGTAAATCCTGATGAATTTTATGTCTACAAGCCAACTCTCGCAGCGGGCAAGCATCCTGTCTTGAGCCGCAAGATGGGCAGCAAGGCGATCAAGATGATCTATGCCGCTGACGATGATCAGGGCAATACCACTACAACAGTCCCCGTGAGTGCGGCCGAGCAACAGCGCTTTTGTCTTAACGATGAACAGTTGATGGATCTGGCGCGGCAGGCTGTAATCATTGAAAAACATTACGATCGTCCAATGGATATCGAGTGGGCATTGGATGGCAACGACCAGCAGGTCTATATCGTCCAGGCTCGTCCAGAGACTGTAAAAAGTCGCAGCGAGGGGCAGGTGATCGAACGCTACCGGTTGAAAGAGCAAGGTGAGGTTATTGCCCAGGGCCGCGCCATCGGTCAGCGGATAGGTGCTGGAACGGCACGTATCATCATGGATGTCTCGCAAATGTCTTCGGTCAAGGCAGGTGATGTGCTGGTGACCGACATGACTGATCCGGATTGGGAGCCGATCATGAAGCGTGCCTCGGCCATCGTCACCAATCGCGGCGGACGCACCTGCCATGCCGCCATCATTGCCCGCGAAATGGGCATACCTGCCATCGTTGGTTGTGGCGATGCCACCAAACAAATTACTGACGGTCAGGAAGTAACAGTCTCTTGTGCCGAAGGTGATACTGGTCACATCTACAAGGGCAAGCTGGATTTCGAGATCCAACGTGCCGATGCAGGCAAGATGCCTGATCTGCCAGTGAAGATCATGATGAACATCGGCAACCCTGGTCATGCCTTTGAATTCGCCAATATTCCCAATGCCGGTGTCGGGCTTGCCCGTCTGGAGTTCATCATCAACTCCACCATCGGTGTGCATCCCAAGGCGCTGCTGGAATTTGATCAGCAGAGTGATGACATCAAACAGGCAATCACTAAACGCATGGCGGGCTATGACGACCCAGTAAGTTTTTACACCGAGAAGCTGGCTGAAGGCATTGCCACCCTGGCTGCCGCCTTCAATCCCAAGCCGGTTATCGTGCGCATGTCGGACTTTAAATCGAACGAATATGCCAATCTGCTGGCCGGCACAAACTACGAACCGCATGAAGAAAATCCGATGATCGGTTTTCGCGGCACCTCACGTTATCTGTCTGAGGATTTCCGTCCTTGTTTTGAGCTGGAATGTCGTGCCTTGCGCAAAGTGCGTGATGAGATGGGTCTGACAAATGTAGAAATCATGGTGCCATTCTGCCGCACTTTGGAGGAGGCTGAGCAAGTAGTTCAGCTACTTGCTGATAATGGCCTGAAACGTGGCAAAAACGGTCTGCGTGTAATCATGATGTGCGAGATCCCATCCAACGCCATACTAGCCACAGAGTTCCTCGAATACTTCGATGGTTTCTCGATCGGCTCCAACGATATGACCCAACTGTGCCTGGGACTGGATCGTGACTCGGCCCTCATCGCTCATCTGTTTGATGAACGCAATCCGGCAGTAAAGAAGCTGCTCAGCATGGCCATACATGCCGCCAATGCCCAAGGCAAATACATTGGCATCTGCGGTCAGGGCCCATCGGATTATCCAGAGCTGGCCGACTGGCTGGTAAAAGAAGGCATTGGCAGCGTCTCGCTCAACCCAGACACAATAGTTGATACCTGGCTTTATATAGCCAGTCAGCAAGACAAATAAACTATCACATCCGCAAATAGACACGCGTTTATCGGTGCTCATTTGCGGATCAACTCCGTATCGCAGGATGTCAGCATGAGCGAGATGCCGCACCGTACCGTATTTTTTGTTTCCGACCGTACCGGCATTACTGCAGAAACGCTTGGGCACAGTTTGATGACACAATTCGATGGTGTGATCTTCGAACATATACGCATGCCCTTTCTGGATACACCAGAAAAAATGAGCGTCGCCATCGAGCAAATTAACAGTACAGCACAAGAACAAGGAATACGCCCTATCGTCTTCAGCACGCTTGTCGATAACAACTTGCTCGAACAGCTGCGCAATAAATGCCAGGCTCTGGTGCTGGATTTCTTTGATTCTTTTAACGCACCACTGGAAGCAGAATTTGGTATCAAGGCCTCACATGTGATGGGCCGCTCACACGGCATGGGTAATTTCGCCAACTACACAGCTCGCATCGAAGCACTCAACTTCGCGCTCAATAATGATGATGGTGTCAGCACCCGCAACTATGGCTCGGCCGACATCATCCTGATTGGCGCATCGCGCTCTGGCAAGACACCTACATCATTATTCCTGGCCTTGCAGTATGGTGTGTATGCCGCCAACTACCCGCTGACCGAAGAAGATCTGCAAACTCATGCATTGCCTGCATCACTACGACCATTTCGGGACAAGTTGTTCGGCCTCAGCATCGACCCGGAACGGCTACAACAAATCCGCAACGAACGCAGGCCAAACAGCCGCTATGCCCAATCCACGCAGTGTCAACTGGAAGTCGATGCCATCGAAAGCCTCTACCGCAAGGAAAACATCCGCTTCCTCAACACCACCCACATCTCCATTGAAGAAATAGCTACCAGCATCCTGCAAATCGCCGGTCTCAAACGCCGACTTGGTTAGACTCAAACTCAGAGTTCACAGGATATGCCGAAAAACGAGGCGCATAATTCACCTCAAAGCCAGGCAATGAGAATGGCTTTCATAGCGGCAAAATGTCACGCGGTACTCAATAGTCAATTTTATTATTTACCACCATGCCGCACAGATTTTGACCTACATCAAAGCTTTAGCTGTGTGTTTTTTGCTAAAAAATCAATTATTCGCCAATATCAGCGATGTGCCATGTTACCTGACACAAATCACATAGAATCAATAAAACCAGTGCTTTTTCTAATGCTCTGGTGAAATATACGGGTTAGCTATAACTAATGAAATCATTCTGGAAAACCTTCAGCGCAGCCCCTCATCGCATGATGATGTTTGGCGGCGCAGTACAACTTGTCGCCACGCTGCTCTACTGGAGCATCGATCTATTTGGTCGCTACACATCCTTATGGCCAGCGCCGGTAACTGTGCTGCCTGGCATGTTTGCTCATTCATTTTTGATGCTGTACATGCTGTTTCCCTTCTTTATCTTTGGCTTTTTGATGACCACCTATCCGCGCTGGATGAGTGGCCCGGAAGTGCCCCTGGTCTGGTATCAACCTGCTTTTTTATTATTGGCTGCGGGTGTCATCCTGTTTTACCCAGGCTTGTTTATGGCCAAGACATTACTGATTTTGGCCGTAGCCTTGCTGCTGGCCGGTTATCTTGTAGCCCTGACCGCACTTTTGCGTGTATATCGAACAGCACCGGCCAGAGACAAGAAATATGAAACCATACTCAATATGGCTTTGAGTTCTGGCGCTGCTGGCGTCCTGACTTATCTGCTTTGGCTACTGACGGATAATTTCTTCTGGTTGAATATATCTTTACAGGTTGGCCTGTGGTGGTTTTTATTACCCATTGTCGTCACTGTCAGCCATCGCATGCTCCCTTTTTTCAGCATCAATGTTTTGCCCAATTATAAAATGTATCAACCACGCGTCACTCTGTTGGCCATGGTGAGCCTGCTTGCCTTGCACGGCCTGCTGGAGATGATTTCCCTGCAAGCCTGGCTCTGGCTGGTGGATCTGCCTTTGATGGTGTTAGCTCTGTTGCATAGCTGGAAATGGCAGTTCAGACGCTCCTTTGAGGTGCGTTTGCTGGCCATCCTGCATGTATCCTTCGCCTGGCTATCTATCGCCATGTTGCTGTACATCATCAATAGTCTGTCCTTGTTTATGGACCACAGCCTTATACTAGGTCGTGCCCCACTACATGCCGTAGCGATAGGATTTGTACTGTCCACCACCTTGGCCATGGCCAGCCGCGTGACACTCGGCCATTCCGGTCGGGCGCTACAGGCAGGTACATTGACCTGGCTACTGTTCTGGGGTTTGTCGGCAGTTGCAGTCTTTCGTATTATTGCCGAGTTGCCTGGCGGGCTGCACTTCAACCTGCTTGCGGCGCTGGCCTGGTTGGTGATTGCTGCCATATGGTCAAGTAAATATGGCCTCATTTATCTGCGTCCACGTATCGATGGCGGGCCAGGTTGAAGTTAATAAGCAATAGAAAATTTTTTCTATGGAGCGAGTTATGAGCGCGATTAAAAAAGAAAATTCTCGTCCAGCACCACGCGGCTCACGGCGCAAGGCCAATGTAGTTGAATGTGAGTCATGCGGACTTTATGGGATGTGCCAGATAGCTGGTCTGGAGGATCCTGTTCCAGATCTTATCGACGAAATCGTAGGCCGCCGTGAACCGATCAACTCAGCGCAAGAAATAATAACTGCAAATCAGCCATTTCGTGAAATCTATGCAGTGAAATCAGGCTCGTTCAAGACCTATGCAAGCTTGGCCAACGGACAACAACAAATCATTGATTTTTATTTTCCTGGTGAATTGATGGGCTTGGAAGGTCTAAGTGAAGAATATTATCCGCATAGCGTTGAAGCATTAGAGGCAGGTAGTGTCTGCCGTCTGGACTTCACCAAACTCGAACTGCTTGGCGATCGTCTGGGGAAATTTCAACAGCAACTAATTACTGCCTTAAGCAGGCGGGCGCGGCAGGATCAGTGGATACCTCTACTGATGGGTGCACAAAATGCTGAACAGCGCATCGCAACCTTTCTGCTCAGTCTGTCAGAGCGCTTTGCCGAACACGGTCTGCCCAGCATGCGCTTCAAACTACCCATGCCTCGCCATGATATAGCCAACTATCTCGGCCTTGCGGTAGAGACTGTCAGCCGCATGTTTCAACGCTTTCAATCTCTTGATCTGCTCGAGGTGCATGGACGGCATGTAGAGCTGAAAGATATGGATGAACTACACAAGCTCGCGCACCTTGATAAAGCTGCTGCTGCATGAATCTGACGCGGCTTGATTGCCGGGCCTTGTTGCCCGGCAAGATTTTGACTTGCGACGCGAATTCAACTCTGAAGCGCGGTGAATAACAAAACCCTGGTATTAAGGAGGTGCTGAATAATGTTGGCGAGGCAGTCAGGGCTAGGCAAAAAACGACGAAAAAGCGCAGTTTACACGTAGTAAATAAGCATTTTGAGCCGTTTTTTAACAACGCCCTGACAACGTAGGTAGTTATTCAGCGCTTCCTTAAAACTACCTGGTGCGTATAAGAAAGCCCAAAGACTTTTCCAGAGGGTAATTGAGATAGCTCATGATCGCCTGAACCTTCGCATCGATAAATATATAAAACTGCGATTAATCCAGTACCGAATAATTAATATTCTCTAGCAATACCTCTTTCGTAGTAGTATGCACCTTCCTATAACGAGCATCTGCTTTAACTAACCACTCCAACCCCCCGTATCCAAACACCTTTCTATAAATTCACGCAAAGTGTTTTTATTGGGTTTCACTCTGCGCTTATCACGCAATCGTAATTCATCATCAAATTTCAATTGATTCATATCAAGGCGCTTGGTTTTATAGCTGGGTACAAAAGACACAAAAGCTGTAAGGCTTTTTATGTGTTTGTCCACAACCCACAGGGGGTAATAACGATGTCAAGTAAGCTAAAACCAAGTAAAACCTACTCGGCCGTATTGTCTGCACTGCTGCTAGGTGGTGCAGCCGGTTTTTCCGGCTCGGTCAGTGCTGCAGCAGCGACGCTATCAGCTGAGAAATTTGAAGCGTCCAAACAGATCTATTTCGAACGTTGCGCAGGTTGTCACGGGACTCTGCGTAAAGGTGCTACCGGCAAGAATCTTGAACCAGAAAATATGATCAAGCTAGGTCAAAATCGTCTGGAAAGAATCATATCCTATGGTACCGAAGGCGGCATGGTCAACTTTGATGACATCCTTAGCAAGGATGAACTCAGTGATATGGCTACCTACATCCAGATGGAGCCACCCCAGCCCCCCGAATGGAGCTTGGCTGACATGATGAACAGCTGGAAGCTCATCGTGCCACCCGAGAAGCGCCCCACTAAACAAATGAACAAGATCAATCTGGAGAATGTCTTCTCGGTGACTTTGCGTGACGCAGGCCAGGTGGCGCTGATCGATGGTGATACCAAGAAAGTTATCAGTGTGCTCAAGACCGGTTACGCCGTGCATATCTCACGTCTGTCTGCCTCTGGACGTTATGTCTACGTTATCGGTCGTGATGGTCGTCTGTCGCTTATCGATCTGTGGATGGCAGAACCTGAAGTTGTTGCCGAGTTGAAGATTGGTATCGATGCCCGTTCTGTAGACACCTCCAAGTTCAAGGGCTTTGAGGACAAATACGCCATTGCCGGTTCCTACTGGCCGCCTCAGTACGTCATAACTGAAGGTGAAACACTGAAACCACTAAAGGTGGTTTCTACTCGTGGCATGACAGTTGATGGTGAATACCATCCAGAACCGCGCGTGGCCTCTATCGTCTCCTCGCAGATCAAACCGGAGTGGGTGGTAAACATCAAGGAAACCGGCATGATCAAGCTGGTGGACTACTCCGATATCGACAACCTGAAGGAAACCACTATCTCCTCCGCCAAGTTCCTGCATGACGGCGGTTGGGATGCCAGTAAGCGCTACTTCCTGGTGGCGGCCAATGCTTCCGACAAGGTGGCGGTGGTCGATACCAAAACCGGCAAACTGGCCGCACTGGTGGACACCAAACCCAAGCCACACCCTGGCCGTGGTGCAAACTTTGTCCATCCGAAGTTTGGTCCAGTCTGGGCTACCTCACATCTGGGCGCAGACGTAATCACCCTGATCGGCACCGATCCGGAAAAACACAAGCAGCATGCCTGGAAGGTCGTGGCTGAGCTGAAGAATCATGGCTCTGGATCGCTGTTCGTGAAGACTCATCCGAAATCAAAGAACCTGTGGGCCGATGCCCCATTGTTCCCGGAAGAGGAAATGGCGGAGTCAGTCACTGTCTATGATATAGACAACCTGGACAAGGGCCCTGAGGTGATCAATATCGCCAAGATGGCTGGTCTGCCAAAGACCAAGGCTGTCAAGCGTGCGCTGCAGGGTGAGTACAACGCCGATGGCTCGGAGATCTGGTTCTCCATCTGGGCCGGCAAGACCGACCCTTCCGCTATCGTTGTAATTGACGACAAAACGCGCAAGTTGAAGCATGTGATCAAGGACCCACGCATAATCACACCAACCGGCAAGTTTAACGTTAAAAATACCCAGCACGATATTTACTAAGCTGGCCTGGTGGGCGCGCAATGCGCGCCCACTTTTTTTACACAGGCAACTCTGCTCACTAAATAATTGACAAGGGGATGCACTGAAAATGAGCGATTTTGCAGAAAAAAAATCATGGCTGTCGCGACGTACATTATTCGGCACCACTATCGGCGCCGCACTGTTCTTCATGGCTGTAGGTATCATCTTTTGGGGTGGTTTCAATACTGCCATGGAGGCCACCAACAGCATGCAATTCTGCATCTCCTGCCATGAGATGGAGGAGAATGTTTATCAGGAATATACACATACAGTGCATTTTGCCAACCGTAGCGGCGTGCGTGCCACCTGTTCTGATTGTCATGTACCAGATCCGTGGGTACACAAAGTCATCCGCAAAATCCAGGCCAGCAATGAGGTCTTGCATAAAATTCTCGGCACTATAAATACACCGGAAAAATTCGATCAACATCGCATGCGTTTGGCAAAAAATGTCTGGCATGCAATGAAAAAAACTGATTCTCGCGAATGTCGCAATTGCCATGACTGGGATTCCATGCATCCGGAAAACCAAAAACAACGCTCTGTCAAACAACATATTTTTGCCATGGAGCAAGGGCAGACTTGTATCGACTGTCATAAAGGCATTGCGCATAAAAAAGTTAACGATCAGTTGACTGACGATGAGCTTGAATTACTGGAAAAACCAAATCCAGCCTATAAGCGCGCACTGCCACCGCAGTGGGCAGCCTATCAAGAACTAATGAACGCACCGACCGCCATTCCGGCTGCTGCAACTACAGTTACAACAGAAACTACGACTACTCCTGCGCCAGCTGCAGCCAGCGCCACAACAGCCGCGCCAAGCAGTTCCGCTGCGGTTGATGATGCAGCGTTCAACGTTGACTGGAACAAGGCATCAAAGCGTGAGGTCATGCTGTTCTATCCTGGTCAGACCTCGATGGAATGGGCGCTGACTGGCTCTAAACACGGTGGTGCGCGTGTCTATAAAAAAGCAGGCGATCGTTGCTTTGACTGCCATGAAGGAGAGCAGGAATCCATGGGTAACAAAATGGTAACCGGTGAAAAGGCTGAAGACACGCCGCTCCCTGGCAAGCGCCCTGCTATCCCTGTGCAGGTACAGGCTACGCATGATAATGAATACCTTTACATGCGCTTTACCTGGCCAGATACAGCACACGTGCCCATTCCGTTTGTCGATGGCGGAATGATGGACAAGGCAAATCAAATCAAGCTGGCGATGATGATCACTACCGACGAGGTACAGGACGCCAGCCAGGCCGGCTGCTGGGGGACTTGTCATCATGATGCCGACGGTATGCCTGACGCACCTGCCGGCACATCGGTGAGCAAATATATTGCTGAAAGCCGCACTGACATATCCAGCAGCGAACCCATGGGCGGCTGGGACAAACGCAAGACAGATAGTGATATTGCCGCTGAGCTGCAAGCTGGTCACTTCATGGATCTACTGCGCTACAAGGCTGACGAGCAGATCTCCGAAGATGGGTACATCCTTGATGAGCGGCACATGGCTGGCGGTCAGGGCGTTGTGTTCGCTGGCAGCAAGCAAGGCGACAACTGGGTGGTCAGTATGAAGCGTAAGCTGAACTCCCAGGGCACTGGAGATCACAGTCTTGCATTGGATAAAATTTATGATGTTGGCTTTGCCATTCATGATGATTACACCAACGGCCGCTATCACCACGTCTCACTCGGCTACAAACTGGGCTTCGATAGCCCTGAGACTGAGATAAACGTCATTAGCCAGTAAGGCAGTAGCTGGATAGTAATTAATATCAAACGAGGATAAGCCTGGCTGCAGTACACATGCTGCAGCCAGGTGAAACCAACAGTAAAGCAGATATTGCGAGCGTGTTTTACAGATTGAAATCGTTCGTGCACTTCTGCACAAGTGGCTTATGGAAGCGCCGAATAATGTTGGCGAGGCAGTCAGGGGTAGGCAAAAAACTGCGAAAAAGCGCAGTTTACACGCAGTAAATGAGCATTTTGAGCCGTTTTTTAACACCGCCCTGGCAACGTAGGTAATTATTCAGCGCTTCCTTATCACCACTGGCCAGGAAAGGAGCTTATGTCATGCCACAGCTAACATCCTTACAACCGAACGCCAACTCGCTGGCTCCGGCAGACAGCTCATTCACCGCCAGTGATAACCTCGCGATCACCAACACAATTAATTTAACCATGGCATACCGTCTCTACATAGTTATGCTCAGTGCAATAATCTCCCTGACTACAACTGCTACTGCGGCAAGTTACGATATCAATACACAACGTCAGCAGGAACTAATCCACTTGTTGCGCCACGACTGTGGCTCCTGTCATGGCATGAGATTGAAAGGCGGCCTGGGCCCTGCACTGCTCCCGGAGAATCTTGTCGATAAACCAGCGGCCACACTGGAAGCCACAGTGCTTTATGGCCGCGCCGGCACACCAATGGCTCCCTGGCGCGGCTTGCTTAGCGAGGAAGAAGTGAGCTGGCTGATCGATATTTTGCAAAAAGGAGTCCCCGATGCGCCATAAATCATTTGCCCTGCTGGCACTTTTGTCGCTGCTCATAGCTGGCTGCGCCACGCACACATTGCGCGCCACTGGCGATCTTGGTTTGATTATCGAACGCGCCGATGGCTCTGCACTCGTCGTCGAAAATTCCCACCAGAAAATAATTGCCCGTGTAGAAGGGCTGGGCGATCTCTCCCATGCATCGGTGGTTTATTCACGCGATCAACGCTATGCCTATGTCTTTGGACGTGATGGCGGGCTGACCAAGATAGACATGCTACGCCACAGCATCGTCAAACGCGTCATGCAGTCAGGCAACAGTATTGGCGGAGCCATTTCACAGGATGGCAGCTTGATAGCCGTCGGTAACTATGAACCAGGTGGAGTTAAAATTTTTGATAGCAAAACGCTGGATTTGGTACTTGATATTCCGGCCAGCTATGGCGATGGCAAGCTCTCCAAAATTGTCGGGGTGGAAGATTCTTCAGATAATATTTTTGCTTTCAGTCTGTACGATGCTGGCGAAATTTGGCTGGCAAATCTGCAGGATGTAAAAAAACCTGTCATCACCAAATTCAAGGATATCGGCCGTCAGCCTTACGACGCCTTGATCAGTGCTGATGGCCGTCATTATATTGCCGGGCTGTTTGGCGAAGATGGTCTTGCCATGCTGGATCTATGGTACCCGGACAAAGGCGTTACACGCATCCTCGACGGCTATGGTCGCGGTGAAGAGCCACTGCCTGTCTACAAAATGCCACATCTGGAAGGCTGGGCTCTGAGTGAAGATCATGCCTATCTACCAGCTATTGGTCGTCATGAACTGCTCATCGTAAATCGACACAACTGGCAAGAGGACGATCGCATCTCTCTTCATGGCCAGCCAATCTTTGCCATGGCACGTCCGGATGGTCGGCAGGTATGGGTAAATTTTGCCTACCCGGACAACGATACAGTGCAAGTCATCGACACGCTGAGCAATAAAATCATCGCCACACTGAAGCCAGGCAAAGCTGTTCTGCATATGGAATTCACGCCACGCGGCGAGCATATCTGGTTATCCGTGCGTGACGAGGATCGAGTTGACGTTTATGACACGCGCACCTTGCAACGCATAAACAGTCTGCCAGCACGCTCTCCTAGCGGAATATTCTTTACCGACCGCGCCCATCGCATCGGCCTGTAGGAGGAAAATGTCATGCACCGTTTACAACAAACCGGGACACTTGATTTAGCAGAACTGGAGCGCAAATTACTCAACGACTTTCAGCATCACCTACCGCTAACACCCAGACCCTATGAATATATGGCAACAAGCATTGGCAGCAGCGAAGACCAGGTGATCGCAACACTGAAAAACTTACAGCAAAGCGGAGCAGTCAGTCGTGTCGGCGCAGTCTTTCGCACTCATCGGGTAGGCGCAAGTACATTGGCGGCGATGGCAGTGCCTGAAGAACGCTTGACTGAGGTGGCCGATCTGGTCAGCAGTTATGAGGCAGTGAATCATAACTATGAACGTGAACATGAAATCAACCTATGGTTTGTGGCAACAGCCGCAGATGAGCTGCAATTGTCACAAGTCCTGCATGATATTGAGCAAAACAGCGGGATTCCAGTCATGGCCTTGCCCATGCTGGAGGATTTTCACATCGACCTGGGGTTTGCACTGCAATGGACATGACTACTCTGCCACGTATGCGGCCTGATAATCTCGATCAAGCTGATCTTCGTTTGGTGGCTGCCATCCAGCATGGTCTGCCCCTGTCGTCTCATCCATATGCGGATCTTGGTCTTGAATGTGGCATGAGTGAAGCCGAGGTAATCGAGCGGCTCAAAACCATGCTCGATGCTGGCACCATCAAGCGACTTGGTGTAGTGGTGCGCCATCGTGAACTTGGCTACCGCGCCAACGCCATGGTTGTGTGGGATATCGATGATGCCAAGGTCAGTGAAATTGGCCAACGCATCAGCCAACTTGACTTTGTCACACTGTGCTACCGCCGTCCGCGCCGTTTGCCCAATTGGCGCTACAATCTTTTTTGCATGATCCACGGCCAGGATCGTGCGACCGTCCTAAGTCATGTCCATGAGCTTGTGCAGCAATGCGGCCTTGACGCTGTGCCACATGAAGTGCTTTTCAGCAAACAGCGTTTCAAACAACGCGGCGCAATCTATCTGACCGGCAAGCAAGAGAGCCAAGACCAGTGGATGAAATAGACAGGGCCATCATCAATACCCTGCAGGATGGGTTCCCCATTTGCGCATATCCATTTGCCGTGGTGGCTACACAGCTAGGCATTACAGAAGATGATTTGTTGCAACGTCTTAAGACTATGCAAGAAAAAAAAATCATGACCCGTTTCGGGCCATTGTTTCATGCCGAACGCCTAGGTGGTGCAATCAGTCTGGTGGCCATGCGCATAGCTGAAAAAGATTTTGATACTGTGGCAGAACAGGTCAATGCACATAGCGAGGTAGCGCATAATTACCAGCGTGAACATGAATTCAATATGTGGTTTGTACTGGCCACGGCGACAGAGCAACAGCTGCAGGATGCCCTGCAAAGTATTGAACGCAAGACTGGCTATCCAGTCTACAACATGCCCAAACTGGAAGAATATTATCTCAAGCTGAGGTTTATTGTATGACTAGCGCTGCAAGCATGGCCGACATCGACAACATCGATCATGCCCTGATCATTGCAAGTCAAGCTGGCTTGCCGCTAACGCCCGATCCTTATAAATACCTGGCGGAAAAACTCGATATCAGCGCAAGCGAGGTCATGCAACGCCTGCAAGCCATACAAGAGCGTGGCATCATCCGCCGTATCGGCCTGGTTCCAAATCACTATACCCTCGGCTACACCCACAACGGCATGAGTGTCTGGGATGTACCTGATGAACGCATTCATATACTAGGCCCTAAACTGGGTACGCTACCTTTTGTCAGTCATTGTTATCGCCGCCCGCGCTACCTGCCTGACTGGCCATATAATTTGTTTGCCATGGTACATGGCCGCAGTCGTGCCGAGACCGATGCGCAGGTAGCAGAAATCCTCCAGCTATTAGGTGATGAAGTGCGTGCATATGATGTGCTCTACAGCACGCGCATCCTGAAAAAAACTGGCCTGCGCTTAACAAACAACAAAGGTTGAATCATGTTTCGTCTCTCACAATACATGGAACATCTATTAAACCCCTCCCCTGTCCTGCCGACACGCAAACCAGCCGGGCCGGTCGTTATCTGGAATCTGATCCGTCGCTGCAACCTTACCTGCAAACATTGCTACGCCACCTCGGCCGACAAGGATTTTTCTGGTGAACTGAACACAGCTGAAATCTTTGGCGTACTGGAGGATCTAAAAAATTTCAAGGTGCCAGTGCTGATCCTCTCCGGTGGAGAACCGCTGCTGCATCCAGATATTTATCCAATCTCACAACGCACCAAGGAGATGGGTTTTTATGTCGGCCTGTCCACCAATGGCACCCTTATTGACGAGCAAAACATCAAGGAAATTGCCGCAATTGGCTATAACTATGTTGGCATCAGCCTCGATGGCATGGAAACTACACATGATCATTTTCGCCGTCTGGATGGTGCCTTTGCCCGTTCACTGAAAGCCATACGCCTTTGCCGTCAACATGGCATCAAAGTCGGCCTGCGATTTACCCTGACCCAGGATAACGCTGCCGAATTGCTACAGCTTTTACAATTAATGGATGAGGAACAGGTCGACAAATTCTATCTCTCCCATCTCAACTACGCTGGGCGTGGCAACCGCAATCGTCGTGATGATGTCTATCATCGCGTGACCCGCGAGGCGATGAACCTGCTCTTTGAGCGCAGCCTGGCAGAACAGCGCCGTGGTATACGCCGAGAATATGTCACCGGCAACAACGATGCCGATGGTGTTTATTTTCTGCTATGGGTGCAGGAAAATTTTCCCGACCGTGCCCAGGAGATAGAGGAAAGATTGCGCCTATGGGGCGGCAACTCATCAGGCCTGAACATCGCCAACATCGACAACCTGGGCAATGTGCATCCAGACACCATGTGGTGGCATCACACGCTGGGTAATGTGCGTGAACGCCCCTTCTCGCAAATCTGGCAGGACACCTCGGATCCCTTGATGGCTGGTCTCAAGCAACAACCACGTCCAGTCGAAGGACGCTGTGCTGAGTGTATGTATCTGGCTATCTGTAATGGCAACACCCGTGTGCGCGCACAACAAATCAGCGGCAATCCCTGGGCGGAAGATCCTGGCTGCTACCTCAAAGATGAAGAAGTTCTGCCAATGATGAATTCACCACAGCTACGGATGGGATCATGAGCAGGGCATTCTTTCTTGTTCTTTTATTGTCGGGTCTCAGCACGCATGTACAGGCGGTTAATGTTGCAGCGCTTTACAGCAAGCACTGTGTGCAATGCCACGGCGACGAGCGACTTGGCGGCATAGGCCCTGCCCTGCTGCCACAAAATTTAAGTCGCTTGCGCAAAGCTGAAGCGATGGACGTCATTGCACATGGTCGTCCTGCTACGCAAATGGAAGGCTTTGGCAAAGTTCTTGCCGAACAGGATATCAATGCATTGGCTGAATTCATCTACACCGAGCCGGAATCTGAACCGCGCTGGGGCATCGATGAAATCACCTCCAGCCAGCTGCAACATAACAACGCAAATGATCTGCCCAACACGCCCGTTTACAAGGCCGGGATGCAGAATCTTTTTTTGGTTGTGGAGTTGGGCGATCATCACATCACCCTGCTTGATGGCGACAATTTTGAACCTGTCCATCGCTTCCCCACACGCTATGCTTTGCACGGCGGACCAAAATATTCACCCGATGGCCGTTTCGTCTATCTCTGCTCACGTGATGGCTGGGTGAGTAAATATGATCTTTACAATCTCAAACTTATCAGCGAAGTACGCGCCGGGATCAATGCACGCAATCTGGCGGTTTCCGCCGACGGCCGCTATGTGATGGTGGCGAATTATCTGCCACACAGCCTGGTATTGCTTGATGCCGATAGCCTGCAACCCATCAGGCTCTGGGAAACCGTGGGCAAGGATGGCACCAGCTCCCGCGTCAGCGCAGTCTACACCGCCCCACCACGCCAGAGCTTCATTGCCAGCCTGAAAGACACGCCAGAGGTCTGGGAAATAAACTACGCAGATCAACCACCGCCTGGCTTTGGCGCTATGGTGCATGACTTTCACAAAGAACAATCAGATGAGCAGGTGCAACAATTTCCCTTGCGCCGCTTAGCGACCGAAGGTTATCTGGATGATTTCTTTTTCGATCACGAATACGAACATCTGATTGCAGCATCGCGTGATGGCGGTGGCCAGGTAATCGACCTCTATATAGGCCGCAAGATTGCAAATCTGGAACTGCCTGGCATGCCACATCTAGGCTCTGGCATAACATTTAAATACAAGGACACAGAAGTACTGGCCACACCCAATCTAAAGGAAAATGCCGTCAGCTTCATCGACACAAAAACCTGGCAGACCATAAAGCGAGTAGACACGCTTGGCCCTGGTTTTTTTATGCGCAGTCATGAAGGCTCACCCTATGCCTGGGTCGATGTCTTCTTCGGTCCGAACAAGGATGTCATGCATGTAATCGATAAAAGTACTCTGGAGATCGTGCAAAATCTGCGGCCAGAACCAGGCAAGACATCTGCTCATGTTGAATTCACCAACGATGGGCGTTATGCACTGGTCAGTATCTGGGATATGGATGGCGCACTGGTGATCTACGATGCCAACACGCTAAAAGAAATAAAACGACTGCCTATGAAAAAACCATCCGGCAAATACAATGTATACAACAAAACCACATATGGACGTGGCACCAGCCACTGAGCTGCATAGTCTATTCGCAATGCGCGCGCAATTTTTTCACATCATGGATCTGCACGTTTGCTCCCTTCACGGTAATCAGCCCCTGATTGCTCAAGGAGTGCAGGATGCGAGATAGAGTTTCAGGCTGTACCGATAACCGTGAAGCAATAATATTTTTTGCCGCTGGCAAGGAAACGTCGGCCTCCAGTTCGGCATCCGCCGGCACCTGACCGAGCAGATAATTAACCAGCCGCAGCGTGGCATTTTGCAAGGTCAAGGCATCAATTTCATTCAATAGCTGGTGCAGACGCACGCTCATATTAGCCATGACGCGGAAAGATGTATCAACCGAACCGCGCAGCACATTGAGGAAATCCAGATTATCAATGGCATAAAGCTCACACGCCACCAACGCCTGGGCGCTGACTGGATAACACTGTACATCCATGAACATCACCGCCTCGGCAAAACACTGTCCAGGACGCACGATTTCGATCACCTTCTCATGGCCTGTCGGAGAAAGGCGATATAGCTTGACCTGGCCACGCCGCAACATGAAAAAGCGATCCGCTGGCTGCTCCTGGGTAAATAGATGTTCACACTCCGCCAGTTGCACCAACTGCACGCCATCTATGATGGTCATCAAAGAGTCATCACTCAAACCCATGAAAAGAGCGTGGGCGCGTAACTCGTGTAGTGGAATATTTGGCTTATTCATGCTCTCGATTATGCTAATTGTCACCTTGCTACGCAATGCCTATAAAGAGCAGGGTCAGGGAAGCCATTAAAAAGCCTGAAATCATCATCCCGGCGCAGGCCAGAACCCATAAAATAGCGGCAAACATAGGGTGTGCCGAGGAATAAGGCGTATAAATCAAGCAACGACCAACAGACCGTAGGGCGCAATAACCACCGGCATTGCGCCAAATGTGGCGCACATCTACCCTCTCCCCCTGCCCCTCTCCCGCAAGCGGGAGAGGGGAGAAGTTACGTTCTACTCTGATCCGTCATCCCCGCGCAGGCGGAAATCCAGTACTGTAGGGCGCAATAACCATCTGGCATTGCGCCGGATGCAGATGCTGTTACCGATGTAGGGTGTAAATAAATATGCAATGCAAAAACTGTGTCAATGGTTATTAGGCAGACCGCATGAGCGAAGATGAAAAGCCCCTCTCCCCTGCCTCTATCCAATAAACGTTAGAGGGTGGCTTCATTTATAAATATCCAACAATTATATCCATAATTTCATTTGTGATTTCAGTTTGGCGTACATATCTTAAGTCGGTTTCCACCACCTCCAGCCGCTCATCTACAGATTTCTCGGCCTGTTGCATCAAGGCCAGACGTGCCGCATTTTCTGTCACCATGGCTTCGGCCGCCGCACTAAACACACTGGCATAAATGTGGTTTCGTATCAGTGATGCCAAAAGGGTCTCTGGTGCCATACTGTAGTCAGGCAAGGAACGAGAATCCCAGGTTTTTTTGCTGTCCAGCAACTGTGTATCCAATGGCAACAGATTGCGTATAACAGCTGTGTTTAGACCTTGCTCAGCACGCTCGGTAAAGGCAAGCGCAACCACATTGAGAGCCAATTGTTGGCCATGGCCAAATGCCTCAATCTGCTTAACCAAATCAGCTGCCAAACGGCCAATACCTTCAGCTGAAGCTGGTGGCAACAATACCTGGTCAACAATCAAGCCCAAATCAGCCAAAGCAGCTTGCATACGTGCACCAACACACAAAAAACTCCAGTCATGGCCGCTTGTCGATTGACAATAATCCTTTACCATCTGCGCAAGGTTTTCATTGTAGCTGCCGCATAGGCCATGATCCGAACCATATACCAGCATCAATTTCCGTTTGCCCGTCAGACCTTCCAGTTTTAGCTGGCCGCTGCGCTTGGCGAAGGCGGCAAAGCCTTGCAGAACAACTTGATGATATGCCTGAATCGATTGTGCCGCCTGCTCATATGGTGTGGCGTTGATGGCGGCCAGAATTTTCATCGTGTGCACCAGCCCACGAATGCTGCTGAACGTATCTTTTTGTCGACTGAGAAACTCAAGCGTTTGCGTCACAGCAAGCCCACATATTTTATTAGGGAGCGCGGATGATGGTTAGATGGCCGAGACAGCGCCATGCTATTAAAAAAACAGAGTTTTTGTTTTTCATGCAGATAGCAATGACTCATTGTGATCTCAATAAAATCAGATTTTTTCTCATGTCCTGGCTAAATAAACAGTGCTAACTGGCCAATAAAGCATTACGCGCAGTGGTAGTAATCAGCTGGTAGTCTTCTGTTTGCAAGGCCTCGTTAGCCATGATTTGTCGGCTGAGATCTTGTAACTGTTGTTGCGCCGCCTTACGTACTAGATGCATTGCCGCAGGGGTTTGTTGCTCGCTGATATCATCAAACAAACCTTCCATGGCAGCAATAATCACTGCCAGCTGCTCCACTGTCGGCATGGGATCACGTTCTGCCTGACGGAGAGAATTTCTAACCGCAGCACCACGAGTCAATCTAGACTTGGTGGCTGCGTCCAGACGTGTGCCAAAGCGGGCAAAGTCTTCCAGTTCCTCGAACTGCGACAAAGTGACGCGCAGATTACCGGCAACACTACGCAATGCCTTGCCTTGTGCCTTGCCACCAACACGTGATACAGACAAACCCAAATCAACCGCTGGAAATTGATTTTTGCGCACCAGACGGGGGGAAAGATAGATCTGTCCGTCGGTGATCGAAATTAAATTTGTTGGAATATAAGCAGAAAGGTTTTCAGCCTGGGTTTCTACCACCGGCAAGGCAGTAATCGAACCGCCACCCGCTGCCTGCGTGAATTGCCCGGCACGCTCCAGCAAGCGAGCATGCAAATAGAAAATATCACCCGGAAATGCTTCACGACCAGGCGGACGGCGCAAAAGCAAGGATAACTCACGATAAGCACGCGCATGGCGTGTCATATCATCGAAAATAATCAGCACATCCTGGCCGATTTTAGAAAAATATTCTGCCATGGTCATCGCAGAATAAGGCGCAAGATAAGCAAGCCCAGGGGCTTCTTCATCACCCACTGACATGATGATGCTACGCGCCAGCATGCCACCTTGCTCAATCGACTTGATCACTCTGACCACCGCATCGCCGCGCTGACCTACCGCGCAATAAATACACACAACTTCTGTGCTGGCTTGATTGAGTATGGTATCTACTGCCAGCGAGGTTTTACCTGTCTGGCGATCACCAATAATTAGCTCACGCTGTCCCAAGCCAACAGGGATGACTGCGTCGATAGCCTTTATGCCAGTCGCCAACGGACGAGACACGGCTGAACGGCTCAGGATACCAAGCGCTTCTGCCTCAACTGGATGTCTGGCGGTGGCAGCTATGCCGCCCAAACCATCCATAGGACGACCTCTTGCATCGACTACTCGCCCCAACAAAGCCGGGCCAACCGGCGCGCTGACCACCTGGCCGGTGCGATATACAGATTCGCCCGGTATGATCTTTTCTGTAGGCCCAAGCAAGATAACACCCAACTCATCAGGCGCCAGATCCAGCACCACGCCTTCTACGCCTGATTCAAAGATCAACAGCTCATCGGCCAGGGCGCGGGCAAGTCCGGTAACAATGGCGATACCATCACCAACTTGCGCCACCTTGCCTATCTCGGTCAGTTGTGGAGCTGGCGCAGGTGTGGCCAAAAGATCAGCCAGCCAGTCATCAAATTCTTGAGTGGTATCAGTAGGATAACTCATGGCGCTCATTCAACAAGTTATCCAGCTCATCTATATAGCTGTCGACAGTCCATTCCACCTGTGCACCACCTACCCGCAGGATCAAACCTGGCGCCTGCTCAGCTTCGATAGCAAAATTCAGCTCCAGGTTTGGCAGCAATTGCTTGAGATCTGTTCGTAGCCTGGCTTGGGCTGCCTCAGGCAAAGGCTCGCGCGTGGTAGCCAGCGCCGTAGTACTGTCGCCGGAGGCTTCAGCCAATTCCTCGACCAACGGCGTCAGTCGCTGACTGACATGACGCACCAAGCTTTCTTCCAGCTCAGCATCAGCCAAATCATGCAGAGCCTTGCGCGTTAGTTCTAACAATGTCTGACTAGCAGCCAGGTGTAATTTTCCAATGAATTTTTTACGCTCATTGGCCAGATGATTCTGCCAGTCTTGCTGTTCCTGTTCCAGTTTGCTACGCGCTGCTGTCAGTACTTGCTGTCGCTCGGCCGCGGTAGCCTTCAATGCCTCATCTACCAGGTTCTGCCGACTATCCAGGAGCTCTGCTTGCTGTTGACGGAACTCTGCTTCTGCTTTTTTAGCCTGTTGTTTGGCTATGCCAGCCTCTGCCATCCGCTCGGCAATTTCCTTTTCTCTGGCATCTATACCGTCAAGAATGGGGCGGTAAAGAAAACGTTTCAGCAGCCAAACCAAAAGCAGGAAATTGGCGATCTGGGCAGCAACAGTTATCCAATCAATGGACATAGACTGATCCCCGATGGTAAAAAATCATCAGCTTCCCGCACTGGCTAGTACAGCTTCCCAGAAGGGATTGGCAAAGATCAAGATCATCGCCACCACAAAGCAATAGATGGCAGTAGATTCAATCATTGCCATACTGACAAAAAGTGTGCGCGTCAGTGTCGGCGCAGCGTCTGGTTGTTGAGCTATTGCTGCAATAGCAGAGGCAGCCGCGCGCCCTTCACCCAAGGCCGGGCCGATTGAGCCTATGGCAACTGTAATGCCGGCAGTAAAAATAGAAACTGTAGCGATGGCTATCAAAGTAAAGTCAGTCATGGTCAGTCCTGATTGTTAGTGGCAGATGAAATATACACCGTTGCCAAAATAGCAAAGATATAAGCCTGGATCAGGCCGGTCAGCAAACCCAGCATATCCATGAGTACAGGAAAAAAGAAAGGCGCTATGCTAAGCAAAATAGCAGCGATTACCGCGCCACTCATGACGTTGCCATAAAGACGCACCGCCAGTGAGATGCCACGAGAAAATTCACCGATAATATTGAATGGCAGCATCACGGCAGATGGCTCGATAAATGTTCTCAGATAATTTTTTACACCACTATTGGCGATACCAAATAAAGGCACCGCTACCAACACAGATAAGGCAAGCGCCACGGTAGTGGATAGCGAAGCGGTAGGCGGAGTAAAACCAGGCACAACACCCAGCAAGTTAGACACGGCAATGAACAAAAACAAAGTCCCGGCAAAATAAAGCACATATCTTGCAGATTCAAGACTGATTTCCTCTATTTGATTCTGGATAGCCTTGACGATCACCTCTAATGTCGTGCGCCAGCGATTAGGCGGAACATCCGGTCGCAAATTGCGTGTAACCAGCCAGGAAATCAGCACCAGCAAAGCCATTACCAGCCAGGTATTCACCAAGGTGGAATTGATCGACCAACCTGCCAAAGTGAAGACCACTGTATCATCAGGTGAAAACTGCATTACCTTACTCCTGAAACTACTGCACGGCGCAGCGCAATAAAACGCACAACGAAAAATGCCATGGCATAACCTAAAATCGACCAAAGGTTACTGGTCATGCTTGCCAACAAAAAGCCTACTCCCAATAAAAGAGCAAGGCGTAAAACAAAACTCAACAATAATCTCGCATTGGGCTGGCTGGATTTGAGCGCCAGTTTTATCCCCCAGTCAAGACCAGCAAAAAACACCCCACTTACCAGCAAACCAAGCAGAAAACCCGATGCTAACATTGGCCAATCAGGACTGGTCAACGCGCCCTTCCTTTTCAATCCAGCTCCAGGCAATGATAATACCAACCACCATGCCAGCTAACATCAAGGCCAGTGGCCAGGAAAAAGTTTGCGGTGCCACCCGCTCCAGCCAGAGGCCTAATAAAGCGCCCGCCACGGTAGGCACTGCAACAGACCAGCCGATGATGCCAAAGGTACCAAAGCCGCGTAACGGGCTGGCACCACGAGTGGCCCGCGCCTTTTTCATCCGCTCAACACTGCGCTGCATGCTATCGGCAGAGGTATCCTGTTTTTTCTTCATGATTCTTGGTTCATGATATTTTTCATAACAAGGGTTTCCTCAGATCGCCAAAGCGACGTACCAGACCAGCTTCCAATTGCGAAAGAGCAGTTCGCGCCACACGCTCATCTTCATCCACGGCAAGAAAAGTGCTTTGAATAATCTTGTTGAGCGCGTCCAGATCTTCGCCCTGTAGGCCACGCCAAACCGCTACTTCAACCTGATGGCCGGTTTTCACCAACAGACCTTCATCGATGGCAAAAAACATTTCCTCCTGTTGCTGATTGGTCAACACCATGACCGATGGCACTAATGCGCTAACAAAGTCGATATGATTGGGCAGCATGGCAAAGGCACCATTTTCTGCCACGGCATATAGCTTTATCACCTCGCCAGAAAAAAGCGTACGCGTAGGCAGACGCAGAGCGACCTGCATAACCTTGGCAAAACTCATGGCTTTTGTTCCAAATCACTGAGCGCACCAATCATATAATAGTCAGTTTCGTTGTCCTTGAATTCAGTTAGACTCAGGATGCTTTCACAGCCTGTCAGAGTTTCCGCAAGGCTTACCCGTTTACCTGCCATGCCAGTAAACGAACCGGTGGTAAAAAATGGTTGAGTCAAAAATCGCTCTAGACGACGTGCCCTGGCAACCACTGCTCGATCCGCAGCAGACAACTCCTCCATCCCCAACATGGCGATAATATCGCGCAGCTCTTCATATTCAGCCAATGTGCGCCGGACGGCACGGGCAATATCATAATGGCGCTGACCAACGACTGCCGGAGACAACATTAGTGACGACGAGGCCAGAGGATCTACCGCTGGATAAAGACCTTCACTGGCACGCTTGCGCGATAGCACAACAGAAGCCGAAAGATGCGAAAAAATATGTGCTGCGGCAGGATCGGTAAAATCATCAGCCGGCACATACACCGCCTGAATGGAAGTAATGGCAGCCTTGCTCGTAGAGGTAATACGTTCCTGCAATGAGGCCAGCTCGGTTGCCAGCGTCGGTTGATAACCCACGCGCGAAGGCATGCGACCCAACAAACCAGATAACTCTGAACCAGCCTGCACATAACGAAAAATATTATCTATCAACAGCAAAACATCCTGCTCTTTTATATCGCGAAAATATTCCGCCATGGTCAGCGCAGCTTTACCTACCAAAAAACGCACACCAGGCGCTTCATTCATCTGCCCAAAAAGCATCACCGTTTTGTCGCGCACACCCGCCATGTCCATTTCACGGTACAGCTCTTCTGCTTCGCGCGAACGCTCACCTATGCCACAAAAAAGACTGACGCCCTGGTAATGCTGCACAGTGTTATTAATAAGCTCGGTAATCAACACCGTCTTGCCTACTCCAGCACCGCCAAAAAGACCAGTCTTGCCGCCACGTTCTATCGGCGAAAGCAAATCAATCGCCTTGATGCCAGTCTCCAAAACCTCACCATGAATCGTGCGATCATCAAGTGCCGGTGGAGCTTGATGGATAGAGCGCATAGCAGCAGCGACGGGCGCGGGCTTGCCATCCAGCGGCGCGCCGAACATATTCAACATACGCCCCAACACATCATCACCAACGGGGATCTGAATAGGCCCGCCAGTGGCGGTGACAGGCATACCCAAACCCAGGCCACGCACATTGGCAAGCGCCACACAGCGCACTATGTTTTGATCAAGTAAAGAGGCAACTTCCATCGACAGGTCACCAGCAAAAACCAAGTCATGAACTTGCGGTGCTTGACCGGCGAATCGAACATCAACCACGCCACCACGAATCTTGACTATCTGGCCAGAAGCAAGGTCGTTCTTAACTGACATGAACTCCGCCTTATCGACAATGAATGACAGCTCTCAAGCAAGAGAACTTCATGCTGAAAGTCTGCCGCCTGGCTCATGAATAGGCAAGGGGATTCCACATAAGCCAAAATCACGAAATAAAATGGCCGGTCTTCACCGATTCCTTCTAAGCTCCCCTATCCCACTTGTGAGCTAAGAATGACGGATCAGGGTAGAACGTAACTTCTCCCCTCTCCCGCTTGCGGGAGAGGGGCTGGGGAGAGGGGCTTTTTCATCTTCGCGCATACGACCCATGCATTGCATATATCTTTGCACCGGTAACAGCATCTGCATTCGGCGCAGTGCCCGATGGTTATTGCGCCCTACCATGATACAGACGCCGCACAAAGCTCCCCTCTCTCGCTTGCGCGGGAATGGTGAATCAGGGTAGAACGTAACTTCTCCCCTCTCCCGCTTGCGGGAGAGGGGCTGGGGGAGAGGGGCTTTTTCATCTTCGCGCATACGACCCATGCATTGCATATATCTTTGCACCGGTAACAGCATCTGCATTCGGCGCAGTGCCCGCTGGTTATTGCGCCCTTACATTACTGAGATAGCTCAACTTGACAAGCCGTATACAGCAGGCACGTGCGCCGAGGAAACCACATATGCACCATATGCACCTACAAACAAACATTTGGTTGGGCTTGCAACATCATGCTGGTATGCGCTAGTTTTATATTTCCATTAATTTATTAGGCTTACTCAACATACAAGGCTGAAGCACCAAATCTTACCCGCGACAAGGCTGTCTATCTCCCGGAATAATGGGCGTGCATGAACAACGGCAGGAACAATAAATGCAGAAAGTCTTCTCCCCCGCCATCGCCCTGCTGAAACGCCTGGGCTACACCAAAAAATTCACCCTGCTGTGGCTGTTGTCCATGATTGCAATTGCTGTGGTGGTATACAGCCTGTTCGTCAGCCTTGATCGGGTCATCCGTCCCTCGCAACAACAGCTGGAAGGACTCGCACTGTTCAAGCCGATCTCCAGGTCTGTGCAAGTCATTCAGTTGCACCGTGGAATTTCAGCCGCGCTACTTGGCGGTGGTGATAGCATGCGTGACAGGCTAGCCACCCTGGAAAAGGAAGTAGTGGCCACGTTTAATGCTATGGAACAAGTACTGCCTGCCAGCCTGACCTCTACTGAAGATTTTCAGCTTATAAGTTCAAACTGGGAGCAATTGCGCAAAGCGGGCCTGCATTTAACTATGGCCGAAAATTTTGCCGCGCACACTCACCTGATCGAGCAGCTCCAGCTATTCGAGGTGTTTGTCGCCGACGAATACAATCTGACGCTGGACCCGGAGCTCACCACGTTTTACCTAATCAACACTGCCACCAAAAAATTACCGCACACGCTCGAACACCTTGGGCAAATTCGCGCATACGGCACCGGCATCCTCGCCAGCAAACACATTAACGAGATACAAAAGGCTGAATTCAAGATCATGACTGCCGAGCTCGATGATGCGCTCAGGCTACTCGACATCAACCTCGATAAAGCCATCCGTTATAACCCAACGATGTATAAGTTACTCACATCGATATCCAGTGATATCGCCAGCTCTTCACAACAGGTCACAGGTCTGGTGGCATCGGATATCCTCACTGGCCATTTCGCCACACCACTTGACGAATTCCTGGACATCGCCACGGCAGAAATAGACAGGAGTTATGCGCTGATGTATGACACCCTGCTGACGACCACCGAGTCCCTCATCCAGGCGCGCATCAACCTCGCAAAAAACACCTTGTACAAAAGCACCGGTATCGCCTTGCTGGCGTTTTTACTGGTGGTTTATCTGTCGGCCAGCATCTATTACGCGATCATTGGCGACATCCGGTCGATCACGCGTTCCGCCCACGCCTTTGCCGATGGTGACCTGAACACGCGCATCAAACTCGGCACGCGCGACGAGCTCAGCTGGGTGGGCGACAGCTTCAATAAAATGGCCGACGGGTTCATTGCCATGCTTGAGGCGCGCCGCGAAGATGAAGCGCGCCTGCGCGCGACTATTGAAACTGCGATGGATGCCGTGGTGCAGGTAAACACCGAAGGGATTATCACCGGCTGGAACAGCCAGGCGGAAAGGATTTTCGGCTGGAGCCGTGAGGAGGCAATCGGGCGGGCGCTGCACAAAACATGCATCCCACCACAACATTGTGAAGCACACCTTCGTGGTATGGAGCGTTTCATGGCCTCTGGCAAGGGAGCCATATTAAATTCACGCGTGGAGCTACTGGGGCTGCACCGAGATGGCCACGAGTTCCCGATTGAAGTGGCTGTCACAGCAATTGAAGCGGCGGGCAAGTATGAGTTCAACGGCTTTATCCGCGACCTCACCAAACAAAAGCAATCTGAGGAACTGATCTGGAAACATGCCAATTTCGATACCCTGACCGGCCTGCCCAACCGCCATATGTTTCACGACCGGCTGGCGCAGGAGCTCAAGAAATCGTACCGTGCCAACCTTAAAACCGCATTGCTGTTCATCGATCTCGACAAGTTCAAGGAAGTCAACGACTCGCTCGGGCACAGCATGGGCGACATCCTGCTGCAGGAAACGGCACGTCGCATCAGCGATTGTGTGTGCGTGACAGATACTGTGGCGCGCCTCGGTGGTGACGAATTCGCCGTGATCCTGGCGGAGCTTGATAATACTGACAGCGTTGAGTTGATTGCCGAAAATATCCTGCAAAGCCTAGCCGACCCGTTCAAACTGGGTGATGAAACACTCTACGTATCTGCCAGCATCGGCATCACTCTTTATCCCAACGATGCCACTGAGGTTGAAGGCCTGCTTAGAAACGCCGACCAGGCGATGTATGCCGCCAAGAACGAGGGCAACAATCGCTTCAGTTATTTTATGCCCTCCATGCAGGAGGCGGCGCAAAAAAGGTTACGCCTGACCAGCGAGCTGCGCGGCGCGCTGACGGCTGGCCAGTTTCTGATCTATTACCAACCCATCATGGATCTGGCGACAGGCCGCATCATCAAAGCGGAAGCCCTGATCCGCTGGCAGCATCCGAAGCGCGGCATGGTCAGCCCGGCTGAATTTATTCCGCTGGCTGAAGAAACCGGATTAATTATTGGCATCGGCAACTGGGTCTTCAGGGAAGCAACGCGCCAGCTTAAACAGTGGAGAACTCTTTATAACCCCGAGCTCCAGATCAGCGTTAATGTGTCACCTGTCCAACTCGGCAATGACATCGATAATTCATACAAGACCTGGTTCAGTTATTTGCAGGAACTGGGGCTACCAGGTCACAGCGTGGCCATCGAAATTACCGAGAGCTTACTGCTGGATGCCGATTCCGGTATCACCGACAAACTGCTCGAATTTAGCGACGCTGGCATCCAGGCGGCGATCGACGATTTCGGCACTGGCTATTCAGCGCTGTCATACCTTAAAAAATTCGATATCGACTACCTGAAGATTGACCAGTCATTCGTGCGCGATCTGGAGACTGACCCAAACGACATGGCATTATCCGAGGCAATCATCGTCATGGCGCACAAGCTGGGCCTGAAGGTGATCGCAGAAGGGGTGGAAACGGAGGCACAGCGCATACTACTGACTGAGGCAGGTTGCGACTACGCACAAGGGTATCTGTTCTCAAAGCCAGTACCGGCTGAAGCATTTGGGGAATTATTAAAAAAGCAGCAAGCAGAAAACAGTCACCAGACTTGATCCTGAAAACCACAGTTGGAAATTGCAGGAGTAAACCGTAATCATGATCGAGCGGAATACGGGCTGCGAACACCAATATAAAAGTCGTCAGAAATCATCCCACCGGCTCGGTTGCACGCCTTTATTTTAAAACAACATCTTTAGCATCATTGGAACTTGTTTTAGCCCCTGGAACGACTTCGCTTTGTTTGCCTGCTAAACTCAAAGGGTAGTCCAGTGCTGCGAAAGCAGATACTGTAATCGTTACAGCGATAGCCGCAAATACAGGGCGCCGCTGTACAAAAAATTGCTAAAGGTTCAGGAGATAGCAAGTAATGCGTATTGCCTGGAAGCCACTCGGATGGGGGCTATTAGCTGTTCTGGTGCTCGCCGTACTGTTGAGCGTGCTGGCGGCTCGCCATCTCTGGAAGGCAACACTGCAACAGAACGGGATTGAAACGCTGGAATGGACGGGACTGGATTTGTCTTTCAGTGGGGTATCAGTGCGCCAGCTAACGCTCACCCAGTCACAGCCAGCGGGAGATGTTGCCTTGCAGGCCAGGGAGCTGGAACTTGCTTGGCGCTGGCGTGGATGGGGAGCAGGATGGCAGCCACGATTAACGGCACTGACAGCCGAATACGTGGAGCTGGACTGGCACACAAAAACCGATGAGCAGCCAGAATCTGCGCCGTCACAACCGAATCAGTGGCCACCTGAATTGCCTGTCTGGCTGCCTGCGAAAATTGTCATTCAGAGCTTTCGCGCAACCCTGCCTTGTGAGACAGGCCGATGCCCCTTGACAGGGTTTTTGTCGATTACCAGCTCGCCGATCGAACCGTCTGTAAACTCCGCTACACCTTCGCTCACAAACCAACGACTTCCCATACAGGCCCAACTGCAACTTGACCATGAAGGCCATCAACTCGGCGTGCTGGCAAAGCTTGATGGCTCCTGGCTTGACGAGCTGAACTTTAACGCCGAATTGACACTCGATGGTACCCGCTATCTATCGGCGGAATCATATTACAGCCAGCATCATAAAGATGGATTGGTATCCTGGCGTGGTTCAGTTGAGATGCCGGATTTACCGCAGACAGACTGGCTGCTGGCCTGGTTGCAAAGCTGGCAGAGCATTCCGACACAGCAGTGGCCGGAACAGCCAGATACTGGCTCCGCAGCAGCGCACTGGCAATTACAGGGGGCGAACGACAAAACTTTTCTGGCGGGCGCGACAGGTAGCGTGAACATCCATGCGCAATTACCGCAGCCATGGCCCGCGCCCGGGCTGGGGGAAATTAGTGGCAATGTGGAAATTGCCCTCAAGGCTGATCGGGGCCAGTGGCAGCCGGAAACCCTGCAGGTCGATATGGAACTGAGTCACCCGGCGGGCTGGATCACAAAAGTGCCACCGCAGCTGCGCCCAGACACTCTTGTACTATCAATCCGGCCTGCTCAGGACCTATTGCTCTCTTCTGCCAATTCATCTCCTGGCATGGCTGGCGCTGAACAAACTTTGCTACCGCTAAACGTGGAGTTAAATAGCCGTGGGGGAGCCAATATTGCACTGCATTCACATCTTGCAGTCACCACCAAAGCACCATGGCTCGTGCAGCTAGGCAAAACCCAATTAACAGCAGCGGTGCCCCAACTGGAGGCGGCCGGCTGGATGCTGAGCAAGCCCAGATTGCAAATCACGCTGACCGGCCAACTGAATGCTGCTCGTGCGGTGCTGAAAATCGACGAACCGACGATACTGGAAGTCGACCAGCTGGAGCCACTTCCCGACACGACGACAGAAACTACAAAAGAGACACTGCTCAAAGGCCGCCGTGCCGATTTATCCAATACGGGCCTGGAAGCCCGTTACCAGCTGGAACAGGGCACGCTGGATCAGCTGTCTGTGAGCGGAACAATCGGCCTGAGCGCAAAGCAAATCAAACATCCACAGCTACTGGTCCAGTCCTGGCAGTTCAATGGCAAGCTAAGCAGTGATCTGGCTCACACGGATCTTTCTGGTGTGCTTAAGGCCAAAAGCGGAACAGCAATGAATGTCGATCTAAGTTTCCCGTACCAGGGTCTCTTGCGGCTCGAAGGCAAGATGCGGGTGAGTGGAGAAAATGAAGCCGATGCGCTGGCGCGCGTGCTCACAGCATGGCCGCCACTACTTACAATATCTGGCGGCAACGTCAGTGCCAATGCCGCTTATGAACAACCGCAACACGGCGCAATGCGCTTGACTGGAAAGCTTGTATTTGCCGATTGGAGCGGCACATACGACCGTACAGCCTGGAGCAGGATGAATGGTATCGCTGAATTCCTTCTTGAAAATGACCGCATCAGTGTGACAACAGCAAAACTTACTGTAGAGGAAGTGAACCCTGGACTACCCATAGGGCCAATACTCGTAGCGGGTGGATACCAGGCACCACTGGCGCAGCTGACCGCCGGGCTGTTAACTCTGGAACAGGTCAGCTCCGGTGCGCTTGGTGGAGATGCGCGGATCCACGCTGGCGGCTGGGATCTATCCCAGGCACCTGTAGAAATTCCCGTCGAGATCAATCAGCTCAGTCTTGCGCAACTTTTGCAGATATACCCTACTGAGGGGCTGGCAGGTACTGGTATTCTCAGTGGCACCGTGCCTTTGCTGTTCGATCCTGCTAGCGGAATACGGGTAGAACGGGGGCGGATTGATGCGCTCAAACCAGGCGGGCAGTTGCAGCTACCAGCCGAGCGGCTGAAGGCGCTTGCCAGCCAGAGTGAATCCATGCAGCAAATCGCACAGGCTCTGGAGAATTTTCACTACTCTGTTCTTGATAGTGGTATCGACTATGATCAGGACGGTACGCTGATACTGAAGCTGCGCCTTATAGGTAGCAGCCCGGAAGTCGGCGACGGCCAGCAAGTTGTGCTGAATATCACTCTGGAGGAGAATATTCCCGCGCTGCTTACCACCCTGCAGTTAAGTGGCAGAGTGAGCGATACTGTTACGGATAGAGTTAAAAAAATACTGCAAAAACGTGAGCAAAAGTCGATCGACCTGTTAGAGTAGAAGGTAACAAAGGAGCACACTGAAATGACGCGATATGGTTCAAGATTTTCCCGGCGCGTGTCCGCCCTGTTCATCAGCCTGATTATGGGCGGCTTGCTGCTAGCTTGCACCCCGACCGTTCAGGTGGCTGCACCGAAGGAGCCGATCACCGTTAATTTGAACGTAAAAATCCAGCATGAAATTTACATAAAGGTCGATAAGGATGTGGATAAACTGTTCAGCGAAAAAGGCCTGTTCTGATTGAATTGTTGTTTTATACATAGCTAATTATTAAGGAGTTGACCATGACATTATTCGCACGATTCAGTGCCATGATATTAGCGCTGTGCCTGGTCTTACCAGCCATGGCCATGAGCCTTGATGAATCAAAAAACGCCCTCGAATCCGCGAAGAGTCAGGGTCTGATCGGTGAAACGCCATCTGGCTATCTGGCTCCAGTGAGCTCCGATCAGAAGGCTCAAGAGATTGTGAAAGCAATAAATGATGCCCGGCGCGAGGCTTACAAGGAGATATCTTAAAAACACGGCATTGCGCTTACCCAGGTAGAGACAGTGGCAGGCCAGAAAGCGGTCGAAAAAACACCGCCAGGACAGTACATCCAGGTTAATGGTAAATGGGTCAAGAAATAAGAACTGAACAGTCACGACTGAGAGCTGTTGTATGGAAAAGTGAGCAGTTGACGTTGCCATTATCGGTGCAGGCACTGCCGGAATGGTGGCTTATCGGCAGGTACGGAAGCTAAGGAAGCGCTGAATAATGTTGGCGAGGCAGTCAGGGCTAGGCAAAAAACGACGAAAAAGCGCAGTTTACACGTAGTAAATGAGCATTTTGAGTCGTTTTTTAACACCGCCCTGATAACGCAGGTAATTATTCAGCGTTTCCCTAAGCGACCAAGTGGTTCTGATTGAAGGGGGACAGTACGGAACCAGCTGCGCCAGAGTTGGCTGCATGCCGAGTAAGTTGCTGATAGCGGCCGCCGATAACGCCAATCAGATGAGCTTGGGTGAACTGTTCGGAATTTCCCCTGGCGGCATCACGGTAGATGGAAAACGGGTGATGGCTCGGGTGCGCTCAGAGCGCGATCGTTTTGTCGCTGCGACTGTCCGCTCTGTTGAGAAATACCCCGAATCTCATCGTATCCAGGGTCATGCGCGGTTTGCCGCACCTGACCGGCTGGTCGTCGGCAACGAAATTGAAATTCAAGCACAGCGTATTATCATCGCCACCGGCTCCCGCCCCAATATTCCGGATTTTCTGCGAGCAGCGAAAGATCGACTGATAGTCAGTGATGATGTTTTTGCCTGGCAGGACCTTCCTGAATCCATTGTAGTCTTTGGGCCTGGAGTTATTGGCCTGGAACTGGGGCAGGCCCTTAGTCGCCTCGGTGTACGGATAAGAATGTTCGGTATCGGCGGTGCAGTCGGGCCAATCCAGGACAACAGCATTCGTGAGTACGCACTGCGATGTTTCAATGAAGAGTTCCCGCTAGATCCGGATAGTGATGTAAAACGGATTGAGCGGGTGAGTGATGGTGTAGCTGTCACTTTCACTGATGGCAACGCTGGTGAGAAAACAGAAATCTTTGAGTACCTGCTCGCCGCCACAGGACGCAGCTCTAACGTCGATAGCCTGGATATTCATAATGCAGAGATCGAACTGGACAAAACAGGCGTGCCGGTATTTGATCCGCACACCCTGCGCTGTGGCCAGAGCCATATTTTTATTGCAGGCGATGCTAACAACAGCTTGCCACTACTGCATGAAGCTGCAGACGAGGGGCGAATTGCCGACAATAATGCAGCATCTTATCCAGATGTTCGCACTGGCCTCAGGCAAACGCCACTTGCCATCGTATTTACCGATCCGCAAATAGCCACAGTAGGGTTGACGATCGAGCAGGTAGACAAGCGCTGCCAGGGCCGGTTCACGGTGGGTGAAGTGTCATTTGAAAACAAGGGCCGCAGCCGCATAATCGCTAAAAATAGCGGGCTCCTGAGGCTCTATGGTGAGCATGGCAGCGGTCTGTTGATGGGCGCAGAAATGTTTGCGCCCGGCCGCCGAGCACATTGCTCACCTGCTCGCCTGTTCAGTACAGCGGCAGCTGACGGTCAGCGAAATACTAGAGATGCCGTTCTACCACCCGGTTATTGAAGAAGGGTTGAGGACGGCACTGAAGGATCTTAACCGCAATCTCAGCATTGACCCGGCTCCGGAGAAAGGTTCCATGTAATGCAGGCCGGGCGTGTAAGTCTGATTTAACTATTAACCCGCACTATTGACGGCGACAAGTGCAGCATTTACCACTCGTCGGATTGCGTGCCACGCCCCCGCCACCCAGTCGCCCATGCCCGCCGGCCTGCATCTGAGTGGGCAAAAAGCACCGCGAGATCTGTCTGACCAAGAACTTGTCCAGCACTACCTGGTAGATTTAGTGCAAACTATGACCAGTCAACATTTTGCTGCTTTACAAAAACATTTGCTTGGCATTTACATGAAACCCTTATCTCGTACATGTCGCACCGCCGCATAATCGCCTGTTGACAGTGTGAATTCATCAGAATTTCTTTTGGATTCAGATGCCATAAGCAGTCTGTCTCAGGATCGCACATCCCAACCGCCGCCCAGCGCCTTGTACAATGCGATCAGATCAATAGCGGTAGCAGTATATGTGCGAACGTAGATATCTTCGACATCGCGCAACAAGCGTTCCTCGCTCAGCAGGTCGGTAAGCGCGATATCACCTTCTGTAAACCGCATTTGTGCGTGAGCGTAGCTGCGGCGCGTAGCCTCTACTGCGGCATGTTGACGCTGCACCGCATCAAGGCCCAAACGATAATTACTCAGTGCACGCTCGGCATCACCCAGGGCACTCAGCACCGCTTGCTCGTAGGCAAGAGCAGCCTGCTGTTGTCGTGCTTCGCTGGCGCGGATTTCTGCACGTACGCGACCTCCATCGAACACGCGTCAGGAGATCAGCGGCGCGATAGCAAATGTCTGACTGCTGGCTGAGAATAAATCACTTGAACTTAAAGACTGAAAGCCACCATTGGCACCGATCATAAGCTTCGGAAACAGCTCTGCGCTCACCACACCTATATCTGCGCTGCTAGCGGCCAGATGACGTTCTGCGGCATGCACATCAGGTCGCCGACGTAGTACATCAGCGCGTTCACCCACCGGGAAATTGGTCAACACAATTTCTTGTGCGGCAGTGTCGAGCAGGGTCAACTCTTCTTCTGGTGGAGCACCCAGTAAAACTCCCAGGCCCAACACGGCAGCACGTGCGCGTGCGCGGATACCAGGCAGCGCAGTCTCGGCGACGGCCAGACGCGCTTGCGCGGTGTCGACATCAGCTTGAGCTAGGTCTCCTGCTTCAAAGCGCTTGCGTACAAGATTGAGGGTTTGCTTCAAAGTTTCCACCGAGGCTTCGCGCGCAGCCAGCTCGCGTTGTGCGCCACGTAGAGTAAGGTAACTACGCGCAACTTCGGCAGCTACACTGATGCGTGCATTAATAGCATCGGCCTGCACGGCTTGTAGAGTAGCTTCAGCACTTTCAACAGTGCGTTGGGTTCTGCCAAACAGATCGATTTCCCATGCGGCGTCAAAGCCAGCTTCATAGATCGTCTGGTCACGATCCATTCCAGGTATAGAGCCGATAGGCAGTGGCCCGTTTTCACTTTGCCGATGCCGAGTTACGCTACCAGCTACATCAATGGATGGTGCGTAAGCACCGGTAGCGCGGTCGCGTAGCGCACGAGCCTCAAGAATTCGCGCCTGTGCGTGACGCAGCTCAAGATTGTCAGAGAGCGCAGTAGTAACTAGCCGGTCAAGTACAGGATCGCCCAGTGACGTCCACCAGTTTGACAGGTCGATATCGGCCTGTGCAGTTTCCTCGGGCTGCGTCCATCCACTGCCGGTATTAACTTGTGGCGGTCCGCGGTAGTCAGGGCCTATGGCGCAAGCGCCAAGCAGAAATGCGCTTAGCGCGACCACCGGCGCTCGTACTACGCAGAGCCGAATAATCGTTGTGCCAGTCATGTTAACTCCGTCATATATATGAGTATGGAATAGGAGATCATTGCAGGCGACCTCGTACAAATACTGTGGCCATCGTCAGCGTCACAAACGCGATTATGGCCAGCGGCCAGGTGTTGGCAATTATGTCGGCAACTGGCATCGCCTTGAGGAAGGTGCCCTCGACAATGATCAGGAAATGCGTGAGCGGGATCGCCTGTGCCAGCCACTGCAATACCATTGGCATATTTTCAACCGGCGTGGCAAAACCAGACATCAGCACTGCGGGCACACTAATAGCGGACGCGCCCAGGATCGCCTGCTGCTGTGTCGCAGAGACGGAGGACACCAGCAGGCCAATGCCGACCACCGACAAGATGAATAGCAGCAGACTTGGCAGCAACAACCAGAATGAGCCCTGAAACGGAATGTTAAATATAAATGCCGCTGCGGCGATCATCAACAAGCCCAGAATAGCGCCGATGGCGACTGCCGGCACGGTCTTGGCGACGATGATCTCCAGCGTGGTGGTCGGTGATACTAATAGCTGGTCGAAGGTGCCCAGCTCACGCTCGCGCGCAATCGACAGTGCAGTGATCATCAGCGCACTAAAGAACACCAAAATGCCCGCCAAGGCCGGCACCACAAACCAGCGGTAGATCAGGTTGGGGTTAAACCAGTGACGGACGACAACTGGAGATGCACGCTGCGGCTCTTTCCTGGCAGCGGCACTAACATCAGCCGCGATGGCGTTGAGATAACCGACCGTGATCTGACCGGCATTACTGCGACGGCCATCGACGATGACCTGCAAGGTACCACTACCACCTGCCGTGATATGGCGTGAAAAATCCGGCCCCATATCGAGCACGGCAATCACCTTACCCCGATCGAGCAACCCGCGTAACTCATCACGATTGTGCACTGTATACACCTTATTCACGAAGTCGGCTGCGGCAACACGTGTCACCATCTCCTGCGACCAATAGCCTACATCCTGGTTGTAAATGGCGATGTTGGCGTTGCGCACCTCCAACGTTGCTGCAAATGCAAAGATCAGCAGTTGCATCATGGGCGGGACAAACACGATAAGACGGCTGCGCGGATCGCGCAAAATACTGAGCAGCTCCTTGACGATCTGAGCACGCAGACGACTGACAGAGAATGTTTTGAAAGTTTGCGCCATCGTTCAGGACTCCAGGTTCTTGCGCGTCTTACTCTTGGCAATCACAAAGAAGACCACGCCAATCGCAGCCATCGCAGCCAGATCGGGAAGAAATACAGCCCAAACATCGCCTGCCAGAAATACAGTCTGCAGCGAAGAGACAAAGTAACGTGCCGGGATCAGGTACGTGATAGTCTGAATCGCCAACGGCATGGCATCGATCTCAAAGAAAAAACCCGACAGCAGAAATGCCGGTAAAAAACCCGAGAACAGCGCAATCTGTGAGGCAAGGAACTGGTTTTTAGTTACCGATGAGATAAGCAAACCCTGGCCGAGCGCAGGGATCAGGAACACTGCCGACAGCGTCAGCAGCGCCACCAGCGAACCCCGCAAGGGCACATCGAATACGAACACGGCAAGTGCTGTGGACGCCAGTGTGGCGATCATCCCCAGCACAAAATAGGGCAGTAATTTGCCGACCAGGATTTCCATCACCGAAGCTGGGGTCGACAGAATAGCCTCCATCGTTCCGCGCTCCCACTCGCGTGCTACCACCAACGCGGTGAGCAGAGTACCGATGATGGTCATAACGATCGCAATTGCCCCAGGCACAAGCGCACGGCGACTTTCAAGTTCAGCATTAAACCAGTAACGCGGCTCCAGCTTGATCGCCGATGCCATAGCGCCTGTACTGTGTCCTGCTCCCCAGGTCTGCACCACACCCTGCGCATAATTGGCAACGAAGTTGGCTGTATTTGGCTGTGAGCCGTCAGTAATCACCTGCACCAGCGGCTGTGGCAGGGAGGATGCCAGCCGACTTTCAAAGTCCTGCGGAATCACAACAATCCCGCGCAGCTTACCGGAGACGAGCTGATCAGCCACTTCGCGACGGTCGCGCGCAGGCGTTACCTGCAAGTAGCGGGTAGCAGCAAATGCACCGGCCAGTGCCTGCGCAGAGGGGCTGTCGGATTCCAGCACAACACCTATGCGTACTTCGCGAACATCCAGCGACACGGCATAGGCGAACAGAAACAGCAGTATTACCGGCAGCACGAAGGCAATCAGGATGGTGGACGGGTCGCGTATGGCCTGCAGACTTTCCTTACGCACCAGGGCAGTCAAGCGCCACAAATCAAACGAGCGATTGGCACGTTCCTTATGCTCGTCGGCTGCACCAATTACGGTGCTTTCCACAGTCATGCTGGTACCTTCATCGTATTCTCTTCCTGCTCTGCCCTATCGGCTGATTCGACCAAATGGATAAAGGCATCTTCCATCGTGGGGTCGGGATGCTTCTCGTTTCTGGCGTCGTACTTGAGCGCGTCTGGTGTATCAAGCGCGATCAGCCTGGCGCGATACATCATCGCCACACGATCGCAATATTCGGCCTCGTCCATAAAGTGGGTGGTGACCATCACCGTTACACCTTTGCGCGCCAAACCATTGATGTGAGTCCAGAACTCACGTCTGGTAATGGGATCGACCCCAGAGGTTGGTTCGTCCAGAAACAACACTGGCGGACGATGCATTAGTGCGCAGGCCAGCGCCAGGCGTTGCTTGTATCCAAGCGGCAGCTCATCGGGCGAGGTGGATAGATATTGCTTCAGATCGAAGGTTTCGATCATTTCATCAATGCGACTACGCTTGGCATCGCCTTCCAAACCATACACACCTGCAGAGAATTCAAGGTTTTGTTTTACTGACAGTAGTCCGTACAGGGAGAATTTCTGTGCCATGTAGCCCAACTGGTTTTTTGCCTCGCCTGTGGCGTAACGCAAATCATTGCCGACCACGTGCGCCTCGCCCTCGGTCGGTTTGAGTAGCCCGCAGAGCATTTTGAAGGTCGTATACTTACCTGCGCCATTAGGGCCGAGCAGGCCAAAGATCTCACCTTTTTGCACCTCGAAACTGACATTGTCAGTGGCTGCAAAAGTACCGAAACGTTTAGTCAGATTGCGACACGACACAGCAATATCGGAATCAAGCTCAACCGCGTCGATCTGCTCTGCCAGTGCCGACGTGCCTCCGGGCCCACCGCCGAGCAAATCAATGAAGGCATCATCAAAACGAGCTTGTACGGGTTTAAGTGTCGCGCCGACCTCTTCGGCCAATGCTTCAATTTCCTTGCGTGAGACACCATCGCGCAGCACCACGCGCACCGCATCGCCTTGAATTACACCGTCACCAACAGTGTCAAGATCAAGCGCTCTGGACAGCACGGCACGACGCTCGCTACCGACCTGTTCCAGGCGAAAGCTGCGCTCTTTTAGACGGCCGGTGAGTTCTTGTGGTGGGCCGTCAAACTCAAGCTTGCCCTCGTTGAGCAGCAACACGTTTTGGCAACGCTCGGCCTCATCAAGATAAGCAGTTGACCAGACCACGGCCATGCCCTCATCGGTCAGCACCTGCACCATGCGCCACAGATCCTGACGGCTGACAGGATCAACGCCCACACTAGGCTCATCCAGCAGCAGCACGCGGGGTTTTGCCATCAGTGCGCATGCCAGGCCAAGTTTTTGCTTCATACCACCGGAAAGTTTGCCTGCAAGGCGCTCAGTGAACGGGCCAAGCCGAGTAAAATCGAGCAGGTCTTCAAATATATCTGAGTGATGATCGGCGTCCATGCCACGCAGTTGTGCGTAAAGACGCATATTTTCCATCACCGACAAGTCTTCATAGAGACCAAAGCGCTGGGGCATATAACCGCTAGCGATGTGGATCGCCGTGTTATCAGTGACCACATCAAAGCCAGCGAGTGTGACGCTACCGTCATTAGGTACCAGCAAACCGGTCATAATGCGCATCAGCGTCGTCTTGCCTGCGCCATCGGGACCGACCAAACCGGTGAGACGGCCATAGTGGATCTGGGCATTGAACCCGCGTAATGCCTCGACCTTGCCAAAGTTTTTGACCACACCGTCGATGATAACTGCCGCAGTTTCTTTCTCGTGCATTAGCGAATTAGTAGTGGCTGGGTATGTGTTCATGCTATTGCGTTTGAGCAGTTTTATTGAGTGCTGCACGAGTATCAACATCAACTGTTACCGGCATACCCTGGCGCAGTCCCTGATCGGCGTCAGTGACCACAACCCGCAGCCGGTAGACAAGATCAGTGCGCAGTTCCGTGGTTTCTACCGTTTTAGGTGTGAACTCGGCGCGTGGTGAGATGAAGCCGATCTGGCCCAAATAGACTTTGTTGGAAGAGTCCGTACGCACACGCACTTGCGTGCCAGGGGCGATACGACCAAGATCCGGTTCACTGACATACGCGCGCACGTAAACAGGATCGCCAAGACTAAGGCTATACACCGTGCTGTTACTAGTCACCATGCTGCCTGGTTCGCGCACCCGTGCCATCACAATGGCATTGCTGGGCGCAATAAGCATAGTGTCAGCAAGCGCAGTATTTGCTTGGGCAAGTGCCGCCTCAGCGGCGTCCACCCGTGCCGCACCAGCCTCAATATCCTCACTTCGAAAGCCGTCCTTCGATAACGACAATGCGGCTTTGGCTGAAGTCAGGCTGGCTACCGCCTGCTCATAGTCCGCGCGTGCCGCGTCTGCAGTGCGCTGACTGCTGGCACCCGACTTGAGCAAGGCACTCTGTCGGCTGAAGTTGCGCTCGGCCTCATGTGCGACGACCTGCGCCTGATTGACGCCTTCTTGTGCCTGCGCTATCTCTTGTGGTCGGCTCCCACTGCGGAGCTTGTCGAGCCCGGCGCGCGCGGCACGCAATTCAGCTTCTATGGCAGCAAGCGCTTCGCGGTATGGGCGGTCGTCGAGTTGCGCCATCACCTTACCAGCAGTGACCGTGTCGCCCTCGTCAAAGAACATTACTGCCACGCGACCGGGCTGGCGAAAGGCAAGTTCGACTTCGCGGATATCTACATTGCCATACAGACGCAGCACGCCATCGTCGTCAGTTTCGTACAGCAGCCACCACAGTCCCAGGCCACCAGCGGCAAGAATGACAAAGGCAAGTAAAATCCAGCGTAATTTGCTGGTGGCAGGTTTCGGAGTTTTCATCGTGCACCCTATTGTCCATTCTTGGTAAATCAAGTATAGGAAACGGTTTGATGAAAATCCCTGTGTAAGATCACACCAACACCGCAACCCGATAAGATAGTAATAGATTACTATCTATTTAGGATAGAAATAATAAATGACCGTGTCAAGAGCTTAGCTAATATCCCTGTGCCCCTCTGTAGTGTTAGGGTCAGGTTTTCAACACGGTAATAGCTATGCAGATAGTTACGCAGAAACTTCCGAACGATCCTATCGACACTCATCACGAGGCATCCAGGGCTTTGAGTATTTATAGGCGCGATGTTTGGAATGTGCCATGACGCAACTTAGTTGCCATTGTTCAGAAGTCGGACACTTGAGTGTGCGACAAAGCACATTAAGATGGGCGCGTGCTGTTTTAGTGGTGCACCTGTTGTTGCTGTTTTCCGCTTGTGCGCACTACACGCCAAATACCGAGTTGAAGCACTACGATCCAACATCTGGATACCGACTGGAAACTTTAGACCCAGGCGAAAACTCAGGTAACCTGCTTGTGGTGCTGACATTTTCTGGCGGCGGCACGCGTGCTGCCACAATGGCTTATGGAGTGCTCGAACAGCTTGCGGAAACTGAGATCGTTTGGGAAGGTCGGCGCAAACGCCTACTTGATGAAGTGGATATAATCTCCGCCGTATCTGGCGGTAGCTACACAGCTGCTTACTATGCTTTATATCGGGATCGTTTGTTTACAGACTTTGAAACGGACTTTCTCAAGCGCAACGTGCAAGGTGCAATCACGCGAAAGATCCTCGCCCCGTTCAATCTGGTACGCACTTGGAGCCCCAAATTTGGGCGCATTGATCTTGTTGCCGAATACCTGAACGATACGTTGTTTCACAACGCAACATACGGCGATTTACTGGATCAGGGTCGTCCTCTAATACTGATCAATGCCAGCGATATGTCATTAGGCACACGTTTTGAATTTACTCAAGATCAGTTCGATCTGTTGTGCTCAGATTTGACATCATATTCAATTGCCCAGGCGGTAGCGGCATCCAGCGCAGTTCCCATAGCACTCAGTCCACTAAGCTTGCGTAATTACGCCAATGATTGTGGCTATCAAGAGCCGGACTGGGTAGCCCAAGCGTTAAGTGATCGCGCGGATTCAGCGCGTCGTTTTAATAAAGCAAGTGAACTGCGCTCCTATCTTGACCATGCAAGACGCCCATATATTCATCTGCTAGATGGCGGAATTTCAGATAATACCGGCTTGCGTGCTTTACTTGACCGTACCGTTACAGATCATAATGCTCTGCAGCGCCTTACTGACTCGTTATCCGTATCCGCACTGCGCAAGGTCGTACTCATACTTGTCAGTGCTGAAACCCGTCCCGACGTATCGCTGGACCGCGTCGAGACCGTACCGACAATATTCCAGGTGATTCGTAACGTTAAAGACATTCCAATAAACCGGTATTCGTTCGAGACTACTGAGCTATTTAAAGCACAAATCGAGAACGACATTCATCGACAAGATGGACAAGATACGGAGCTTTATCTTATTGAAGTGACACTTGAGGCAATCAGCAACGAAAACGAACGAGAGCACTACATGGGCATACCCACCTCGTTTGTACTGCCCGCTGAAACTGTTGACGATCTGCGGCATCTAGCACACCGCCTGCTCACTGACTCTCCAGATTTTGGTCGTTTGCTGCATGATATTGGCGCACAACAAGGTAGCAAAATCCCGCCAACACAAATCATTTCTTCAGAGCACTAACAACCCCGGTACGACCCTTGCCTGCCAAGCGCAAAGATCAAAAACTCTAGATCAGAAACACATGTAGCATAGGCGTGAAAGCGTCAGTCTTTATACCTAAATCTGCCGATCCGTCTAACTTGACACTGCCCCATCCCATTTGTTTTTGATTTTGATTGTATTGACATCAATACCTAGTAAGATAGTAATCAATTACTTGCCATTATAGGTGAAAAAAATGAATGAGCCTATTGTTCGTTTACCGGCCGACGAGCGACGGGCCGCAACGGTTATAGCTGTGGTAGACCTCGCAGCCAAACAGAATCCCAACGACATCACTACTGCTGCCATTGCCAAGCGAATAGGATTAACACAGGGAGCAATTTTTCGTCACTTCCCGACCAAAGATGCCATTTTTCAGGCGGTCATGACGTGGGTGTCCCAACGCCTGCTCGCACGAGTGGACAAAAGGCATCACGTCGCCGATAGCAGCACTGGAGGCCATGTTCATGGCAAATATTGACTTCGTGGCCAAACATCCAGGCGTGCCACGGATGATGTTTGGCGAATTACAGCGTGCAGGAAAGACGGCCCCTAAAAGCATGGTTCAGACGCTGCTCCGGCACTATAACGAACGGCTGTATCGCTTACTTGAGGATGGCAAAGCACAGGGTGAGGTGAGTGTGCAACTCGATACTGAAGCTGCTGTGATCTTGTTTATCGGCACCGTCCAGGGGCTCGTGATGCGGTCCCTGTTGTCCGGAGATGTCGACAGTATCCGTCACACTGCGCCACGAGTTTTTGCAATTTATAAGCGTGGTATTCAGAGTGTGCAATGACGTAAGCAGTAGTGATAGCGTAATACTGATCGCTTTCCTGTGATTTTTCCAACCACAAAGGAGAGATTGTCATAGTGGATTAGTAAACGAAATTATTCAAAAACGAGTGACTAAGACTATGGCTGGAAACTATGCACAATTACTTATTTGCAGATCTAGATAATCTGCCCGGAACGTCTGTTAAGGCCAACGCATGCACATGGTCAAGCACAGCTAAGTCAAACTGAAAGGTCAACGGTCTGAACGCAATACTGCCATTTACCTACGTCATTAAACACTGCAAGTTCTTTGTTTAATGTGAATCCACACCAGATCGCAAGGAGTAAATCATGAATACACGTCTGCAAACAAATGGATTGCGCTGGGCAATTTCCCTGGTCGCCATTGCATTTGGACTGTTAACGATCAAAGAAGGCGGTCTTGTTTTGATCGGCAACGAAGCCGCACGCACCGCCGCCGGAAACTATGTTCCGTTTGTACTCTGGTTCAATTTTCTGGCGGGTTTTGCCTATGTTATTGCGGGCATCGGATTATGGATGCGGCAGCGTTGGGCGGTTTGGCTAGCCATCAGCATCGCGCTCGCAACGGCTTTAATATTCATGTCTTTTGGCATTCATATATCAACTGGTGGAGCTTTTGAGAAGCGCACCGTGATTGCGATGAGCATGCGAACCGGGGTGTGGATTGTCATCGCAATATTTGCCTGGCGGATGACTCTGGCACAAGATCGTTAGGCACTTATGAATTTTGCCATGACAGCCTCAGGTTTCTAATGCAGCAGCTTGTAGCCCCCGGGATGTTCCGCACGGCATTGCACTGGCTAGGCAAAGGCATCGCCTTGGCGCTTGTGCTTGAACAGGAATGGTTGTGTTAGTCCCTTGCAAGACAGAGGTTCCACATTCGGCGCAATGCCCGTTGGTTATTGCGCTCTATAGTACTGCCGCATCATGGCTTTCCACCACCAAACGTCACCCCCGCGAAGGCAAGGATACAGTTCTTTTGAATTCCTGGATTCCCGCTTACGCGGGAAATGACGGACCAGAGTAGAACGTAACCTCTCCCCTCTCCCGCTTGCGGGAGAGGGGCTGTGGGAGAGGGGGGATTCCCCTTGAAGGAAAAGAGCCATTAATCAAAAGATAAAGATGATTTGGTTCTAGTGCGTCTCTTTCATTTTTTACTACGGTACTCATCAACACAGCTGTTCCCACACCAAGATTTGCAAGTATCCGCCGTATACAGCACACTTCATCACAAAATAAAAATAACTGGCGCAGGGAATTGAATAACAAAAAACAAGCGGCCTGAAACACTTGAGCAAACTTGATGAAATTTACCGCCTGCACCGTCTGCTGGATGGACGGCGTACTGTACTCCCCCGTGCAGTGCTCATCACTGATCACGGCTTTTCTCGTTCCACCCTCACCCGCCTGATAGCCGACCTGCGCGACCGCCTCGGCGCACCACTCATCCATGACAGAGAACGCGGCGGTTATATCTACAACACAGCCGATGGTAGCCATGAACTACCCGGCCTGTGGTTCACCCCCGCGGAACTGCAAGCCCTCGTCACACTGAAACACCTGCTTGGCAACCTCGAACCCGGGCTGCTCGACGACCACCTGCGGCCACTGCAAGCCCGCATCGACAAGCTGCTGGACAGCAACCACCTGGGCGCGGGTGAGGCCGCCAAACGAATCCGCATCCTTGCCGCCGCCGCGCGCCAGAAAAATCTCTGCCACTTTCAAACCATCGCCGGCACAGTCATGCAGCGCCACCGTCTCAGGATCGACTACTACAACCGCGAGCGCGACGAAACCAGCACCCGCGAAGTCTCCCCGCAACGCCTCGCCTACTACCGCGACAACTGGTATCTGGACGCCTGGTGTCACAACAAAAAAGACCTGCGCATCTTTGCCGTCGAATGCATCCGCGCAGCCACGCCGCTCGGCAAGCCAGCCAAAGCCATCGCCGAACCCACCCTCAACCGCGAACTCGCCAGCGCCTACGGCATCTTCGCCGGACAGCCAATCGCCACAGCCATCCTGCGATTCACCTCAAGACGCGCCCGCTGGGTCGCCGATGAAATCTGGCACCCCCAGCAACAAAGCCGCTGGCTGGAAGAC
>JBAYOW010000004.1:0-91072 GCA_041678005.1 Thiohalomonadaceae bacterium
CGCACCCGCTTCAAATAGCCGTCCGGCGCAACAGTGATGAGCAATTTCTGGTGGATGCTTTTATCAATTTCAAACTCTGGATGCGTTTTGAGATATTCCCAAACTGCGGTTTTCGGGCTGTTGCCAGGGTGCCAGGGACGGTTCTTAAAAACATCGGCGGGCACATCCTCTACAAACGTGTCGAACACTATGCAATAACTTCCCCCGCTGATAAGTGGCGCATAGGCTTGCAGTTCTGCCAGCACATGTTCATGTGTGTGGTTGGAATCCAGGCAGACAAGAACTCTCTTTTTATCTTTGGCTTTTTCGACAGCTTGCGCGATGATTTCAGGCGCGATACTTGATCCCTGAATCATGCTGATGCGCCTGGACATGGGATGTTCTTCAATCGCATTGCGGTTATGGGCACGGATGTCAATGTCAATGCCTAGAACTTCCGCATCAATTGGGCCGCCACAGGCCGCATTCAATTCCAGCATGGAAGCTGAAAAGATGAGCGATCCACCATGCGCGATCCCCGTTTCAATGATTAAATCCGGCTTTACCTCCCAGATAATCTCCTGCATTGCCATGATATCGATTGGATTTTGGATAATGGGGCGACCTAACCAGGAAAAATTGTACACATAGGATTTGCGCATACTTTCTTCCAGCCAATCGCGCGATCGATTCTGGAATCCGATATCATTTCCAAACTCCTCTATCCGCGCTGCTTTCTCCGCTTCAAACTGATCTGCAAACTCGTTCATCTATGGCCTCATTGTGGTCGGGTAAAGCAATTAAACAAATGATCAAATTCGCTAGTCAGACTACTTTGCGCACCACCAAATTCCTGCATCAAACGCTGGGTATCAATAATGGGGAATGACCATACCGGGGCGTTCTCTGCAAAACTCACTATGATTCCATTTCGCTCAAGCAATATAGCAATGTCTGCATTACTCGTATTTTTGCCGCTGGCAACGTTATAAATAGAATGCGTCCCATGCAACGCAATTTGCGGCAACCACCGAACTACATTGGCCACAGAAATATAATCTTTCGCCGACTCAGATGCCGTCAAAAACCGGGCCCGACCGGTATCAGACGCCTCTTTCAGCACTTGACTGATAAAATTCTGTTGTGGCATGGCACAACCAAAAACATTCGAAAGCCGAGCCACTCTAGCCTTGCGCCCACTGGCAATGCACAAGGACTCCCCCATCAACTTACTCAGGTTATAGAGATGTCCAGGATTATCGGGAGATACCTGTAAAACAGTCGACTCATGAGTCGTTGCTGAACCCTCATACACACGGGTACTGGACAAATACGTGAGCGACTCGAATCGTCCTCGCTCAAGTAATTGCCGCAATAAACACACATGCGCATCCACCGTGCCGAAAGGACGATTCCTGAAATCTGCAGTAAGACCAATGCAATAAAACACATGACCCAACTCACGCCTTAATACTTCATCAAAAACATCAACCCCAAACTGACGCAGTGGCGCATAGACATCCGCATTCCCTGCACTCTTCAGCGCTTGCGTTAATTGACTGCCGATAAAGCCACTTGCGCCGAGCACCGTGAATATCATTCACGCCACCCGATAATTTCTAGCGGACTACCTGCATTAATTGAATAAGCCAGCACTTCTCCCCTCACGATAGATCCGGCAGCAATAACGCAGCCACGTCGCAAAAATGCCCCGTCCAACAAGGCGCAGTTTGCCCCTATCCAGACGTCGTTCTCCACGACTATGCCGCCTCTGCTAGGCATGAAGCCTTGTTTACGGATCAGTTTGTCGCGTAACTTATATTCGTGATTGACGGGTGCGAAGGTGCAGTTGGACGCAATGGAAACATCATTGCCTATAGAAATGCCATTGCCTGTATAGAGCACGGTACAGGAATTAATCGTCACGTTCGCGCCGATATGCAGGTTCCCCGAGCCTCCTGACGGTTTGATTTTCACAAAGCTATCGATAACCGAATGCGCACCCACGACAATGCGGCTTCCTTTCACTGAATCTTCAATATCTGCAAGTGGTGAAATTTTTGCGGTTGCGTGGATATCAATCAAGTTCTATCTCCAGAATAACTGTGAACTATTTCCTGCAACGCAAAAAAGAAGTTTATTTAATGACTAACCCTTGTCCGGTAGGAAGCTCCAGAACACTATAGCCCCGCTTTTCAAACCATGGGTCTAAGGCCAATTTTTGCGCCCTGTATGCCAGCCAGCCGTAATCATCTAACACCAACACCGCTCCCGGCTCCATCCGCTCAAAAAGTACTTCCATAGCGCCAACCTCAGCATCAGCATTATTCAGGTCAAGGTGCATGAAAGCAATTTTTTCTGGCGCAACGTCAGCCAGCACTTCTGGCACTTTGCCCTGCGTAACTGTCACATTGGGGCAATCTGCAAAACGGGCTTTTGTGTCGGCAAAAAGTTGCTGACTATGTTCCGGCATGGCGTGGTGAGACATGTTCGGATCGTGGTCAAAAAGATCATATAAATAATATCGGCGATCAGCCTGTTTGGCGAAATTAACAGCGTCACAAATTACCCGTACCGTCGTTCCCTTATAACATGCGCACTCGACGAAATCTCCTTCAAGCCGCAAACCGTTCCGCGCGCCCCATAACACTGTCGAAATACGCCACAAAATAGCTTTTTCCACGTCTGTTGTTGCGTGGGTGTTGAATGCCCTCATCAAGGCATCATCTTCCAAAAAACTCAAGTTTCGATGATAGGTAAAAAGGTTGTCTCCTGCGTACATCCCATCCTGTGGCCGAATATTATTCATGGCCTGTTGAATGCCGTTCACAAACTCCTGATGATTCACCAACCCAAAAAAAACTGTTTTTAAGTAGTTCATAAAATATCCAACTCCCATTACTTTTTTATAATTAAATAAAGGTGTGTCATACACCATGAAAACAAATAATCACGATTAAATATTTGTTTCAAAGCAATAAGCAACTGCACAAGGTCCGTAGCCAGACAACATCGCCTCTCTCACTTAAATTCAATGCTTGGCACAGCCGTCACGAACTTCCCACCCCATTTGCGAATGTAGGCCAACTGCTCAACCACTTCTGTGCTCAAATTCCATGGCAGGATCAGTACGTAATCTGGTTGGCTTTGTTTTAGATGCGCCTCAGCAACAATCGGGATGCGGCTACCGGGCAAAAATTTATTCTGTTTGGCGGGGTTGCGATCTACCACATAGGGCAAGAGATCAGGGCGCACACCAGCGTAATTAAGCAAGGTATTTCCTTTTGCGGCCGCACCGTATCCAGCTACTGTTTTGCCTGTTCGTTTGACTTCGATCAGGAAGCTCAGCAAATCATTCTTCACCCGATCCGCCTTATCTTGAAAGCCTCTATAAAATGCTGCGCTGTTCATTCCTGCTGCTGTTTCACGTTCCAAAAGAGTTGCCACACTACGACTGATTTCATGCATGCCTGTATCGCTGCGTTGTGCATACACACGCAGGCTGCCGCCGTGTGTTGACAATTCCTCGACATCAAACACGCTCAGGCCATTGCACGCAAAAACACGCTTCACAACGGTTAATGCAAGGTAAGAATAATGTTCGTGGTAAATGGTATCGAATTGATACCCGGATATCAGGTGCAGTAAATGCGGGAATTCGAAAGTTGCCACGCCAGTTGGTTTGAGCAGGACTGCGAAGCCTGCGACAAAATCATTAATGTCTGGCACATGTGCCAGCACATTGTTGGCGACAGTGAGATCAGCCAGTTTACCTTGTGCTGCAAGCTGCCGGGCCAGCTTTACCCCAAAAAATTCTTCAACAATTTCGATACTTTTAGTCCGCGCGGCATTTGCCGTGCTGGTGGTCGGCTCAATACCCAGGCAGGGAATACCCCGCTCCTTGGCGAACTGCAGCAGGTAGCCATCATTCGCTGCCACCTCGATGATATGGGAATGCGCATCCAGTGCAAATCGTCGCACCATATCCGCAACATATTTCTCGGCGTGCTTCAGCCAGGTCGTAGAGTAAGAACTGAAGTAGGCATAATCAACGGAGAAAAGCTCGTCGGCTCCAGAATAGTCTTCGGTTTGCACCAGCCAGCATTTGGTGCACACCAGCACGCGCAACGGGAAATGTTTTTCTGGTGCATGCAATGTCTGCTCGTCAAGATAGGCGTTAGACAGCGGGGCAGCGCCCAGATCAATCAGCGACAAAGTCAGGTCAGCATGACAATGGCGGCATTTCATAAAACGATTTTCTGAAAACCTGATTTGATAAATGGGTGGTTACGGTCGCGCTCTGAAAGGTCGACAATGGGCAGTGGCCAAACTATGCCAAGTCTTGGATCTGTCACATTCAATGCACCTTGAGCATCGGGATGATGAGCCGCTGTGTGTAGATAAATCAGCTCGCAATCCTCGGACAGCGCCTGGAAACCATGGGCATTATCATCACGAACCGCACACTCCCTGTTACTTCTTTGTGTGAGCTTCACGTTAAATCAGGCTGATTGGTTGCAATCCAGCTATTTACAAGCTTGTAAAGCTGCTCTGCTTGCCTGATACATTCATTCATGGCTTGGTCACTGACCGGACCGCCTTCATAATCGCTAACATTGCGTTGCTTGCGCAATGCATCCAGCACGATCACTGTGCCTTGCTCAAGCCCGATGGTTTTGCTGAGTGTTTGAATGGCGATTTGATGGTGTCCAGGCTGGCTGGTGGAAGTGCGATAGTGATTTGCCCACAGCGCAGCTATTGCGCACTGCATGATAGCCTTATAGGCAGCATCGAAACGATTTTCAGAGCTGATTTTTACTACCCGTGCATCAGCGACATTGCGTGCAGCAGCACGTAGCAAACGCTGCACTGCCTCACGCGTCGGGTCATGTGATTGTAGTTGTTTGGTCTTGAGTAAGTTTTCCAAGCTCATCTTTGTTGCCCACTATAAACAGCTTGGGTTTGGACAATACATCCCGAACAAACGAATCACCACTTGCGGTAAGCCGGTGAAATTCATCCAATGAATATACTACCGGGTTGATCTCACGCCGCAAAGTCTCTTGCACGGGGTGCAACACCCGTACCGCATCAGCAAAACCCAGGTCACCTACCAGCATCACATCCACATCGCTGCCCGACTGATGCTCACCACGCGCCAGTGAACCGAATACGAACGCCAGGCTGATTTGATTCTCAACCGGCCGCAGCGCCTTTGCCAACACATCAACCAACCCCGAGGTTTTACGCAAAATGCTCGCTAATTCCTCGTATATCGGACAATCGCGGTTCGCGCTATAACGTACCTGGTTTCCCACGTTTTCCCGAATCAGTAAACCCACTTCTGCCAGGCGGGACAATTCCTTGTGCAAGGTACCCGCTGCCGTGTCCGTCAGGCGGGCAATTTCGCGCACATAATAACTCTGCTCTGGGTTTAACAGCAGCAACCCCAGCACACGCTGGCGGTATATTCCAAAGAGTAGTGATGCAAGCATGTTGTAGTGACTATAGCTACAGTTGAAGCCATTATAGCTTCAGTTAGATATTGTGCAAACTGCGTCAATAACGATCTGCCATATCGTGCACTTCTCTGCTGTTTGATATGTATCGCCACGACAGAACCCAGACTCAGCAAGGTATTAATAATTTGTGATTTTTGTCTGTTCTCGCCAACTCCTTTTAAGATTAGAATTTATGGCTTCAAACCACAGGTCAGCATGACAGTGGCGGCATTTCATGAAACGATTTCCTGAAAACCTGATTTGATAAATGGGTGGTTGCGGTCACGCTCGGAGAGGTCGTCGATGGGCATTGGCCAAGCTATGCCAAGTCTTGGATCTGTCACATTCAATGCACCTTGAGCATCGGGATGATGAGCCGCTGTGTGTAGATAAATCAGCTCGCAATCCTCGGACAGCGTCTGGAAACCATGGGCATAGCCTTCAGGAATAAGCAGGCTCTTGCGATTTGCGGCAGAAAGAATTTCACCATGCCACTGCAAGAAGGTGGGCGAGCCACGACGCAGGTCGACAGCAACATCAAATATTTCCCCCTGCAAGCAACTCACCAGTTTGCTTTCGGCATGCGGCGGAAGCTGGAAATGCAGGCCACGCACCGCGCCTTTCTTACGCGTGAAGGTGTGATTAATTTGGGCGATAGGCTTGGTGATACCAGCCGCACGGAATTCGTCATTACAGTAGAATCGCGAGAGAAAACCACGATGGTCTTCTATTGTCTTGCGTTGCACTAGCATTAGCCCGGTTAAGGGTGTCGAGATAAAATCAAAACGCGACATGGCTAACTCATTTGCATAGAGTTTGATAACCGGCGATTTGCGTCAATGTGGTTGTGCGCATATCTTGTCCACTGCGCCAAGCCTGATGCCATTCAACAGTTTTATCCAGTGCCTTCACTAATTTCCATCGTGGATGCCAGCCCAGTTGACTGCGTGCCTTGCTGCTATCCAGTTTCAAGTAGTTGGCCTCATATGGCTGTGGTGCTTCATCACATTGCCAGTTTATGTCTTTACTAATTTCAGCCAGGCGTTCAACAATCCACTGGACTGACCGGGCATCCATGTCTGCCGGGCCGAAATTCCATGCTTCAGCGAAGCTTGCGCCATCCGAACAAAGCCGCTCAGCCAGCATCAAATAACCCGCTAGCGGCTCCAAAACATGCTGCCAGGGGCGTACAGCTTGCAGAGAGCGGATTTTCAATATTTCATCTGCGTCCAGAGCGCGCAAGAAATCCGGGATCAGGCGGTCTGCCGCCCAGTCGCCGCCACCGATGACATTACCGGCTCGAGCGCTCGCCAGCGCAATACCTGCTGGCTCAAGGAATGAACGCCGATAGGCTGAAGTAACCAGCTCGGCGCACCCTTTGCTGCTGGAATAAGGATCAACTCCCCCCATGGGCTCGTTCTCGCGGTAGCCCCATACCCATTCGCGGTTTTCGTAACATTTATCCGTAGTGATATTTACTACAGCTTTCACTCCAGGTGTGTTGAGCACGGCATCGAGCAAATGTACTGTACCCATCACATTTACTGCATATGTTTCTGCGGGCTGCGCATATGAGTGACGCACCAGTGACTGCGCTGCCAAATGAAAAACAACTTCTGGACGAGCCGCCTGCATGGCGCGACAAAGCTTATCCGCATCACGAACGTCGGCGATCTCGCTGCTCGCCATATCTTTGCCAACTTCGGCCACCGAAAAAAGATTCGGCTCGGTCGGCGGATCGAGCGCATAGCCATGAACTTCCGCGCCCATGGCTTGCAGCCATAGCGATAACCAGCCGCCCTTGAAGCCCGTGTGTCCTGTCATAAATACGCGTTTGCCGCGCCAGAAATCCGGACTCACTCCCATATTCTCCAAGGAGCTTTACCACTTTGCCAAAGCCTCTCCAGATGATTTTTATCACGCAGTGTGTCCATCGGCTGCCAAAAACCCTTATGCTCATAGGCCATCAGTTCTCCTTGTGCCGCAAGCTCACTAAGTGGCCCGCTTTCCCAGGAAGTTGCATCATCGGCGATAATATCCAGGCAATTTGGTGATAGCACGAAAAACCCACCGTTGATCCATCCCCCATCTCCTTGAGGCTTTTCGATAAAACCACGCACTGATTTCCCGTCCAAATTAAGCGAACCATAGCGCCCGGGCGGTTGAACTGCGGTGATCGTCGCAAGCTTGCCATGCTGCTGGTGAAAAGCCGCCAGCGCAGAGATATCCACATTCGCCACGCCGTCACCATAGGTAAAGCAAAAAGCGTCTTCATTTTTCACATATTGTTCCACTCGCTTCAAGCGACCGCCCGTCATGGTGTCATCACCCGTATCGACCAATGTTACCCGCCATGGCTCGGCATGACGTTCATGCACTTCCATCTGGTTATTCTGCATATCGAAGGTTACATCTGACATGTGCAGAAAATAGTTGGCAAAATACTCTTTGATGACATAGCCCCTGTAGCCGCAACACACCACAAAGTCATTAATGCCATGCGCGGAATATGTCTTCATGATATGCCAAAGAATCGGGCGTCCGCCGATCTCTATCATGGGCTTTGGGCGCAATGCTGTTTCTTCACTTATCCGTGTGCCCAGCCCGCCTGCAAGAATGATCGCTTCCATTTAATCCTCTTTCTGACACCAGCCTTGCCACATTTTCCGATAAGCCGTTTCCACCTTTCGGGTGAATCCGGCCTCATCCATCAGTGGCCCGGTTTCTATTTTATGTCTCAAACTGCTGCGCACTGTAGCGAGTTTGGCTAGGTCTGAGGCCAGTGCCACGGCGACCTCCATGTATTCTTCCTCAGTACGAGCGATCCACTCGGGATGCCCTGCGCCTTCCAGGACCGAACTGCCTAAGCGCCCAACACTGGGCCGCCCCGCCAAAGTAACGTAAGGCACGCCCATATACAGCGTTTCAAACAGTGTGGTGCCGGAGTTATGCGGAAAACAGTCCAGGCCAATATCCATGTCTCGCAGCACGTCCCACGGCGGGCTGTTAAAGCCTATCTCCAGCCGCTCTCGGGGAATGCCGTGTTCCGCAAAACGCAAAGCCAGCCGTTCCTGCATGGCGGGCTCTTTGAAGTTACGACTGTCGATGACAAGGCGTGAATTGGGCACGGTCTTGAGGATTTCCGACCACACCCGGATGGTGCGGTGGTTGATGCGCACCGCACGCGTCAATGTGCCGAAGGTTATATAACCACGTTCAATGGCAGGCAAGGCATTAACTTCACCCATGCCTTCAGCCGGGCGGAAGGTAAAACCGGGCGTTTTCATACGCCAGGGGGTTTCTGAAAATAGCCCTTCACTACCCGAAGGCGCACAAGCATCATCCGTGAGGTAATAGTCAATTGCGCTCAGTCCAGTGGTGTAGCCGTAGCCCAGCCAGGACAGGGACACTGGCGCTGGCTTGCGAGTAAATACACCCAAACGATTCCGGCCGGTATGCCCGGCCAGATCCACCAGAATATCGATGCCGTCGGCGCGGATGCGCTCGGCCAGAGCATCGTCGGTCATGCCCCGTGTTGGTATCCAGTGATCCAGGTATTCCCTATAACGCGAAGTTACCGCATCCTCGCGAAGCAGTTCGGCATATGCATAGATCTCGACTGCATCTTTGTCGTGATGGGCCAGCAGGGGTTCAAGAAAATGTCGGCACGGGTGCATACCAAAATCTGGCGAGACATAGCCCACCTTAAGACGGCGGCCGGTTTCGCGGCTGTTGCTGTGAGAGCGCCATTTATGCCGGTGCGGCAATGCATAGTGCTCATCGTACTCACGATAGGCGGCAAAAATTTCCTCGCCGCTCATATCAGGATGGTAGTTCAGCGCGAACAGCAGATTGCCGTATGCCTCAACGTAATCCGGCTTGATCTCTAATGCACGGCAGAAGCTCGCTATCGCATCATCCAGCTGGCTGAGATCCAGCAATGCAGTGCCCAAATTACTGTGCGCCTCTGCATAATCCGGCTTGATCTCTAATGCACGGCGATAGCTCGCCAGCGCATTATCCAGTTGGCCGAGATCCAGCAATACACTACCCAAATTATTGTGTGCCTCGACATAATCGGGCTTGATTTTCAACGCACGATGGTAGCTTATTAGCGCATCTTCAAGTAGCCCGGAATCTTTCAAAGCAGTGCCAAAATGATTATACGCTTCAGCAAAATTGGGATTGAGTTCCAGTGCCCGCCGATAGCTCACCAGCGCAGCATCAAGGTCGCCTAGCTCGTGTAATACATTGCCGAGGTTGTTGTGCGCATCCGCGTAATCAGGTTTGTTCTCCAGCGCCCTGCGATAGCTCGCCGTCGCAGCATTAATATCACCTAGTTCACGCAACACATTACCGAGGTTGTTGTGCGCTTCCGCGTAATTCGGCTTGATCTCCAGCGCCCTGCGATAGCTCGCCATCGCAGCATCGCCTCCCCTTAGCTCCATAAGTATGGTTCCAAGACTATTTAGTGCTTCAACAAAATCGGGCTGAATCTGCAATGCTCGGCGATAGCATGCCTCTGCCTCGCGTGACTTTCCCATATCTCGCAGAACATTCCCCAGGTTGTTATGTGCCAAAGCGTGGTTGGGGTGGAGAAGCAAGGCATGGCGATAGCTGGATTCTGCATTTTCGTATTGACCGGTATCCTGTAATACATTGCCCAGGTTGCTGTGTGCATCAGCAAAATCTGGTTTAATTTCCAGTGCTCGCCGATAGCATGCAATGGACTTGTAATGCTGCCCAAGGTCACGCAACGCATTGCCAAGATTGTTGTGTGCCTCGGCGAAATCAGATTTGATTTCCAGTGCCCGCCGATAACATGCAATGGACTTTTCATACTGCCCAAGGCCACGCAATGCATTGCCTAAATTGTTGTGTGCTTCGGCATCATCAGGTGAAAGCTCCGTTGCCTTCAATAAAGAGGGGAGTGCATTTTTGCCTTGTATTTGCAAGGATGCACCCAATACCTTCCACACAAATCCGGAATTTGGATACTGCCCAAGAAGTACCCGCGCGTAGCTCTCCACATCGGCATAGCGACCAGCATTAAACAGCGCGGCAAGCTGACTCATTTCAGCATGTGTTGACGCTGATTTTTTTATTGAGTTTTTAGGTGCGGCATTTTCTGCTGATTTATCACCGCAACATTTTTTGTATTTTTTTCCGCTGCCGCAAGGGCAGGGATCGTTTCTTCCTGGCTTCATATTAATCATCACTTAGACTGGTTATTATTTGGTGAAAATAATGCGCATGACATCCTTTGTGGTGTTTTGTCTTTGCAAAACTCAATCAGGGAAGCATTAAATAATCCCGCATTCTTTAGAGCCCGTTGAATGGCTGGCAAGATAACGCATTGGTTGTTAATCATCAGCCGTTCATAGTTTTACAGGATAATCATGCATAAAGGATTTATTCAAGGTTTCTTTAGTGCAGGTTTCTTTAGTGCAGGTTTCTTTAGTGCAGGTTTCTTCAGTGCAAATCTTAGTTGGGTTTTCATTTTGTCAATTTTCCTGCGTGATAGTTAGCGGTTATGCATTATTTGCAGTGGGCTTGCAGGCGCTTGGCCTGCGCAGGGGTGACGTTTGGTGGCTGAACGGTATGGCGCGGCGGCACTGTGAAATGCACTTCCACCCTCTCCCCCAGCCCCTCTCCCGCGGGCGGGAGAGGGGAGCTTTATAATGTGGGCGCAATAACCACCGGGCATTGCACTGAATGTAAAAAAACTGCACCTACTCCGTCATTCCCGCGCAGGCGGGAATCCAGAAAACCGCATGAATGAAGATAAAATATTCCTCACCCCCTCTCCCCCAGCCCCTCTCCCCCAGCCCCTCTCCCGTAAACGTGAGAGGGGAGCTTTGTATGCGGTGCTTCCTCGCCAACGTGAATCCGTGTTTTCCTAAGCAGATAGGAGGCAGATAGCATAGAAAGCAGATAGTTATTCTGTGGTTTTTTAACTCCCGAGTCGCAACAGCTGCTGCATGATCCTCTGGAAAAATCCGCCCGGCGCTACGACTATGTGTGCGTTGTCGACGCTGATGTCTTCAGGCGCATACATCGTCAGGCTCACATCAGCCTCGTGGTACATTTCATAGGAAAATTCCAGCTCATTGGCCCAGCGCGAGAGAAAATCTTCGCTCGGCGCGATGCAGACCACGCGGGCTATTTCCTCCTGGATTAGCTTGGCTGCACAGCGTGGGCAGGGTGGATGTGTAACGTAGATGGTGCAACCACGCAGATCACGTTTGGCGAAGATCAGCGCATTTTCCTCAGCGTGAATAGTGAGATTCAGTTTTTGCGCACGATCGCCCAGGCGCTCGGTGGTATCGGCCACACCTGCAGCAAAACCGTTATAGCCTAGCGAGACGATGCGCTTGTCTTCAGTGATCACCGCGCCCACCTGTGATGAAGGGTCCTTACTCCAGGCTGAAATATGCGCGGCAAGTCCAAGAAAGCGTGTGTCCCACTTTTTTGTTGCTGCGGAATTTTTTGTATTTTTATCTGGCGGCATATTAAAAGTCCTGGCTGTAATCATGTAGATGCTAAGGAATCTCTGATTTACCTTAACGAGAATATTCACGCAAGGCAAAAGCCTATGAGTAAATGCATTTTGCTTTAGCACATCTGGCGCAATGCCCGTTGGTTATTGCGCCCTTGTATCTGATTTCTGGCGCAGGTGGTCGTTACCCTCTCCCCCAGCCCCTCTCCCGCACGCGGGAGAGGGGAGCGCGTTGGCAACAGGCAGAAGCGCATTTAACCAGCCCCTCTCCCGCACGCGGGAGAGGGGAACTACCGCACGGGCCGCTGTTGAGATGTTTGAGCATCCCCTCCCGCAAGAGTGGTAACTATGCAGGTGGTTATTCAGGGTCTTTCTAAAGCAAAACGGGGCGCTCGCGCGCCCCGTTTTTATGCCTGCATCGTGGTTTACTGAATGACGATCTTCGGAAATTTTGCGCTGTAATCCTTGGCTTGCAAAGCCAACTTGGCCGCTACGCGACGGGCAATCTCGCGATATATCTGGGAGATACGCGAATCAGGATCGGCAATCACGGTGGGCTTACCGCTATCTGTCTCTTCACGAATACGAATATCCAGCGGCAGTGCGCCGAGGAAGGCAATACCGTATTCATCGGCCATGCTCTGGCCGCCGCCCTGACCAAAGATATGTTCTTCATGGCCGCAGTTGGAGCATATGTGGATAGACATGTTTTCCACCACGCCCAGTACAGGCACTTCCACCTTCTCGAACATCTTGTAACCCTTGCGCGCATCGAGCAGGGCAATATCCTGCGGGGTAGTGACGATAACCGCACCTGAAACCGGCACTTTTTGCGCCAGCGTCAATTGAGTGTCACCCGTGCCTGGCGGCATATCGACTATCAGATAATCCACCTCCCGCCACTGCGTATCGTTGAGCAATTGCTCCAGTGCCTGGGTCACCATCGGGCCACGCCAGATCATCGGCGTGTCATCGTCGATGAGATAACCAATCGACATCGACTGCATGCCGTAGCTCAACACTGGATTAAGTGACTGCCCATCACTGGATTCAGGGCGGGTGCCACTGACGCCCAACATCCTTGGTTGGCTGGGGCCATAGATATCGGCATCAAGTATGCCCACCGTGGCACCTTCTGCTGCCAGCGCCAGGGCCAGATTGACCGATGTAGTGGATTTGCCCACACCACCCTTGCCGGAGGCGACGGCAATAATGTTTTTCACGCCCTTGATGTGTTTCACGCCTTTTTGCGCGGCGTGAGAGACGATGTTGCTGCTGACGTTAATGCTTACGCTGCCCACGCCCGCCACGGACTCGACCTTGGCCTTGAGGGCGGCAGCCAGCTCAGCGGTATAACCTTTGGCCGGGAAGCCAAGTGTCACATCCACCGTTACCTTGTCGCCATCGATGGCCACATTCTTGATACAGCCAGCGGCCACCAAATCCTTTTCCAGATAGGGATCGATGTATTGTTTGAGCGCGTTTTCGACCTGTTCTTTGGTCACATTGGACATCTTGCGTACTCCGTAACAAGGCCGCGCCAGATTGGGCGGCAGTGAAAATTACCTACTAAATATAAGCGAAAATACCTAGCAACAAAATCAAGTATTCTACGGACTATGCGAGCCGATAACAAAGAGCCCGCGATAATACCTAAAGTCCCCCTTGCTGCCATGAAAATTATCATGCAATGACAAGTCCGAGTCATAATTGGTACTGTATGAGACTTTTTCAAATTCCATAAGCCATAAATATTACCGCCATGACGGACAAACCGCGCAAGATCCTGCTTACCTCTGCCCTGCCCTATGCCAATGGGCCTATTCACCTGGGGCATTTGGTGGAATACATCCAAACCGATATCTGGGCGCGCTTCCAGCGGCTGCGTGGTCATCAGTGCCATTATGTCTGTGCCGACGATACTCATGGCACGCCCATCATGCTACGCGCGGAAAAGGAAGGCATCACGCCGGAACAACTCATCGATCGTGTCTGGCATGAACACAAGGCCGATTTCGACGGCTTTCTGATTGGTTTCGATAATTATTACTCAACCAACACACCAGAGACCCGTTACTACGCCGACGATATCTACAACAAACTCAAGGCCGCTGGCCTGATTGTCATACGTGCAGTCGAGCAATATTACGATCCGATCAAGGAAATGTTTCTGCCTGACCGTTTCATCAAGGGCGAATGCCCCAAGTGTCACGCCAAGGATCAGTATGGTGATTCCTGCGAGGCCTGTGGCACGACCTATAGCCCGACCGACCTGCTCAATCCCTATTCTGCCGTCTCCGGCGCAACACCGATCCGCAAGCAATCGGATCATCACTTCTTCACCCTGAGCGCCTGCACGGATTTCCTGCGCGACTGGGTAAAGCCACCACGGGTACAGCCAGAGGCGGCCAATAAATTGGTCGAGTGGCTGGATGCCGGTCTGTCCGACTGGGATATCTCCCGCGATGCGCCCTACTTTGGCTTTGAGATCCCGGGTGCGCCTGGCAAGTATTATTATGTCTGGCTCGACGCCCCAATAGGCTATATGGGCAGCTTCAGAAATTACTGCGACCGCACCGGCATCGACTTTGATGCCTACTGGGACAAAACCAAAGCGGCCGAGCAAGGCACCGAGCTTTACCATTTTATCGGCAAGGACATTCTTTATTTTCACGCACTGTTCTGGCCGGCTGAGCTAAAAAGCGCTGGTTATCGTACGCCTAGCGGGGTGTTTGCCCACGGTTTTCTTACCGTCAACGGCACCAAGATGTCCAAGTCGCGCGGCACCTTCATCACCGCCAAAAGCTATTTGCAACTGCTCGAACCTGAGTGGCTGCGCTATTATTTTGCCGCCAAGCTGGGTGCAGGCATTGATGACATTGATCTTAACCTGGAAGATTTCGTCAGCCGCGTCAATGCAGATCTCATCGGCAAATACGTCAACATTGCAAGCCGCGCCGCTGGCTTTATCACAAAACGTTTTGCCGGCAAGCTGGGGCAGCAAGATACCAGCACCACGCTGGCAGATGATGTAGTCGCTGCTGCCGATAGCATCGCCGAGGCCTACGAACAGCGCGAATTTAGCAAGGCCGTGCGAGAGATCATGCGCCTTGCCGACCTGGCCAATCAGTATGTGGACAGTCATAAACCCTGGGAGCTGGCCAAGGATGCCACCAATGACCAGCGTCTACACGAGATCTGCACCACCACTTTGCAGGTCTTCCGCTACCTCACAATTTACTTAAAGCCCATCCTGCCCAGGCTGGCTGAGCAGGCGGAACAATTTCTCAACATCGATAGCCAGTCCTGGCAAGACATTCACAATCATCTGCCTGCTGGACACAGCATCAACACCTATAAACACCTGATGACCAGGATTGATACCAAGCAGATCGATGCCCTCATTGCGGCCAATACGCAAAGCCTGAATGGCGTCAGCCCTTCCCCGGTGCGTCATGCCGAACAACAACAACGCGAGAGTAAAAAAACTATGGAGCCTATTGCCGAGACGATCAGTATTGATGATTTTGCCAAAATCGATTTACGCGTGGCGCGTATCGTCGCGGCAGATTTTGTCGAAGGCGCCGATAAACTGCTACAGCTCACACTGGATATTGGTGATGAAACACGCAATGTTTTTGCGGGTATACGCTCTGCTTACGAGCCCAATGATCTGGTTGGCAGATATACAGTAATGGTCGCCAATCTTGCAGCGCGCAAAATGCGCTTCGGTATCTCGGAAGGCATGGTGTTGGCGGCAGGACCTGGCGGCAAGGATCTATTTATTCTCAGCCCCGATGATGGCGCCCAGGCCGGCATGCGGATCAAATAAGCCAGATATGAATTGCGAATGATCATTTATGCCCCCATGTCAGTTCTGTTATCTTTGGAACCTGACTAACCCACCGCGCTAAAGACGACTACATGACTGAATACGCCCTCATTCTCGTCAGCACGATCCTGGTCAACAATTTTGTCCTGGTGAAATTTCTTGGCCTGTGTCCCTTTATGGGTGTCTCGCGCAAGCTGGAGACAGCCATGGGCATGGGCTTTGCCACCACCTTCGTACTAACCCTATCTTCGATCTGTGCCTATCTCACCAACGAATATCTACTCGCTCCATTGGGTCTTGAATATCTGCGCACCATCGCATTCATTCTGGTGATTGCCGTGGTAGTGCAGTTCACGGAAATGGTGGTACACAAGACCTCGCCGGTGCTTTATCAAGTGTTGGGCATTTTCCTGCCACTGATCACAACCAACTGTGCCGTGCTTGGTGTTGCCCTGCTCAATACCCAGGCACAGCATGGCTTTATTGAGTCCACAGTTTACGGTCTTGGTGCCGCACTCGGTTTTTCACTGGTATTGGTGTTGTTTGCCGCGATGCGCGAACGCATTACGGTCAGCGATGTACCGGCGATATTTCGTGGCCCGGCAATCGCCCTGATCACCGCCGGACTTATGTCGATGGCCTTCATGGGCTTTGCCGGACTGGTTAAAGGTTAAGGGCCTGTATACGCAAATGAATGCCGGAATATGTGAATTCATCATGCCTGAACACAATCTCGTTTCGTGGATGGATTCTGTGTACGTTTATGCACGTTCATTCACTGGTTACGCAGAGTAAATATGCTCACCGCAATCCTTGCCCTTGCTGTCCTTGCGCTGGTCTTTGGCCTGATCCTGGGATATGCCGCCGTGCGTTTCAAGGTGGAAAGCGATCCTATAGTCGACAGGATCGATGCCATCCTGCCGCAGTCCCAATGCGGGCAGTGCGGTTTTGCCGGTTGCCGCCCATATGCCGAGGCCCTGGCCAGAGGTGAGGTAGATATCAATCTCTGCCCACCTGGTGGTGAAGCCGTGGTCATGGGTCTGGCGGATCTGCTCGGGCGGGATGTCAAGCCAGTGGAAGGCGGCGCCAAGAAAAAAATGATCGCCCACATTGATGAGACGACCTGTATCGGCTGCACCTTGTGTATACAGGCCTGCCCGGTGGATGCCATCCTCGGTGCTGCCAAACAGATGCACACTATCATTGCCGATGAATGCACTGGCTGTGAGCTATGTGTTGCGCCCTGTCCAGTGAATTGCATCAAGATGATATCGGTGAAGGTCGCTCCAGCCACCTGGATCTGGCCTTATCCGCCAACCAGCCAGCAAGCGAAAGAAGATTCATGAGCCGTGCAGCCTTGTCGAATTCAGCCACACAAAAGCTATGGCGCTTTCATGGTGGTTTGCACCTGCCGGATCAAAAATCACTTAGCTGTGAACAGTCGATCGAACAGGCGATTTTGCCCAAGCGTCTGGTGCTGCCACTACAACAACACATCGGCGCAGCGGCCAAACCCATCGTCAAGATTGGCGACCATGTCTGTAAGGGCCAAATGATTGCCCAGCCCGATGGCTATGTCAGTGCCGCCCTGCACGCGCCCAGCTCTGGCACTGTCGCTGCGATAGCGGAACTGCCAATCCCCCATCCATCTGGTCTCAAGGCCACCTGCATTGTTATCGACACCGATGGTGAGGATCGCTGGATTGAACGCCAGACCCACGGCAACTGGGCCAGTATTAATCCAAGTGAACTGCGCAACATTATTCGTGATGCCGGCATTGTTGGCCTTGGTGGCGCGGGCTTTCCCAGCTTCATCAAACTGAATCCAGGTGCCCGCACCGAGGTGGACACGCTCATCCTGAACGCTGCCGAATGCGAGCCTTATATCACTTGCGATGATCGCCTGATACGTGAGCGCGTCACTGAGGTAATTGCCGGTGCACGCATCATGCGCCATGCACTACATGCCCGTCGTACCGTGATCGGTATCGAGGATAACAAACCAGAGGCTTATGCCGCACTCCAGGCGGCACTGGCGCGACTTAAACATGTACCGATCGAGGTGGTGCAAGTGCCCACGCTCTACCCAACAGGTGGTGAGAAACAGCTCATCAAGATCCTGACCAGCAAGGAAGTCCCCTCACAGGGTCTACCCATAGATATCAATATTGTCTGTCACAACGTAGCCACCGCCGCTGCCGTGCATCGTGCCGTTGAACTGGGTGAGCCGCTGATCTCACGCATCGTCACCGTCACGGGTCATGGCGTACACACGCCACGCAACCTGGAAACACTCATCGGCACACCGATTACAGATCTGCTCGAACAATGCGGCGGCACCACGAAGGATCTCTCGCGTCTGCTGCTAGGTGGCCCGATGATGGGTGTCACATTGAGCGATCACAACTTGCCGATCACCAAAACCGGTAACTGTGTGCTGGCCTTAACGCCTAATGAATTCGGCCCACAAGGGTCGGTTCGCAACTGCATCCGCTGTGGCGAATGTGCACGTGTTTGCCCGGTCAGTCTGCTGCCACAACAAATGTACTGGCATGCCCGCGCCAAAGATTTCGACAAGGTACAGGACTATCACCTGTTTGACTGTATAGAGTGCGGCTGCTGCGCCTATGTCTGCCCATCCAATCTGCCTTTGGTGCAATACTATCGTTTTGCCAAGACTGCAATCTGGTCACAGGCACGAGAGAAGCAAAAATCCGAACTGGCACGTGATAGACATGATTTTCGCATTGCGCGGCAGGAGCGAGAAAAGGCAGAACGCGCTGCCAGACTGGCGAAGAAAAAAGCAGCACTGGAAGATAAATCTGCCGGCACTGATGACAAGGCCAAAAAGGACGCCATCAAGGCCGCTATGGAACGCGCCAAGGTCAAACGTGAGGCCACCAAGGTGGCACCAAAAAACACCGACAACCTAAGCGCCGATCAGCAACGCCAGATCGATGAAGCTAACGCCCGTCGCGCTGCGGCAGAACAAGATGGCGAGAAAAAATCATGAGCAACCACGTCACCAGCTCACCCTTCATCCACGGCGCGGCCAATGTCACTCGTACCATGCAGCTGGTGGCCTATGCGCTGCTCCCGGCCATCCTCGGCAGCCTTTGGCTGTTTGGCTGGGGCATCCTTATCAACCTGATTTTGGCAATCAGCACGGCGCTGCTGGCGGAAGCGGCAGTACTTGCCATGCGCCACCGGCCAGTGCTGATTACCCTGCAAGACGGCAGCGCCATACTCACTGCTATGTTGCTGGCCATCTCTCTACCACCCTTGGCGCCGTGGTGGCTGATCGTCATCGGTACGGCCTTTGCCATCATCTTTGCCAAACAGCTTTATGGCGGTCTGGGTTTCAACCCGTTTAATCCGGCCATGGCTGGTTATGTACTGCTGCTGATATCCTTCCCGCAGGAGATGACCTCGTGGGCCGCGCCGACCATCTTGCGTAGTGCTGATCTCAGTCTATGGCAAACCCTGCAATACAGTCTGACCAGTCAACTTCCAGTCGGCATAACGCTTGATGCAATCAGCTCGGCCACTGCCCTCGATACACTACAGGTGCAACTGGGCATGGGCCATGTGCTGAGCGAGATCCGCAGCAGCCCGATCTTCGGCCAGCTCGGTGGCTATGGCTGGGAGGTGATCAACGGCCTGATACTACTGGGTGGTTTGTGGCTGTTGCGCCAGCGCGTCATCAGCTGGCATGTGCCGGTTGGCATGCTCGGCTCTCTGGCCCTCATGGCAACACTATTTCACTTCGTTGACCCTGAGTACTACGCTGGCCCGCTGTTTCACCTCGCCAGCGGCGGTGCCATGCTGGGTGCATTTTTTATTGCCACCGATCCAGTCAGCGGTGCCACCAGTCTGCGCGGACAGCTGGTGTTTGGCATAGGTGTGGGCCTGCTGACCTTCATCATCCGCACCTGGGGCAGCTTTCCCGATGGCATCGCCTTTGCTGTCTTGTTAATGAACATGGCAGCTCCCACCATCGACTACTACACCCAGCCACAGGTATACGGCCACAACAGGAGGTCATGATGCCGCTCAAGAAGATGCTGCTCAGTGCCGCCCTGCTTGGCCTGTTTGCCACCCTCGGCACGGCCCTGGTGGCCTATACTTACGAATATACCCATGAGCGCATTGCCCAGAATGAACGCGACGCGCTGCTGCGCAGCTTGCATGCCATCATCCCGTCAAGCAGACACGACAATGACCCTGTCGCCGACAGCATTGAAATAAGCGACGCCACCTGGCTGGGCAGCAACAAACCACAACAAGTCTATCGTGCACGCCAACAAGGCAAGCCGGTAGCACTGGCGCTAACCGCCGTTGCGCCTGATGGTTATAGCGACGATATCAAGCTGCTGATTGGTATCAATTACGATGGTACGCTTGCTGGTGTGCGCGTCACCGCCCATGCCGAAACTCCCGGCCTGGGTGACAAGATCGATGAGGCGCGCAGCGATTGGATCCACGGCTTTGCCGACCGTTCCTTGAGCAACACGACGGCAAAACAGTGGCAGGTAAAAAAAGATGGTGGTGTGTTTGATCAATTCACTGGCGCAACCGTCACTCCGCGCGCCATAGTCAAGGCAGTGCGCAAGGCACTCGAATACTATCAACAACACCGTGATGAATTGTTCGAAGCTGGCGAACCGCCAGTGCAGGAGACTGGGCAGGAGACTGGGCATGGCTGAGAAAAGTTTGAGACAAATAACCCGGGAGGGTTTGTGGGGCAACAACGTTGCCTTTGTGCAGATCCTTGGGCTTTGTCCGCTTTTGGCTGTCAGCTCCAACACTATTAACGGCCTTGGCCTTGGTCTTGCCACCCTGCTCACCCTGGTGCTGACCAACACCACCGTCTCGGCCATCCGTCATCTGATACGGCCAGATATTCGCATTCCGGTTTTCGTCATGCTCATAGCCAGCATCGTCACCGCCATAGAACTTACGATCAATGCGTTTTTCAATGAATTACATGCGGCCCTTGGCATTTTTATCCCGCTGATCGTCACCAACTGCTCGGTGCTGGGCCGCGCCGAGGCCTTTGCCTCAAAAAACAGTATCGTTCGTTCCTTGATAGATGGGTTGGCTATGGGTCTGGGCTTTGCTATCGCCCTCACCCTGCTTGGCGCGATGCGCGAGATGCTCGGTGCAGGCACTCTTTTTGATCAGGCGCACCTGATGTTTGGCGAGGGGGCGCGTGCCTTACGCCTCACCGTCTTTGCCGACTACAAGGGCTTTCTCCTTGCCATCCTGCCACCTGGTGCATTTATCGGTCTGGGCCTGTTGATCGCCCTGAAAAACCTGATCGATCAACAATTGGAACGCCATCATGAAGCCGCCATGGCCAGACAAGCTGAGACAACCGGCATGGCAAGCGAGGCAGGCCAATAGTTCATGAACGTCAGCAAACGTCACGAAATATTTTCCCGTCTGCAAGCGGAAAACCCCTCCCCCACCACCGAGCTAAATTATCAAACCACATTCGAGCTGCTGATCGCCGTAATACTGTCAGCCCAGGCCACCGATGTGAGCGTGAACAAGGCCACGACGAAACTGTTTGCCGTTGCCAATACGCCGCAGGCTATCCTCGACCTCGGCCTCGATGGACTGAAGACCTATATAAAGACCATCGGCCTGTATAACAGCAAGGCTGAAAACATCATCAAGACCTGCCGCCTGCTACTAGATAAGCACGATGGTGCGGTGCCAGCCGATCGTGCAGCGCTTGAAGCCCTGCCTGGCGTCGGACGCAAGACGGCCAATGTCGTGCTCAACACCGCCTTTGGCCAGCCTACCATCGCCGTTGACACGCACATCTTTCGCGTCAGCAACCGCACCGGCATAGCCACCGGTAAGACCGTATTGGAAGTGGAAAAAAAACTACTAAAGGTCGTGCCTGCAGAGTTCAAAAAAGATGCCCACCATTGGCTGATCCTGCATGGCCGTTACATCTGCGTAGCTCGTAGACCAAAGTGTGCGGCCTGCATTATTGAAGATCTGTGTGAATACCGGCACAAGATAACAGTTGAATAACAACAGGAACGACGCTGATGCTGTTTGGCAATGACAGAACCTCGCTACGCCGTTTTTACCTGCAAGCCTGGCAAAAGCTGCAAGCACAACAGACGCTGGAGCCACTGGAACGACAAGTGGCTGAGCTGGTCGCTGAGCATCCTGAATACCACCGACTACTGGAAGATGAAGACCAGCTCGATCAGGATTACACGCCTGAAGATGGGCAATCAAATCCATTCCTGCACATGGGCATGCACCTTGCCATCCGCGATCAACTCGCCGCTGACAGACCCGCCGGTATCATCGACATTTACCGCCAACTGCTTACCCGCCTGGGCGATGCCCACATAGTCGAACATCACATCATGGAATGCCTCGGCCAGACCCTTTGGCAAGCGCAGCGCGCAGACCGTGCGCCAGATGAACAAGCCTATCTGGCATGCCTGCTGCAAAAGCAGTGAAATAATCACAAAACAAAACACGCGAATGCACTGCCAAACCGGGAAGAACAGCTCTCTACACCCAACGGTATTTTATTTGGAGAGAAGCGCAATTATCGTTGCGGGTGCAGCATCAAGTACCTCGGCATAATTCTGTAAATATGAACTTTAATTATTAATATTGGTCATTTTGAACAGCTTCTCATAGAATTGATCTCATGCACATCTGGCGTAAAACCATCCTCTGGCTGATTATCATGTGGCTGCCCACACAGGGCTTCAGCACTACTTTTATGCCTTTGGACTGCCAGGAACACGCAAATATCGGCCTTGACACCGCAACAAGCGCACCCGCTCTCCACACACATCACGGCCACGAACAAGGTCACGCGCAACACAGCAATCATGCTGAAAACATCCAGCCAGACCAGCCCGCAGATCAACCAGACAAGCACTGCATGAATTGTAATGACTGCTCAATTTGTCAGATGTGCGTCAATCTCGCCTTGCCCTCAGAACTGCTCAATACGCTGTCACAATCTCCCTCAAGCATCAGCCATGCCGTGATGCTGCAAATCGCTTCTTTCATTCCCGCTCAACCACAACGCCCGCCTCGTTTGATCCTCGTCATCTGATCTGACGATCAATACGCGCTGTCTTGCGCGTGTCTCGTCATATCGCACAGCTATTTAATTTACCTGTTTGACGAGGATGCATCATGCGTATTTTTTTCAGCCTGCTATTAGCGCTATGGCTGCCCATGCTCGCGGCTCACGAAGGCCATGATCACGGCGAAGCAGCAGCCATATCAACAAACAACGCTCTGGCACCTTACTTTGAAAGCACAGCTGGAGGACTGGAGCTGCTCGGCCGTTTGCAGGATGAGCGGCTCCATCTCTGGCTCGATCACTGGGACAGCAATGCACCGCTGGCTGGTGCTCAACTTATCGTAGAGTCCGGCAACTGGCGGGCTACCGCTGTAGAGATTGAGCCAGGGCTATATCGTGCCGAAGCACAAGAGCTGACTACGCCAGGCCATCATGCCTTGATGATCTTCATCCAGGCTGCAGGGATAGATGAAATTCTTATCGCCAGCCTGGAGGTGGATGCGCCGGAACAAACCGCAACAAGCACTACAAGCTGGCCCTGGCTCTGGCTCGCTCTGGCCGGGCTGTTGGCGTTGACTTTGGTGGCCGTATGGACTGGAAGCCGCCACCGTCTGGCCACCATGTCTCTGCCGCTACTGTTATTGCTGTCCTGCTGGCCCTACAACCAGGGACATGCACATGCCGGACACGATCACGGGGCTGCCCCTGTGTCGGTAGTGAACCGCGGCGATATACCCAACCGTATGCCAGATGGTGGCTTGTTTTTACCCAAAGCCAGTCAACATCTACTCTCGATCCGCACCCTGCCAGTGGTCGCAGGTGAACTGTCCCGCAGTGTCGAATTGCAAGGCCGTGTCATCCCAGATGCTAATGCCAGCAGCACTGTGCAAGCGCCACGTGCCGGGCGTTTAAGCGCCGCCATTGAGGGCTTGCCTGTGCTTGGTCAAAGTGTGCAGCAAGGTCAACTGCTGGCATATCTGCAGCCCTTGGCCGCGGCAGTCGACCTGGGTGAGCGAGCCGCGCAGCTTGCCGATGTAAAGGGTGCGCTGGAGGTTGCCGAGCGACAGCTGCGGCGGCTTGAGGGGATGCGCGAGAACATCGCAGAAAAAGAGCTGGATGCCGCAGCCGTGGCCGTGCGCAGCCTGCGCCAGCAAGGTGAGGTGTTGAACAACAGCCTCTATCAACTAGAAAAAATAAGTGCGCCCAGCGCCGGTGTGATCAGCATCAGTGCGACGAGTGTCGGTCAAGTGGTGACGGCTGGTGATGTGTTGTTTGAAGTTATCCAGCCACAACGCCTGTGGGTTGAGGCACTAGCCTACGACATAAATCTAGCTGCACAGATCAGGCAAGTAAATGTACGACTGGTATCGGGCGCAGTAATACCCGCCCAGCTGTTGGGCGTAGGTAGCAGGATGCGCCAACAGACCGTGACAGTGCTGTTTGCCCTGCAGCCACCTCTACCTCCAATCGCAGTGGCGGAAAAAGTCACTGTCATTGCCGAGCTTAATGACAAGCTTACTGGCGTGGCCGTGCCGCGTGCGGCGGTAACACGCGGCCCCATGGGCGAGACACGTGTCTGGCTCAAGCAAAGTGCCGAACACTACACGCCACAGCGCGTGACGATTGCACCGCTGGATGGCAGTCAAGTAGCAGTGGTGCAAGGCTTGCAGGGCGGTGAACGTATCGTCGTGCAGGGTGCGGCTCTGCTAGATCAAATTCACTGAGGTACCGGCCATGTTTAATTATCTGATCGCCCTCAGCCTGCGCCAACGCCTGTTGGTGCTTGCCGTTGCCGTCTTACTGATGGCCTATGGCAGTTTCAATCTGCGCCAGATGGAGATTGATGTCCTGCCTGATCTGAACCGTTCCACCGTCACTCTAATGACCGAAGCCCCCGGCATGGCTCCAGAGGAGGTGGAGCAACTGGTGAGCTTTCCGTTAGAGACTGCGATGAACGGTATTCCTGGCGTGGTACGGCTGCGCTCGGTGTCCGGCATCGGCCTATCTGTTGTCTACGTCGAGTTTGATTGGGGCAGTGACATCTATCTCAACCGCCAGCAGGTAGCCGAACGTCTCACCCTGGTGCGTGACCAGTTGCCTGCCGGGATCACTCCACACATGGGCGCGATCAGCTCACTGATGGGCGAGATCATGCTGGTGGCACTGCCGCTGACCAAGGACACAGATCCAATGGCGGCACGCGAGGTGGCCGACTGGATCATCCGCCCACACTTGCTCACCCTGCCCGGTGTTGCCCAGGTGATCACCATCGGCGGTGAGCTGCGCCAATATCAGGTGTTGATCGAGCCACAGCGCATGGCCGAGCTTGGCATCTCGCTGCGCCAGGTCGAACAGGCTCTGACTGGTTTTTCCGGCAACACCAGTGGCGGCTTTCTCGATCGAGGCGCGTATGAATACCTGATACGACATATCGGTCGCACCACCGATCTCAACGATCTACGCAATCTGGTCGTCACCTGGCAGGATGATCAAGCCGTCCTGCTGCGGCAGTTGGCCAAGGTGGATTACGGCGCGGCCATTAAGCGTGGTGATGCTGGTTTCAATGGCGCTCCAGCAGTGCTCATCTCGATACAAAAACAGCCTGGTGTAGACACCGTGACACTCAGCACTACGGTGGAAACAGCTCTGCAAAAACTTGCCATAACATTGCCTGCAGAATTTGGTGAGCCACAGGTTCTTTTCCGCCAGGCAGACTTCATCGAGGCGGCTATTGGTAATGTTAGTGATGCCATGCGTGATGGCGCACTGATGGTTGCCGTGGTGCTGTTTTTGTTTCTACTAAACATACGCACCACCTTCATCGCCCTTGCTGCGATCCCGCTTTCGCTGCTGGCGACGGTGCTGGTCTTTAGCATGTTTGGCATTTCCATCAACACCATGACGCTGGGTGGTCTGGCGATTGCGATTGGTGAGCTGGTCGATGATGCGGTGGTCGGCATGGAGAATCTCTTTCGTCGATTAAAGGAGAAAAGCCGTCAAGGACAGGACTTCAATGTCCTGCAGGTGATCGCTGCCGCCACCGCAGAGGTACGCTCCGGCATAGTCTATGCAACAGTGATCATCGTGCTGGTGTTTGTGCCGCTATTTGCTCTGCCCGGCATCGAAGGCCGTCTGTTCACCCCGCTTGGTGTAGCCTATATCGTCTCAATCCTGGCCAGTATGCTGGTGGCGATCACCATCACCCCGGTACTTTGCTATTACCTGCTGCCACGCCTGTCCCACCTCCATCATGATGACAGCCCGATGGTCAGTCTGCTGAAGCAATGGGATCGGCATTTGCTGCATTGGTCATTTGCCCACCCACACCTGCTGCTGACCAGCACTATGGCCATGGTGATGCTGGCGGCGGCAAGCGTACCTTATCTGCCACGGGCCTTTCTGCCCACATTTAACGAGGGCACGCTAACTGTCAGTGTATTACTCAACCCGGGCATCAGCCTGAGTGAATCCAACCGTATCGGTGCGCTGGCCGAACAACTGGTAATGGCCGTGCCAGAAGTAATCCAGGTTGGCCGACGTACCGGACGCGCCGAGATGGATGAGCACGCCGAGGGCATCCACAGCACCGAACTGGAAGTTGATTTGCTTCCAACAAGGCGTGGGCGTGCCGAACTCATGGCCGATATCCGCCAGCGTCTTGCCGCGTTACCTGTTACCGTCAGTATTGGTCAACCGATTTCGCATCGGCTCGATCACCTCCTGTCCGGCATCCAGGCCGAGGTCGCCTTGAAAATCTTCGGTGATGATCTGGACACCTTGCGTGGTCTGGCAAGTGAACTCAATCAGCGCCTGCAGCCCATCGCCGGCCTGGTCGATGTGCAGATAGAAAAACAAGTGCTCATCCCTCAGCAGGTCATACGTGTAGACTACTCCCGCGCCGCTGCCTATGGTGTCAATCCGGCACAACTGCTCGCCAGCCTGGAGGGTATGGTCGGGGGCAGACAGATAGCGCAGATAATCAACGGTATGCGCCGTTTCGATGTCATCCTGAAATTACCGGAAGCACAACGCAACAACGAGGCTCTGGCAAATCTACTCATCGAAACGCCAGCCGGTCATGTTCCGCTACAACAGCTTGCCAGCATCGAGGAAGTGGCTGGCCCCAATCAAATCAGTCGCGATAACGGCCGGCGGCGTATTGTTATTTCAGCCAACAGTGATGGCCGTGATCTGACTGGAATTATCCAGCAAGTGCGTCAGGCCATGCAGGAGCGGCCTTTGCCAGTTGGCTATAGCTACAGCCTGGAAGGACAATTTCAGGCACAGGAACAGGCCACACGCCTGATTGCCAGCCTGTCGATACTCTCGCTGTTGATGGTGATAGTCGTGTTGTACAGCCGCTATCGTTCCTGGCGTCTGACCGCGATGATCCTCGGTAGCATCCCGTTTGCCCTGGTGGGAAGTGTGACTGCACTCTGGCTCAGTGGTGAGGCGATCAGTGTTGCAAGCCTTATTGGTTTCATCACACTTACCGGTATTGCCGCGCGCAATGGCATCCTCAAAATCAGCCACTACCTCAACCTGGCTGTGTCTGAAGGTGCGGAATTTAGTCGCGAGTTGATCGTACGTGGCTCGCTGGAAAGGCTCACACCCGTGCTGATGACCGCACTGGTCACCGCCATTGCCCTGATCCCCCTATTGCTTTCATCTGGCAGTCCAGGCAAGGAAATCCTCCATCCCGTTGCGGTGGTGATCTTCGGCGGCCTGGTCAGCGCCACCCTGCTCGATACCCTGCTCACGCCTGTACTGTTCTGGCTATGGGGAGAAAAACCTCTGCAACAATTACTCGCCACACAACAACGCGATACCTATTAATTCAAGCCCAGGAGAAAAACCATGAAAAACTCAATCGTATTATTCTTTCTCGCCGTATTTGCCATAAGCAGTCAGGTCTTTGCCCACAGCGACGAATATCTTGACAGCATAGCCACACCACACGGCGGCCAGATGCGCATGGCCGGGATGTATCACTTTGAATTGGTGGTTAAGGAAAATGAGCTTAATGTCTACATCACCGACCATGCCGACCAGCCCATCGCCAGCCAGAATGCCAGCGGTCAGGCCACCATACTTGCCGCGGGCCAACGCAGTCAGATCAGCTTGCAGACGGCAGGCGGCAACAAACTGAAGGGCAAAGGAACATTCGCCATGGATGAACAAATGCGCGTGGTGCTCAACATTGGCTTCCACAGCCAGCAAGCAGAACAGGCTCGCTTCACCCCACTGGCTCCACGCTCAGTCGAACAAACAGGCCATGAAAATAATCACGCCGATCATAGCCACCACTGAATTTATTGTTTGGTATGAACTTCCAGTCGATCCTACGCGGAGGGCTGGTTGTTCATGCCAACTTTGGCAGAGCGCGTGCTACGCATCATATGAGCCAAGGAATCTATGAATTACGTTAACAGTAACAGGCGGCAAGGCAAAATATGCGGGGAAGCGCAGTTTATAGTTGATAAATATTAGAAGCAGGTTTTAAGCAGGTAGTTATCCATAGGCTTCCTAACATGCCGCTGCTGTCTGCTGCCTGGAAACTTGTGCCAATACCTCTTGCAAGGGTATCGGCCGGCCGATTGCATAACCCTGCAGATAGTCAACCTGCAAGTTCTTTAGTGCTTCGATAATCGCTTCGCTTTCAACGAATTCAGCTATGGTCTGCAAACCCATGACATGCTCTATCTGATTGATGGATTCAACCATGGTGTAATCAACCACATCATGCACCAGACCACGAATAAAGCTGCCGTCAATCTTCAGATAATCGATGTTGAGATTTTTCAGATAGGTCAATGACGACACGCCTGTACCAAAATCATACAGGGCAAAACGGCAGCCTATTCTGCGCAAACGTTCGATGAAATGCATGGCACGGCCAAGGTTGGAAATAGCTGCCGTTTCCGTAATCTCGAAACAAATGCAATCCGGGATGACATCAAGCTCATGAAACTGCTCGATGACAAAAGCGAGAAAATGCTCGTCATTTAATGATTGACCAGAGAGATTGATGGTGCAGTTTATCGGTGGGCGATCAGCTGGACCTTGCGCCTCGCGCAGATAACCCAAGGCAGTGCGCAACACCCAGCGATCAATGGTGGGCATCAGATTATAGGTCTCGGCTCCCGGGATAAAAGACATCGGCGAAATCAGCTCGCCCTCTGGACTTTGCATACGTATGAGAATTTCATAATGACTGGGCTCGCCTGTCCAATTGGCCTGCGCAACTATGGGCTGGGCATACAAGAAAAAACGCCCATCCTCAAAGGCCTGGGTGATCCGATGCACCCATACCATCTCGCCATGATGGTGCTCGACTTCCTTGTCATCGGTACTATAGACATGCAGACGATTACGCCCCAGATCCTTGGCCACATAACAGGCAATATCTGCCGCCGTCATGACATCGGTAAAACGTCGCATGTTTTTATCGATAGGCACGACACCTATGCTGGCACCAATATCGAAATTCTTGTCCTGCCAGCTGAAGTGGAACTCACGCAACATCTGCTGTAGTTTCTCCGCAATGGCAACCGCTTCGCTCAAACTGCAATCGCTTAGCAGCACACCAAATTCATCACCGCCAAGTCGCGCCACGATGTCTGGTCCAGGCACTTGTTGCTTGATCTGTGCTGCCAGTCCAATCAACAACTCATCACCGGCGCGATGCCCACAGCTGTCATTGATCAGCTTGAACCGATCCAGATCGATATAAAGCATCACATACCGTGCATCACTATTACGCACCGCGCGAATTGCACTTTCCAGCAAACGTTCGAACTCACGTCGATTGACAAGACCGGTAAGCATATCGTGGCTGGCCTGATAGCCGAGTTGCCTGGCAATTCCCATCACCTCGGTGAGATCATTCAATATCAATGCCGCGCCGGTAGTTTGCCCCTTGCTATCACGCAATGGAGCCAGACTGATGTTTATATTGAATTCCTGACCATCCTCATGCGTCAGCACCGCATCATCCAGATGAGCAGCTGCGCCTTCACGCAGACAAAGCGTGAGCAAATCAGTCAGGGTCTCGCTGCTATATTTATCCAGCCGTTTACACACCACGAGATAATGCTGGCCTATGGCACTGCCATTTTGCCAACCAGTCAAACTCTCACCAGCGGGATTTATGTAATCGACATGACCGTCAATATCGGTAGTCACAAGCCCGTCATTGATTGCCTGCAAGGTGACATATTGACGTTCCTTCTCTTGCTGAAAACGAACTTCAGCCTGCTTGCGGCGTTGTATCTCCTCCTCAAGGCGCGTATTCATCAGCTGCAATTCACTAGCCCGTGCAGGCGCATTGCAAAATAAACTATCTTCACCACAAAGTTGCTGATGGGTTTGCAGCAGCTCGGCAATATTTGGCATCCAGCGCCAAAATCCCCAGGCCAGCCAGGCGCTACCAGCCACATAGCAAAGCATTTTTAACAGCAAGAGATTGAAGATAGCGCCGACACGAGAACTCTGTGAGAGCCAGGCTGAGGTATCGGCAATATCGACCAGACTGCCAAATAAAATAATTACAAACCCCAGCCAGATAACACGCCAACCCTGTTGTCTGGTCAGACCGTGTTTACGCCCTACGCGCCACAACCAAAATACAATTATCCCAAGCAGAACCAGCTGCAGGGACTTGAACAATACTTCCGCCATCACCACAAGCCATTCCTCCAGACACTGCGCAATGGCGGGTAGCTACACAGCCACCCGCCTGCTCTTTTTATGTTGGCTTGTCCTTTAGCTATCTGCCTTTAGCGCCCTCGCTTGGCTGCAATACGCATACGCAGGGCGTTTAACTTGATGAAACCCTCGGCATCCTTTTGATCGTAAGCACCTGCATCATCTTCGAAAGTGGCAATCTCGGCATCGAAGAGTGAATCTGTTTCTGATTTACGACCAGCGATAATAACGTTGCCCTTGTACAATTTGAGCCGCACCACACCATTCACATGCTCTTGTGAAGCATCGATCATAGTCTGCAACATCTTGCGCTCTGGGCTCCACCAATAACCGTTGTAAAGCAAAGATGCATAGCGCGGCATCAAATCATCCTTCAGGTGGGCAACTTCACGATCCAGAGTTAGTGATTCAATCGCCCGATGCGCCTTCAGCATTATGGTGCCTGCCGGTGTCTCATAGGCACCACGTGATTTCATGCCCACATAACGGTTCTCGACTATATCTGCGCGGCCTATGCCATTTGCACCGGCGAGCTTGTTAAGATATTCCATCACCTCGGCAGGATTCATCTCCTTGCCATCAATGGCGACGATATCTCCCTTGCGATAGCTCAGCTCGACATAGCTTGGTTTATCGGGAGCCTGTTCAGGCGAAACCGACCAGCGCCACATATCTTCCTCGGCCTCGCTCCAGGGATCTTCCAGCACGCCGCCTTCATAGGAAATATGCAGTAAATTCGCATCCATGGAATAAGGAGATTTTTTGCCCTGCTTGGCAAAATCCACAGGAATACCATGCTGTTCGGCATAGGCCATCAATTTCTCGCGCGAGTTCAGATCCCATTCACGCCAGGGCGCAATGATCTTCACTTCCGGCTTCAGCGCATAGGCACCCAACTCAAAACGCACCTGATCGTTACCCTTGCCAGTCGCTCCATGTGCGATGGCATCGGCACCGGTAGCGTTGGCTATCTCAACCAGGCGCTTGGCAATCAAGGGACGTGCGATAGATGTACCGAGCAGATATTCGCCCTCATAGACCGTATTGGCGCGAAACATGGGGAAAACATAATCACGGGCAAACTCCTCGCGCAGATCTTCGATATAGATCTCCTTCACGCCCATCGCCTCGGCCTTGGCCCGAGCAGGCTCGACCTCCTCACCCTGGCCGATATCGGCGGTAAAGGTCACCACCTCACAATCGTACTTGTCTTTCAGCCACTTGAGAATGATGGATGTATCAAGCCCACCGGAATAGGCCAAGACCACTTTCTTGATACCAGACATCGACAAACTCCCCAGAAATTATGCCACGAACGGCAAAGGGGGTGAATTATAGCCGAGATGGCAAGAGAAATTTAGATCACCTGGCAAAACAGCCCATCAAAGACTTACATTGCAGAGATGTAAGTGTGCGCTCACACTCGGCCAGACAGGCATGGCACCAACGAGCTACTGCACGAGCAATACAAGCACCCGACGATTGGCCGCACGGCCACTTGTCGTCCGGTTATCGGCAGCAGGTTTGCCCTTGCCCAGCGCGTGCAGAGTGAATTTATCCTCGGCCACACCCTTTTGCACCAAATAGTTACGCACCGCCTCGACCCGCTGGCTGCTGAGCTGTTGATTGTAGCTGCGTCTGCCGACGCTATCCGTATGACCTTCAAGCACAACGCGGCTCACGGCAGGATCGGCCAGCAAATAGTCTACGATCCGGTCCAGAGTTTGCCTTGCCGCCGGCTGCAAGGCCGCGCTGCCAAAGTCAAACTGCAACCTGGTCTTCTCTACCATACTGAAATCATATGTCAGCATGTCATCCAGACAGGCCAGAAATTCAGCCAGGGCCGAGCGCACATTGACCGCCGAGATCGCTACCGTCACCTCATCGCGGCCATCGACCCAATCACGATAGGTAAAGGTCGGAAACATCCCCTTTTCCAGCTCAGCCAACAAGCGCTGTGCCAAAGGCCGATCGAGATGAAAAGGCTGCGCGCTATGCGCTACAGTCACATTGCCCAAATCCAGCGCCGCAACATCATGCTTCCAGGCCGGGGCCAGCGATGCCAATTGCGCAACACCTGTCTGCGCCGGACGGCGCATGACCTCGGCGCTAAACTCAAGCTCACCGCCTGCACGTGCGGCAAAACGCACCGAACCATAAAATGGAATCTCATGACTCAAGGAACAGGCAAGGCGTGAGGAGCTTACCTCCCAACGGGATTCGTGCACAGTCGCACCATAATATTGCGCACCGGCCAGCGCCGTGCCCAATGGAGACAAGCCCACACAACACACCAGCCATTGCCGCAAAGATAAGGCCACAGGAATTCCCCAAAGCGATCGATCTGTTTACAAGACAATCGGCAGCAGGCAGCAAAACTTGAGCACGCCCACCAAAATCAGCCCGTAGATCACCATTGCAGCAAAATTTTCAGGGTGCACCTCACATATTTCAGCCCACCCACAGCCGTGCATTGCGGAACATGCGCAGCCAAGGGCCATCTTCCTGACCATCATTCAGTCCCCAGGAGTTTTGTACCGCACGGAACATGCGCTCAGGGTGAGGCATCATTAGAGTAACGCGGCCATCGGCACTGGTCAGGCCGGTAATTCCCAGTGGCGAACCATTGGGATTGAATGGATAACGCTCGGTCGGATCGCCATAATTGTCCACCCAGCGCAGCGCCACACGACGCTCGCGCAAGGCGGTCACCGGCCCATCCGCCGCGTCAAACTCAGCGCGGCCCTCGCCATGCGCGACGGCAACCGGCAGGCGTGAGCCTTCCATGCCGGCAAGAAACAGCGAAGGCGATTTCATCACCTCAACCATCGCCACACGCGCCTCGAATTGCTCGGACTCATTACGCACAAAACGTGGCCAGCCATCGGCGCCCGGGATCAGCGTATGCAGCTGCGACAGCATCTGACAGCCATTGCAAACGCCCAGGCTGAAGCTGTCCTCACGCTGGAAAAAATGGCTGAACTCATCGTGCACGCGTGGATTGAAAAGGATCGACTTGGCCCAGCCACCACCAGCACCGAGCACATCACCATAGGAAAAACCACCGCAGGACACCAGGCCGGTGAATTCCTTAAGTGTGCGCCTGCCGGTCAGCAGGTCGCTCATATGTACATCAACCACAGCAAAACCGGCCCGCTGCAGGGCCGCCGCCATTTCCATCTGACCATTCACACCCTGCTCGCGCAAGATTGCGATGCGTGGGCGTTTACCAGTGCGGATAAATGGTGCGGCCACATCGTCATTCAGGTCGAAGCGAAGCTCTACATGCAGGCCGGGATCGTTGGCATCAAGTAGGGCATCGAACTCATCCTGCGCACAGGACGGATTATCGCGCAATGACTGCATCTGATAACTAGTTTCGGCCCAGGCCCGTTGCAAGTCGATACGCGATTCATTGCACAACTCCTCGCCCGAACGCGTGATGATAATGCGATCCGCAACATCCAGCGTGCCGATCACATGGCTGTATTTGCCAAGTCCGGCATCGTGCAAAGATTTCAATGCATCATCGGTGTCGACATGGCGCACCTGCAGCACGGCGCCAAGCTCCTCGTTGAACAACAGCGAAATGGCATCACCAGCCAACTCGCCAAGCTCAATCTTGATACCGGTATGACCGGCAAAGGCCATCTCGGCCAAGGTAACGAACAGACCACCATCTGAACGATCGTGATAGGCCAGCAATATGCCGTTGGCATTCATCTCCTGGATGCAGGCAAAAAATGACTTGAACAAGGCTGGATCATCCAGATCAGGCCCCTGACGCCCCATTTGCTTATATACCTGCGCCAACGAAGATCCACCCAAGCGGTTGCGCCCCTTGCCCAGATCGATATAGATAAGGTCAGTATCGCCCTTGTCATTGCGCAGCTCTGGTGTCAGGCTCTTGCGAATATCAGCCACCGGCGCAAAGGCCGAGCTGATCAGCGACATTGGCGCAGTAACACTCTTCTGCTCGCCATTCTCCTGCCACACGGTCTTCATCGACATGGAATCCTTGCCTACCGGAATAGCAATCCCCAGGGCCGGACAAAGCTCCATGCCCACCGCATGCACCGCATCATATAAATCTGCATCTTCACCAGGATGACCGGCCGGTGCCATCCAGTTGGCGGAAAGCACGATGCGCGAAATATCATCTATATGAGCCGCAGCAATATTGGTCAACGCCTCACCGACGGCCATGCGCGCCGAGGCCACCGCGTCAATCAAGGCCAGCGGCGCGCGCTCGCCCACCGCCATCGCCTCGCCGGTATAGACATCAAATGAAGTTGCCGTGACGCCACAATCGGCGACTGGCACTTGCCAGGGGCCAACCATTTGGTCTCGGCAAACCAGACCGGTAACAGTGCGATCACCTATGGTGATGAGGAAATTCTTGCTGGCGACAGTTGGCAGGCGCAATAAACGATAGGCCGCCTCGCCCAGCTTGATGCCATGCAACTGCAAATCATTTTTCTGAAAGGTCTTGTGCTGCACATCGCGCAACATCTTGGGAGGTTTGCCAAGCAAGACTTCCAGCGGCAGATCGATCGGCGTGTTATTGAAGTGGGCATCTTGCAGCATCAACTGCTGCTCGGCCGTCGCCTCACCGATCACGGCAAAAGGCGCACGTTCACGCGCACAGATCGCCGCAAAGCACTCCATATCCTCGCTGCGCACGGCAAGTACATAGCGCTCCTGCGCCTCGTTGCACCAAATCTCCATCGGCGTCATGCCCGGCTCATCATTGGGTATGGTGCGTAACTCAAAGCGCGCGCCACGACCGGCATCATTGACTAACTCCGGCATGGCATTGGACAGACCACCTGCGCCGACATCGTGCAGCGATACAATGGGATTGGCCTCACCCAACTGCCAGCAACGGTCGATCACTTCCTGACAGCGGCGCTGCATTTCAGGGTTACCGCGCTGCACCGAAGCAAAATCCAAATCTTCATGCGACTGACCGGTATTTATAGACGAGGCCGCGCCGCCACCCAAACCTATCAACATCGCCGGCCCACCCAATACGACCAGCTGCGCGCCAACTGGAATAGGCTGCTTCTCGACATGGTCGATACGCATATTGCCCAGCCCACCGGCCAGCATGATCGGCTTGTGATAGCCGCGCACTTCATCGCCATTCGGCCCGACAACTTTTTCTTCATAAGTACGGAAATAACCGTTAATGGCAGGTCTGCCAAACTCATTATTAAAAGAGGCCGCGCCCAAGGGGCCATCGATCATGATCTGCAGGGCAGAGACTATCCGCTCTGGCTTGCCATAATCATGTTCCCAGGGCTGTGCAAAACCCGGGATACGCAGATTGGAGACAGAAAAACCGCACAGTCCAGCCTTGGGCCTGGAGCCGCGTCCAGTGGCGCCCTCGTCGCGTATCTCACCACCCGAGCCGGTCGCCGCGCCAGGAAATGGTGAGATAGCAGTTGGATGATTGTGCGTCTCCACCTTCATCAGGATTGCCACATGCTCCTGGTGGTAAGCATATTCCTGCGTGTCTGACTGCGGATAAAAACGCCCCGCCGTATAGCCCTCAATCACCGCAGAGTTATCTTTATAGGCCGAAAGTATGTTTTTGTTGTTGTGGTGATAGGTGTTGCGGATCATGCTAAACAAGGATTTTTCCTGTGTCTTGCCATCGATGATCCAGTCAGCGTTGAAGATCTTGTGACGACAGTGCTCGGAATTGGCCTGGGCGAACATCATCAGCTCGACGTCTGTGGGGTTGCGGCCCAGCGCAGTGAAATTCTCCAGCAGGTAATCTATCTCATCCTCGGCCAGCGCCAATCCCCAATCGATATTGGCATGTTCCAGCGCGGCACGACCGCCACCCAGCAAATCCACCCTGCGCAATGGCGCAGGCTCGGTGGCATGAAACAATCCATCGGCATCTTCCAGCGTATCCAGAACACTCTCAGTCATGCGATCGTGTAACAGAGCCGCCCCGGCCTCCCGTTCATCAGCCGTAAACACAGATGCATCAGACTTGCGCAGATAATAGGCCAGCCCACGCTCCAGGCGGCGCACAGCAGTCAAACCACAATTTTGCGCGATATCCGTCGCCTTGGAAGCCCAGGGTGAAATAGTCCCCAGCCGTGGCACAACAAAAAATAATTGGCCATGCGGCTCTTCGACAGTCAGTCGTGGGCCATAACTGAGCACCTGTTCCAGGATAGACTGCTCAGCCTGCGCAAGCTGCCGTTCCAGATCAACGACATGCACAAACTCGGCATACACATGCCCGACCGCAGGCACAGCACGACGCAACTGCGCCAAGAGTTTTTCCAGACGAAACGGCGATAGAGCCGGATTTCCGCGCAACAGCAACATGATTGGGCGAGCCTTTTTTGCCAGGTGGAGAAGATCGCTAATGATACTGGCAAAGCAAGAAAAGGGAAAATAAGACAGACCGGAGGCCTGGTTCGAAGGCAAAGAGGCCCACACACTTTAATTTTTACAGCACGTACCAATCGCGGCTAAAGCAGCTCCCACTGGTGCATTTGTCCCGTCATTCCCGCACATGCGGTCGTTACCCTCTCCCCCAACCCCTCTCCCGTGAGCGGGAGAGGGGAGGAATTGCGCTCGACTCAGAACCGTCATTCCCGCGCAGGCGGGAATCCAGACACTGAAAAAACAGAAAGCCTACGCTGGCGCAGGTCATCCGCACAGGCGGGCGTTACCCTCTCTTTAGTGTGATGCCCGGCCTGTAATTGCGGTTGGGCATTGCCGTTTGGCTTTAAAAATAACTAAGATGGGCGCTTCCTGCTTCTACAAACCGAGTTGAATCCTTGAACACTGAATCCACCCCCAGCCCCCTGCCACGTCGCCTTGCGGCAGCACTTTACGACAGCATATTATTGCTTGGCGTGGAAGTCATCGCCTTCATCCCCTACACGTTTTTACGCCGTGGTGGGCCTGGACAGGGAGAATTTGACCCACTGGCACTGGCCTGGCTACTGGCTATCGCATTTTTGTTTTTTGGCTGGTTCTGGGTGCATGGCGGCCAAACTTTGGGTATGCGCACCTGGCGTATCCGCGTACAAACCCTGGACGGCCAGCCGATAAGCTGGTTACAAGCTCTACTGCGTTTTTTTGTTGCCATTATTTCGTGGGCAGCACTTGGCCTGGGCTTTTGGTGGACACTGTGGGACAAGGATAAAATGACCTGGCACGATCGCTGGTCAGAAAGCCGTCTGGTACGAACCGACAGTCAAAAATAAACCTGGCAAGCCTGGCTGTATTCGACTGTTTCTTATTTCACTGGATTCTTACTATTCATCGATACGATAAATCGGCGCGAGCTGGCCAGGGCCGTTCACTCGCACGCCAAGATCACGCAGAATACCGTCCCTGATGCTGTAGATGCAGCCATGCACAGACAGGCGTTGTCCTTTTTGCCAGGCATGTTGCACGATGGTGGTATGACAGATGTTGGCTACCTGTTGCATGACATTTAGCTCACACAAGCGATCAACACGCTGCTCCTCGGCCAACGGCTCCAATTGCCGACGATGCCGGTCGTATATGTCGCGCACGTAGTTCAACCAGTTATCGATGAGGCCAAGCTCCCTGTCCTGCAAGGCAGCGCGTATACCACCACAGCCGTAATGACCGGTAACTATGATGTGCTTTACCTGCAGCACTTCAATGGCGTACTGCAACACCGACATACAATTAAAATCAGTGTGATAGACCAGATTGGCGACGTTACGATGGACAAACAGCTCGCCTGGTGCGAGGCCGACGATATCATTGGCCGGAACCCGGCTGTCGGAACAACCTATCCATAAATATTCAGGTGATTGCTGCTGCCAGAGGCGTTGAAAGTATTCTGGATCCTGTAAAAGATGTCTTGCCGCCCAAGCCTGGTTGTTGTTGAAGAGATCACTGATATCGCCGGCCATTTGGATTATCCATTATTGATTTGTCCGGTATTTTACCCGGCTTCACGCGCCAGTTGATAAGATTTACTAATACAAACTATCGCACTTTCTGCATCAACACCCACCACAGCCCAAAAACCACCAGAGTTGGCAGCAGTGCACCGATAATGGGCGAGAAACCATAAACCAGGGCGACTTGACCAAAGACCCCATTGAGCATATAAAAACCTATCCCTGTCAAACCGCCTACCGTGATACGCAAACCTATGCTGACGCTGCGTAATAAGCCAAAGATGAAAGGCACTGCCAGCAACATCATGCCAGCAGTGGCAAAAGGCACGGCAACCCGCATCCACAAGGCCAGCTCATGACTGCGGACATCCAGATTGTTGTTGCGCATGTACTGCACATAGCCCAGCAGTTCGTTGATAGGCAACTTATCTGGCGACATGGCCGCTACGCTGATCACCTCGGGTGTCAGACTGGTTTGCCATTGCAGCTCGGCCATGCCCTCATGCGCTACTCCCGCATGGTCAATATGACTGCGCCTGACCTTGTGCAAAACCCATTGCCCTTCAGCATAGCTGGCCGATTTGGCCCGGATCAACTCAAGCAGACGCTGGTCCCCGGCAAAGACATAAATCGACACATCATGTGCCGCGCCACCTGCTAACAGCAGGCGCATATGTATGTAGGTATCATTATCACGCACCCACAAACCGCCCTTGGCATTGAGTCTGATGCTGCTATTGAGCGCCTGTGCACGCATCGTGTGCGCCTGCTGCTCCAGTGGTGGCGCGAGGAACTCGCCGATCAGGCCTACGGCCAGCATCATCCACAAGGCCATTTTCATCATGGCCAACAGAATGCGCCGTACCGACACCCCCGCTGCACGGATCACGGTCAGCTCATTGCTGCTGGCTAGGCTGCCCAGACCCAGCAGACCACCGAGCAGAGCCAGCATAGGAAAGAGATCATAGAGCTGACGTGGCAACATCATCAGACTGTATTGCACGGCATTGATGATGGAATATTGCTCACGACCAACGGCCTTGAACTCATTCATAAGAGTGATGAAAAAATAAATCGTGAGCAACACCAGAGAAACCAGCAAGGTCTGCACCAGGACTGTCTGTCCGATATAGCGTCTCAGGATCCTCATGCCGCCACCTTGCGGCGACGCGACCCTGGCAGGTGTTGCTGCCGCCAGAGTAGCCAAAGCAGCAGGGCAAGCGCCAGGGCATGCACCCACCACAATCCTGGCCAAGGATTGAGTGTCCCCTTACCCAAGGCGGATTTGGCAGAAAACATAAGCTGGCTATAGACGATGTAGATCAGAATGGCCTCAAACAGACGGGCATAGCGCCCCTCACGCGGCGAGCTACGCGACAGCGGCACGGCCAGCAGACCAAATAGCAAGGTACTGATCGGCACCATCAGCCGCCATTGCAGCTCGGACATATGCGCAGCAGAAGAACTGCGCCATAAGGCCAATGACGACATGGCCTGGCGCGGGCGCTCACTGGCAACAACCTCACGCACCTGTATGCGTACACCATGTTCGCGAAACTGAATGATGCGAAAATCAGGCGCGGCAGGATCTCCCTCATAACGATAGCCATCAAAAAACACCATGTAACGCTCACCGTCGATCAACTGCTGGCGCGCACTTTCAGCTGACAATACCTGTGTGCCATCCGCACTCTCGCCATAGGCAAAGACCTTAAGCATTTCCCGCCTGTCGTCAGAGATTTTTTCCAGATAAACCAACATGCCGGCACCCACTGAATTGAATCGTCCAGCCGTCAGCCCTTCAACCTCGGTACGCGCCCTGACCTCATCCTGCAGACGGGTGTCCTGCTCATTGCTCCAGGGGATAAAAAACAAAGCCAAACTGCCAAACAGCAATGCCATCAGCAAGGAAACAAGACCCACCGTGCGAAAAACCAGCTCCGGCCCAAAGGCACAGGCATGCATGACGGTCATTTCACTATCGCGATAAAGTCTGCCCAGAGCCAGCAATACTGACAGGAAAAACATCAGCGGAAACACATAAATCAGATTGGCCGAGCTTTGCAAAAACAGCATCAGCATGGCGATGGATGCCGGATAATCGCCCTCTACCACGCTGGACATCACACGGATAAAGGTGATGCTCAACACCACCAGCGACAACAGCAAGGCCACACCAATAAAGGTGGCCGCTATCTCGCGCAGGATGTAACGTTGGATAATCAAGCAATCAATCATCTAATATGGCAGGCAATAGCCAACCAGTTTACGCTATAGGCATAATCTGTAACACCATTCACCAGCTATCGTAGATCAGGAGTGTCACATGGAGTTTTCTGTTGTTTCCGGTGCCATCGAAAAGCAGCGCAGTGCCTGCTTTGTAGTTGGCGTACATGAAAAGCGCAAATTAAGTGCAGCAGCTGAAATCCTGGATAACAACTGCACCAACCTGATAAGTCAGGCGCTCAGGGCGGACGACATCAAGGGTAAACTGGGCGATGTATTGTTACTGCGCCCTGCCCATGCCCGGTTTGAGCGCATCTTGCTGGTTGGTTGCGGCCCGCTGGATGATGCCCTGGCAGCTGCCAAATATCGTCAACTCATCAAGTCTGCCCTCGCTGCGCTCAAGGACACAGGCAGCAAAAATGCCCTGCTTGGCCTCACTGATCTGGAGGTAAAGGATCGCGACCTGGCCTGGAAGATACGCCAAATCGTCGAATTGGGCGGCGAGGTTTGCTACAAATTTGATCAATTAAAAACCGAAGAACAAGACAAAAAGCCAGTCAAGGCCAAAAAGGTCAGCATTCTGGTGAGTGATGCGGCCAGTCACAAGACAGCCCAGCAGGCCGTCCGCCATGGGCGGGCCATCCAGCATGGTATAAAGCTGACCAAAGATCTCGCCAATCTGCCGGGCAATATCTGTACACCAACATATCTGGCCGATCGCGCCAAACAACTGGGTAAGGACAATAAAAGCCTCAAGTCCACTATCCTCGACGAGGCGGCAATGAAGAAACTCGGCATGGGGGCCCTGCTGTCGGTGGCCAAAGGCAGCCGTCAGCCGCCACGGCTTATCGTGCTCGAATACAAGGGCGGCAAGCAAAAGGACAAACCTGTGGTGCTAATTGGCAAGGGGCTTACCTTTGATGCAGGCGGCATTTCAATCAAGCCCGCTGCGGCGATGGATGAGATGAAATATGACATGTGTGGCGGTGCCAGCGTGCTCGGTGTAATGCAGGCGGTGGCTGAGCTGGAATTACCGATCAATGTAATCGGCGTTGTTCCTGCCGCAGAAAACCTGCCCGATGGCAACGCCAACAAGCCAGGCGATATCGTCACCTCGATGTCCGGCCAGACCATCGAGATCCTCAATACCGATGCCGAAGGACGGCTGATACTTTGTGATGCCCTAACCTACAGCGCAAAATTCAAACCCGCTGTAGTCATCGATATCGCCACTCTGACTGGTGCCTGTGTCATCGCTTTGGGCTCACAGGCCTCCGGCTTGCTCGGCAATGATCAAGAACTGGTGGATGCCCTGCTCGCTGCCGGCCAACAAAGTAACGACCGTGCCTGGCAACTGCCCCTGTGGCCAGAATACGACGAGCAGCTCAAGAGCCCATTTGCCGACATGGCCAATATCGGTGGCCGCGAGGCTGGCACCATCACAGCTGCCAGTTTTCTCGCGCGTTACACCAAGGACTACAGCTGGGCTCACCTCGATGTTGCCGGTACAGCCTCGAAAAGTGGAAAGGACAAGGGCGCAACTGGCAGACCTGTTCCGCTGCTCATGCAATACCTGCTCGCTCGCAGCAAGGTCGTTTGAACGTGACCAGTATTGATTTCTATATTCTCGAAGGCAGGCCACCGGCGGATCAGCAGCAGGTGGCCTGCCGAATAGCGGAAAAGGCCTGGCTGGCTGGCCACAAAGTCTATGTTCATGCCAGTGATCGGCAGCAGGCCACACAACTCAATGAACTGTTGTGGACCTTTCGCCCTGGAAGTTTTCTACCCCATCATCTATTCGACGATGAAACGCCAGTTGATGAACTGACGCCTATCCATATCGGCTGGCAGGAAGCACCCGTGTGTCACAATGAAGTCCTCATCAATCTGGATGCCGAGGTACCCTTGTTTTTCAGCCGTTTTGCCCGTGTGGCCGAGATCGTGCCATCAGATGATGACGCCCGCCAGCATGGCCGGGTGCGCTATAAATTTTACCGCGATCGCGGTTACCAGCTGGCAACCCACACTCTCACTCAGGGATGAGTAGATGAACGATAAGCAGAAGAAAACTGCCATAGAGCTGCTGGCCGAATTGAATCGGGTGCGCCGTCTGCTGGCCGAACAGAATGCATCCATACAAGACAATGATATCCCCCTGCTGGACGATATCGTGGGCGATAAATCAATTACGCACACACAGCCCGCGATCACCCCGGCACCCGTACCCACACTGCCCACAGAGATCGAACTGGAGGCCATGCTGGATAAAATCATCGACCGCGAAATGCCGCGCATCAGACTTGAATTGAAACGCGTCCTGCGCGATGAACTGCGCATGCGCGAGCTGCTTAAATAACTAGGATATCAGGTATAATCTCGCCCCATTTGCGGCACTACTGTCGCGCACCCTCACAAAATTCACAAAAAACATGGATAAAAGTTACGAACCCCACGCCATAGAGCAACGCTGGTATCAGACCTGGGAAGAACAGGGCTGGTTTGCCCCCGCCAGCGACAGCGGCAGCAATGACGATGCCTATTGCATCATGATCCCGCCGCCGAATGTCACCGGCTCTCTGCACATGGGACATGCCTTCCAGGATACCTTGATGGATGCCCTGACCCGTTACCACAGGATGTCTGGCAAGAATACCCTCTGGCAACCAGGCACTGACCACGCCGGCATTGCCACCCAGATGGTCGTCGAGCGCCGCTTGTTGGCGCAAGGCAAAAATCGTCACGACCTTGGCAGAGAAAAATTCCTTGATGAGGTCTGGCAGTGGAAGGCCGAATCCGGCAACCACATAACCCGCCAATTGCGCCGCATGGGCGCCTCGCACGACTGGTCGCGTGAACGTTTCACCATGGACGCAGGCCTGTCCGACGCCGTCAAGGAAGTGTTTGTGCGCCTCTACGACGAGGGTCTCATCTATCGTGGCAAACGCCTGGTCAATTGGGATCCGGTATTGCACACGGCAGTCTCCGACCTCGAAGTCGTCTCTACGGAAGAGAACGGCCACCTTTGGCATTTTCGCTATCCACTGAGCGGCGGTAGCGGCCACCTGGTCGTTGCTACCACCCGGCCGGAAACAATGCTCGGCGATAGCGCCGTCGCGGTGCATCCCGATGATGAACGCTACCGACAGCTCATCGGCAAGACCGTCACCCTGCCACTGGTCGGGCGCGAGATCCCCATCATTGCCGACGATTATGTCGATCCTGAATTTGGTACCGGCTGTGTCAAGATCACCCCCGCCCATGACTTCAATGACTATGCCGTGGGCCAGCGCCACCAATTGCCGCAGATCAATATCTTCACCATCGACGCCAAGATCAATGAAAACGCGCCAGAGGTCTATCGTGGCCTGGATCGATACGATGCGCGCAAGCGTATCGTTGATGACCTCAAGGCTCTGGACCTAATCGAGAAGATTGAAGATCATCGACTGATGGTGCCACGAGGCGATCGTTCACACTCAGTCATCGAGCCATTGCTGACCGACCAGTGGTACGTCAAGGTTGCGCCGCTGGCGGCCGAGGCTGTCAAGGTGGTCGAGGAAGGCAAGATCCGCTTTGTCCCCGACAACTGGAAAAACACCTATTTCGACTGGATGCATCGCATCGAGGACTGGTGCATCAGCCGTCAGATCTGGTGGGGCCATCGTATCCCCGCCTGGTATGACGACGCAGGCAAGGTCTATGTAGGCCGCAGCGAAGCAGAAGTGCGCGAAACTCACCAACTGAGCAGCGATATCCTGTTACGCCAGGATGAAGACGTTTTAGACACCTGGTTTTCCTCCGCCCTCTGGCCCTTCTCCACCCTCGGCTGGCCAACACAAACCGCAGCCCTGCAAACCTTTTACCCCACCAGCGTGCTGGTTACCGGCTTTGACATCATCTTCTTCTGGGTCGCGCGCATGATCATGATGGGGCTGAAATTCATGGGTGAAGTACCCTTCCGCGAGGTCTATATCCACGGCCTGGTGCGCGATGTCCACGGCCAGAAAATGTCCAAATCCAAGGGCAATGTACTCGACCCCATCGACCTCATCGATGGCATCGATCTGGAATCACTGGTGCGCAAGCGCACCACCGGACTGATGCAACCAGAGATGGCAAAATCTATCGAAAAACAAACCCGCGCCGAGTTTCCAGATGGCATAAAACCATATGGCACCGATGCCCTGCGCTTCACCTTTGCCGCGCTGGCCTCCACCGGCCGTGACATCAACTTCGATACCGGCCGTATCGAAGGCTATCGCAACTTCTGCAACAAGCTCTGGAATGCCGCCCGTTATGTATTAATGAACACCGAGGGTAAAGATTGCGCATCAGACAACCAGCAGGTCGAACTCTCGCTGGCCGATCGCTGGATCCTCTCACGCCTGGAACGCACCGTGGCCAGCATGAACGAATCCATCCAGGGCTATCGTTTCGATCTGGCCGCCCAGGCGCTCTACGATTTTACCTGGAATGAGTACTGTGACTGGTATCTGGAGCTCTCCAAGCCGGTACTAACCGGTGGCGAGGCAACAGAGCTACAGACACGTGGCACGCGCCAAACCCTGCTACGCGTGCTTGAAACCCTGTTGCGGCTGGCTCACCCCATCATGCCCTACATCAGCGAGGAGATCTGGCAGCGCGTTGCGCCGCTGGCCGGCATCAGCGGGCCAACCATCATGCACCAGCCCTATCCACAGCCAGACAGCAACGGCCTGGACTGCGAGGCTGAAGATGAAATGCACTGGGTAATGGAGTTCATTATCGGCATCCGCAAGATCCGCTCCGGCATGAACATCGCGCCGAGCAAACCCCTGCCTGTCCTGTTGCAAAACGGCTCAAGCGAAGATCGGCAACGCCTGCAACGCAACAGCATGTTTCTTGCCCGCCTGGCACGCACGGAATCCATCACCTGGCTGGAGGCCAACGAAAGCACACCGGAATCAGCTACCTCGCTACTCGGCGAGATGAGAATATTGGTACCCATGGCCGGGCTTATCGACAAAGAGGCCGAGCTGGCCAGACTCGAACGCGAAATGGCCAAGCTGACAAAGGAAATAGAGCGCACCAACGACAAACTTGGCAATGCAAATTTCACTGCCAAGGCACCGGCAGAACTGGTGACAAAAGAGCGCCAACGACTGGCAGAAGCAGAAACCGCGCTGAATCAACTGCGCGCACAGCAATCCCGTATCGCGCAGCTATAATGCAAAAGTGAGGAGGCGGGCATCAAGCCCGCCCCGGCGCTAAATCGTTATTCTGCTGTGGAGCACATCTTCGCCAGACTGGAATTGAAGATTGCCTTGTGGATATCGCCCAGGCTGAGCATACCCATCAACTGATCGCCTTCTGCTACCGGAATGCGGCGGAAGCGGTGGCGCACCATCACAGCGGCAGCCCGCAGCACATGCAATTCAGGCGATACCGTGATGACATTGGGGGTCATTAAATCAGCCGTCTTCAGCTTGACAAGGTCGCGATACTCCCCTTGCATATCTCCCTGTTTCATGGCGGCAGTACCATCCATGAATTCATCGATCGATGGAAACAAGCGGTGCAGCACGTCCTTCTCGGCAATAAAGCCAACCAGCTTGCCATCCTTGATAACCGGCAGACCGCTGAAACGATACAGACACATCAATGAGGAGACCTCCAGCATACTGGTCTCCGGCTCAACTGTGCGCACGGTGTGGCTCATGACTTCTTTTACCAGCATGGTTTTTCTCCAGTCAGGTGCGTTCTGGTATGGGGGAATAAATATCTCAAATGATCATTGTACCCTGAAAAATATACCCTGACAGCCATCGCTATGCACCCCTATTCATGCAGTCCATCCACTCGATCTGCTGGCCGGGTTGCTTCATCATGCTCCTTGGCCTGATCGGCAAAGCTGGCACGGATACAGGCCATTTCCACCAGACGTGCCTGGATGCGGCCATTGATGCTTGCCTCTGGCCAATTACCATCGGCATCCTTTACACCGGCCTCGGCATGCAGCAACAAGCTGAGCGCCTCATCGACGCTGGCAACGGCGTATATATGAAAATTTCCCTCGCTGGCCGCCTGCAAGAGATCCTCACGCAACATCAAATGCCTGACGTTTCTGGCTGGAATCAAGACACCTTGTTTGCCGGTCAAGCCCCTGCTTGAGCAAACATCAAAAAAACCTTCGATCTTTTCATTTACTCCACTGACCGGTTGCACCTCACCATACTGGCTTACCGCGCCAGTGACAGCGAGTGATTGCAGGATGGGCAAATCAGCCAGCACCGAAAGCAGGGCACAAAGCTCGGCCAATGAAGCCGAGTCGCCATCCACCAAGCCATAATTTTGCTCAAAGACCAAACTGGCAGACAAGGCCAGCGGATGATTACTGGCATAACGCTGACCGAGGAAAGATGAAAGGATCAAGACGCCTTTTGCATGGATTGCTCCACCCAGATCGACCTCACGCTCGATATCGACCACACTGTCTTCACCAATATATGCAGTGGCGGTAATGCGAGAGACCTGACCAAAACTGAAATCACCCATGGACAGCACCGACAGGCCATTGACCTGGCCTATCCTGCTGCCATCGGTCTCCAGTATGAGGATGCCGCTTTCGACCTCCTCTAAAAGCCGTTCGCGTACCCGTGATGAACGGTGAATCTGTTTATCTATTGCTTGTTGTATCTCCTTCACGCCCACAGTTTTCTGGCCATTTTCCTCCGCCCAATAATCGGCCTCGCGCAATACATCGGCGATGGAGCGCATGTGTGCGCTAAGCTGCCTGGCATCTTCCACCAGGCGTGAACCATGTTCGATAACCCGAGCCACGGCATAGCGATCAAACGGGCGCAATTTTTCCTTGCGCGCCAGGCTGGCCACAAGCTGGGCATAGGCCTGCTGATTGTCTGCATTGCGTGGAATTTGCTCATCAAGATCGACAGCTACCTTGAACAGCTCGGCAAAATCCTGATCATGTGCATGCAGTAAATAATAAGTCTGGCGATCACCCATCAAGACTATCTTTACATCCAGTGGTATAGCCTGCGGTTCTAGTGAAATACTGCTGACCAGGGCGAGCATGCGCTCTGGTGATTCAATACGTATTTCAGCAGCACGCAAGGCGCGTTTCAAACCATCCCAGGCGAACGGGTGACTGAGTAACCTGCCTGCATCGATTAACAGATAACCGCCGTTGGCCTGATGCAGTGCACCTGCCTTGATAAGGGTACCTAACTGGGCGATTTGTTCGGCTCGACCAACCAGATTGAGGTAGCTGGGATTGTCCTGATAGATGATGGGCGCGCCCTGGGTATGGCGATTATCCACCAGCACGGTCACCTGATAGCGCTGTATTTTTTCATCCTGATCTGGCGGGCCTTCCTCATCACCTTCAGCGGGTAGAAAGATGTCCACATTGTCGATGACATCCTGCTCTACCGTGTTGAGATACTCGATGAGTTCGGGCAGCTCACTATAGCGTTCCTTGATGGGGGTGATCAGGTGCTGCACCACCTGCTGTGTGGTCTCACAATTCAGCAGACCTACCTTTTCGCTGGTGTCACGATGCCAGAGGGGAAATTGGCGAACCAATATCTGCAATTTTTCCTGCAGGATTGCGATTGTGTTTTTGATCTGTTCCTGCTCAGCAACTGGTAGCCTGGCAAACTTCTCTGCCTCCAGCACCTCGCCACCTTTCATTGGAGCAAAAGTAAAGCCTGATGTGGTACGCAAGAGTTGAATTTGCTGATCATTGGCCTCCCTGACCAGCTGTTCGATGGTGGATTCTTGCCGCCCATTTAGTTCTTCTTCCAATACCTGCAGGCGATTGCGATATTCCTCGCCTTCAAAGGTAGCCGGCAGGACGATACCCAGCGCCTCAACCAGCTTTTCCATTTCTTGCCTGAACTGATTGCCCTGACCTGGCGGCAGGCGCAGGGCGCTGGGCTTGTGGCCCTGGCTGAAATTATTTACATAGCACCAATCGTCCGGCGTAGGCAAAGTAACTGCCTTTTCCTGCAGATATTGACGCGTCAAAGTTTGCTTGCCGCTGCCCGGCGGCCCCATAACATAGAGGTTATAGCCTTCGCGCCTGATATTGACACCAAAATGTATGGCATCACTGGCGCGGCTTTGCCCGATGGCAGCACGGATATCAGGCAATTCAGAGGTATCGGTAAAACCAAATGCAGCCGGATCGCAGCGCGTATAGAGTGCCTGGGCTGGTAACGGTTTGAGCTTGCTCATGAGATTTTTATTTTATTTGATCAACCAGATACAGGCACGTCCATGCGCCTGTCAGAGAATTGCCTGCAATCAAACCTTGGGTAAGGAACCAAGGGCCTGCTGAATTGCTTTTTCTGGATACTCGTGGTCTTCCAGTTCGCCAGCAAAATACTTGTCATAGGAGGCCATGTCAAAGTGGCCGTGACCGGAAAGATTGAAGAACAAGGTCTTGACCTCGCCAGACTCCTTGCAACGCAGTGCCTCATCGATACAGGCGCGGATTGCATGTGAAGACTCTGGCGCGGGAATGATTCCTTCAGCACGAGCAAATTGCACACCAGCCTCGAAGGTACCCAGCTGTGGTACAGCAACGGCCTCTATCAATCCTTCATGGTAGAGCTGCGAGACGATGGCATTAGCGCCGTGATAACGCAGGCCACCGGCATGGATCGAAGGCGGCATGAAATTATGTCCCAGGGTGTGCATCTTCAACATAGGTGTCAGGCCGACAGAATCACCAAAATCATAGGCATAGTGGCCGCGAGTCAAGGTCGGACAGGATGCAGGCTCAACGGCAACCAGGCGCACATTTTTACCTGCTGCACGGTCGGCAAGGAAAGGGAAGGCTGCACCACCAAAGTTAGAGCCGCCACCACAAGATGCAAAAATCATGTCGGGATAATCTCCGGCCTTTTCAAATTGTTTCTTCGACTCCAGACCGATGACAGTCTGATGCAGGATGACGTGATTGAGCACCGAACCCAAGGCATAGTTGGAGTCGGCCCGAGAGGCGGCCTCTTCCACGGCCTCGGAGATGGCGATACCCAAGGAACCAGGGCTATTTGGATCTTTTGTCAACAGTTCGCGGCCTGTATTGGTCATGTTGCTGGGGCTGGCGAAGACCTCAGCACCCCAAGTTTGCATCATGGAACGGCGAAATGGCTTTTGCTCATAACTGACCTTGACCATATAAACACGCACGTCCAAACCAAACATCTGCCCGGCCAGGGCCAGTGATGAGCCCCATTGGCCAGCGCCAGTTTCTGTAACCAGCCGTTTTATACCGGCCTGATGATTGTAATAGGCCTGAGCGATAGCAGTATTAGGCTTGTGTGAGCCAGCTGGGCTAACACCTTCATACTTATAGTAAATCTTGGCCGGGGTACCCAGCATGGCCTCTAGTCTATGGGCACGAAACATCGGCGCTGGCCGCCATAGACGGTAAATTTCACGCACTTTGTCAGGGATCTGGATCCAGCGCTCGCTGGAGACTTCCTGCTCAATGAGCGACATGGGAAAAATGGCGGACAGGGCGTCTGGTGTAATCGGCTGGCCATCGGGGCCCAACACTGGCGCCGGGGCATTGGGCAGATCGGCAACTATGTTATACCAATGTGTTGGGATCTCATGTTCATCCAGCAGGATTTTAGTCTGGGGCACGGCGCTACCTCGATTGATATGTTGATCAAGCAGTAAAAGATTTGTCGTGAGTTTTTAGCTTATGTGCCGGCCCGCGTCAAATGTAAACCGTCAAAACCCATCAACCTTGCTTGATGGGTATCGCGCCCTGCTGGGCTTGCAGTGGTATATGCGGTTGCAAAAGAGTTGGGGAGGGGGGTTATTCTTGCCGCAACTTGCAGGATTAAGGCAAATTATTTGGCACGCAGTGCGCACCAAATAATTTTATTAGAGCAAGAACAACTGTAACGCCATACAGCAGATCATTATGCAGCTGCTATCTATCTCTTAGGGGTATAAGCACCAGGCAGGGAGGCCAGCTGTTCGGTCAACCTATCACTGGTGGATTGCATCTGCGCCATAAGCACATCCAGCGCGACAAACTGCTTCATATAACGGGCTTCCACCGCTTCCAGGCGTGTTGCCAAGGCCTCGCGCTGAGTGCCGATATCATCGATTTGTGACTGAACACCACTGGTGCGATTATTCAGTAAACTGTCACTGGATAGCCAACTACCCAGCAGACTGTTGATCTGATCACCCACCCCGCGACTGAAATTCACCTGACCGCGCGCGCCAGTGGCATCACCTTCCACCAATAGTTTCAAGCCAGCCACGGTCCCAGTGCCGGTCAAATACTGGCCATTGCCCTGCGCGGCAACTCCACCTATCGTGCCGGCGACGTCCTTCCCTTCAGTGCCGCTACCTACGGCCAGACCGATCGAACCACTTGCACTGGTATCGGCAACTTCAGTAATGGCGACACTGGAGGCAGCGCCATAGCGCTCAGAGGTAAAACTGAATTTATTGGTGTTTGTGTCGTAGTTAACCAACACCGAGGTACCAGCGCCACTCAAGGCGCTGTCGCCATTAATACGGCTTTGTAGTTCGGCGGCCAGTTCTGCTGCCGAGTCATAAGTTTTCTGGGTCAGTGAAATACTGCCGGATTCAACGCCATCGACCTTGATGCGGAAGGTATTGTTGTTTGCATCGACAGTCAGGCTATCGACAATTGTAGCAGCAGTATAGCTCCCGCGTGTTGCCGCCTGAGTAATATTCAGTGCGTAATTGCCTACCGAGGTATCCGCGGTAGAACTGATATAGCTTACCTGGCTATCACTGGCCGAGGCAGTAGCGGCAAATAGCTTACCTATGTCATCGAAATGGCTGTCCATGGCAGCAGTCAGCTTGCTCTTATCCAGTTTCAAAGTGCCATCGGCCTGGGTACTGATGCCTAGATCAACCAGTGCCCGATATGGCCCATCAAGGCCGCTGACCGGGCTACTCAGAATATTTTGTAATTGGGACATCATGCCGCGCAGACTGGAATCACCGATAAGAATGCCGGCCTCCTTGGTTTCAGAGTTGTAGCCACTTAACTGATTGAAGGTTTCCACCAAGGAATTGAAGCCGTTAATAAACCCTTCCGCATCACTAATGGCAGCACCCTTGTCGGCTTTGACATCCAGTGTAGCGGTCGTCCCGATTTCGGCCTTTTTAAGATCTATGCTTACACCGGCGATGGCGTCGCTGATGGTGTTGGTGGCGCTGCTGACCGTGATGCCGTCAATGGTAATCTCAGCATTTTTAGCCGCAGCAGTCTGTGTCATATTGCTGCTTTGATCATTGAAGACAAAACGGGACAGCCCAGGATCGCCAGCAGCTTCCTCGGCACTGATGCGCAGGCTATTGGCCTCGCCAGTTTGCTCGGCACTGAATACCAGTTGAAAGCCATCATCGCCTTTGATTACGCTGGCGCGCACGCCTATATTGGCCGCATTGACAGTATCGCGCAGGCCAGTGAGCGAGTTATTATTCTCATCAATAGTAATGGTTTGTGCCGGTTTGGTCGGATCACCGAACTGAAATGTAAGCTTGCCAGTGCCGACCGCAGAGCTGGCTTCAGAAAATGCACCAGAAGCCAGTTTGTGTGCCTGGGCAGTATGCTTGACCTCGATCTCATAGGAACCAGCCACTGGCCTGCCAGCCACATTGGCGGAAAACAGTTCCGTGTTGCTGGAAGTGGCTGTGCGCTTCTGGAAAGAGGAGGCATCACTTAAACTAGCCACCGAGCCTTTGAAGCTGGACAATGCAGACTTGACGCTTCCCAAACCAGAAAGCTGTGCCTGAAGCTTGGCTTCCCGCTTATTCAGACGAGCGACTGCAGGTTCACCTTCGGCCCTGACCAAGCTGTCTACCAGACCCCTGACATCAAGTCCTGAACCGACCCCTGGAGATGTAATGGAAGCCATAGTAATTCCCCTGTTTATAAATCCTGAATTCAAGTGTCAATGATTAATGGGCAGACATCAACCATCAAGGCGTATCAGCTTATCGTCCTTCTGTCGATAAACTTTAACCAGCATATTTCAATCCAAACCAAGTTTTTGCAGGCGATAACGCAAAACACGATAGGAAATGCCGAGCAGCTTGGCAGCGGCAGTTTTATTGTAGCGGGTTTGTTCCAGTGCCTTGAGGATGGTTTCCTTTTCCACCGTGTCGAGCAGTGGATCCAGCGCCTGGGACATGGGGGCTGGTGTTGTTGGCATTGACGCCGGTGCCCCGACAGACTGAGGAAGATGCAGATCAGCTAGGCGGATGAGGTTATTTTCGCAGAGGGTGGCGGCGCGTTCGAGGATGTTTTCCAGCTCGCGCACATTGCCAGGGAAGGGATAGTTTTGCAGGGCGGACATAGCCTCATCTGTCAGTTTCGGCTGCGCGCAACCCCATGCCTGCGCGAGTTGTTGCAACAGATGATTGACCAGTTGCGGGATATCCTCCGGCCGCTCGCGCAAAGCTGGCAGATGTAGCTCTATGACGTTGATGCGATAATAAAGATCCTCGCGGAACTTGCCTTCATGCACCAGGGCGGCAAGATCCTTATGGGTAGCGGAAAGAATACGTACGTCCACATGATGCTCTTGCTGCGCACCTATCGGACGAACAGATTTTTCCTGAATGGCACGCAACAGCTTGACCTGCATGTGCAGAGGCAGATCACCCACCTCATCGAGAAACAAGGTGCCACCATGTGAGGCCTGGAACAGCCCTTGTTTGTCACTGCTAGCGCCGGTGAAGCTGCCTTTCTTGTGCCCAAACAATTCACTTTCCATCAATTCGCTGGGGATCGCACCACAGTTGACCGGTACAAACTGTGCCTTGGCACGCGGCCCCTGTTCATGAATCAGGCGTGCTGCCAGCTCTTTGCCGGTACCTGACTCACCACTGATATAAACCGGTGCCTGACTACGCGCCAACTTGGCGATGGTGGTGCGCACGTTCTGCATGAGTGCAGATGAACCAAGCAAACCTTGTTGCAAGCCATCTTGTTCTGTAGGTTCCTGGGTGGCAAGGCGCATGGCAGTTTGCACCAGCTCACGCAAGACTTTTAGCTCTACAGGCTTGGTAATAAAGTCAAAAGCTCCTGCCTTGAGCGCCTCGATAGCGGTTGGCACACTGCCATGGGCGGTGAAAACTGCAACCGGCATGGCAGGATGATGGCGCTGGATATGACGCACCAGTTCAATGCCATCGCCATCTGGCAAGCGCATGTCAGTCAGGCAGAACTGAAAACTGCGCTGACTTAGCAGGCGGTGCGCCTCGGCCAGGCTGGCTGCCGTACAAACAGCAACACCCATGCGCTCAAGCGTCAGCTCAAGCAGCTCACGAATATCCGGCTCATCATCGATAACAAGTGCGCTAGGTGTATTCATCGGCCAAATAATAGCCTGAAGCGAGCTCCACCGTCAGGTGGTGGCAGATAGAGCAGGCGCGCACGATTGCTTTCAGCTAACTCATGGGCAAGATAGAGACCAAGACCTGTGCCCTTGTCAGCGGTAGTAAAGAAAGGTTCAAACAGATGCTCGGCTACTTCGGCAGGAATGCCAGGACCGTGATCACGGACATCCAGCCAGACATCTTTTTCGTTATGCCCGATGCTCAGTTCCAGTTTTGGCGTGCTGGCATTGCACGCGTGGCGCAAGCCATTGAGGCAAAGATTCCAGATGATTTGTTGCAGCTGCATCGGATCGAACTGTACGGTGATCGGGATTTTGCCCAGATTGAGATAGATATCACCTGGCTGGCAGTTAGCGTGATGTTCAAACTCTTCGAGAAAACGATGCAGCCAAAGACCAAGCACAATATCTTGTGGTTGCGGCCGTTCACGTCGCCCCAACTGCAGCACGCTTTCAATCAAGGCGTTAATCCGTTTGCTTTGCTCCAGAATAATGCTCAGTAAACGCTTGTCAGATTTTTCCAGCAGAGGCGATTCTCCCAACAGTTCACTGGCATGGCTGATAGCACCGAGTGGGTTACGGATTTCGTGCGCAATACTGGCAGTCAATCGGCCAAGTGATGCCAGCTTGAGTTGCTGAGCCTGCTGATTGGCCTCGCTGGCATCCTCAAGAAAAATCAGGTGACCAGCATTTTGGCCGATCACCATGAAGCTGGACACTAGCTGCTGCTGATTATCGGCTAACTCCAGAAATCTGGAATTCATTTGCCTGCTTTCGCGCCAGGCTTGCAGTTGCTTTTGCAAGGCGGGCAGTTCACCTTGCAACAACTTGCCGACTACAACGCGAGAACCTACGCCCAACAACTGACGTGCTGTGGTATTAATCAGACGGATCTGATCATTGGCATCGATCACCAGCACGGGTCTGCATATGCTGGATGACGTAATCAGTAAGCTGCGCCATATTGGCCAGATCAAGACCGCGCTGACGGGCCAGGTGCTCGCTGGCTCGGATCCTTTGCGCCAGGGTATGCACCAAGGCCGCCGTCGCAAACAGCGCGACACCAAGCATGCCTGCCTGAGGATAGCTGGGACTGGTCTGGATCAGATAGGGCGCTTGCATGTAAAGAAAACTCTGCTCAAGCAAAACAGCCAATGAGGCCAGGGCAGCAAATAATATGGCCGTGCGGCCAATACTGAAGATCCCTGCCGCTGCAACACTCACTATCAGCAACATGCCCAATCCACTATCGAGTCCGCCACTTGCGTGCATCAACAAGATGACACCGGCAATATCAGTAAAGACATGTATGTCGACCAGCGGGTTAAACGGCAGCAAACGGGCATAGGTCGCCAGGGCGGTCAGCAAGGTGATAACAAAATGAATATGAATGACGTTGTTATACAGAGATGGTGCCAGGCTGCCGAAAGGGGCAGGTGTCTGACCTAACAGGTTGAGAACAACTAAAAGGCCAGCCAGGATCAGCCGATAGGCAGCAAAATAACCTAAAGGCGTCCAATGTTCGCTATGGAGCAGAGAAGGCGCCGCGCCTGTGGGGAGAGACGAAAAAATAGAATTGGTTTTCACTGTTTAGCTGCGTGAATATCGCGGTGAGCCGGAGAGCAGTAGCTGTGTTTGCCGTGACGCAGAGCCTGTGATTCAGGGACATGCACCCCACAATAGGCGCATTTAACCACGAATTCCTGTGCTTGTTTTGTAGCGTGGCGCGGCTTTTTATCCGCCAACCAGCGCTTGAGCAGCCGATAGGAAAACCAGATGATGACAAATAAGGCAAGAAGTCGCAGCAGGTGCATGGCATTGGATCTAAAGTAAGCAGACTGGATATTTTAACCTGAAACGCAAGCTCATCGTGCAAGCCAACCAGCTATCGTGAGAAGACACGATTTCTACTGCAATTCTAGCGGGCTCGTCCTTGTACGATCAGTCACTTAGGTTATTCTCTGTATCCACTGTCCAAACAGCAGCTACTGAAGTACCGAAGTCAATCACACAATAAAAAGCAGAGCTTTTCTACGCACTGGTGGAATGCGCGAACTAGAGTAAAAGTAGTTCCAACAAAGCCTTTTGCGCATGCAGGCGGTTTTCTGCCTGATCCCATACCTGGCTATTTGGGCCGTCTATAACCGAGGCGGCCACTTCTTCTCCTCGGTGGGCGGGCAGACAGTGCAGAAACAGGGCATCTGGCTTGGCAGCAGCCATTATGTTGTCATCAACCTGCCAGGCGGCAAAATCACGCTGGCGCTGGCGCTTTTCTTCCTCCATGCCCATACTGGCCCAGACATCAGTCGTTACCAGATCGACATCGCGCACAGCTTCCAATGGATTATCGAACATTCGCACCTGATCACCTGCATGTGCAAGAAATTGCTTATCAGGCTCATAGCCTGGCGGCGTGGTGATGTGCAACTGGAAATCAAACTGCAGTGCGGCTTCAATATAAGAGTTGCACATATTATTGCCATCGCCTACCCAAGCGACAGTCTTGCCGGCAATTTCACCGCGATGCTCGGCAAAAGTCTGCATATCAGCAATCAACTGGCATGGATGGTAGGCATCGGTCAAGGCATTGATAACAGGTACGTTTGAATGTGCGGCAAAACGCTCCACCTGCTCATGTGCATAAGTACGGATCATGATCACATCGACCATGCGCGAGAGGACTCGTGCGGTATCTTCTATCGGCTCGCCGCGCCCAAGCTGGCTATCGCGTGAGGAAAGAAAGATGGCGTGGCCACCAAATTGCGCCATCGCCGCCTCAAAGGAAACGCGGGTGCGGGTGGATGATTTCTCGAAGATCATCCCCATGACCTTGCCATTGAGTGGCTGATACAGCTCACCACGCTGGTGCTGGGCCTTCAGCCCACTGGCACGGCGCAGCAACTGTCGCAGCTCCATTTTGCTAAGGTCATGCAGGGTAAGGAAATGTCTTACTGCCATAATGCTGTTTTCCTTCAGGTATTACTTTCCTGCAGGAAAGACTGAATTAATTGACTGACTTGCTGCACGATTTGATCTGCTTCAACATCACTCAGGATCAAGGGCGGCAACAGGCGCACTACACGCTCGGCAGTGACGTTGATGAGCAGGCCTTGATCCAGGGCGCGCCTTACCAGCTCACCGCAGGGCCGATCCAATTCTATACCCAACAGCAGACCCATACCACGCACCTTGACAGCCTGTGGATAGTCTTTCAGCGCCTCGGTCAGCCCCTGTTGCATGCGCACGCCCAACTCAGCAGCACGTGTTGCCAACTGGTTCTCTACCAGCACATCGAGTACCGCAAGGCCAGCGGCGCAGGCCAATGGATCACCACCAAAGGTCGAGCCGTGATTACCTGGTTTGAATAATTCCGCAGCCACACCTCGCGCCAGACAGGCGCCTATGGGCACGCCATTACCGAGGCCTTTGGCCAAAGTCATTACATCTGGCTTGCTATCAGTATGTTGGAAGGCAAACATCTTGCCAGTGCGCCCCATGCCGGTCTGGATTTCATCGAGCATCATCAGCCAACCATATTGATCGCACAGATTGCGAATTTCGCTCAAATAGTTTGCAGAGGGGACAATTACCCCACCTTCGCCTTGCACCGGCTCTACCAGGATGGCGGCTACGCCTTGCGTATTTTTGGCGACAGTGCGGATCGCCTCGATATCATCATACGGCACACGCACGAAACCGCTGACCAGCGGCTCAAACCCAGCCTGCACCTTGCGATTGCCGGTAGCCGAAAGGGTCGCCAGGGTGCGGCCGTGAAAACTGCCTTCAGCGACGATAATCAACGGGTTTTCGATGCCCTTTTGATGGCCGAACAGGCGCGCCAACTTGATGGCGGCTTCATTGGCTTCAGCACCGGAGTTGCCAAAGAATACCCGTTCCATGCCCGCCAGCTGTACCAATCGTTCGCCGAGCGCTTGCTGGTTGGCAATGCCATAAAGATTAGAAGTGTGTACCAAGGTTTGTGCCTGACGGCATAGTGCCTCGGCAACTTTCGGATGAGCGTGCCCGAGACCGCATACAGCCACACCACTGACGGAGTCGAGATATTTTTTGCCATTATCATCCCACAACCAGGCCCCTTCACCCCTGGTAAAGGTAACTGGCAATCTGGCGTAGGTTGTCATCAATGCATCTGACATGGTTGCTACCTGTGCTGTACAAAAATTTTCCGACACTAAAAAATAAAAAAGGCGGCCTCATAAAGGAGACCGCCGTCGTCCACCAAGTGGATTCTACTGGCTCTGCGGGATGCGCGCAAACCCCATCTTTTTCCAAAACAAGATGAGTCTTCAGCCTGTATGAAGGCTATTCATGATGGGGATGAAAGCCATCATAAAGCTCATAGGCTTAAAGACTAGCCTGGAAAAAGTTCATGGGGCTGTGCTTTATAAGAATGGTAGCGGCCTGAACCACTCCCAAACCATAGAAATCAGCCTAGATTTTTGGCCACAAAATTCCAGTTGACCAGATTCCAGAAATTTTCCACATATTTGGGTCGGGCATTGCGGGTGTCGATGTAATAGGCGTGTTCCCAAACATCACATGTAAGCAAGGGCGTCATATCCTGGGTAAGTGGGCAACCTGCATTGGAGGTATTGACGATCTCCAGGGCGCCAGCCTTGTTTTTTACCAGCCAGGTCCAGCCAGAGCCGAAGTTGGTGACACAGGAATTGGTGAATTTTTCCTTGAAATCCGCAAAGGAGCCAAAGGTCTTGTTGATAGCATCGGCCAGCGCGCCAGTAGGCTCGCCGCCTGCGTTGGGGGCCAGGCAATTCCAGTAAAAGCTATGATTCCAGACCTGGGCTGCATTGTTGAAAATGCCGCCAGCCGGAGCCTTTTTGACGATGTCTTCCAAAGACATATTTGCGTACTCGGTGCCAGTGATCAGGTTGTTCAGATTGGTTACATAGGCCTGATGATGCTTACCGTGGTGGTAGTCGATGGTTTCAGCAGAAATGTATGGTTCCAAAGCATTTTTGGCGTAGGGCAGAGTCAGCAGTTCATGTGTCATGAAATTACTCCTTAACAATCTATGTTATGGTGAGTCAGGTGTCGAGTGTTTACCCGATGGGCAAAACAGCTAACGTTTAAATAAAAAACCGACCGGATCGGTCAATCATAAATATGTTTGGCCAGTTTATCGCATTTCAAGGGGATTGTGTACTTAGTCTAAAGTCATTCTTGCCAATACAATAGATAGTGTGCCAGCGCTGCAAGATCTTGCTGCTGAAATACATCCTTTCGCAGCATCCTTAGCACTAACCGAGTAATTCAGGACACTAAAATAGTGTTTTTTACTGTGTGGTTTTTATCTCATCCCCACCCCTGCACTCTCCTTGTGGGGGGTGTTACCACATACGGCGCAATGCCCGATGATTATTGCGCCCTGCACTAGATATCTGCTTAAACCACTACAGACAGAGGGCATTGGCTGACCTATGCTTACACTTAGGTTAACAACCTTTCTTTAAGGAGGCTGCAATGAAGTCAAACATAGGCACTGTAGATAAAGTTGTTCGTATTGTTATCGGTCTAGCGATCATCGCCTGGGGAATCATCGCCAGTAATTGGTGGGGCGCCATTGGCATCGTGCCCTTGGCCACTGCATTCATGGGTTTCTGCCCGGTTTATACCTTGCTTGGTTTGAATACCGGTAAAAAATAAATCTTGCTTAATATTCAAAAACTGCCACCGGCACTTACCGGTGGCGTTTTTTTAGGTAATATCCGCTTCAGTACTATCTTTCTCGCCCTTGTTATCTACCCAGCTAAGCACCACCTTGTCACCCTTTTTGGCAGCAGAAAACTCGATGGAAAGGTAAGGGTTGGCGGAGATCGCTGCGCCCCAGGAGGCATCGAGTACATTCTTGCCGTTGTGGCTGCAGGTGACTTCCTGGATGAAGTGAGCAGGGATCAGCTGGCCGGTTTTTTTGTCCTTGCGCTGGCCAGTTTCCATTGGGTGTTTGATGAGCGCCTTGACGGTGCAGACATCGCCCTTAAGGGTGGCACGGATCTTGATTGAATCAGCCATGTGTAATTCCTCTGGTTTGTTCTATTTGTGCTATTTGCTTAAGTTATGGGCTTAACCGCCGCAGCCACCAACGGTGACCTTCACTTCCTTGCGGTTTATATACAGTGCGCCACCAGCCTTAACGACAGCGGCAACGTTGGATGTCTTGCCCATTTTGATACGGGTAGAGACAGTACTGACCGCACTGGGGCCGAGATTGAAGACCGCTGTCAATGGGGTGGCATTTTCTTCAACGAACAGACTGATGGATTCAACATCCTTGAGGCTGGTGTTTATAGTGACTGGAACTACTGCACCATTCTCGGCAATATCGGGTGTCTTTACATCGATTTCGCTGCTGGTTGTGGCTGCGTCTGCGTTATAAATGCCTTTCAGTCCTGCGTTTAGATCTTTGGCGGTAAATGCTTCTTTGGGCCAGGCGGCCAGCACTTGACGAGGGTTTAGCAGACCGGCGCTCGCTGCTATGGCAATGGTACTACCGGCCATAGTGCCTTTGAGAAAGATTCTGCGCTTGGTGTTCACGTGACAGACTCCTTGAAATCGAATGGATGATGAATGAATTCAGTGGCTATGATAGTGGATCATGGCTTTTGACAGTAGCCCGCATATTTCATCAAGGCATGTAAAAAACTCATGATTTTATTTTGATTACAAATAATCTTTTACTTTTGTCTGTTAGGCCACAAGATACACCTGCTGCATAAGTATTTAGAGGGGTTTACAAAGCTCAGTATTATACTGAACGCATGGGTTGACGATTGAGGGTGAAAGGATGCGTGTACTGATAATGCTCTCGGCGATTGTCCTGCTGGCAGGCTGTGCGGCAGGGACGCTGCTGGGAGCTGGCCAAGGCGGCCGCAGTGACGATGGCCGAAGCTACGCCGAGGCACGGAATGACAATTTGTTGGCCGCTAAAGTGAATCGTGCCATGGTGCGAGCGAAAGAACTGCGGGCACAGGATATTCAAGTCAGCGTACTCAATGCTGTAGTAACCCTGACGGGGACAGTGCCAAATGAGGGCAGTATAGTGCAGGCCGGGCGTGTGGCGCAGTCGGTCAATGGTGTCAAGACAGTGATAAATAATTTGCGCGGGGCACCGTGAAAATGTCGTTTTCTCTTACTTGGGTTCGCTGAACGATGTGTGGGATTTGTGGTGAGCTGAGGCTGGATGAGCAAGCGCCTGATCTGGCAGCGCTGGGGCGTATGCTGCATCGGCTGGAGCGGCGTGGGCCGGATCATGAGGGCAGTTATACCGATGGGCCCATGGCGATGGGACATAGACGGCTGGCTGTGATTGACCTGTCGACACGATCGCACCAACCCATGCTCGATAACGATCATGGGCTGGCGCTCGTCTTCAACGGCTCTATCTATAATTACCGTGAACTGCGCGATGAACTGCGCGCACAGGGCCAGCATTTTTTCTCTGATGGTGATTCTGAAGTCATCATCAAGGCCTATGCAGTCTGGGGCGAGCAGTGCGTGGAACATTTGCATGGCACGTTTGCCTTTGCCATTTGGGATGGGCGTAATCAGTGTTTGTTTCTGGCACGTGACCGCCTGGGTATAAAACCGCTGTATTACAGTCATATAGGCAAGGGCTTTCGTTTTGCCTCCAACACCCAGGCACTGCTGGCCGCTGGCGGTGTCAATAACAGCATAGATCCAATAAGCCTGCATCATCAGTTGAGTTTGCACGGTGTCGTTCCGGCACCACGCACTTTATTGAATGGCATCCGCAAACTGGCGCCTGGTCATACCCTGTCTATCGACAAATATGGTCGTAGTCACGAGCGCGCCTACTGGCAGCTTTATGCCCATAGGTCGACCGAACCCCGCAGCGAACAGGAATGGACAGAGGCCATACATGAAGCCCTGGGTAAAGCAGTGAAAAGACGTCTGGAAGTGGCTGACGTGCCAGTTGGGGTTTTACTTTCCGGTGGTCTGGATTCCAGCTTGCTGGTTGGCCTGCTGGCCGAGCAAGGGGTCAAGGACATCCTCACTTTTTCCATCGGCTTTGAAGATGTGCCGGAGGAGAAAGGCAGTGAATTTGAATATTCCGATCAAGTAGTGGCGAGATATGCCACACGCCACCATAAATACACCATAGCCAATGATCAGGTCTTGCAGCGGCTACCTGATGCAGTGGAGCAGATGGCCGAACCGATGGTTGGACAAGATGCTGTGGCCTTTTATCTGCTGGCCGAACGCGTGGCGCAGGAAGTGAAGGTGGTACAAAGTGGGCAAGGCGCAGACGAGGTCTTTGCCGGTTATTTCTGGTATCCGCGCATGGAGGCCGAGCGCGGCACCAATTTGGAGCGTTTTGCCAAACACTATTTCGACCGCCCGCACAGTGAATTTCTACAAGCGGTGGCTGAGCCATTTCGTGGCGAGGATCACACCGGCATGTTGATCGAAAAGCTACTCACCGAGCCTGGTGCTGAAACCTTCCTGGATCGTGTTTTGCGTCTGGATACAACGACGCTGATTGTCGATGACCCGGTAAAAAGGGTAGACAACATGACCATGGCCTGGGGCCTGGAGGCGCGGGTGCCGTTCCTTGATCACGAGCTGGTAGAGTTGGCGATGCAGTTACCGCCCGAGTTGAAGCTGGGTTCTGGCGGCAAGCATGTGTTGAAAAAGATTGCGCGCGGCCTGGTGCCCGATAGTGTCATCGACAGGCCCAAGGGTTATTTCCCTATGCCAGCATTAAAATATGTGCGCGGTCCATTTTTCAATTTCATGCACGACATACTTGATCCAACCGCCTGCCATCAGCGCGGACTGTTTGATCGCGCATATGTAAAAAAACTACTGGCTGAACCAGAGCAGCATTTCACCTATCTGCGCGGCAGTAAATTATGGCACTTGGCCTTGCTGGAACTTTGGCTACAAAGAAATGTTGACCTGTACTATTGAAGTTGAATTGAAAATCCCCATGTCATCTAATGCCCTTGCCTATGGAACCTCTGATAAGTCCCTGAAGTGGTGCTGGCGTTATTGGCCCAAGGCTTAAAATGCTCATTTACTACATGTAAACTCAGCTTTTTGTCTTGTTCCGCCTAACCTTTAACTGCCTGATGAGCTTATACAGAAGCTCCCTATAGCTAATACAAAATGAGGTCTAAGTTTATGGATGTTTTGCAACGTATCGACGAGCAAGTCAAACAAAACCCTGTCATTATTTATATGAAAGGCTCTCCACAGATGCCGCAGTGCGGTTTTTCCAGCCGTGCAGCCCAGGCGCTGGCTGGCTGTGGAGTTGAGTTTGCACACGTAAATGTCTTGATGGATCAAGAGATTTTTGAAAACCTGCCACGCTATGCCAATTGGCCTACCTTTCCGCAGGTTTATATCAATGGTGAATTGATCGGCGGCTGTGACATCACCGTGGAGATGTATCAAAAGGGTGAGCTGCAAAAGATGGCGCAAGAGGCAACGGCAAAAACCGCCTAAGTCCACAAGCCTGTGTGAAAAACCGGCACTCATAGCGAGGGCCGGTTTTTTTATGCCTGTCTTTTGATAAGGGCATTTAATAGACGGTCATCAGGATGCGCCACCAAATTCCAGTGCGCGCCAGCGATTGACGATAGTGCAAAAAAGCTCGGCAGTGCGTTCGGCATCATACAAGGCTGAATGCGCCTGTGAGGCATCCCAATGTAGCCCCGCAGCCTGAACTGCACGCGCCAGCACAGTCTGGCCAAACATCAGACCAGATAAGGTCACGGTGTCGAAGCTGCTGAAGGCATGAAACGGGTTTTTCTTGATGCGCGTGCGGGTGACAGCGGCGTTGACAAAACCCAGATCAAAAAAAGGATTGTGACCTACAAGGATCGCGCGAGTGCAATTTTGCCCGCGCACTTCTCGACGGATAGGCTCAAATACCTTTTCCAGCCCCTCGCGTTCCGGCAGCGCCAGGCGCAACGGATGGTATGGATCGATGCCGGTGAAATCCAATGCGCGTTGGTCGAGATTGGCGCCTTCAAAAGGTTCAATATGTGCGTGATGGGTTTCGTTGGGATGTAGCAGACCAGATTCGTCCATGCGCAGCGTAACGGCAGCAATTTCCAGCAAGGCATCGGTCTGAGCATTAAAACCGGCTGTTTCCACATCGACCACAACAGGCAGGAAGCCACGAAAACGCTTTGCCAGGACAGGTTTATCTTCAGATATCATCATGGTGGTGCAGGATACTCAATTACATCGACACATAAAAGCTAGCATCTCGTATGCCGACGTGGGAAAAATATCTAGCGGCCTAAGGGCTGGTTTCTACAATTTCACTCGATGTCTTAACTAGCTGTGGGCTAGCTGTGCTGAAGCACAATTTTCAGTCATGTAGTTTCCAGCTGATGTTTTCAGTAGCGCGCAGGGGCACGACAACGTCGTCGGCAAAGGCATAGCTGCTAGGTACGAGCCAGTTTTCTTTGTGCAGGGTGATGCTGTCCTGATCGCGTGGCAGGCCGTAGAAATCTGCGCCGTGGTAGCTGGCAAAAGCTTCCAGCCTGTCGAGTTTGTCAACGCTGGCAAAGGCTTCGGCGTATAGCTCGATGGCGGCATGGGCACTGTATATTCCCGCACAGCCGCAGGCATGTTCCTTGGTGTTGCGGGCATGCGGCGCACTGTCGGTGCCGAGGAAAAATCTGGCATGGCCTGAGGTGGCGATTTCCAGCAGGGCTTGCCGATGGGTTTCACGCTTGAGTACGGGCAGGCAGTAGTTATGTGGGCGTATGCCGCCTGCCAGCAGGGCGTTACGATTTAGTAATAAATGTTGTGGCGTGATCGTCGCGCCGATCTTCGAACCTGACTCAAGGACAAACTTTGCCGCCTCGGCGGTGGTGATGTGCTCGACGACCACCTTTAAATCAGGGATGCGTGCCAACAATGGCGCGAGCACACGTTCAAGAAACACCCGTTCGCGGTCAAAGATGTCCACGTCATTGTCAGTGACCTCGCCATGCACCAGGAGCGGGATTTGTGCAGCGGCCATGGCGCGCAAGGTGTTTTCACAATGGCGCAGATCGGTAACTCCAGAGTCAGAGTTGGTTGTGGCACCGGCGGGATATAGTTTGACGGCAAACACTACGCCACTTTCCTTTGCCCGCCAGATTTCATCGGCAAGCGTGCTATCTGTGAGATAAAGCGTCATCAAGGGTTGAAATGAGTTGCCCGCTGGCCGTGCCGCCAGGATCCGCTCACGGTAGGCCAAAGCCTGTGCCGTGATTGTGATAGGCGTTTGCAGATTGGGCATGATGATGGCGCGGGCAAATTGTGCCGCAGTGTGGGGCAACACGGCTGCCATGGCTGCATCATCACGCAAGTGCAGATGCCAATCGTCAGGACGTGTAATAGTGAGTTTGTTCATGCCTGAATTTTATTCGCTCGGTAGTGTTGTGCCCAATACCGCTGTCACATAGGCACGCATCGAGGCTTCCAGTACACTGCTGCCGTGGGCGAGGATGTCTGGCTCGATGGAAGCAGACCATTCCTGCGTGCCTTCGGTGTCCCAGTTGAGATCGATCTTCAGTTCTTCGATGATGGGGCCGCCTTGTGACCAGTAACGCGTGGGCTGCCATTGGCGCGGCGGCAGCTTGTGCCCTGGGTGATACAGCCAATTGCCATTTTGTTGCATAAGTTCAAGACCACGCGCCCTGGCGACCCAGTAGTCAAGTTAGTCTCCGCTAAGTTGGTCTGTCTGCATAATGCGTTGCTCCGGTGAGCGTAAATTGGTGTTCATATGATATAGCTGTCATGCATGATTGTCATGGCAATGGGAAGGATACACCAGGGGAACGCATACTTGCCTATTCACTGGAACGAGGCTACGTGAAAGTGTGTTGGCCCTGAGCGGATATAATTTTCACATGAATGAAATTTTATTTTTACTGGTTTTGCTTGCCGTGATCTGGTTTTGGCTGGATTCCATGCGTGCGCGTGAACTAGCACTACAAGCAGCACGCCGTGCCTGCAAGCAACAGGAAATGCAGTTGCTGGATGAAACGGTTGCCCTGATAAAGCTGCGGCTTGGGCGGGATGATTCTGGGCACGTGGTCTGGCGTCGGCAATTTCGTTTTGAATTCACGCATGAGGGTGCCAATCGCAGCCAAGGTGAAGTGGGGTTTCTCGGCCGGCAGATCACCAGCTTATATATGGATATGGGGTCTTTTGCCTTGCATGAGCTGGATAATGATTAGATATGAGGCAGATTGGCTCAATTGCTGAGGACACAGCGCATGGAAACAAGAAAAAGACTCGCTTTGCCTTTCATGCTTGAATCTTATTGCCGCATTCAAGAATTGATGCCACCTTTGGTCAATTGTAATGGGTCGAGTAGTTGGCGCAATTCTGGTTCACTGAGGTCGGTTGTTTCTTTGGCCACATCTATGATTGAACGATTTTCGCGGTAGGCCTGTTTGGCTATAGCGGCACCTTTTTCGTAGCCTATGTGTCGGTTCAAGGCGGTAATCAGAATAGGATTGCGTGCCAGCGTCTGTTGTATGCCTGCGGTGTTGACGGTAAATCCTGCCATCGCCTTGTCGGCCAGGATTCGACAGGCGCCGCTCAGCAGCTGGATGCTTTCGAGCAGATTTTTAGCGATCACCGGCAGCATGACGTTGAGCTGAAAATTGCCGTGTTGTCCACCGATATTGATTGCCACATCATTGCCCATTACCTGGGCGCACACCATCATCACTGCCTCTGGAATAACGGGGTTAACCTTGCCCGGCATGATGGAGCTGCCGGGTTGCAGATCTTCAAGATGAATCTCGGCAATGCCGGACAGTGGGCCTGAATTCATCCAGCGCAGGTCATTGGCGATCTTCATCAGTGCGACGGCGAGGGTCTTCAATTGTCCACTCATCTCTACCGCCGCATCCTGTGAAGACAGACCGGCAAAATAGTTATCCATGGCGGTGAAAGAAAGCCCGGTACTGCGGCTCAGCGCAGCGGCAACCCGTGGGCCAAAATCTGCCGGGGTATTTATGCCTGTGCCAACTGCAGTGCCGCCCTGCACCAGGGCGCGTAGGCGCGGCAGGCTGGCATGTATACGGTCAATGCTGTGTTGCAGCTGCGTGACCCAGCCGGAAATCTCCTGGCCGAAAGTGACGGGCATGGCATCCATCAAATGAGTTCGGCCAGTTTTTACCACACCCTCGAGCTCGCTGGCGCGTGCCTTGGTGGTGGCAACGAGATGCTGTAGCGCAGGCAGTAATTGCTCTTCGATTTCCAGGCAGGCGGCAACATGAATTGCGCTGGGGAAGACGTCGTTGGAACTTTGACTCATGTTGACGTGATCATTGGGGCGTATCTTGCTGCCGAGATTTTGCGTAGCCAGCGTTGCGACCACTTCATTGGCATTCATGTTGGAAGAAGTGCCCGACCCGGTCTGGAAAATATCAATAGGGAATTGAGCGTCATACTGGCCGGCGCTGACGGCCTGGGCGGCACTGATGATTGCCTCGGCAATATCCTTATCCAGCAGGCCAAGCTCTGCGTTGACATCGGCACAGGCCAGTTTGATCAGGCCTAGTGCGCGGATCAGTGGACGCGGCAAGGGCTGGCCTGAAACTGGAAAATTATCCACGACGCGTTGGGTCTGGGCACCATATAAAGCATCAGCTGGAACCTGCACCTCGCCTAAGCTGTCTTTTTCAATGCGGTATTTATTCATTTTGGCTGTTAGTTTTCGTCTGTATATGTGGCTTGACTGATAACCTAGTGTTATTGTCAATTTATTGAATGTTTTATGATACACATGATACTTGCTTTCAGCTGCATGTGGCTGAATTGGGCACAGGAGAAATTTGATGGATACAGCAGACAAGAAACGTGTGCTGCGTGAGATGCTATTTGCGCGGCGCTTTGAGGAACGCTGTTATGAGGCATATGCAGAACGCAAAATCGGTGGTTTTTTGCATCTTTACCCAGGTCAAGAGGCTTGTGCCATAGGCGTAATGGAGGCGGCACGGCCGGGGCATGACTACGTAATTACTGGCTACCGCGATCATATTCATGCCATTAAATGCGGTGTTGAACCCAAGGCAGTGATGGCCGAACTGTATGGCAAAGAAACAGGTTGTAGTAAGGGACGCGGCGGTTCCATGCATTTGTTTGATATTAGCAAACGTTTTATGGGTGGCTATGCCCTGGTGGGTGGGCCGTTTCCGCTGGCGGCGGGCATGGCCAAGGCGATTCAGCTGCAGGGCGGCGATGAGATTGCGATTTGTTTTTTAGGTGATGCCGCCAATAATCAGGGTACCTTTCATGAAACCATGAACATGGCGGCATTGTGGCATTTGCCAGTGCTGTTTGTTTGTGAAAATAATTCCTATGGCATAGGCACAGTCTCACATCGCTCCACGGCAGTGACTGAACAATACAAGCGCGTCTGCGCCTATGACATGGCGGCCGAGCAGGCAGATGGACAGGATGTCGAGGCGGTGTATGCCATAGCAAGCAAGGCGGTGAATTTTGTGCGTTCCGGCAAGGGGCCGTTTTTTCTTGAATTGTGTACCTACCGTTATCGTGGGCATTCCATGTCGGATGCCGGTACTTATCGCACCAAGGCAGAAGTGGCTGAATGGGCCAAACGCGACCCGATCTTCATTTTGCGTGACCGGCTAATTGCAGCTGGCGAGCTTACACAGGCAGATTATGAGCTCATGGATAAAGATATCCTTGTCGAGATCGAGGATGAGGTCATTGCCTATGCGGAAAATTCACCAGAGCCTCGTGTCGAGGAGCTGGAAAAATATGTCCTGGCAGAAAATGACCCTTGGGTGATGGGAGGAGTCAGCTGATGGCCACGCTAATGTATTGGGAGGCAATACGTCGTGCTCACGACGAGGAGATGGCGCGTGATCCAATGGTGATCGCGATGGGTGAGGATATCGGTATCGCCGGTGGCACCTACAAGGCTACGCAGGGTTTGTATGATAAATACGGCCCTGCGCGGGTGATCGATACGCCGATCTCGGAAAATAGTTTTACTGGTATCGGCATCGGCGCTTCTTTTTTGGGTGTACGCCCAATAATTGAATTGATGTCGGTAAATTTCGCCTGGCTGGCGATGGATCAGATCTTCAACTCCGCCGCCAAGGTTCGCTATATGTCAGGCGGGCAACTAACCGCGCCTGTGGTGATCCGCTCGCCTGGTGGCGTTGCCCACCAGCTCGGCGCACAGCATTCAGCACGCATGGAAAAGGTATTTATGGGCATTGCAGGTCTGCGTGTGGTAACACCATCCAATCCAAAACAGGCCTATGGGCTGCTCAAAAGTGCTGTGCGCTGCAATGATCCGGTGTTCATCAACGAACATGAGTTGATGTACAACTTAACGGGCGAGGTTCCTGATAGTGAGTACTTCCACCCACTGGAAGGCTCTGAAATTGTGCGCCCTGGTCGAGATATCACGCTGTTTGGCTATAACATCTCCGTCCACTGGAATCTGCAGGCAGCCGGGATACTAATGCGCGATCATGGCATTGAGGCCGAGGTGATAGACCTTTATGCCTTGTCGCCGCTGGACAGGGCAGGTATCCGTGCCTCGGTCAGCAAGACTCATCGTGCCATCATTGTCGAGGAGGCCGAGGCACCAGTGGGCGTGGGCGCTGAAGTGATGGCGATCATCAATGAGGAATGCTTCTTTGAGCTGGATGCTGCGCCGGTGCGCGTGTCCGCCAGGATGTTGCCAATACCATTTAATCGCACGCTGGAAAAAGCTGCTATTCCCGATATCCAGGATATAGTCGCGGCAGTGCTGAAAATGATGGGTAGATAGCCTGTTTGGCTTATACTGGCAGGCTAAATTCAACCGGAAACCCTACGCATGACCGAAGCTTATGTAATCAAAATGCCGCAGCTCTCCGACACCATGACCGAGGGCGTGGTGGTCAGCTGGGAGAAGAAGATAGGCGATGAAATTCGCCGTGGTGATATTGTCGCAACGGTGGAGACCGATAAGGCTATCATGGATGTCGAGGTGTTTCGCGATGGCTGGTTATCCGGCCCACTGGTTGATGTCGATAGTACAGTGGCAGTCGGCGAGTCCTTGGGCTATCTCGTCGCGCAAGCAAATCAGGTGTCACATGCAGGATTGGCAGCCAAACCCAAGGCTGAAACCATCAAGCCTGAGACCATAGATACTACTTCTATAGCAAGCGCTCCGGTATCTTCGTCGGCAATTGATAAAGCTCGGGCTACAGACAGACCACAAAATAAATTGGCCACGCCACTATCGCGCCAACTGGCCGCCAGTCTGTATGTCAATCTCAATAATCTCACAGGCACCGGCCCACAGGGCGAGATCACAGCCGACGATGTGCGCAAGGCGCAGCCGGTAGAGCGTCCCACCGAAGTGGCCGAGGCTATTCCCGCACATGTCATGCCGGAGATCCAGGTGCCTGGTCATGGTCGACCCATGAACACCATGGAAAAAGCAGTCAGCCATTCGATGACGGCGGCGCTGACCATGCCAACGTTTCGCGTCACCACACATGCCCAGCCAGCCGCCCTGCTCAAGGCCGCCAAGCGTAAGGGTGTGTCAATAACCGTAGCCATTGCCAAGGCCTGTGCCGAGGCCATTGCCCAGAATCCTGGCATCAACTGGGCCTATCAACCGGTGGACAAGCTGGTTGAACGCACACAGGTCGATATCGGCATAGCTGTATCGGCTGAGGGCGGCGGACTGGTAGTGCCCGTGTTGCGTCATTGCGAATCACGCCAGCTTGATGATCTGAATGCCAACTGGCAAGACCTGCTGGCTCGTGCCCGCCAGCGCCGTCTGGCACCAGAGGAATATGCCAATCCAACCTTCTTGATCTCCAATATGGGAATGCTGGGCGTCAGCCATTTTGATGCCATACCAACCCCTGGTACAGCGGCGATCCTCGCCATTGCCACGGCTGGACTTGCGGGCATGCCACTTACCATTACTGCCGATCAGCGCGTGGTCAATGGGGCTGACGTAGCACTGTTTCTCAATACACTGAAAGAAAAGATCGAACAGCCACAGGATTGGCTTGGTTCCTTGGGGTCTGTTATTCCCGAGGGCGATTGGGATTATGACGTGGCCGTAATCGGCGGTGGCCCAGGTGGTGAGGACTGTGCCCGCGAACTCGCAGGGCATGGCCTTAAGGTGGCCATGATCAACGACGCCCCATTCCCAGGCGGGGAATGCCTGTGGCGTGGCTGTATTCCATCCAAGGCATGGCGTGCTGCCGCCGATCGCCTGCGCGATCGGGCACAGGATGAATTACTTGGCGTGCTGGGTACGCAAAATACCAAACTGGATTGGGGGAAACTGCAGGATCACCGCCGCTTCGTGCTTGAAGAACGCGGCCAAATGGCGCTTAAGGCCGATAAAGGCGTAAAGATCGACGTCATTCAGGGCTTTGCCTCGTTTGAAACCGAACATAGACTCTATATCGATAAATCAGGCAATATCGACAACCCCTACCAACGGGCAAATTATTCCGGTCATGGTCAGGGTCGACATATTAGTTTCGGCTGCGCCGTCATTGCCACCGGTGCGCCGCCCTTTGTGCCACCCATCCCTGGCGTACAGGAAGGCATTGAAAATGGCGGGGTGTTGACCTCCGATACGGTTTGGATGCTTACCCAGGTACCAAAGCGTCTGGCCATCATTGGTGGTGGCGCCATAGGCATGGAAATGGCACAAATCTTCCAGGATTTTGGCAGCGAGGTATTGCTGCTGGAACGTGGTGAACGTGTGCTGGCCGAAGTAGAAGCAGAAATTGCCAATACCCTTACAACAATTTTAGTCAATGAGCCGCGCCTCAACATAATCACCGGCGCAACCAACCAGGCCATCAAGGGTAACCCCGGAAGCATGCAGCTAAATTACAGCACTGCCGAGGGTGAACTATCCTGCAACTGCGATTACATCCTGCTCGCCACGGGCAAACGTCCAGAGCTCAACGCACTCAAACTGGAAAATGCAGGGGTACTTATCGAGAGCCATGTCATTAAGGCAGATGATCGCGGCCGTACCTCGGTGCCACATATTTATGCCGTGGGAGATGTTATTGGCGGCTACATGCTGGCGCACACGGCCGCCCAGCAAGGGCGCATTGCTGCCGCCGGTATACTCGGCGAGTCCATGCGCTACGATGAAAGCAAGGATTCAGGTGTGATTTTCACGCGCCCCCAGGCCGGCTTTGTCGGCCTGTCAATAGCACAGGCCAAGGCGCGTGGCATTGATGCCGTGGAAGTCAAAGTACCGCTGAATATCGACGCCAAGGCGATGATCAACGGTGAGCAACATGGCTTGATCAAACTCGTAGCCGATAAAAACACGCAGAAGATCATCGGCGTGCACCTGCTTGCCGATCATACCGACACCCTTATCGGTGAGGCTGTGGTTATAGTCAGTGCTGAGCTTAGCCTCGCACAACTCGCCGAGGCCATTCACCCACACCCGACACAGACCGAACTGTTTGGCGATCTGGCCAGACGGCTGTTGTCACGCCTGCGCAGGAGCAAGGCAAAAGCCAAAACAAGCTGAGCATGGTGCCACGGCCTGAAAAGCCGACTCGTTATGGCCCTGAAATCAGCCCGTTCCCGCACTGGGAGCGGTTTTGTTTCTGACCTGGTTTATGCGATTACAATGATTTGATTTGGTACGTACCGCGCACCAATAAGCATTTTGAGTAATGTCTCAATCTCAAGAACCGCGCACTACCAACACCGGGCAGTTGGCCGTGCTGATCACCTGTGATGATACGCTGCCATGGATCACGCTCATGATGCCACTACGGCCATGGCTGCCCACAACGATCAAATCCGCATCCGTCTCACGCGCCGCCTCAGCAATCATTACATCAGCACGACCTGTTACCACGCGCATCTCACAAGCCACGCCCAGCGCGGCGGCACGCTGGCACACCGCCGCCACACTTTCCTCGGCAGCAGTAAGCCCTGCGTCTTCCGCTGTTGCGTAGACCACGCTAAGCGGCAGTTCCCAGGATTGTGCCAGGGCAAGTGCGGTGTCCACGGCAGCCGCGCTGTGTTCCGCCCCATCCGTTGCAAGCAGAATACGATCGCGCCACAATTTGCTCCCGCGCGGTACGACCAACACATTGGCTGTCGCCTGGCCTATAACTCGACCAGTAGCATCGCCCAGCATTAAATGGGCCAGACCACGTCTGCCGCGCCGGCCCATAATGATCCAATCTGCCCCCTGTTCTTCAGCGGCGGCCGTGATCTCCACATGTGGCGCATCACCATGTGCCAGCACGGTGCTACAGGGCACTCCACGAGCAGCTGCTTGTTGCACGATCTCATCAAGGTGAGCCTGAGCCTCTTTATCCTGCTCCTCAAGCAAAGCCCCCGTGCCGACCATTTCCAGATCGTCGCCAAACAACACCATGGTCATGGCGGTCAGCTTGCCGCCATATTGTTTCGCCATATCGATGGCGACGCGTACCGCACTTGCCGAATACTCCGATCCATCGGAAGTGACCATTACATGATGAGGAGTTGATGTATTCATGATGCGGATACCTTGCGACGATGTTCGGCCATGCCCTTGATGATGGCGACAATAATGGTCAGGCCACCGGTAGCCAGGGCCAATACCAGAGTTATGTCGCCGAGCAACTTGAGATAGGCGATGGTCTCTGGCGCCATTGGATCGATCAATTCCAGATTGGACAGATAACCTGGCACATAGAAAAAGCGCGAAAACAATACAATGATCATGATCAGACCCATAACGAATTTGACCACAGAATCCTGTACATAGGTAGTGCCTATCGCGCCAATCTGCACCCCAAACAGTGAACCTGCCAAGATAATCATGGCAAGACGGACATCGACCACGCCGTCCAGGGCATAAAGAATAGTACCACCCAAACCCATGATAAAGGCAACTACCAGCTCAGTGGCCGAGGCCATAATTGCTGGCGCCCCGAGCACATACATCATCGCTGGCACCCCAACAAAACCACCTACAGCAATGGCAGAAGCCAATAGACCAGTGGCAAAACCCAGTGGTGCCACGATCAGCAACGACACTTTACTCTTGAGGCTGTCAAAATACATCATGGTGCCGGGAATATGAATAGACTGCACCCAACTGGCCAGGCGGGTCAATTTATGCGCGGCTTCCACGCCACCACTTTGCTTCTCCGCCTTGCGCATACGCAGGGCGTCACGCAAGACAAAACTGCCTACGATCGCCAGCACGACGACAAAGACCACTGAGACATACAGACTGGTACCTGTATCACCATAGGTGTTTTTAATATCGGTCATCACATTCTTGCCGACCAGCATACCCAGCTCGGCAAAGAGGCCCATGATGATGCCAAGCTTGACATCTACCTGGCCGTATTTATGGCGTTTTATCGCCGCCACCAAGGCCTTGGGAAACTTGTGACAGATATTCGAGGCTACCGCTACTATGCCCGGCACGCCCAGGGTCATCATCGCAGGCGTCATGACAAAGGCACCGCCTGAACCGATGAAGCCAGAGACCATGCCACCGACAAAACCCACCACAAACAAGGCCAATGCAGAGGTGAGCGTCAAATCAATAAATGAAATGGATTCCATGTTGCTTGCCCTTACTTGGATTTTGCTGCGGCGCGCACACCGAGCAATTCCCAGAAATAACCAGTGAAACTGCCATGCACCCAGGAAAAAACAAAGGCAATGACAATCGGCACCAGAAACAGCACTTTTTGTCCCTGGCGCGTCTGCTCAGCCCAAAGTACCAGCTGATCAGAATAGACAAACAACAATAGATACAACACCAGACTGCTCACGCCAAAAATGGCGGTGGCAACCGCTGTTTTCTTTCGTTCTGACATATATGCTCCGTGGTATCAAAGGTAAATAATGATTTTATTATTTTATTTTGCTATTTATTAAATTTGCCTGCTGCACGCCTTGAAGTGGCATACTTTAAGCCAAATCAATCTACCATAAAGCAAAGAAATTCGCTTTAGGCTAACAAAACTATACTCTGGCTTTACATGCGCAACCTGACAACATATTTTCCTGCATTGCTGTTCTTCGGCATTTTTTCGCATACTGTCATGGCGGAGCGCATGGAAGAACAATTGGCCCAAGGCGTAGCCGCCTTTAAGGACGAAAACTACAGCCAGGCTATGACACTATGGCAGCTGCTCGCAGAGACAGGCAATCATGATGCACAATATAATCTAGGTTTGATGTTTCACAATGGCTGGGGCGTGGAACGCGATCTCAAGCAGGCGCACGAGTGGTATACCCATGCCGCCAATCAGGGGAATACTGATGCCATGTACAATCTTGGCGTCATGTATCTTAATGGCGAGGGGGTTTTTCAAAGTGCGCGCCAGGCGCTGGATTTATTTACCTACGCAGCTACAGCAGGCCACACGCCATCCATGCACAATCTGGGTGTGATGTACGCCTACGGCATGGGCTGCAAGCAGGACGCCAATAAGGCGATAGCGCTATGGGAGCAAGCCGCAAACCAGGGCAATACCATAGCTCGTGCTGCCCTGGTGCAAGCCTTTGAACAGGGCCTGACAGGCCTGCCTGCCGACCCGACCAAGGCGGCCCAATGGCGTGCGCCAAGTGCCCAGTCACAATAGGCAAATTTTCTGTAGCCAGCAAACTATCCAGCGGAGTCGCATGACATGTCAAACAACTCGCCTTCCACCGAGGAAATTATAAACCTGCTTGGCAACGTCCCCCTGTTTGCCGAGGTCTCTGCCAGTGCCCTGCAAAATCTCGCCAGCAATGCCCACATCAAGCAATATGAGCGCAATCAAGTAGTCTTTCGTGCCAGTGATTTACCGGAAGACCTGCATGTCCTGATCCTGGGCAGCATTCAACTCGATATCAGCACAGCAGAGGATCGCGAGGCTGTGCTGGAGCTCTTGCAGCCACATGAAACATTTGTCGTGGCTGCCGCGCTGACCGCGCAACCTTACCTGATGTCGGCACATGCCGTAGAACCATCCACTGTTCTGCATATCCCGGTAAACCTGCTGCTGAGTGAGCTACGCAACGACCCTGAGCTATCACTTGCCCTGCTGGGCTCCATGGCACAGCAATACCGCTATCTGGTACGGGAAATCAAGGGATTGCGCCTACGCACTGCCTCGCAACGCCTGGCACTCTATTTTCTCCACTTGAGCGAGAATACGCTTGGTGATAAGAGTGTGCGCCTGCCTTATGAAAAAAAATTGCTTGCAGCTCGTCTTGGCATGACCCCCGAAAGCTTCTCCCGTGCCATTGCCGAGCTGCGGCGGCACGGTGCCGAGGTCCAGGGCGATACCATCCACATCACCAACCTGGACACACTGCACCGCTATTGCCGTCTGGATCAGGTGCTAGACACACTGGAGAAAGGCCTGCGCGTAATGCTGCCAGAAGATGAATAATCAGCTCGAATTCAATATCTAAAGCGCCCAGACAGGTACCTGTCTGCTGGCCTTGCGCAGAGTCTTGTCAATCTCCTGATAATTTGGCAATTTACTTTCAACCAATGCCCAAAAGCTCTTTGAATGATTCATATGCACAGTATGACAAAGCTCGTGCACCATCAAATAATGTACCTGCTCTGCTGATAAAAACAAAAGACGCCAATTTAGATTTATATTTTTTTTAGTGGAACAGCTGCCCCAGCGGGTTTTCTGCCCACGTATCGTCACCCCGTTGCAAACAAAACCCAACTCATCCGCCAGCTTAAACAAGCCTGGTGTTAGTGTCTGCCGCGCCCGCTCTGCCAGCCAGGCCTGCAATATCCTGGGCCATTCCTCATCTCGATGCTGCACCAATAAATCATTGCCTGCGCACTGTTGATAGCTATTGCGTGTTGCGGGCTGATACTCCAGCTGCCACTGCTCATCCAGCGCTGGTAAATGCAGCCTGTCAGGTGCAAGCAGTTGTGTGTGTGTCGCCTGCTCGGCCTGCATACGCACAAGCGTCTCGATCAACCACTGCCGATGCTGCTGTACAAAACCAGGCACCAGCCGCACATCATGTCGCCTGGGCAACACAAGTTCGACCTTATCTGGCGACAAGACACGCAAACGCATATAACGGGCGCGGGTGCTGATGCGTACACTGGTTGTCGGCCTCATGCCGGCCCAGGCAATAGTAGGAAATTCAATCATGCCGAGATTTTAATATTAAAAATGAGCGTATATATTGTGGCGTCATTGTAACAAGCACAAAACATACCGAGGAACGAGATGAATCAAGCATGATACAAAGCCATGCAGCCTACAGGGCAACGTCATACTTGATTAATTTTTAACCAAAAAGCAGTTCCTCCTGGATTCCAGCCTGCGCGGGAATGACGATTCTGAGTTGAATAGTTGCTTGATTGCTGAACGTTACTATGGGCGCCGACATCAGCTGTATGAGCATCTGCATCCGGCGCAATGCCTGTTGGTTATTGCGCCCTACAGTATAAAGCTCCCCTCCCCCGCTTGCGGGAGAGGGGCTGGGGGAGAGGGTAATAACAGCCTGCGAGAATGAAGGGATAGGTGCAGGTCTTCTACATCCGGCGCAATATCCGTCGGTTGTTGCTATATTGTTTGTCCTTAGCTACAAACCTTTATTTCATAAATCCACACGGTGAGAGCGATATTCAGTAATTTTGATCCTTGTGTTAAAAAGTATGATCTTGCTTTGATACAAAGCCTTGCAACCTAAACAAAAGCAAATCTTTTTCTCCCATCACGGTGAAATATACGGGTTAGAATAGGTTCATGTATAAATATGGCGGCATCATCGTCCACCAAGAGCATGACGATTACGGCCCGGTGGAAGTAATTGAAAATGGTTATCAGCGTGCGCTGCACTTTGGTTCTGAAGCCAAGCAAAGCTGCATGGATCTACAGGATCCATTTTATCTGAGCCTGTCATATACCCGCGCCATGCTGAGTGCCTTGTTGTTTCACCCCGCACCACGGCGAGTGCTGCTCATCGGCCTCGGTGGAGGCTCGCTGGCCAAATTCATCTGGCAACATTTTCCTGAGTGCAGACTTGATGTGGTGGAAAACAGGACCCTTGTGCATAGCGTGGCGCAGCGCTATTTTAAACTGCCGGACGACGACAGAATAAATATCCATATCACTGATGCAGCAGAATTCATCCATCATGCCGACAGCGAACATAGTGCCTATGATCTCATCTTGCTCGATGCCTTCACGGCCGATGGTGTGGCACCGAGTACCACCAGCATGATGTTCTTCGCCGCCTGCCGCGCCAGTCTTGCTGCCGATGGTGTAATGGCCGCAAATCTATGGGCCGAGGACGCATACAAGCTGGAAGATATACTTGGCGCACTTGCCGATACCTTTGATGGGCGTCTGCTGCGCCTGCCCATCGATGGCAAAGCCAACATCATCACCCTGGCCATCTCACAGGGCAAGCCACGCAAGGAACTGCGTCAGCTCGATGCAAGGGCTAAACAACTGCAACAGCAACTTGATCTTGAATTCATCAGCTTGCTCAAAACCCTGCGCAAGCACAACCGCTATTGGGGCTATATCTAAGCCGTATATTTCGCTATGTTCACTGGAATCATTCAAGCCACCGCAGAAATTATTTCAATTGCAGAAAAGCCCAATCTGCGCACGCACACCTTGCGCCTACCCAGAGAACTACTAAGCGATCTGCAACCTGGTGCCTCAGTAGCACACAATGGCTGCTGCCTTACCGTGGTGAGCATCAATGATGATCAGGTAAGTTTTGATCTTATGAGCGAGACCTTGCGGCTGACTAATCTTGCTAGTCTGAAAGCTGGTGATTGTGTCAATATCGAGCGCGCCGCCCGCTTTGGCGATGAGATCGGCGGCCACGCCATGTCTGGTCATATCATGGCCACGGCCGAAATCACACAAATTCACGAGGAAGAAAACAAATACCAGATTTGGTTCCAGATACCTGAAAACCTGCAAAAATACATCTTCAGCAAAGGCTACATCGGCATCGATGGCATCAGCCTCACCATAGGCCAAGTCAAGGCAGAACAATTCTGCGCCAACCTGATCCCGGAAACCCTGGCACGCACCACCATAGCCAGCTACCACCTGGGTGATCGGGTCAATATCGAAATTGATCCGCAAACCCAGGCGATAGTCGATACCGTAGAGCGCGTACTTGCCGGGCGTGGTACAAGTTAAGCAATATCATCAAGCAGGCAAACCCGCGCTATCGCAGTCTGTTTGTCGATATCGAACTGCACCACACAATACTCAGGTACTTCGTCGATAGGCGTAGGATCATCGGCGCAACTGCAACCCGGAATGATGCCGCTATAAGAAAGCCCAACCTTGGCCTGCAAGCTGTCCGGCAACTCGGCCACAGCCAGAATGATTGCAGCAAAATCTTCCGTAATTGCATAACTGGTACGCGCCAAGCCCTCCTGCAAGGGCAGTAAATTGCCATCCAAATTTTCAATCTCGGCCTTCAACACAGAGTCAAATTCTGCATTCCCCCAAGCGGCCAGCGATTTTGAAAAATTGAACATAAAAATCCCAATTGGTGCGTGGCGCGCACTAAATATTTATTTCTCCAACTGCGACACATCCCGCACTGCGCCACGTGCAGCCGAGGTGGTCATAGCGGCGTAGGCCTTAAGCGCATCAGAGACCTGGCGCTCACGTGTGGCCGGTTTCCAGCCCTTGGCCACCATGGCAGCGCGGCGCTGTGCCAGCTCTTCATCGCTAATGGAAATATTGATACTGCGTGAGGGAATATCTATCTCGATGAGGTCACCGTTTTTTACCAGGGCAATGTTGCCGCCCTCGGCGGCCTCGGGTGAGACATGGCCGATAGAAAGCCCTGAGGTGCCACCAGAAAAACGCCCATCGGTAATCAAGGCGCAGGCAGCACCCAGCCCCTTGGATTTAAGGTAGGCCGTGGGATAGAGCATCTCCTGCATGCCTGGGCCACCGCGCGGGCCTTCGTAGCGCACGATCACCACATCACCTGGTTTGATCTTATCGTCAAGAATTTTTGCCACTGCCTCTTCCTGGCTTTCGCAGATCACCGCTGGCCCGGAGAATTTCAGAATGGAGGCGTCGACACCGGCAGTTTTCACCACACAACCATCCTCGGCCAGATTGCCGTAGAGCACGGCAAGACCACCGTCCTTGCTGTAGGCATGGGCGAGGTCGCGGATACAACCTTTATCCCGATCCAGATCCAGACTCGCATAGCGCTTGTTTTGGCTGAAGGCTGTTTGACTGGTCACACCGCCTGGCGCAGCACGAAAAAACTCCTGCCGCTTGGGATCTTCTGTCAGACGGATATCCCAGAGGGCAATGGCCTCGGCCATATTACTTGCATGCACTGTGCAACAGTCACGATTGAGCAGACCTGCACGATCCAGCTCGCCAAGTATGGCAAAGACACCACCGGCACGATGCACATCTTCCATATGATAGGTCTGGATGGATGGCGCGACCTTGCACAAATGAGGCACCTTACGAGATAGCCGGTCTATATCGGCCATAGTGAACTTGACCTCTCCCTCCTCGGCTGCCGCCAGCAGGTGCAGGATGGTATTGGTCGAACCGCCCATGGCGATATCCAGGCTCATGGCATTTTCAAAGGCCTTAAAATTGGCAATGGCACGCGGCAATACTGACTCGTCATCACCTTCGTAATAACGCTTGGCCAGCGCCACGATCAGATGCCCGGCCTCTTTGAACAAACGCTCACGATCAGCATGAGTAGCTAGCAGCGAACCATTGCCCGGTAGAGACAGACCCAATGCTTCAGTCAGACAGTTCATAGAGTTGGCAGTAAACATCCCCGAACAAGAGCCACAGGTCGGACAGGCTAAACTTTCAACCAGCGCCACATCCGCATCGGATTCTTCAGGATCGGCAGCCATCACCATGGCATCAACCAGATCGAGTGCGACCGTTTGCCCATGCATCACCGCCTTGCCTGCCTCCATCGGTCCGCCGGAGACAAAAACCACCGGGATATTAAGGCGCAGAGCGGCATTGAGCATACCCGGCGTAATCTTGTCGCAGTTAGATATACAGACCAGGGCATCGGCACAGTGAGCGTTGACCATATACTCTACTGCGTCAGCGATCAGTTCCCGGCTGGGCAGCGAATACAACATGCCGCCGTGGCCCATGGCGATACCATCATCCACGGCGATAGTGTTGAATTCCTTGGCCACGCCACCGGCCGCCTCGATCTCCCGCGCAACCAATTGACCCATATCCTTGAGATGCACATGACCGGGTACAAACTGGGTAAAGGAGTTGGCAATGGCGATGATGGGTTTGTTGAAATCATCTTCCTTCATGCCCGAGGCACGCCAAAGGGCGCGGGCGCCGGCCATGTTGCGACCATGGGTACTGGTACGGGAACGATAAACGGGCATAACTCTCTCCAGAAATCAGTATTTGCTAAACGGGATTAGCGCATTATTCAGCGTGGACGCTGATGTTGCAATTCCAGTCGGCGCTCAAACTCTGCCATGATCAGGTGATACAGCTCATCTTTCAACACCTGATCCTCAACACCGGCATCGATATTGGGGTTGTCGTTGACCTCGATGACATAAACACCTTTATCCGTCTGCTTCAGATCGACACCGTAAAGGCCGTCACCAATCAAGTTGGCCGCCTTGAGTGCAACACTCACCACTTCAGGCGGTACTTGCTCGATGGCCAGGGTTTTCCAGCCACCCTGGGCAAAGCTGCCATCCGAGCCATGATGCACGATTTGCCAATGTCTTTTCGACATGAAGTACTTGCAGGCAAACAACGGCTTTTTATTCAGCACACCAATACGCCAGTCAAATTCAGTATAAAGATATTCCTGCGCCAGGATCAGCTCAGAACTCTTGAACAAACGGGCAGATTCCTGCTGCATCTGCGCCGATGAATCGACCTTGATTACACCACGTGAAAATGATCCATCCGGTACCTTCAATACCATCGGATAGCCGATCACATCCTCGGCTGCCTGCAAGTCATTACGCCCGACGATCACAGTGCGCGGTGTTGGCACCTTGTTGGCACGCAACAATTCAGCCAGATAAACCTTGTTGGTGCAGCGTAAGATCGACTGAGGGTCATCAATCACCACCTGACCTTCACTCTCGGCCTTGGTGGCAAAACGATAGGTATAGTGATTGATATTGGTGGTTTCACGAATGAACAAGGCATCGTATTCCGCGAGACGGGAATAATCCTTGCGATCGATTATCTCGACATCGATCTTCAACGCACGTCCTGCCTTGATAAAACGCTGCAAGGCCTTTTTATCCGATGGTGGCAAAGGATCGTTTTCATTGTACAAAATAGCAAGGTCATAGCGAGCCTGCGTGCGCAACCTGGGCGATCGCCAACGTCTGACCAGATGATTGCGTAACTGCTCGGCAAAAAAATCAAGGTTTTCTCTATCCAACCGATGCAATGACAAAGTCTTAATAGACTCGATATGCCAGCCGCTCTCGGCTCGCCTGAAGCCGATACGCAACAAAGGGCAAGGAAAAACCTCGAAGATCTGCCGCGCAAGATCTGCCATAGCCTCAAATCTGCAATTACCGAAAAACACGTCCATTTCAAATACCCGCTCATGACTGTCCTTGTGATACTTACGGAAACTTCTCGCCACCTCTTCATCCAGGCTGACCGCATTCAGGCTATACATCGCCTTACTGGACAAATCCATCATCACTTTGACCGATGGAATGACCTTGTGATTACGCGCCTCGGCCAGCAGCGAACAATAATAGGCAACGCTGAGATATTTATAGCTACGACAAAGATTTATCACCTGCACATTTTTAAGGTTGAAATACTCCTTGCGCGTCAGATAGTCATCGACATAAACCACCGGACAATCCATGTCAGTAAACTTCCAGTCTGCCTTGTCTTCCACCACAATGATCTGTGTTGTCATTGGTTCTGCCTTTGTAAATTCATTTACGAATAATTAATACCGCGCGCTGACCTGATTTTCCATAACGCGCCATACCCGCGAACGCCTTGCGCGGGATAGGCATATTCACACAGTCTGTCACCGTCTTGCCTTTTTCGTAATCAACATAAGAGTCATGCACATAAATAAAACGCTCATCAAAACCTGTCACTACAACCCAATGGGGAAATTTCTCCTGATATATGCGATAGGAGCTGATCAACACCATAGGAATGGCACCTTGCATAAATTCAGCTTGCATTTCGTCGACCGAAATTCGGCGATAATGTAGTGGTACGGCAAGCTGTTTCATCTCTGCAATAAAATCCTCCTGCACCAGACAGATAACCTGCTTTTTCTCTGCCGAGCGCACTGAATCCACAAACAGGGCACTCTCGTCATTAACGTATACTTCCACCGTAAAGCCACGATGATGGGCCGCAAGAGCAAGGCCAAACGGGCCGCAGCCGCCGTGACCGGATGTCATAAACACTGTAGTGGATTCGCGCCACAGCCGCAGTTCCAGCCGACGATTCAGCTCGATACCAGCATCCAGCGCCCCCATGGCCATCATCAAGGCCGCAGGGCCGCAGGTAAATTCCAGGGTTTGTTCGTAATATGGCACACGCGACATATCCGGTCGCAAGGAAGGTATCAAGCGCTTTTCATAACGCAGCGCATCCATCTGATCTTCATAATACGCATCATAAAAACCAAAACGGCGATAGCCCATACTCTGATACAAGGCAATCGAAGCTGCATTATCCATGCGCACTTCAAGACGCAATACAATACAGTCCCGCGCCAGCGCTGCCTGCTCAGCCGCCAACATCAATTGCCGTCCCATGCCACGGCCACGGCAAGCTGGTCGCACAGCTATGGAATACATGCGTGCCAATGAAGTGCCGCTATTGAACAGCAGTAGGACATAGCCACAGATCATCTGCCCTTCCTCCAGCAACAAGAGGTCTGCATGAGCCTTGGTAATCATGTGGCGAAAGCTGCGCCGTGACAGGCGATCCATGGCAAAACACTGGTTCTCGATCTCAACCAGGGCAGCTACATCGTCGAGTGTGGCGGGGCGTATCATTGCCAAAATTTCCAGGGCAGGTAAAGCATCAATCTAACATGCCAGTCCTGCGCTACACTACAAGCATTCAAACCCTGGATTAATGCCATGCCAACTTCCCTGCCCAGCCTGCACGCTATGCTTGCCGCACTGATTGCCACGCCCTCCATGAGCAGCGTCAACCCTGTATTTGATACCAGCAATCGGCAGGTGATTGATCTGCTGGCAGGCTGGCTTGATGGCCTGGGCTTCACGATTGAGGTCCTACCGCTGCCCAAACAACCCCACAAGGCCAATCTGCTTGCCACGCTGGGCTCAGGCCCGGACGGACTGGTGCTGGCTGGCCATACCGATACCGTGCCCTATGACGAAGGCCGCTGGCAGCACGACCCATTTCAGCTCCACGAATCCAATAACCGCCTTTATGGTCTAGGCACCTCCGATATGAAGGGGTTTTTCGCCCTTGCCATCGAAGCGGCGCGTAATCTTCAGGCCAATAAGCTGAAACAGCCGCTCATTATTCTCGCCACCGCCGATGAAGAAAGCTCGATGGAAGGCGCGCAGGCCCTGGTTAAACTTGGTCGTCCACGCGCCCGTCATGCCGTCATTGGCGAGCCGACCAATCTTCGGCCAGTCAATGCCCACAAGGGCATCATGATGGAGGGCATCCGCCTTATTGGCCGCTCTGGTCATTCCAGCGATCCATCACTGGGCAACAGCGCCCTGGAAGGAATGCACAAGGTCATCGCCGAGTTACTTGCTTGGCGCGGCGAATTGCAGGCCAAACACCACAATCCAAGTTTCAGCGTGCCCGTTCCCACGCTCAATCTTGGCCATATCCATGGAGGCGATAACCCCAACCGTATCTGCGGTCTATGTGATCTGCACATCGACCTGCGCCCCTTGCCCGGCATGGAGCTGGATGAGCTGCGTGAAACCATGCACAAACGCCTCGGTGCAAGTCTGGCCGACAGTGGCCTGCAAATGGAAATACATCGACTATTCCCCGGCACCCCGCCGTTATATACGCCTGCCAGCACTGCCATAGTTCAGGCCGCTGAACAGCTCACCGGCCAGCCAGCCGAGGCCGTCGCCTTTTGCACCGAAGGACCTTACCTCCAGCAATTAGGCATGGATACCATCATTCTTGGCCCAGGCGATATAGCCCAGGCCCATCAACCAGATGAGTATTTGGCACTGGATCGTATTCAACCCATGCTGAGCATCCTGCAAGGACTGATCGCACGTTTCTGCCTTTAATCAGGAGGCGTACAAACTGATGAGCCTGGTAACTGGTCCCATCAGGCTTTGCATATTTCCTGACAGCAAAAACAGCATCTACGCATTAATGTAGACCGGATATAACGCAGAGCTTGTATACTGGACATTCCATGCCGCCCCATGGAAAATACCAGCCAACACCGCCCAAAAAGGAACAGCTAGTGAGTTCGCCCACCAAAGAACAAGACTTTGTCCGCTGGTTCCGTGATTCCACGCCTTATATCAACGCCTTTCGTGGGCGCACCTTTGTCATTGCCTTTGGTGGCGAACTGGTTGCCGAGCCACAATTTGCCAGCTTTGTCCACGATATCAGTCTGCTCAACAGCCTCGGTGTTCGGCTCGTACTGGTACATGGAGCACGTTTGCAGATCGAAGAACGTCTCAGGAATCGTGGTGTTGAGATGCAATACCAAAATGGCCTGCGTATTACTGATGCGCCCGCGCTTGCCTGTGTCAAGGAAGCCGCCGGTACGGTGCGGGTAGAAATTGAAGCACTGCTCTCCATGGGTCTGGCTAACTCCCCCATGGCTGGTGCGCGTATTCGTGTCGTATCCGGCAACTTTGTTACCGCCCAGCCGCTTGGCGTGTGTGATGGTATAGACTACCAGCACACTGGTGAAGTGCGCCGTATCGATGTGCACGCCATGCAAAAACAGCTCAATGACGGTGCTATCGTCCTGCTCTCGCCCATCGGCTATTCACCGACTGGCGAGACCTTCAACCTCAGTGCCGAGGATGTCGCGACCGCCGCCGCTATACATCTACAGGCTGACAAGCTGGTTTTTTTGACTGAAGGCGAGGGCATTACCGACAGCCATAATCACTTGATACGCGAGCTTGATCTTGCTGAAGCCGAGCAGTCCTTGAGCGGCAAGCTGACAGAAGAAATGCAGCGCTGCCTGGCCGGCAGCTTGCGCGCCTGCCGTGGTGGCGTACACCGCGCCCATATCATTAGTCGCCAGGCCGACGGCGCGCTGTTGCTGGAGCTGTTCACCCGCAAGGGCATCGGCACCTTGATCAGTGGCGAGTCATTCGAGGGCACACGCCCGGCAACCATCGAAGATGTAGGTGGTATCCTGGAGCTCATTGCCCCCCTTGAAGCCGAGGGTGTACTGGTACGTCGTTCGCGCGAACTACTGGAGATGGAAATCGATCAATTTATCGTCACTGAACGCGAGCATATGATTATCGCCTGCGCTGCGCTGTATCCTTTCGCTGACGAAAAGCTCGGTGAGCTGGCCTGTCTGGCCGTGCACCCTGATTATCGCAAACAAGGACGTGCCGATGCTCTGCTAGCCTTTATTGAACGACAGGCCAGAGAGATGAATATTGAGCAACTGCTTGTCCTCACCACGCGCACCGCGCACTGGTTTTTGGAGCGTGGCTTTCAACTCGCTGACATAAAAGATCTGCCGGTAAAAAAGCAGCTCATGTACAACTACCAGCGCAACTCCAAGGTATTCCTGAAATCAGTTTGAACCTGCCTTCAGATGATAGGGAACCTTCATGCCAAACATATTGAAAACGACAACCCCACGTTACCGCCCACCACTGAAATGGGCAGTCAACAAATACCAGATACTCGATCAGATAAAGGCCCGCCTGCCCCAAGCCAGCCGACTAATTGAGCCTTTTGCCGGCTCAGGTGCATTGTTTCTGAATACTGATTTCAATCACTACTTACTCAATGACATCAATTCTGACCTGATTGATTTTTACCTGATGCTGCAAAAAGACGGCCAAAGCTTTATTGCCTATGCGCAAAAATTCTTTACTGACAAATACAACGATAAAACGGCCTATTATGATCTCAGGGAAAAATTCAACGCCACCAAAAGTAAACGCCTGAAGGCTGCACTATTTTTATATCTGAATAGACATGGCTACAACGGTCTGTGTCGCTACAACTCTTCCGGTCAATACAACGTCCCCTTTGGTAGTTATAAGCGTCCTTATTTTCCGACCAGGGAACTGAGTCTCTTTGCGGCAAAATCACAGGGAATAAAATTCACCAATAAAAATTTTTTTATCGTAATGCAGGAGGCTAGACATGGTGACATAGTCTACTGCGACCCGCCCTATACCCCTTTGTCAACAACTGCTAACTTCACGACTTATAGCGCCGGTGGCTTCAATATGGAACAGCATGTCGCGCTCGCCACCATGGCAGAGGATCTGGCAGAACAAGGCATTCCAGTCTTGATCTCCAATCACAACACCATATCGACCAGGAAACTTTATGCCAGTGCCAACGTGCATAAATTCCAGGTTCGCCGTATGATTAGCCGCGATGGTGGCAAACGCAACATGGCCAATGAACTGCTTGCTGTATTCAGTTCGTGCAAGGAAAGAAAATAGACTCATGCAAGCAGACATTGACAAGCACAATATCTTTATCGGTCGCCAAGCTATATATGATCGCAAGCTGCATGTCTTTGCCTATGAATTACTCTACCGGCACTGCGCGGACAACAAGGCTGTAATAGTCAATGGCGATCATGCCACATCACAAATTATCACCAGCCTGTTCATCGAGCTGGGCCTGGAGAATATTGTTGGCAGCAAACCAGCTTTCATCAATATTACCGGTGATTTTTTTCTCGGCGACTATCCACTGGCGATGTCACCTGAACAGGTGGTGCTTGAACTGCTGGAAAACATTGAGCCCAGCGATGAAATAATCGCTGGCGCGCGTCGCCTGACAGAACATGGCTTTCGTATCGCGCTGGATGATTATTTGCTGAAACAAAAAACCAGGCCGCTATTGGAGCTGGCGAGCTATGTAAAGCTTGATATCCTGCAGATGAGTGAACAAGAGCTTAACCACACTGTGACAGAACTTCGCCACCACCCCAGCATACGCCTCATCGCAGAAAAGGTAGAAACCCCCGAGCAGTATAAATATTGTCGCGAATTGGGCTTCGATTACTTTCAAGGTTATTTCTTCGCGCGCCCTGATGTAATCAAGACCCATACCACCATCATCAACCACGCGGTAGTCTTCAACCTGTTGGCCCAGCTGCGCAATCCAGATATCACTATGCCAGAGCTTGAGCATCTAATCGCCCATGATGCCGTGCTTTCCTATCGCCTGCTGCGTTACATCAATTCTGCCTCCTTTGCCTTGCGCCGTGAAATAGATTCCATCCAGCAGGCACTGATGCTGCTTGGGCTTGATGCCGTGCGCAAGTGGTCAACCCTGTTGCTGCTGGCACAGGCCAGTGCCCACAAACCACCTGAACTGATGACGCTTGCTCTCATCCGCGCCCGTATGTGTGAGCTACTCGCCATCACTCATGAAGGCATCGATTTCAATCAGGCATTTACGGTTGGGCTTTTCTCCTTGCTCGATGCCATGCTCGATCAGGACATGGCAAGCCTGCTCGATCAGCTGCCACTCTCCATGTCGGTAAAGCTGGCCTTACTGAACCACGATGGGCCATTGGGCAATCTGTTGCATATGGTCATCAATTATGAGCGCGGCCAATGGGATGGCCTTGTTCTTCACGAAGACATGTCTATCAGCTATCAATCAGCCTATTTAGCAGCCGTCAGCTGGGCCGATAGCAGCACTCAACTGCTTTATGCAAAACCTGGCGCTACACACTGAAAATCTTGTGCAAGTCAGAATATTTCTCACGCCCCAGTAAGGCATATGAGTTAACACCATGAATGAAATAAACCAGGCCGACTGGACCACCGTCTGCCCACCTGGCTGGGTGACGGAAAACACCGAAGACAGCGTCCTGTTCTACCAGGCTGAAGAAGGCATTGGTACGCTGGAAATAAGCTGCTTCTGCAGGGACGACGAACCTGTCACCATGGCAGAGCTGGATGAACTTGCTGCCGACGCGCAGGCCGCAGACGCCACCCGGATCAACATACAAATTGGCAATATGAATGGCCTGATGTTCAGTTATGAAGAAGAAAACCTGGCCTGGAAAGAATGGTATCTAATGACTGCTCATTGCCTGTTTTTCATCACCTACCATTGCCCTGAAGATATGGCCGGTATAGAAGATGAAGAGCTGGCGGTTATCCTTGATAACCTGCAAACCAATCCGGCGAATTAATAGCCCAAGACTCTGCTGGGCAGAGACGCATGTTGTTTTCTTGTTCCTGTGCGCCATGCGGAATACATACTATGACGCTCTGCCTCACCAACAAACATACACCTTGCTGAACCCATCCTTCGCCTCAGCATGCCCGCAGCAGCAACACTACACAGACTTGCCAGCCACTAACAAGCTTCCCACGCCTGCCTCGATCAAGGCCTGATGAAGTCTTGCCCGCACCTGCCCCGGTTCTTCCATCTCCAACACCTCGCCCAACAACGCCTGCGCCTGCTTGCGGGCAATGGAGCGTATCGCCCATTTAACCCGTGGCAGACTCGATGAGCTCATCGACAATGAATCCATGCCCATACCCAGGAGCAAGATAGCGGCGGCCGGATCACCGGCCATTTCACCGCAAACCGATACCGGCTTGCCATACTTGCTTGCACCTTCTACCACCTCGACCAATGCCCGCAATACTGCTGGATGCAGGGAATCAAACAAATCTGCCACCCGTGCATTATTCCTGTCCACGGCCAACAGATACTGCGTCAGGTCATTAGTGCCTACAGAAAGAAAGTCAACCCGGTTTGCCAGCCGATCTGCCTGAAATACGGCAGTTGGCACCTCGACCATTACACCAATACGAGGCATAACCACATCAACCCCGTCCTCAAGCAATTCCTCATGGGCGCGATGGATCAAGACCAAGGACTCATCTACCTGAACCAGATTACTGATCATCGGCAGCAACATACTGAGGTTTCCGATGCCTGCATTGGCGCGCAGCATGGCGCGAATTTGGGTAAGAAATATCTCCGGATGATCCAGCATGATGCGGATCCCGCGCCAGCCCAAAAACGGATTGTCTTCCTTGATGGGAAAATAAGGCAGCGCCTTGTCACCACCAACATCCAGCGTACGCATGGTCACCGGCCTTGGGGCAAATGATTCCAATACCTTGCGATAGACATCGTATTGCTCCTGCTCACCAGGAAAGCGATCGCGTACCATAAAAGGAAATTCAGTGCGGTACAGCCCTACCCCTTCTGCGCCAGACTTGAGCGACGGACGGATATCGGAAAGCAGGCCGGTGTTGGCATACAAAGGGATGCGCAAGCCATCGATAGTTTCCGCTGGCAGATTACGCAAGGACTGCAATTCTGCGGTCAGTTCCGCCTCTTCCTTTTGCAGCCGCTTGTATTCATGACGTACATCCTTGCTCGGGTTTATGAAGACACGACCGGCATAACCGTCGGCAATGATCTCCAGCCCATGCACCTTGCCCAGTGGCAGATCCACGACCCCCATCACAGCCGGGATACCCAGTGCTCGTGCCAGAATGGCGGTGTGTGATGTGTGTGAACCGTGTAGGGAAACCACACCTACCAGACGCCTGGGTGGCACCTCGGCCAACATCGAAGCTGTCACCTCTTTGCTTATCAGCACCGTGTTGCGTGGATACTCAACAAACTTTTGTCTCTCACCGAGCAGATGTTCAAGCACACGCCGCCCCAGATCGCGAATATCCTGGGCGCGTTCGCGC
>JBAYOW010000005.1:0-90269 GCA_041678005.1 Thiohalomonadaceae bacterium
ACAATGTTAATATGAAGGTTTCATTGATTGCTCCGATTGCCATGGAAGAAGGCCTGCGCTTTGCAATTCGTGAAGGTGGTCGTACCGTTGGCGCAGGTGTCGTCGCCAAGGTCATCGAGTAAATAATATGGCTAATCAAAAGATACGCATTCGTCTGAAGGCTTTTGATCATCGTTTGATTGATCAATCCGCCAGGGAAATTGTTGATACTGCAAAACGTACCGGGGCCCGTGTCAAGGGCCCAGTACCATTGCCGACAAAAATTGAGCGCTTTACTGTGCTGATTTCACCGCATGTCAACAAGGACGCTCGCGACCAGTATGAACTGCGCACACATAAGCGGATGATGGAAATTCATGATCCAACTGATAAAACAGTCGACGCCTTGATGAAGCTGGATCTGGCTGCAGGCGTAGACGTGCAACTCAAATTGAACTGATATGTGGTAAGTCAGCGCCAGGCTGGCTACCATGACTAAAAACAGGTGCCGGTCAATCGCAATCGGCACAGATAGAGGTTATAATAATGACTATTGGTGTTATCGGACGTAAGGCCGGTATGACCCGTATTTTTACAGAAGACGGTGTCAGCATTCCGGTTACCGTGATCGAGGTTGAGCCCAATCGCGTCACCCAGATAAAATCCCTGGCAACAGATGGCTATCGTGCTGTCCAGCTAACTGCTGGAACGCGCCGTGCCGTGCGTGTTACCAAGCCCATGGCAAGTCACTTTGCCGCTGCTGGTGTTGAAGCTGGTCGTACGCTTACCGAGTTTCGTCTGGCCGCAGATGAAGGCGAAGATTTGGCTCTTGGCAGTGAACTGAAGGTGGATATGTTCACTGTCGGGCAGGCTGTGGATGTAAGCGGAACCACTATCGGCAAGGGCCACGCGGGTACAGTCAAACGTTACCATTTCAGTATGCAGGATGCCACTCACGGCAATTCACGCTCTCATCGTGTGCCTGGTTCTACAGGTCAGAATCAGACCCCAGGCCGCGTATTCAAGGGCAAGAAAATGACTGGTCATATGGGTAACGTTCGTCGCACGATGCAAAACCTGCAAGTTGTACGTGTAGACGCAGAGCGTAATCTTTTACTGATCAAGGGTGCGGTACCTGGTCCGCGCGGCGCTGATGTTCTTGTCCGCCCCAGTGTGAAGGCTTAAGGGGGAGAGATGGAAATCAAGTTGACAACACCGAGTGGCAACGCATCAACCAAGTCGGTTGAAGTGTCTGAATTAATGTTTGGTCAAGACTTCAATGAAGCCCTGATTCATCAAGTGGTCACGGCATACATGGCCGCTGGCCGAGCTGGTACCAAGGCGCAAAAGACTCGTGCGCAAGTGCGTCATAGCACTGCTAAGCCCTGGAAGCAAAAAGGTACTGGGCGGGCGCGTGCTGGAATGACCTCAAGTCCATTGTGGCGTGGTGGCGGTATTACCTTTGCGGCCAAGCCGCGTGACTTTAGTCAAAAAGTCAACAAAAAGATGTATCGTTCTGCATTGCGCTCGATTATGTCGGAGCTGCTGCGACAGGAACGTTTGATAGTAGTGGACAACTTCGAGGTGGATGCACCGAAGACCAGGCAACTAGTTGAAAAGCTGAAAACCATGGGGCTAAGCAATGCGCTTATCGTTACCGATGAACTTGGCGACAACCTCTACCTCTCTGCGCGCAATCTGCATGGCATAGAAGTATGTATGGCTCGCCATGTCGATCCAGTAAGTTTGGTCGGATTTGAAAAGGTACTCATGACGGTGCCTGCATTGAAGCAGATAGAGGAGATGCTGGCATGAATCAGGAGCGTTTGTTGAAGGTACTGCTTGCCCCACATCTATCAGAAAAAAGCAGCCTGATTGCTGATAGCAACAACCAGTATGTGTTCCGTGTCTTGCGTGATGCCACCAAGCCGGAAATCAAGGCGGCTGTAGAGCAATTGTTTACGGTCAATGTCGATGCAATACGCGTGAGTACAGTCAAGGGCAAGAGCAAGCGTGTAGGCCAGAGAATCGGTCAACGCAGTGACTGGAAAAAAGCATATGTCACTCTGAAGGAAGGTCAAGAGATCTCCTTTATGAGTGGAGCATAAGGTTTGAAGGACCTCTAAAATGGCTATAGTCAAACTAAAACCAACCTCAGCTGGACGTCGTTTTGTCGTCAAGTCGGTGAGTGCTGAGCTCCATAAGGGTGCTCCTCATGCGCCACTGCTCGACAAAAAGAGTAAGCAAGGTGGTCGTAATCATTCAGGGCGGATCACTGTGCGCCATCAGGGTGGTGGTCATAAACAGCACTATCGCATGGTGGATTTCAAGCGTAATAAAGATGGAGTGCCGGGTATTGTAGAACGTCTGGAATATGATCCAAACCGTACAGCGCATATTGCCTTGATTAAATACGCAGATGGAGAACGTCGCTATATCATCGCGCCGAAAGGCATGGTTGCTGGTGATGAGGTTATGTCGGGCATTAATGCCCCAATTAAAGCTGGCAATTGCCTGCCGCTCTTGAATATCCCTGTAGGCACCACGGTTCATTGTATAGAGATGAAGATTGGCAAAGGCGCGCAGTTGGCGCGCTCCGCTGGAGCTTCTGTACAATTGATTGCCCGTGAGGGCAATCATGTCAGCCTGCGCCTGCGTTCAGGCGAGATACGCAAGGTGCATGCGGAATGTCGTGCTGTGATCGGTGAGGTTGGTAACAGTGAGCACAGCCTACAAAAATTTGGCAAGGCAGGAGCCAAGCGTTGGATTGGTATTCGTCCAACGGTACGTGGCACGGCAATGAACCCGGTTGACCATCCACATGGTGGCGGCGAAGGCCGTACCTTCGGGCTGCACCCAACAACACCCTGGGGTGTGCCGACCAAGGGTTATAAGACTCGCAGTAATAGACGCACTGATAAGATGATTGTGCACCGTCGTAAACAGAAGTAATGGGTGAGGTCTGATAGATGCCACGTTCAGTAAAAAAAGGCCCGTTTGTCGATCATCATTTAGCCAAAAAAGTCGAACAAACGGTTGCCAGTAACATTAAAAGACCAATCAAGACCTGGTCGCGCCGCTCAATGATTCTGCCGGATATGGTGGGCTTGACGATTGCCATACACAATGGCCGTCAACATGTGCCTGTAATGGTGACTGATAACATGGTAGGTCATAAGTTAGGTGAGTTTGCACCAACCCGCACCTTTCGTGGCCATGTCGCCGATAAAAAGGCAAAGAGATAAGAGGTAGATGAAGATGGAAGTGGCCGCAAAATTACGCTACGCGCGTATTTCGCCGCAAAAGTGCCGACTGATCGCTGATCTGATACGTGGCATGCCGGTAGAGCGAGCACTGCAGACCCTGAGCTTCAGTCAGAAAAAGGCTGCCAGTCTGGTGAAAAAAGTTCTTGAGTCAGCAATTGCCAACGCCGAGCATAATGATGGCGCCGATATTGATGAGCTGAAGGTCGCGAAGGTCTTCGTTGATGAAGGCCCGGTGCTGAAGCGCATGCAGGCACGTGCCAAAGGGCGTGGTAACCGGATCATGAAACGTACCAGTCACATTACCGTGCTGGTTGCGGAAAAGTAACAGAGAGGCTGCAATGGGACAAAAAGTTCATCCAATTGGAATACGCCTTGGGATTACCAAGGACTGGTCCTCCAAGTGGTATGCGGATAGCAAGACCTATCCACAATTTTTGCAGATGGATCTCAAAGTACGTGAATTCCTGCAAAAAAAGTTGGCGCAGGCCTCTATTAGCCGCATCCAGATCGAGCGCCCTGCGCGCAATGCTCATATCACCATTCATACGGCGCGCCCTGGTTTGGTAATTGGCAAGAAGGGCGAGGATATCGAGCGTTTGCGCCGGGAAGTTTCTACGATGATGAAAGTGCCAGCGCACATCAATATTGAGGAAGTTCGTAAGCCTGAACTGGATGCAACTTTGGTGGCACAGAGCATTGCCCAGCAGCTGGAGCGTCGCATTATGTTTCGTCGCGCGATGAAACGCGCGGTTCAGAACACCATGCGCCTGGGGGCACAAGGTATTCGTATAAATGTTGCTGGTCGCCTAAACGGTGCAGAAATTGCTCGTTGTGAATGGGTACGTGAAGGCCGTGTGCCCCTGCACACATTGCGTGCTGATATTGATTACGGGGTTGCTGAAGCGCATACCACTTACGGTGTTATTGGTGTAAAGGTCTGGATCTTCAAAGGTGAAGTATTCGATCGTGGTGAGGCAGCCAGTGCCGTAGCAGAAAAGCCTACGGCTAATTGAATTGAGGAGTAGGCAAGATGCTTCAGCCAAAACGTACAAAATTTCGCAAACAACATAAGGGTCGCAATCGCGGTCTGGCCAATAGTGGCAACAAGGTCAGTTTTGGTGAGTTTGGTCTCAAGAGTGCTGAGCGTGGCCGTTTGACCGCACGACAGATCGAGGCTGCAAGACGTGCAATGACCCGCCACGTCAAGCGTGGTGGCAAGATTTGGATCCGCGTATTCCCTGACAAACCAATCACCAAAAAGCCACTGGAAGTGCGTATGGGCAGTGGTAAGGGTAACGTGGAGTATTGGGTTGCACAGATCCAGCCTGGTAAAATGCTCTATGAAATGGAAGGGGTAGGAGAAGATATTGCACGCGAGGCATTTCGCCTGGCTGCTGCCAAGCTACCCATGAAAACTGTATTTGTAATACGTACGGTGCTGTGATGAAAGCAAACGATTTGAGACAAAAAGATGTTGGGGAGCTGAATCAAGAGCTGCTCAACCTGCTACGTGAGCAATTCAATCTGCGCATGCAGAAGGGCACGGGCCAGCTATCACAGCCGCATCGCATTAAGTCAGTGCGTCGTGATATTGCCAGGGTAAAGACCGTTCTGGAACAGAAAGCAGGTAAGGCGGAATGAGCGAAAAAACCAAGTTGACACGCACCTTGACTGGTCGCGTCACCAGCAACAAAATGGACAAGACAGTTACTGTCATGATCGAGCGGCATGACAAACACCCGATATATGGCAAGTATATAAAGCGTTCCACCAAGCTGCAGGTCCATGATGAGCAGAATGAATGCCAGGAAGGTGATGTGGTTACTATAGAATCTTGTCGCCCGATTTCCAAAAGCAAGGCATGGCGCCTTGTTACGGTCGTAGAAAAATCCAGCTAACAAGCTAACTGACAAATAGACATCGAGTGAGAAGATGGTTCCGGCCTGAAGAAATATTTGGGCTTGGCAATATTTGGTGGTATGATGCCGCCCCCTTGCTTCTCATTCAGGGTGTTTGTGTGGAGAGTCTATCATGATACAGATGCAAACCAAGCTGGCCGCAGCAGATAACAGTGGTGCTCGCGTAGTCCAGTGCATCAAGGTTTTAGGTGGCTCACATCGCCGTTATGCATCAATAGGTGATGTGATTAAGGTGAGTATCAAGGAAGCAATTCCCCGTGGCAAGGTGAAGAAAGGGGAAGTATACAACGCCGTTGTCGTGCGTACCGCCAAGGGTGTACGTCGTGCAGACGGCTCCTTGATCCGCTTCGATGGTAATGCCGCAGTATTACTGAATAACAAACTTGAACCAATTGGTACTCGTATATTTGGCCCGGTAACTCGTGAGTTACGCGGCGAAAAATTCATGAAAATTGTCTCGTTGGCACCTGAGGTGCTGTAAGGCAGAGAGTAAATAAAGATGCGTAAGATTAAGAAAAACGATGAGATTGTCGTGCTGGCTGGTCGTGATAAAGGCCGCCGGGGGAGAGTGCTGCGTACATTGGCTACGGACAGGGTATTAGTTGATGGTGTAAATTTAGTTAAAAAACACCAAAAGCCAAATCCAATGTCTGGAATGCCTGGCGGTATAGTTGAAAAAGAAGCGTCCATACATGTATCTAATGTTGCCCTTTTCAACGAGGTAACAGGCAAGGCTGATCGTGTAGGGTTCAAGGTTCTTGAGGATGGTCGCAAGGTGCGATACTTCAAGTCCAATGGCGAAGTTATTGACGCATAAGTCAGGTAGGCAATAATGGCAAGACTGAAGCAGTTTTATAAAGAAAAGGTTGTGTCGCAGCTGATGAACGAGCGCGACTACACGAATGTCATGCAGGTGCCACGTATCACTAAAATCACCTTGAATATGGGTGTGGGTGAGGCTGCTGTCGATAAAAAAATTCTTGAGCATGCCTTGGCCGATATGACCAAAATCGCAGGTCAGAAACCTATCACTACCAAGGCGCGCAAATCAGTAGCTGGTTTCAAGATTCGCGAGGGTTGGCCAATTGGCTGCAAGGTTACCTTGCGTGGTGACCGTATGTATGAATTCCTGGATCGACTGATCTCTATCGCGATCCCGCGTATGCGAGACTTCCGCGGTTTGAGCGCGAAGGCTTTTGATGGCCAAGGCAACTATAGCATGGGCATTAAGGAGCAGATTGTTTTTCCAGAAATTGACTACGACAAGATTGATACCCTTCGCGGAATGGATATCACGATTACCACTTCGGCAAATACCGATGAAGATGGCCGTGCACTACTGCGTGCCTTTAATTTCCCATTCAAGGCTTGAGAATTCTGAGTTATGTCCAAGATCTCCATGCAAATGCGCGAACAGAAGCGCACCAAGCTGGTAGCCAAGTATGCCAGCAAGCGTGCTGACATCAAGCAAAAGCTGAAAAATCAGGAATTGAGCTACGACGAGCGTGAAACTCTACAGGTTCAATTACAAAAACTTCCGCGTGACTCAAGTCCGGTGCGTCAACGTAATCGCTGCGCTCTGACAGGTAGGCCACGTGGCAACTACCGTAAGTTCGGCCTGGCTCGTAACAAGCTTCGTGAAGCCACCATGCGTGGCGATGTACCTGGCCTGCGTAAGGCGAGCTGGTAATAACTAAACAAAGGATATCGATGCAATGAGTATGACTGATCCAATCGCTGATATGCTGACGCGCACGCGTAATGCACTGGCGGTGCGAAAAAAAGATGTTTCTATGCCATCCTCCAAGCTCAAGGTGAATATCGCCAGCTTGTTGAAGGATGAGGGCTATATTACAGACTACACAGTCGATTTCTCGAATGGCAAACCTGTATTGACACTGGTGCTTAAGTATTACCAGGATAAGCCTGTAATTGAAAAGCTGCATCGTGTAAGTCGCCCTGGGTTGCGACAATACAAAAACAAAAACGAATTACCAAAGGTGCGCGGTGGCCTGGGTATCGCAATTATTTCTACTTCCGCAGGATTGATGGCCGATCGTGCTGCCCGCAAGGCAGGCTATGGCGGCGAAGTCCTGTGTGTCGTCGCATAAAGGTAGCGTGAGATGTCAAGAATTCTTAATCCCGTGATGATCCCTGCTGGTGTGCAGGTCGCGGTTGAAGGGCAGATCCTCAATATCAAAAGTGGCAAGAGCGACGTTGCACATACTGTCCGCGCTGATGTTGCCATAAAGATGGAAGATGACAAGCTGCTGTTCAGCCCACAGACTCAGACGCCACATACTCTTGCCATGGTAGGTACTACTCGCGCCCTGGTCGCCAATATCTTTCATGGCTTGACTGAGGGGTTTGAGCGAAAGCTTGAGCTGGCTGGCGTAGGTTATCGCGCACAGGTTCAGGGTAAGATGTTGAATTTAACCTTGGGGTTTTCACACCCGGTCGAATTTGCTGTGCCAGACGGTATTACTATTGAGACGCCAACCCAGACTGAGGTGGTGGTCAAAGGTTCTGACAAGCAAAAGGTAGGACAGGTTGCGGCAAATATTCGCGCCTATCGCCCGCCCGAGCCCTATAAAGGCAAGGGCATCAAATATGCGAATGAGAAGATTATTCGTAAAGAAGCCAAGAAGAAGTAGAGCCATAAGACATGAAAGACAAAAAAACTTCTCGTTTGCGCCGTGCCTTGCGTACGCGAGCCAAGATTCGCGAAATGGGGGCTTATCGCCTCTGCATTCATCGCTCACCACGCCATATATATGCGCAGATTATCTCGCCAGACGGTTCGAAAGTCATTGCTGCCGCGTCAACCTTGCAGGCTGATATAAAAGCAGGCCTAGGCATGACTGGCAATGTGACGGCCGCAGCAGCGGTGGGTAAGGCTGTGGCTGAAAAGGCCAAGGCAGCTGGTGTAACTCAGGTCGCCTTTGATCGTGCTGGCTTTAAATACCATGGCCGCATCAAGGCGTTGGCAGATGCTGCGCGTGAGCATGGTCTTAATTTCTAAAGGTTAAATTATGGCTGGATTTGATGTAACACCAAGTACTGATGGTATGAATGAAAAACTCATTACCGTCAATCGTGTAGCCAAGACTGTCAAAGGTGGTCGGCAGTTTACATTCAGCGCATTGGCTGTGGTTGGTGACGGTCAGGGTAAAGTAGGCGTCGGCACAGGTAAGGCTCGTGAGGTGCCCGCAGCGATTGCCAAGGCAATGGAAAAGGCGCGCAGGAATATAAAGCAAGTTACAATCAGCAATGGCACCTTGCAGCATATCGTTACTGCTCGTCATGGTGCGGCCAAGGTGTTCATGCAGCCAGCATCAGAAGGTACCGGCGTGATTGCTGGGGGTGCCATGCGGGCTGTGCTGGAGATGGCCGGGGTTCAGGATGTGCTAGCCAAGTGTATCGGCTCCAATAATCCAAATAACGTAGTACGCGCCACCATGAATGGCCTGGTAGCGATGACCTCACCAGAACATGCAGCTGCTAAACGCGGCAAGACGGTGAAGGAAATTCTGGAGTAAGTCATGACAGCGAAAAAAATACTCAAGGTTACCCTGGTTCGTAGCCTGAATAGCCGCTTGGCATCACATAAGGCCTGTGTTGCAGGATTGGGCTTGCGTCGCATAAACCATACGGTCGAAGTTGAAGACACGCCGTGTAATCGCGGCATGATCAATAAGGTTTCTAACCTGCTGAAGGTTGAAGGAGTATGACTATGCGCCTCAATACACTAAAACCAGGCGAAGGCGCAAAAACTGTCGGCAAACGTCTTGGTCGTGGTATCGGTTCAGGCCTGGGCAAGACCTCTGGTCGAGGCCATAAGGGTCAAAAGGCTCGCTCTGGCGGCTTCCATAAGGTGGGGTTTGAGGGTGGACAAATGCCCTTGCAACGCCGCTTGCCCAAGATTGGTTTTCGCTCATTGACCGCAGCAGATAAGGCTGAGGTTCGTCTGCATGAACTCGCCAAGGTTGATGGCGATGTGGCAGATTTGCTGTCATTGAAGGCCGCAGACATCATTGGTCAGTCCATTAAACGAGTAAAAGTAATTGCTTCAGGAACGTTGTCCAGAGCTGTAACTGTCAAGGGTTTGGCAGTTACCAAAGGTGCTCGTGCAGCCATTGAGGCAGCAGGCGGCAAGGTCGAAGAATAGTGGGAGCCAGTCGTGCAGCAATGGCCAGCACCCTGGGTGGGGGGAAGCTGACTGAACTCAAACAACGCCTCCTCTTCCTGTTGGGGGCGTTGTTGGTTTATCGTATCGGCACACATATACCGGTGCCGGGTATTGATCAACTCGCCCTGGCGGCGCTGTTCGATCAGCAACGTGGCGGCATCCTGGATATGTTCAACATGTTCTCCGGTGGTGCACTGCAACGTCTGAGCGTTTTCGCCCTGGGCATCATGCCCTATATTTCAGCATCAATTATTATGCAGTTGCTGACCAAGGTGTCACCTTATCTGGAGCAGCTGAGCAAGGAAGGCGCTGCCGGTCGACGGAAGATAACTCAATATACTCGTATTAGTACTCTGGGCCTGGCAACATTTCAGGGTATTGGTGTGGCGATTATGCTGGAAAGCCAGAGTGCTGGTGGCCTAGCACTGGTAATTGATCCTGGCCTGGCCTTTCGCATGGTTACTGTTGTAACCCTCGTCACTGGCACCATGTTTCTCATGTGGCTGGGTGAGCAGGTAACTGAGCGCGGCATTGGTAATGGTATTTCTATGATAATTTTTGGTGGTATTGTCGCCGGCCTACCTTCTGCAATTGGTGGCACACTGGAGTTGGCGCGTACAGGTGAGCTCAATCCGTTTATGATTCTGGTCTTGTTCACCGGCGCTTTGGCCGTGACCGCTTTTGTTGTTTTTGTTGAACGAGGACAGCGTCGAATTACGGTTAACTATGCAAAAAGACAAATGGGTAGAAAGATGTATGCAGGTCAGACCAGCCATCTGCCCTTGAAGGTAAATATGGCGGGTGTGATCCCCCCTATCTTTGCCTCCAGCATAATCTTGTTTCCCGCGACCTTGGGCGGGGTGTTTGGTAGTGCTGAGGGCATGAGCTGGCTTTCGGATTTTGCATCAACATTATCTCCAGGTCAGCCGTTATATGTCGGCCTATACGCAGCTGCAATCATGTTTTTTTGTTTCTTTTATACGGCATTGATGTTTGACCCCAAGGATACGGCAGAAAATCTGAAGAAGTCAGGTGCATTTGTGCCTGCTATCCGCCCAGGTGAACAGACAGCGCGCTATATCGATGGGATCCTGAGTAAATTGACCTTGGTTGGTGCAATCTACATTACTTTGGTCTGTCTGTTGCCGGAATTTTTGATTTTATATTGGAATGTCCCGTTTTATTTTGGAGGCACATCATTGCTTATCATCGTAGTGGTGACAATGGATTTCATGTCACAGGTACAGGCTCATTTGATGTCTCACCAATATGAGGGACTCATGAAGAAGGCGAATCTAAAGGGTAACGGCGGCATGGGCTTGCCACGCTGATTGGCTAAATATTTATTCTGGAGAGTAACAATGAAAGTTCAGGCATCAGTCAAAAAAATATGCCGCAATTGTAAAATTATCCGCCGTAAGGGTGTGGTTCGTGTCATCTGTTCCAGCGATGCTCGCCACAAGCAGCGGCAAGGCTGAGGTTGGGCGTGGTAGTTGGTTACGCTTGACTAGCTACACTTTCGACGGTATTATCGCGCGTTTCCCCGCATTGGGGGCGCAGTTTTTAGTTGAGGAAAGGCTCAATGGCCCGTATAGCAGGCATTAATATCCCCGTGCAGAAACATGCTGTAATTGCTCTTACTGCAATTTATGGTATAGGCAGCACTCGTGCCAGGAAGATTTGTGAAGCGGCAGGAGTGCGCCCGGACAGCAAGATCAAGGATCTCAGCGAGGCTGAGGTTGAAGGTTTGCGCACCGAAGTAGCAAAATTTGTCGTCGAAGGCGACTTGCGCCGTGGTGTTTCGATGAATATTAAGCGCCTGATGGATCTGGGCTGCTATCGTGGACTGCGCCATCGTCGTGGGTTACCTGTACGTGGTCAACGTACCAGTACCAATGCGCGTACCCGCAAAGGCCCACGTCGCGCAATTAAAAAATAATTTGTAAATGTCCAAATTCGTTTGGATCAGGTAAGCAACCAGGATATACACATGGCAAAAGCAGCTGCATCTCGCACTCGCAAGAAAGTAAAAAAGAATGTAGTGGATGGCATCGCCCATATACACGCAACCTTTAATAATACTATCGTCACGATCACTGACCGGCAGGGCAACGCTCTATGCTGGGCCACATCTGGTGGTTCTGGATTCCGTGGCTCACGTAAGAGCACACCATTTGCTGCGCAGGTTGCGGCAGAGAATTGTGGTGAAAAGGCTCATGAATATGGCATGAAGAATCTTGATGTGCGTGTGCAAGGCCCTGGCCCAGGACGTGAATCTGCCGTGCGAGCCTTGAATGCAAAGGGTTTTAAAATAATGAGTATTACTGACGTGACGCCGATACCGCACAATGGTTGTCGTCCACCGAAAAAGCGTCGCGTGTAAGCAGGAGAACGAAGTGGCTAGGTATATCGGTTCCAAGTGTCGTCAGTGTCGCCGCGAAGGCGCTAAACTATTCCTTAAGGGTGAAAGGTGTTTTGGCAGTAAATGCGCTATTGAAACACGCCCGTTCCCGCCAGGCCAGCATGGTCAGCGCCGTACACGGTTGTCTGATTACGCCCGTCAGTTGCGCGAAAAGCAGAAAATGCGTCGGGTTTATGGCGTGCTGGAACGTCAGTTCCATACTTACTTTGTCGAGGCCGACCGCGTCAAGGGCAACACTGGTGAAACCTTGTTGCAATTGCTAGAAGGACGCCTGGATAACATAGTCTATCGCATGGGTTTTGGTGTCTCGCGCACCGAGGCTCGCCAGCTTGTACGCCATAATGGCGTAACTGTGAATGGACAAAAGGTCAATATTCCTGGGTATCAGGTAAAGTCAGGTGATCTGGTTGCAGTAAGTGAGCGCGCTAAAAATCAGCTGCGTGTCAAGGCGGCCGCAGAGCTTGCACAGCAGCGTGGTGTCCCTGAATGGATCGAAGTGGACGCCAGTAAGTTGCAGGGCACATACAAGGCCCGACCTGAACGTAGTGAACTGCCTGCAGATATTCAGGAACAACTTGTAGTCGAACTTTACTCCATATAATGGCTTGCTGCTGCCTTGCATGAACAGGCAGACAACGCCAGTTAGCACATTAGCAGAGACAAAAGAGGAATCTACATGCAGGGCTCAGTTGGAGATTTACTCAAGCCACGCCTGGTAGGCGTGGAGAAGATCAGCGATACACACGCCAAGGTAACGCTGGAGCCATTTGAACGCGGCTTCGGCCATACCATGGGAAATGCACTGCGCAGGATTCTACTCTCTTCCATGGAAGGTAGCGCGATTGTTGAAGTTGAAATTGAAGGTGTTTTGCACGAGTACAGCAGCATTGAGGGTGTGCAGGAAGATCTTATTGAAATTTTGCTCAACCTGAAGGGCGTGGCTTTACGTATGCACGGCCGTGATGAGGCAACACTGAAGTTAAGCAAAAAAGGGCCTGGCCCGGTTACTGCTGGTGATATTGCCCTGGAGCATAGTATTACCATACTGAATCCTGAGCACGTCATCGCTCACTTGACCAAGCCAATAGATTTGAATATCTTGCTCACCGTGGCAAATGGACGTGGTTACCAGCCGGCCAACCAGCGCTTTAACAGTGAAGATGAAAGTCACCCTATTGGCCGCTTGCAAATAGATGCTTCATATAGCCCGGTGCGACGTGTGGCATACACAGTCGACAATGCTCGTGTTGAACAGCGTACAAACCTCGACAAGCTGATCATAGAATTGGAAACCAATGGCACTATTGAGCCAGATGAGGCGATTCGTCGTGCTGCCACTATTCTGCAAGAGCAGCTTTCTGCCTTTGTTGACTTACGCGGCAAAAAAGAAGCAGACCAAAGTGAAGCCGAGCCAGCGATTGACCCAATTCTGCTGCGTCCAGTAGATGACCTTGAGCTTACTGTCCGCTCCGCCAATTGCCTCAAGGCTGAAAATATTTACTATATCGGTGATCTTATTCAGCGCACTGAAGTAGAGTTGCTCAAGACCCCGAATTTAGGCAAAAAGTCACTTACCGAAATAAAGGATGTGCTGGCTTCTAGAGGTCTTTCCCTTGGAATGCGCCTTGAGAATTGGCCGCCAGCAAGTATACGTAACAAAGACGAAGAAAAAGTTGGCGTCTAAGGCTGACACTCACGTCTTTATAAATAATAGCTCTGAGCTTTAAGGAGACGCCATGCGTCATCGTAATATCGGTCGGCAGTTAAGCCGCAACAGCAGCCACCGCAAGGCAATGCTGAAGAATATGACAACCTCACTGTTGCATCATGAGGTCATCAAGACGACCTTGCCAAAGGCCAAAGAATTGCGCCGAGTCGCTGAGCCATTGATCACCATGGCTAAAGTGGACTCTGTTGCCAAGCGCCGTCTGGCATTTGCCAGACTGCGCGATCGCGATGTGGTGACCAAGCTATTCAACGAACTTGGCCCACGCTACAATGCCCGCCCAGGTGGCTACCTGCGTATCCTGAAGTGCGGCTATCGCGCTGGCGATGCTGCCCCGATGGCTATTGTAGAATTGGTAGATCGTCCTGTATCAGACGCTTTGCCGGTCGAAGTCGACGACGAATAATAATTACTAAAAGCATATAAGCAGGCCGGGTATTCGTATGATGCCCGGCCTTTTTTTCGTGTCGTCTGATTGTCTTTCTGCTGGTCGGCTGTTTTGTGAATACCCTTGGGCTCATGTGTTTGTGTGGTGTTGCAGCGCCTCATTGATCAGAACTGGCTTGAGATATTGTCCGGTGTATGAGTCAGCACAGTCAGCAATCTGTTCTGGCGTGCCAGCAGCCATGAGTTTGCCGCCTTTGTTGCCGCCCTCCGGCCCTATGTCAATTATCCAGTCTGCTGTTTTGATGACATCCAGATTGTGCTCAATGATGACAACAGTATTGCCACTGTCGCGCAGTCGATGCAGGACATCCAGCAGTTGCTGGATGTCGTGAAAATGAAGGCCAGTAGTTGGTTCATCCAGGATATAAAGCGTATTGCCAGTATCTCGCTTGGAGAGCTCGCGTGAAAGTTTGACCCGTTGGGCTTCTCCGCCAGACAGTGTCGTTGCACTTTGCCCCAGTTTTATATAGGTAAGTCCGACGTCTACCAGTGTTTGCAATTTTCGTGCAATAGGTGGCACAGCAGAGAAGAATGCCAACGCATCCTCTACCGTCATCTCAAGTATTTCGTAGATGCTTTTTCCCTTGTAGCGAATCTCCAGTGTTTCACGATTGTAGCGTTTGCCCTTGCATACATCACAGGGCACGTAGATATCTGGTAAAAAATGCATTTCTACCTTTATGAGACCACCACCCTGGCAGGCTTCACAGCGCCCACCTTTGACGTTGAAGGAAAAGCGTCCAGGACTGTAGCCGCGACTACGAGCTTCTTGTGTGGCGGCAAATAAATCGCGTACTGGAGTGAACAAGCCAGTATAGGTGGCAGGGTTGGAGCGTGGTGTACGACCAATAGGTTTTTGATCGATATCCACAACCTTGTCGAACTGTTCCAGGCCGATAATTTCGGCGCATGGCAATGGGTCTTCACCACAGCCATTGAGCACAAGCGCAGCGTGACGATAAAGCGTATCAATGATCAGGGTAGACTTGCCCGAGCCTGATACGCCGGTGATGCAGGTAAGCAGGCCAACCGGGATGTCGATATTTACTCCTTGCAGGTTATTGCCGCTGGCCCCACGTATGGAAAGTTGACGTGCAGGTTCTGGTGGCGTGCGTTCCTTGTTGATATGTATGCGCTTTTGACCTGTGAGGTATTGACCAGTGAGAGAATGCTTGGCGGCCATGATTTGCTTGGGTGTGCCCTGTGCGACTATGCGCCCACCGTGCACGCCAGCGCCAGGGCCAATATCGACAACATGATCGGCGCGCAGGATGGCGTCTTCGTCATGCTCTACGACAATGACGGTATTGCCCAGATCGCGCAGGTGCAGCAGTGTTTGCAGCAGCCTTTCATTATCGCGCTGATGCAGTCCAATCGATGGCTCGTCCAGGATATACATCACTCCAACCAGACCAGCACCGATTTGACTTGCAAGACGGATACGCTGTGCCTCACCACCGGACAAGGTGTCGGCACTGCGATCAAGTGAGAGATAGTCAAGGCCGACGTTGAGCAAAAAATTTAATCTGGAAGTGATCTCGGTAAGTATCTTCGCTGCTATCTCTCCACGCCGACCAGGAAGAACGAGGCTTGAGGCAAATTCCCAGGCGCGACTAACCGGCATTGCCGAGATCTCAGGCAGGCTATAGCCAGCGATATAGACGTGGCGTGCAGATTTATTAAGACGTGTGCCGTGACATTCAGGGCATGATTGCTGGCTTAAGTATTTGGCTAGTTCATCACGCACAACATTTGAATCCGTTTCGCGGTATCGACGCTCCATGTTGGGCAGCACGCCCTCGAACTGCTCACAACGCTGGCGTGTGACACCACGTTCGGAAAAGTAGGTAAACTGAATTTCGTCCTCGCCGCTACCGTAGAGTATGGTTTGCTGAACCTTGTGACTTAGCTGGTTGAACGGAGTGTCGATGGAAAAACCAAAATGCTCGGCAAGTGAGCCAAGTAACTGAAAGTAGTAAACCGTGCGCTTGTCCCAGCCACGGATCGCGCCTTCAGCCAGGCTCAGCTCAGGGTGAACGACAACACGCGTTGGGTCAAAGAATTGTTTTACCCCCAGACCATCGCAACTGGTGCAAGCACCAGAAGGATTGTTGAAGGAAAACAGCCTGGGCTCCAATTCCGTTAGTGCATAGCCACATTGCGGACAGGCATAGCTGGCTGAGAACAGCATCTCATCGTGTTCACCATCCATGAAGCTGATACGGGCAATGCCATCGGCCAGCTTGATTGCTGTTTCAAAAGAATCGGCCAGACGCTGCGCAAGATCCGAACGCACTTTGAAGCGATCTACCACTACCTCGTTGGTGTGCTTGCTGCGCAGGTCTAGCTTGGGGGCCTCATCCAGTTCGACCACCTGGCCATTGATGCGTGCGCGGATAAAGCCCTGCGCACGCAACTCATCAAGTAATTGTAGATGTTCACCTTTACGTTCCTGAATAACAGGGGCGAGCAGCACCAGGCGTGTGCCTTCGGGTAAGGCAAGCACCTGATCAACCATCTGGCTGATGGTCTGTGCCTCCAGTGCAGTGCCATGCTCAGGACAGCGTGGCTCGCCAGCGCGTGCAAACAGCAGGCGTAAATAGTCATGAACCTCTGTAACAGTGCCGACGGTTGAGCGCGGGTTGTGCGAGGTGGATTTTTGTTCGATTGAAATCGCCGGTGATAATCCTTCAATATGGTCGACGTCTGGCTTTTCCATTATGGAAAGAAATTGCCGTGCATAGGCCGAGAGCGATTCAACATAGCGGCGTTGGCCTTCTGCATAGATGGTGTCGAAGGCAAGTGATGACTTGCCGGAGCCGGACAGGCCAGTAAAGACTATCAACTTGTCACGCGGCAACTCGATGTCTATGTTTTGCAGATTGTGCGTACGCGCACCGCGTAGGCGTATGGTCTTCATTTGGTTTTCCGTGAGCAAAAGAACTTGTTAATATACCCCCGCATCGATCCATGACGCAAAGCAAAACCCTATTTTTTACAGGGTCAGGAAACCATTTTGACCATGAATTCATCTTCCATGACGGTGCAAGAGCGCCGTGCAGCATCTGCCCTGGCAGGTATCTTTGGCGTACGCATGTTAGGCATGTTCATGATCCTGCCAGTATTCGCCTTGTATGCCGAACACCTGGTACACGCCACTCCATTGCTGATTGGTGTGGCCATAGGTGTTTATGGCTTGACGCAAGCTATGCTGCAAATCCCCTTTGGCATGGCCTCCGATCGACTGGGACGCAAGCGTGTGATTACGGTCGGTTTACTATTGTTTGCGGCAGGTAGTGTGGTGGCCGCACAGGCGGATTCAATCCATGGGGTTATCATTGGCCGCGCCATGCAAGGCAGTGGTGCGGTGGCTGCAGCAGTGATGGCATTGGTGGCAGATCTGACCCGCGAAGAACATCGCACCAAGGCCATGGCTTTTATCGGTATGAGTATTGGACTTTCTTTTGTCGCTGCGATGGTGTTGGGGCCAATACTTGATCAGTGGTTTGGCGTGCCTGGTATTTTCTGGCTCACCGCTGCACTGGCTTTGCTTGGCATAGGTTTATTATGGTTTGCCGTACCAACACCGCAGCGCAGCGAGCAGCACCGTGACGCCTCACCTGTGGCTGGTCAGTTCGGGCACATCTTGTTTGATGCGGAACTGTTGCGGCTTGATGCCGGTATTTTGATCTTGCACATGGTATTGACGGCCATCTTTGTCGTTGTGCCATTGGCATTGCGTGATGTTGGTTTTGCACCAGCGCGACATTGGCTGCTTTATCTGCCACTAATGGTTGTCGCAATAGCTGCGGCGATCCCGTTTATCATCATTGCAGAAAGAAAACGTCGACTCCGGCAGGTAGTGCTGGGGGCAATTGCCACCTTGATGCTGTCCATGTTGGGTATGGGTTTGCTAGGCACTGGATTGCTTGCCATAAGTGCCTGGCTATTGCTGTTTTTTGTTGCCTTCAATTTGCTTGAGGCTACCTTGCCATCATTGGTAGCGAAGGCTGCACCAGCCGATGCGCGTGGGACGGCTATGGGTGTGTACAGTACTTCTCAGTTCATGGGCGCTTTTATAGGCGGGGTGACGGGTGGTTGGTTGCATGGCCATTATGGGCTGCACAGCATTTTTTTATTTGCTGCCCTGATGTTGGCTCTGTGGTGGCTGGTGGCACTGGGCATGTCGTCACCGCGCTATCTGGCAAGCCATCTACTAAGAGTGGGCAAGATGTCAGCGGCACAGGCACTTGCCTTGGCCAACGAGCTGGCTAGAGTACAGGGTGTGGCAGAAGCGGTGGTTAGTGGTGAAGATGGAGTCGCTTATTTAAAGATAGATACTCAGCTGGTAGATTTTGCCAGCTTGAGCCAGTACGCCGGGGAGCAGTCCTGATACAATTCTTTTTTCCATGGATTGGTAATGACAAATAACTTGTGGAGACAATAGCATGGCACGAGGCATCAATAAGGTAATTTTAGTTGGTCATTTGGGGCGCGATCCAGAGGTGCGCTATACGACTGGTGGGGGCGCAGTCGCCAATATCACTGTCGCCACCAGCGAGCAGTGGAAGGACAAGCAAACCGGACAGCAGCAGGAGCGCACTGAATGGCATCGCGTGGTGATGTTTGGCCGCCTGGGTGAGATTGCCGGTGAATACCTGAAAAAAGGCTCACAGGTCTACATTGAAGGCCGTCTGCAAACCCGCAAGTGGCAAGGCCAGGATGGGCAGGATCGCTATACTACCGAGATCGTTGCTAATGACATGCAGATGCTCGGCAGTGCTGCGGGGCGCGGATCATCTAGTGCCAACTTCAATCAGGATGAGCCACCGGCACAGACAGGTTCATCCGGCTCGGCAGGGGCGACGGGACAAGCCAGCAGCAGCTACCCGCCCCAGGCTGGCGGCAGCAGTAATATTGATGGCTTTGATGATGATATTCCGTTTTAGGGTGGAATAAAAAGCCCGCTATACGGCGGGCTTTTTAATTGTCTTTCTATCTTTGGTGATGGGACTGCATGACAGCAGAACCAGGATTGTGTTGGTCGGGGTGATAGGATTTGAACCTACGACCCCTGCGTCCCGAACGCAGTGCTCTACCAGGCTGAGCCACACCCCGAAATACAATCAGTATGCGCGGTCTACTGAGAATTCTGCCAGTGCCACCAGAGCTTGTTTGTAGGGCGAATTCGGGAGATTCACCAGCTCCGCCAAGGCACGTTCTGCCTCTTGCCGCGCAAGGCGCGCAGTGTACGTGATGGCTCCGGTAGATTCAATGGCCGCGCTTATCTCCGCCATGTTTTCCCGCCCGCCTGTTTCTATGGTGTTGCGGATCAACTGTGTCTGCTCTGCTGTGCCGTGGCGCATGGCATGGATGAGGGGCAGCGTTGGCTTGCCTTCGGCTAGATCATCGCCAACATTTTTGCCCAGATTTTCGCTGGTGGCGCTGTAATCAAGCACATCATCAATCATTTGAAAGGCAGTGCCCAGATACATGCCATAGCGAGCCATGGCCTGCTCTTCGGCTGCAGGCCGTCCAGCCAGAACCGCACTTAACTGACAAGCTGCTTCAAAAAGCTTGGCTGTCTTGTAATGTATGACATCCATGTAACGCTCTTCCGTGGTATCTGGATCATGGCAGTTGAGTAATTGCAAAACTTCCCCCTCGGCAATGGTATTGGTCGCATCGGAGAGGATTTGCATTATCTGCATACTGCCGACGCCGACCATCATCTGAAAGGCGCGAGTGTAAAGGAAGTCACCCACCAGAACACTGGCTTCATCGCCAAACATGGCATTCGCGCTTTGCTGGCCACGGCGCAAGTCAGAGGCATCCACCACATCGTCATGCAGCAAGGTGGCGGTATGAATGAACTCCACCACGACAGCCAGATCGATATGCTGTGTGCCCTGATAACCAAGCGCGCGAGCTACCAGCAGTACCAGCAACGGGCGCAGACGTTTGCCGCCGCTATTGATGATGTAATGGCTGATTTGGTCTATGAGTACAACATTGGAGGACAGGCGTTGCTGAATCAACTGATCGAGAGCCTGCTTGTCATCGGCAATTAGATTCAGGACGTCTTGGAGTTTCATTGGGAGATAGCTGGGCGTGTGTTCACGATAAGACCAAGCATGCTAGGTAAGCAACGGGAGCATGTCAAGGGTGCTGGATTTGGATATACTCTGAATCAAGTCTTTGTAGTGGTGCTGGTGTTGTTGGCGCGATTTTCTATTTGACCTGAAATAATGAAATCGTTACAATCTCCGGTCTTTCAATGTAGGTTCGTCTCGGCCTGAGGCTGAGTTGTATGGAGATTTCATCATGTACGCGGTATTTGTAACCGGCGGCAAGCAGTATCGGGTGACCGAAGGTCAGACCCTCAAGGTAGAAAAGCTCCCTGTAGATGAGGGGGGTAATATTGAATTTGACCAGGTGCTGATGGTGGCCGACGGCGATAACATTAAGGTAGGAGCACCATATGTGGCGGGTGGTAAGGTTACTGCCAGCGTCAAGTCTCAGGGTCGCGATGACAAGATAACGATTATCAAATTCCGTCGTCGTAAGCATTATCGCAAGCAGCAGGGGCACCGCCAGTATTATACCGAGCTGCAGATTACTGGTATCCAGGCCAGCTGAATGCAGGAGTAAAAGACAATGGCACATAAAAAAGCAGGTGGTTCCTCACGCAATGGTCGCGACTCCCAGTCCAAGAGACTTGGTGTGAAGCGTTATGGTGATCAGTTGGTTGCGGCAGGTAATATCATTGGCCGCCAGCGCGGCACACATTTTCATCCGGGCGCAAACGTTGGCTGTGGCAAGGATCATACCTTGTTCGCGAAGAGCACTGGCCGGGTTTTATTTGAGACCAGAGGGGCAAAAAATCGCAAGTTTGTGAGTGTGATTGTCGCTGAATAGCCGGACTGGTCTACCGTGTAGCATAAAGCCCCGTCCTTATGGCGGGGCTTTTTGTTTTTTGCATCATTGTCCCTGTAATGTTGTCTGTCAGGGCTGCGTTTACCATCATGTTTTCAACTTAAAGTCAGTTCGCCATGAAGTTCGTTGATGAAGCCAGAATACGTGTTGAGGCCGGGAAGGGTGGCAATGGCTGCGTTAGTTTTAGACGTGAGCGCTTCATTCCTTTTGGTGGGCCGGATGGCGGTGACGGTGGAGATGGTGGCAGTGTCTTGTTACAGGCGACCAGTGCGCTCAATACCCTGGCAGATTTCCGTTATGAACGTAGTTTCAAGGCAAAGAATGGTGAGCAGGGCTCCGGGCGCAACAAGACAGGGCCAAGTGCTGCTGACCTGGTGATTGAGGTGCCTGTGGGCACTGAAGTTTATGACGAGGATACCGGCGAGCTGCTAGGTGATCTAGCCAGCGATGGTCAGCAGCTGAAGGTGGCGCAGGGCGGCTTTCATGGTCTGGGTAACGTGCGTTACAAAAGCAGTATCAACCGTGCACCACGTCAGTCCAAGCCGGGCACGCCTGGTGAGTTACGCAACTTACGGCTGGAACTGAAGGTATTGGCCGATGTGGGCCTGCTAGGTCTGCCAAATGCAGGCAAGTCTACCTTGATCCGTGCCGTTTCAGCTGCCCGCCCAAGAGTCGCAGATTATCCTTTTACCACGCTTTATCCCAACCTCGGTGTTGTGCGTATAGAAAATCATCGCAGCTTCGTCATGGCCGATATCCCTGGCCTGATCGAGGGGGCGGCAGAAGGCGCTGGACTTGGCATTCAATTTCTCAGGCATCTGGCCCGGACTAATTTGCTGCTGCACCTGGTGGATGTGCTGCCACCTGATGATGCAGACCCTGTAGCGGCGGTAAAAATTATTGAACAGGAATTAGAAAAATTCAGCCCGGAGCTGGCGGCGCGTGAGCGTTGGCTGGTGATCAATAAACTGGATTTGATTCCCGCTGAATTACGTGATGAATATTGTGAAGATATTGTGCAGCGTTTGCACTGGAGCGGGCCGGTGTTTCGTATTGCGGCAATTGCTGGCGAGGGAACCCGTGAGCTAAGCTATCGCATCATGACTTACCTGGAAGAAGAATGGGCCAAAGAACAGCCTATTGCCACCGTTACAGAAGCAAATAACAACGATGACCATCATTTTGCTCCCACTTCGGAGTGAGCCCGCATGAATCAACGCCAACAACTCGCCCAGACCAAGCGTCTGGTGGTTAAGATAGGTAGCGCACTGCTGACTAACAATGGGCGCGGCCTCAATCTCGAGGGCATCAGCCTTTGGGTTGAACAGATGGCGACCTTGCGGACGCAGGGCATAGAGATCGTGCTGGTATCCTCCGGTGCCGTGGCTGAGGGAATGAGTAGACTCGGATGGTCAAGGCGACCGCAGGCGGTGCACGAGCTGCAAGCGGCGGCGGCGATCGGTCAGATGGGTCTGGTACAGGCCTACGAGTCACGTTTCAAGAATTTTGACCTGGCCACGGCACAAATCTTGTTGACCCATGATGACCTTTCCAATCGCAAGCGCTATCTCAATGCGCGCAGTGCCTTGCTTACCTTGCTGGAGTTGGGCGTGGTGCCGGTGGTCAATGAAAACGATACCGTGGTGACTGATGAGATACGTTTTGGCGATAACGACACCCTCGCAGCTCTGGTAGCTAATCTGGTCGAGGCCGATCTGTTGGTCATACTCACCGATCAGTCCGGTATGTATGACAAAGACCCGCGCAGCTATGTAGATGCAATATTGCTGCACGAGGTGCAGGCAGGGAATCCAGCGTTGGAAGATATGGCTGGTGGCAGTGCCGGCGCGTTAGGTCGTGGTGGTATGCTGACCAAGGTGCGGGCGGCGCGTTTGGCAGCCCGCTCAGGTGCCAAAACAGTTATTGCCTATGGCCACGAGGATGATGTGCTTGGACGAATTGTCGCCGGCGACATACTGGGCACCTTGTTTGTCCCCGACCTTGAGCCGATGCTGGCACGCAAACGCTGGCTGGCAGGGCATTTGCAACTGCGCGGCAAGCTGGTTTTGGATGATGGTGCAGTGCGCGTCCTGCGTGATTCTGGCCGCAGTCTGTTGGCAGTGGGTGTGAAGGCTATTGAAGGTTATTTTGTGCGTGGCGAGATGGTGTCATGTGTGGATGAGAGCGGCCGAGAGGTGGCGCGTGGCCTGGTGAATTACAATGCCGATGAAACGCGTAAATTGAAGGGTCGGCCTTCCGGCCAGATTCAGGAATTACTTGGTTATATGGGTGAGGAAGAGCTCATCCATCGCGATAATCTTATTCTGGTTTGATAAAAACAGTTTATCCTGGTGGTTATTACCGCAAATGCCATATCCTGTATCTTAGGTCAGGATACGTATTATGTCGACGGTCATCTGTCGACGGTCATCTTATGTAGATGCTATATTTAAGTGTAAACTTTTTTATGCGCTTCACTGAATCAATGTTTGGTAGAACGCTTTTGCCTTAGGGTCGTGGCTGGATACTGATAAGGCCAATATTCAATCAGGCAATGCGGCTAGTATAGCCTCCCTGGTAACTGCTTAATAATCTTATCGGACAATAGATAACAAACGACATACGAGCCTGGACTCTAGTCCGGCATTGCCTGGCTTTAATTAATACTGCGACCCATGCTTGTCGGCGTTTTGCCTCTCGCCAAACTGTTTATTCATAGGTATAAGTTATGTTTACAATTGCATTTATGTTTATGTAAGAGTAAAACAAGCAGTTAGCCGTTTCGGCTTTTGCGTAATTTGAAGCAAGTCATTGTAATAACGACGAAGTCAGAGGTCTTTTACGCCTTGGCAAGATGCGCGGGACAGTTTTAAGCAGTATGCAGTATATTATTACTGCTTGTGATTGAATATTCGCCGCTTGTTTTGTTATAGTTTATTTGATATTCCAAGCATGCAATCAGTAATAAAACAGAGGTATGAGTAATGCAAAGCTATAATGAGATTCAAGAGCAAATCAAACGCCTCCAGCAGCAGGCTGAGGAAGTTCGTTTAAAGGAATTGGCTGATGTAATTAATGAAATTAAGGCGAAGGTTCAGGAATATGGACTTACTGCCAGGGATTTGGGTTTGAGTACCCGTCAAAAGAGCAGCAAATCCAAGTTGCCAGCTAAATATAAAAAGGGTGATCTTACCTGGACAGGCCGTGGTCGTCAGCCGAAGTGGGTAGGTGAACACCTCGCCGCAGGTGGGCAATTGGCAGATCTTGCGGTTTGATGTTACGGCAGAAGTTTTAAAGCAACAAAAAAGCCGGTAGTGATACCGGCTTTTTTGTTTGACAGCTAGCCAATATTTACATGGCGCGAATACGATTGTTCAGGCGGCTTTTGTAGCGGGCTGCCTTGTTTTTGTGAAGCAGGCCCTTGCTGGCCATTTTGTCTACTATCGGGACGGCTTCTTTATAGGCGGCTGTGGCCTCGGCTTTATCGCCGCTGCCGATCGCTTTGATGACTTTCTTGACGAAGGTGCGCATGGCAGAACGCTGGGCGGAATTGTGCTCGCCGCGCTTTACAGTCTGGCGGGCACGTTTGATTGCTTGTGCAGAATTGGCCAAGGTGCTACTCCAAAAACGGTCAAATGTTAAAGGGGGCATACTATGCGGCTTTTGCCCGGCGCTGTCAATTGTAGAATTGATCGCTCCTGATGCCGCAGCTTGGCACCTTCTTATGGTTGTTACAATAGTAAAGATGAGTTCAGGTCTTTGTTCGAGGTTTGGCCGGGATGAAAAAATAGTGCTCGATATGCGTCCTGGTGAAATATGCGGGTTAGTATAACGGGCTTTGTACAACAGGCGATGTACGCGGGATTATGAGTGCCAGATTACTGAAATCCACCGCTGTGGTCGGCGCGATGACTTTTATTTCGCGGATGCTTGGCTTAGTGCGCGATATGGTCTTTGCCAATGCGTTTGGTGCTGGCAGCGGTACTGATGCCTTTTTTGTGGCCTTTAAGATCCCCAATTTTTTACGGCGTTTGTTTGCTGAAGGGGCTTTTTCTCAGTCCTTTGTGCCGGTGTTGGCCGAGGTCAATACGCAGCGGGGCATTGTTGAGGTACGGCGGCTTGTCGCTGATGTGTCGGGGGTATTGGCTTCCTTGCTGTTGTTGTTGACGGCCTTGGCGCTGTTGGCGGCACCTGGAATAGTCGCCTTATTTGCCCCTGGCTTTCTTGATGAGCCGGCGAAATTTTCGCTTACCAGCGAGATGTTGCGCATCACCTTTCCCTTTCTGTTGTTTATTTCACTTACCGCCATGGCCGGTGGCATTCTCAACACCTATGGGCGCTTTGCTGTGCCTGCCTTTACACCGGTTTGGTTGAATGTCTGCATGATTGCCGCCACCTGGTGGGCTGCTCCCTTGTTTGCCACGCCGATAGTCGCGCTGGCCTGGGGTGTGTTTGCCGCCGGGGTGTTGCTGTTGGGTTTTCAGTTACCCTTTCTGGCGCAGCTTGGCTTGCTGCGCTGGCCGCGTTGGGGTTGGTCTAATCCTGATGTCAGGCGCATTATTCGTTTGATGTTGCCGGCGATATTTGGCTCATCGGTGGTGCAGATCAATTTATTGCTGGACACGCTCATCGCCTCTTTTCTGATCAGCGGCAGTGTTTCCTGGCTGTATTATTCGGATCGATTGGTGGAGTTTCCCTTGGGTGTGTTTGGCATCGCTCTGGCAACTGTGATCCTGCCGAGTTTGTCACAGAAACATGCCAGTGCCGATCCGCAGGCCTTTGCACGGACGCTGGATTGGGCGCTGCGCTGGGTGGCGTTGATCGGTACGGCGGCGACGGTGGGGTTGATTCTGTTGGCCGGCCCTTTACTGACGACATTGTTTCAACATGGTGAATTCAATGCGCACGATGTGCGTATGGCACAGCTCAGTTTGATGGCTTTTGCCACGGGTCTGCCAGCCTTTATTCTAATCAAGGTATTGGCGCCTGGTTTTTATGCGCGGCAGGATACGCGCACGCCGGTGCGGATCGGCATCTATGCGATGGTGGCTAACATGGCCTTGAATCTGCTGTTTGTAGTACCGATGGTGTGGGCTGGCTGGCAGGGGCCACATGCGGGTCTGGCGCTGGCGACGGCCTTGGCAGCCTGGCTAAATGCCGGTTTACTGTTTCATCGCTTACACCGTGATGGGGTCTATCAGGCGCAGCCTGGTTGGACGCGTTTGCTGGTGCAGATATTACTGGCGGCTTTGCTGATGGGTGGTCTACTGTGGTGGGGGTTGGGTGAGCTTGAACTATGGACGCAGTGGGATTCAGCAAGACGCATCAAGCAATTGTTGTTGTGGGTACCGCTGGGGGCGATGAGTTATCTGGCTGTATTGCTGTTGCTGGGCGTGCGTCCACGACAGTTGCTGGGGCATAGTTGACCTGTCTGCTTCGCCAGAGAGTAAGCATAGGTTGTTCCGGGGTACAAGGCTCATAACCTTGTTAACTGATATAAATCCTTGCAATGGAACAAGGCCAGAGCTTTTTATCGCTCCCTGGCGAACTGTGCGGGTTGACGACAAACTGTTTTATACTTACTGCCTTTTGGTTAACTGTTATCCATGATGGAGCTTATACGCGGTCTGCATAATCTTTCCTCACGCCATCAGGGCTGTGTCGCCACGATCGGTAATTTTGATGGCGTGCATTTGGGGCATCAAGCCGTGCTGGGGCAGTTGGCGGAAAAGGCCGATGAGTTCTGTGCGCCGACCACAGTGATCATCTTCGAGCCTCAGCCACAGGAGTATTTTGCTGCCGATGTTGTTGTGCCACGCTTGACGCGCCTGCGGGAAAAGCTGCTGGCATTACGGCGTTTTTCTGTCGACAGGGTGCTGTGTTTGCCATTCAATCAGTCGTTTGCGGAGCTATCGGCAGAGCAGTTCATCGAGCGCATTCTGTTGGATGGGTTGGCGGTGCGTTATTTGGTGGTGGGCGATGATTTTCGTTTTGGTGCTGGGCGGCGCGGTGATTTTGCCATGTTGCAGGCGGCGGGCGAGCGGCATGGTTTTCAGGTGGCGCGCATGCACACCTTTGCGCTTGGTGGTGAGCGGGTTTCAAGTACGCGCATCCGCCAGGCGTTGGCGCAGGGCGAGATGAAGCAGGCCGAGCAGCTGCTGGGACGGCCGTATCGCATGTGCGGACGTGTGGCGCATGGTGACAAGCGTGGTCGCACTATAGGTTTTCCAACGGCCAATATCCATTTACATCGCAAGGCCTCGCCACTCAGTGGCGTGTTTGCAATTGAGCTGTTTGGTATTGATGGTGAACCGTGGCACGGTGTGGCCAATGTTGGCTGCCGCCCGACGGTAGAGGGTTTGCGTCCTTTGCTGGAGGCGCATCTTTTCGATTTCACAGGCGATCTTTATGGACGTCATGTGTGTGTTAATTTTTTGCACAAAATCCGTGAGGAGCAGCGTTTTGCCTGCTTCGATGACTTGAAACAGCAAATCCTGCTGGATGCGCAAAGCGCGCGTGAATTCTTTAATGGAAATGACTGAAGTGAACGACTACAAGCACACGCTGAATCTGCCTGAAACAAAATTCCCCATGCGCGGTAACCTCGCCAACCGTGAGCCGGAGATGCTCAAACGTTGGCAGGCGATGGACTTGTATGGCGAGCTGCGCAAGGCTGGTGCGGGGCGTGAAAAGTTCATCCTGCACGATGGCCCGCCCTATGCCAATGGCAGTATTCATATCGGTCATGCGGTGAATAAGGTGTTGAAAGATTTCATTGTCAAGGCGCGTACCATGAGTGGCTTTGATGCGCCTTATGTACCGGGCTGGGATTGTCACGGCCTGCCTATTGAATTGCAGGTGGAAAAAAAGATTGGCAAGGCAGGGTCAGCAGTGGCCCCAGCTGTGTTTCGCCAGGCCTGTCGTGATTATGCCAAAGAACAGGTCGACGGCCAGCGGGAGGATTTCAAGCGTCTGGGGATTTTTGGTGATTGGGAACGGCCGTATCTGACCATGGATTTCAAGTTCGAGGCGGACATCATTCGTTCGCTGGGGCGCGTTATTGAGCACGGGCATTTGCACAAGGGTTTCAAACCTGTGCATTGGTGCACAGACTGTGGTTCGGCTCTGGCTGAGGCCGAGGTGGAATATGAGGATAAAATCTCGCCAGCTATCGATGTGCGCTTTGCTGTACTTAATGAAGAGGCTTTGTTGACGCGCCTGCATCATGTGACAGGTCGTGAAGGCAAGGGGCCGGTTGCGGTGGCTATCTGGACGACGACGCCGTGGACACTGCCAGCCAATCAGGCGGTGGCACTCAATCCCGAGTTTGATTATGCCGTGGTGCAGTGTAAGGGCGAGCAGGGGGACGAGCGTCTGATCCTGGCTGAGGCCATGCTCAAGGATACGATGCTGCGCTATGGCGTGGATGATTATCGGGTGGTTGGCTATGCCAAGGGTGCGGCCCTGGAAGGCCTTATGTTGCAGCATCCATTCTACGATCGTGAGGTGCCGATTATTCTCGGCGACCATGTCACGCTGGAGGCTGGCACTGGTGCAGTGCATACCGCGCCAGGTCATGGCCAGGAGGACTATGCGGTTGGCTTGCGCTATCGGCTCAAGGTGGATAATCCGGTCGGTGGTGATGGTAAATTCTTGCCGGATACACCATTGTTTGCTGGCCAGTACGTGCTTAAGGCCAATGATGCCGTGCTGGGTGTCTTGCGTGCGCACGGTATGCTGTTGCATGCCCAGGCGCTACGCCATAGCTATCCGCACTGCTGGAGACACAAGACCCCGATTATCTTTCGTGCCACGCCGCAATGGTTCATCAGCATGGACCAGAACGGCCTGCGCGCGGCAGCTATGGATGCCATAGCTGCAACCAGCTGGATCCCCAGTTGGGGGCAGGCGCGTATTGAGGGCATGGTGGAGAAACGTCCTGATTGGTGCATCTCGCGTCAGCGCACCTGGGGCGTGCCGATTGCAGTGTTTGTGCACAAGACATCTGGTGCACTGCATGCAGATACATCCAGCTTGATCGAGGAGGTGGCAAAGCGTGTTGAGCAGCGGGGTATTGACGCCTGGTTTGAGCTGGATGCAACAGAGTTGCTGGGCGATGAGGCGGAGAACTACACCAAGGTCACGGATACGCTGGATGTCTGGTTTGATTCCGGCGTGACCCATGCCTGTGTGCTGGAGCAGCGTGATGGTTTGCGCTGGCCAGCCGATCTTTATCTGGAAGGCTCCGATCAGCACCGTGGCTGGTTTCAGTCGTCTTTGTTGACCTCGGTGGCGATGCGTGGACGTGCGCCTTATCAGCAGGTCTTGACGCACGGCTTTACCGTAGATGCCAAGGGACAGAAAATGTCCAAGTCCAGGGGCAATGTGGTAGCACCGCAAAAGGTGGTCAGCAGTCTCGGTGCCGACATTTTACGCCTGTGGGTGGCCTCGACAGACTATCGTGGTGAGATGACGGTGTCTGATGAAATCCTCAAGCGCACCGCTGATGCCTATCGTCGTATCCGTAACACAGCACGTTTTTTGTTGTCTAATCTGGCAGGCTTTGCAGCAGAACGTGATGCTGTTGCCGGCACTGAATTATTGCCGCTGGATCGTTGGGTGGTGGCACGTTGTGCCCAGTTGCAAGAGGAAATTGTTGCCGCCTACGAGACATATGAATTTCATCTTATTTACCAGAAGGTGCATAACTTCTGTTCGGTCGATCTCGGTGCCTTTTATCTGGATATCATCAAGGATCGTCAATACACCACGCAACGTGATTCACTGGCGCGTCGCTCGGTACAAACTGCGCTGTACCACATTGTCGAGGCCTTGAGTCGCTGGTTGGCACCGATCCTGAGTTTTACTGCCGAGGAGATCTGGCAGGAGATCCCAGGTACGCGCAGTGAGTCCGTGTTTTTGGCTACCTGGTATGACTTCCCCACACTGGGCGAAGATCATGGGATGGGGCTGGATTATTGGGCCGTGGTGATGGAGGTGCGCGAGTTAGTCTACAAGGAGTTGGAAAGCCTGCGGGTAGCCGGCAAGATTGGCTCTGGTCTGGATGCCGAGGTGGATCTTTATTGCGGCGCTGAGCTGTATGCGGCCCTAAGCAAACTTGGCGCTGAGCTGCGCTTTGTCTTGATTACCTCATATGCACGCATTCATCACTTGACGGCAGCTCCCGCTGCTGCCGAGCAACTGGTATTGGCTAACAATGAGAAACTGATTATTAAAGTTGCCCCATCGGCACATAAGAAATGCATACGCTGCTGGCATCTGCGTGAGGATTTGGGCAGTCATGCCGAGCATCCAGAGCTTTGTAGTCGTTGCGTAGAAAATGTTGTCGGCACGGGTGAGGTCAGGCATTTTGCATAATAAAGTTATGCTGAGATGGTTGTGGTTATCGGTGTTGGTGATCGTCTTGGATCAGGCAACCAAGTCTTTGGCAACTGCTTATTTGACTATGCATGTTCCGGTACCTGTCCTGCCTATGTTCAATCTGACCTTGGTACATAACACCGGCGCGGCTTTCAGTTTTTTAAGTGAGGCCGGTGGCTGGCAGCGTTGGTTTTTTGCGCTGGTTGCCTTGCTGGTTGCAGTTGTGCTTGTCCGCTGGCTGGCGCAACTCAGATCACAACAGGTGTGGATAGCAGTGGCCTTGGCGCTGGTACTGGGCGGTGCCTTGGGCAATGTCTGGGATCGTCTCTGGTTGGGTTATGTGGTGGATTTCATCGACGTTTATTATGGTGGTTGGCACTGGCCGGCCTTTAATATTGCCGACAGTGCGATCAGCGTGGGAGCCGTCATGCTTGTCATCGATGCCCTGCGTGGTGGACATAAGGATGAGCAGGCATGAGTTCAGTAACGACGGTTGCGCAGGGAAGGCAATTGATCATGCACTACAGTCTGCAATTAGCAGATGGCACTGAGGTAGATAGCAGCTATGGTGCAGAGCCTTTGCAGTTTACGCTAGGCGATGGCAGCTTGCTGACGGGGTTGGAGGCGTGTCTGCTTGGTATGCAGGCAGGACAACAGGCCAGTTATATCATTACACCGGAACAGGGTTTTGGTTTGCCGGATAGTGAGGCAGTGCAGGTGATGGCATGTGATGAGTTTCCGGCAGATATGGAGTTGGCCCCTGGCTTGATTATAGCCTTCACCACTCCGGCAGGCGATGAATTACCCGGTACGATCATAGCGCTGGATGAAAATCAGGCAACAGTGGATTTCAATCATCCGCTGGCGGGGCATACGGTGATCTTTGCTGTAGAAATTCTTTCGGTGCAGGCATGAAAATAGTATTAGCCAATCCACGCGGTTTTTGTGCTGGAGTTGATCGCGCCATTGACATCGTCGAGCGTGCGCTGGAGAGATTTGGTGCGCCCGTCTATGTGCGCCACGAAGTTGTGCACAATCGTTATGTGGTCGAGGATTTGCGCAGCAAGGGCGCAGTGTTTGTCGATGAGCTTGATCAGGTGCCTGATGGCGCGCTGGTGATTTTTAGTGCCCATGGGGTAGCCCGTAGCGTGCAGGAGGAAGCGCAGCGGCGCGGTCTGCGCGTATTTGACGCCACCTGTCCATTGGTTACCAAGGTGCATATCGAGGTCGGTCGTCATGCCAGTGCCAATCATGAGGTGATCATGATTGGTCATGCCGGTCATCCCGAAGTCGAAGGAACAATGGGGCAGTATCAGGGCATCGGGATCTATCTGGTCGAGAATGTTGCTGCTGTCGCCGCTGTGGAAGTGCAAAATCCTGAGCAACTGGCCTATGTCACCTAGACCACTTTGTCAGTGGACGATGCAGCTGCCATCATCACGGCCTTGCGCCAGCGCTTTCCCAACATTCAGGGGCCGCGCAAAGATGATATTTGCTATGCCACACAAAACCGCCAGGATGCAGTAAAACGCCTGGCCGGGCAATGCGATGTTGTGCTGGTGGTCGGCTCACCCAATAGTTCCAATTCCAACCGGCTGCGCGAGGTCGCCGTGCGCAGTGGCAAACCAGCCTATCTCATCGACAATGCCGCTGAGCTACAAACAACATGGCTGCAGGGCAAGTCAATTATCGGCGTAAGCGCTGGAGCCTCTGCACCGGAAATACTCGTAGAACAGGTATTGGCGAGACTGGAAGAACTGGGTGCCACTCAGTTCATCATGGATAGCGGCGTAGTAGAGAATCAGGCCTTTCCATTGCCCAGGGAGCTACGTTAACCCACATGTTTCACTAAGGCGTGAGAACCCCCCTGGTGTTATTGTCGTTACAGAATTTTATTTCAGTTCATAGCGCCGTATGTGGGAGCATTTAGTTCGCGATAAAACGGATTTTCGCGCACATATGGATTATTCGGGATCATATGAACAACTGCCCAAAATGAGTTTTTGGTTTTTTCATCTGACCCCATGCTTCATCATCTGTTCTCCCTGATGCAACATGCGGGCTATTGCGGCAGATTTTCCAGGATGTGGATATGGTTTATGAGCCTGCTCTCACCGACATATCGCCAGGTTATCTCAATCGGCTGACCTGCTGGTAAGCTATAGATATCCTTGCTGCTTTGGCCAGCGGCGCTCACCTTGACACTGGCAGCTATGCGATAGGTTTCTCCTTCAAGCTGGATAGTGCGGTGGCGACTGTTGCTGCTTTCCAGTGTGCCTATGGTTTTTCGTGCGTCATCTACATGCATGCGCGCTTGTGCTTGTGCTTGGGCTTGGGCTTGTGCTTGCGCGCAGAGCAGAAATAATCCCAGCATAAAGGCGGTAAAAAAAGTGGTGGTTTGCTGCATGGTTAGACTCCTGTGTTTTTTATTGATCACACGGCAAAACCATCATTCTGCCAAATAAAGCCAGCCGTCAGGTTCGTCGTGACAGGTCATTCTAACCTTGTTTCATACTGGCGTTGTTTTATGTGTTTATCTTGCTAAGGATTTCTGTAGCACCAGCAACTTCTGGATTCTTGTTTACGCAGGAATGACGGCTTTTTGATTTCACTTACAGTCTTTAACGTCGCTGGATTCCAGCCTTCGGTATCTTGAATTCACGTTACGGCATTTTACATCCGGCGCAATGCCCGCTGGTTATTGCGCCCTTGTACATTAAAGCTCCCCTCTCACGCTTGCGGGAGAGGGGTTGGGGGAGAGGGTGAAAAGGCTTTTCATTTTTGTTCATGCGGTTTTCTGGATTCCTGCCTGCGCGGGAATGACGGTTCGGTGTTGAGCGGTTGTTTTATCGCTAAATGTCACTATCAGCGCTGACGTCAGTTGGAGGGTTTGCTACATCCGGCGCAATGCACGCTGGTTATTGCACCCTACAGTACTGGATTCCCGCCTGCGCGGGAATGACAGAACAAATATATATCCCCCGTGCAAAGCTCCCCTCTCCCGCTCGCGGGAGAGGGGTTGGGGGAGAGGGGCTGGGAAAAAGCCTACTGAAAACCGTTCATATACTCGTATGAGGAAGCAGTTTTTTCAAAGAATCACCAGCAGTTTGTCGGTGTTCTTGCGCTACTCTGGTTCATGGTCATGGTGCTGCAACTATCTTTCACCTGGCTGCCTTGTGGGGTGGCAGTGATGGTGTATGTTCTGTTGGCGGTTTGGGTGGTTATATTGTAGCGGCTATCAAGTTTCCCCTCGGTGCGACAGCCTAGTGTCGGGTCAGCCCCTGCGTAGCTTAGGTTGGTTGTATAACGTCGTTCCATCGCCTGGGCTGTTTGCGACATGCAGGCCTGCGCCTGCGAGCGGTAGCTGCGCCGCACGTGTTCCTGATAGGAGGGCAGGGCGATGGCAGTGAGGATGCCGATGATGGCGACGACGATCATCAGTTCGATTAGGGTGAAGCCACATGCCGTTTTCCGGCAGGTGGCTTTGCTGTGGTTGCAGAGTGTTTTCATTGCGTTGTGATCCTCAGGTTAGGGTGCAATCACTTCGCGCCAAGATTGCCGACTGGGTTGGCCCATGGGGATGTGTCCCTTGACGGTGTCTTGCGGCAGGTGGATGGAGAAGGTGCCATCATCACCCAGAGTGATCGGTGGGTTGCCGCTGGTCACGACCGGGATGCCGTCCAGTACAGAGATGAAGACCCCGTCGATCTTGTCTGCGTCATCGAAGATGGCTTGATTCAGACGGGTACCACTGAACGGGTTGATGCCCCAAAGCGCGCTCTTGCCATTGGGATCGCATGGGTCTGTGGTGTCAGGATAGAATGTGATGCCAAACAGGGCGCCACCAAGAATAAAGTTAGACGTCATCATGCGTTCACCGGATTTGGTGAAGTCGATAAACCAGCCACGGTTTTTGTCATCATGATGGATAATTTCAGCCTCTGAGCCTGCTGCTATGGTGCGTCCGCTATCACCCGTCTTTTCTATTTTTCTTTCCATCAGTTTGTTGTGGGAGGCAATTGGTGAGCCATCATCGATCAGGCCGTACCAGGTTTGGGTGTTGGTGTCGCTTATATCATCCTTGTTCAGATAGCGGCCTGTGCCGACAAACACCCAGGTGTCGTCAGTCTTCTGGTTGGTCACCAGGAGCGGAGCAGCGCTAATGGGTTGGTTGCTGCGCGTGGTGAAAAGCTTGCTTGCGCCGGGTGTGCCAGAGTCAAGATTGGTAAAGCGCCAGATGTTGCCCTTGAGATCGCCGGCATAGACAGTTTCAAACAGGCCGTCACGGTCTTTGTCCCAGAGCGCAACACCTGAAAGACCGTTATCGCCAGCGACGCCTGTATCAACGGTGTTAATCGAGCCATCGCTGAGCTTGATGGTAATCAGTTGTGCCTTGTCACCTGTGCTGTTGGGGCCGTTGCCGAAGATTACCCGCCAGTCGCCATCTGCTACCTGGGCGATGATGGGTTTGCTCAGGTTGTTGCCCAGGGCGCTGTTGTTGGCGGCAGATTTTTCCCAGAGAAACTTGATGTCCTCCGGATCGGTGACATCCAGGGCGAAGACGCCAGTACCGCCACGGCCCTGGGTGCCGACCAGAATAGTCTTCCAGACACCTCCCAGGTAAGCATCGGCTACAGTCAATTCACCATCGAGGATATATTGATGTGGCTTGATGGCGGATTGCGTGGAGCCATAATCCGGGTGAGCATAATCCTGTAGTTTTTGGCTGATGGCGCTATTTGGCATAAAAGCATAGATTTCTTCGCCAGTGTCGGCGTTGAAGGCATGCAGCATGCCGTTGTTGCCAGCAATGTAGATTATCCCTTGACGGGTTTTATTGGCGGTTGCATAGCTTTCATAGTCACTTGCTCCGGAGAAGCTGAATTTTTTGAAATATTCAGTCTGGGTTGGTTCGCCGACATGGATCAGTTGCGAATTGATGAAGGCAGGCAGCAAGCCGGTGCGCGTACGGAAGATACCGCCGGGCTTGTTTTCCTCCTTGCTGCGATCGCCACGCAGGTAATCGACAAGATTCGCGCTCAACGCGCCTTGCTGAGTGCCGTTTAAATTAGCATAAAGAAATGGCTTGGCGCTGCCGCTTACATTGACGTAAATATTGCGGTTGCCCCAGGCGGGCAGCTTTTGTTCTGCCTCCCAGAGAGTAAAGGATTGATCCATGACACCAGTGGCTTCATCGATCTTGTAGGCGATGACATCACCATCCCAGCGGCCGGAGGTGTAACGACTGAAAAAGGCCTTGCTGTCGGCCTTGAGCTCGGCTGAATCGACGCCGCCGCTGGCCTCTGATTTGGTCTCGCTGGCGATCTCATTCAGTGTGTTGGTTAGTGCCTTGGCAAATTCATCTGGATTGGAGGCGACGATGAACTCACCACGCGAGTTGACTGCGGCATGCCAAAGATCATCGATGTTTTCCTGTCGGTCATTGCCGGGTGTGGGCCAGGAGAGAGTGCCATTGGCCAGCTTGGTGAGGGTTTCTTGATCTGGCGTCAGCGTGCCCTTCTCACCTATGGAGATGCCATAGGTGCGCATGTGCTGCCAGAAGGCAGGGTTCTTTGCGGTAGTGGGCACGTTGTTTATCTTGTCCTTCCGCAGGTCTGTCTTCCAGTAGTGCATGGCCACATCGGCCAGGGTGTTGGAGTTGCCATCCATGTATGGGCGACTGGGTATGTATTGATATTCCTGGCCTTTGGTTCCGGTGATCTTATCGCCATTGGTGTTATCAATGTTTCCCATCGATGTCTTGACACTGTTCCAATAACCGTCGGTGGTGAGGATGGAAAAATTCTGCCGACAGGCAAGCTGAGAGCTGCCCGCCTCCGGGCCGTATGGTCCAGTGGAATTTGTACCTGAAAAATATTTGCCAGCGGTGTCCAGTGCACCATGCAATGGTGTACCGCCACTACTTCTGGCATTGAATAGAGTGCTAAACCAGTCTGATTTGTTGCTGTCGGCAAAAAGGCCGTTGTCGTTACTTACCGGTATATTGTATGTGCCGCTGCCGTTCAAGGTGTTGAGGCCGACGCGGTAACCGCTGCCGAGCTTGGCAAAGACACGGCTGGCGGCTGCCTTGGCCATGGTGACGCGCAGGCGGTAATAGGAAAACCAGTTGGCGTAGTTTTGCAGCTCTTCCTCGACCGTACGCACTGTGCCGCCGTAAGAAGTCCAGTCAAATTGCGTTATCAATGTGGCCGAGTTATCTACGCCAGTACTTTTTAGGGAAACCTTGCGCGCGCGCCATTTTTTATCTGCAGTGGAGCAACTCGTCCCTGATGCGCAGCCGTAGATAAAATCATAACGGGTGTAGTCTTGGACATTTGTATCATTGTTGCCGGTGAGGTAGTAAAAGCCACTGTAGCGCCATTGATAATCAGTACTTACCAAACCTGTGCTTGTGCTCAGTCTGGCGGTGTTTTTAATAGAGCTGGAGCTGGTGGTCAGCGTTATCCAGCTGGTGAAGGATGTCTTGAAATTCAGTGTTCCGCTGCCAGACCTTTTTGAAGGGTCGGCGGCTACATCACTATTGTAGTCGGCATTTGGATAGGAGCTGCCGTCGTGTTTCAGCCATGGGTCATATTTAAGTAGCGGGTTGTACCACTGGGTATTGATGTTTGAGGCGCGCAGGCGAATATCATTTACGCTGACAGTCCTAGGCAGCCCGCTTACTGGTCCGTTGGACCAGGAGGACGTGGTGCCCGGCATATGTTCCCAGCCCATGGAGCCTGAGTCATCGAGGATGAACATGATGTTGGGTGCGACGGGCTCGGCGACCATTAGCGGTGTTTGGTCGATGGTAATACCGGCCTGCGCGAGTCCTGCGCTAAAGATGAGGCTGGTACTTAGCAGGATGCTATTGATGTATTGATTGATGGACTGTTTCATGGCGATCTCCTGAAGCTCCATGCAAGTGAGATTTAGTTGCTCTTGACCAGGGCGCTGAGTACGACGATTGAGCGGTCGTTGTCCACGCCTGGTTGGCGGCTGCGCACGGTGACAAGATAGGCTGCGTTCTGTGTGCTGTTGACCTTGTTGCTGCCGCCGCCGGTGCTGCCGTACTGTGGTGGTGTTGCTGATTGACTGGTGTCGGTATTGGATAGGCTGTTTTTCAGGCCCAGGTACTGGATGTGGTATTGCGGGTTGCTGGTTGCGTTGAGGCCAGTATTGAAAGTGAAATTACCCAGATTTACCACTTGCCAATTCGTGTTGTTGTTCTGGAAGGTGGAATCCGGCACAGGCTTGCAGGTCGCGCCCACAGTGGTGCAGTCGATGATATTGGCTGTAGCCAGAATATCCTCACGCTTGGTTTCATAAAGCCATTTTTCTACCTGGCCCATGGCAAATTCAGCTGACTGCATGGTCACGGCGCGGTCATAAAGATTGCCGGAAAGTTTTTCCTGCAACGAGGTGTTGCGGATGCCGGCAAGGCCAGTCAGGGTGGCGATGATGAGCATGACCAGGGCAAGAATGAGGGCAACGCCGCTCTGTCTGCCTGGGCTTTTACCAATGTGATAGTGCACGTGTGTCATGGTTCTTGTCCTCAATCCATATTTCTTAAGGCAATGATATGGGTCAGGCTACGGCGCAGACGGCCGCTGCTGCCGACCAGCTCGGAGCCGGTTGCTGCATCAGTGGCAATATCGGCTTGGGTGGTTTCGGTAATTAAGGTCAGCTCGATGGCATTGACGGCGTTCCAGTTGTTTTTAGTGCTGATGTCGCTTGCCTGAGTGAAGTCATCAGTCAGGTTTTGGTGATAGAGAAGCGACATATCGACTATACCAGGCAGGATTTCCTCGGTAACCGGGTTGCCGTCGGGTTGTAGCCGTACCCGATAAAGCGAACGCCCGCCCTCATCAGCACGGCCGTTGTTGCCTATGTACCAGGTGACGGCCTGATAACGACCCACTAAAAATGGTGGATTGTCAGGGTCGACGAAAGGGATAACCGGGTCTATCTCCAGGTCCATGCCCGTGGCGCCTGTTGCGGTATGCAGGCTGGCCCTGTCCAGCGTGCAGATGATGACGGGGCCGGCAGCAAGTGTTGCGGGGCTGCTTGTGAGTGTAATTTTGTCTGTGCTGGGGATGTTGTTGATTAGCAGGGTTTCACCAGTACTTTGCAGTTGCACGGCCTCAGTGCCATTTACGCGCTCGCCTGTGCCGCTGCCAAAGACGACAGCGCTGCTAGATGCATCACCAGCAAAGCCACGGATGGGCCACCACTCACCCATCCAGCCACCGGATGGGTGATCACTTACATCGGGCACGGGCCCGCAGCCAGTATCGCGGGCTTGACGCACGTCACGAGCTATGAGCTCAAATGCCATGCGGGCATTTTCTTGTGATTCAGACAGGCCTTCGGTGATGCGCAAATTTTGCCGGTTGGTGGCCATGATGCCGGTGATGCCCAGGGTGAGGATCAGTCCAATGACCAGCGTCACCATGACCTCAATCAAGGTAAGGCCACGCATGTGGCGGCCTGCTTGATGTGTTGTGGCGTAGCGTCTGCAGGGGTTGTGGCGGGTCATCATAATTTCACCTGTGTGGTGATTGATTGTTGATCAGAGCCCTGCACGCCCAGACCGTCATCCCAGGTGATGGTGATGGTGCAGGTATGGCTGGTGATTGCTTCAGTATAAAGTGGCGTAATGGTCGAGCTTGCGCATTCGATTTCGCCTTCTGCGTCAGAGCCAAGATGTTCCGTAATATTATTTTTCCATTCAGCAATGCGGCCCTGGAGAAATGCGCTGCTGAAATCGAGGTCGCCATTGTCACGTAGATCGGCACGCATGAGGTCGGCGATGCTGTACACAGCCATAATCGCCCGGCTGCGATCAAATGAGCTTTGGTTGTTGCGCAAGGTGACCATCTGCAGATTGACCAGGCCAAGCAGACCAAAGGAAAGAATGAGCACGGCAACAAGCACTTCGATAAGACCCATACCGCGTTGGTTGCTGGAAGATCGCTTCGTTTGAATGTTCATTAGGGGCATCCTGATGATGGTGTGATGGTCGTTCTGCCGGAGCTGCCGATTTGTATGCTGCGGGCGGTATTTCCGCTGCCAGTCGGTGAGCAAAGGTTCAGGCTGTCATTGCCAGCAGAAATATTATTAAGGCCAGTGGGGAGGAAGCGCAGAGTATTGTCTTGCAGGGTGCTGGTGAGTTTAAGCGTAGCGGGGATGCCGCCGCGTCTGATTGCATTATCGCCGCTGTCCAGCACGACCCAGTTGCCCCAGTTGCCAGCGGCGCAGCTGGTGCTGGTGGCACTGGCTGTGGCACAGAGGCGTATAGTTTGATTGCGCTTGATGGCCTCGGCGCGCGCATATTGTACAGCCCCGATCAGCTCATTGGTTTGGCTACGCAGGCGGCTCTGGACGATCATGTCCTGAAAGGATGGCAGGGCAATGGCAGCCAGAATCCCCAGCAAGGAGATGGTTATCATCAACTCGATGAGGGTAAAGCCCTGTATGGCTATTTTTCTTGGCATTTAGTCCGTCCTTCTGGATTGCTTTAGCCTGTGAGCATAAAGATGGCAAGCTTTGTTACTTCTGTCTTGCTTTACGTGATTGATGGATGGTTTTTGTAGATAAACGGCGTGTATTGGGGTAGGGAGCATTGTAGTAATCCGTGTCGTTTAACTGGTTTTTTCACGTCCTGGTGAAACATGTGGGGTAAATCACTGTAACCGCACTGGTGGAATTGGTCTTAAACCAAGACTATAATTCATTGATTGGATTAAAAAGTTTCCGCATGGCCTATGCGGAGGCAGATCAATCTGGAGGAAATCATGAATCAGTCCCGTTTGGATCGCCACGCAATCATTGAGCTGTTGCAACAACACGATGTGTCGCCGTCGCGCCAGCGCGTAGAGATAGCCCAGGCATTATTTGCCCAGCCGCAGCATATATCTGCCGAGCAGTTGTTGGCGCAGGTAAATGTTAATGAAGCCCGCGTTTCCAGGGCCACTATTTACAATACCCTGAACCTGTTTGCTCGCAAGGGCTTGGTGCGGGAAATTATTGTTGACCCAAGCAGGGTGTTCTATGACTCGACCACGACCGAGCATCAGCACTTTTTCAATATAGATACCGGTGAGTTATATGACGCCCCTGGGCCAATATTGGATAGGACGACCTTGCCAGCCTTGCCTGAAGGCACTGAAGTAGCAGGCGTCGATGTAATCATCCGGATTCGCCCTGTGGCTTGAATTTAACGACCACTAAACTGCGCCTTGGCATTTTCTTTGCCTGGTGTGATGATTTCAGTATACTTGCGCCCTCGTTTGACTCTCATACGCCGTTGTAGCTCAGTCGGTAGAGCAACTGATTCGTAATCAGTAGGTCGGGGGTTCGACTCCTCTCAACGGCACCATTTTGTCCGTGGTTCATTTACATATCAAATCCCGCCTTCTTATATAGCTCCTTGGCCTTGGCGTCATCTTGAGGCAGGCCAAGGCCTTGTTCATACATCATCGCCAGGGTGGTGAGCGAGCCGGCCAGTCCGTGATCGGCAGCTTTTTGGAACCATATAGCGGCTTCGGCTGGATTTTTCTCCAGTCCTTCACCTTCGAGATACATGAAACCTACGCCGTGCTGCGCCATGGCATGACCCTGGTTGGCGGCGGCGAGCATCCATGCAGCGGCCTTGGCAAGATTGGTGCTGCCGATCAGGCCGTTTTGTTGCATGATGGCAACCCGGTATTGTGCTTCGGCGTTGCCTGCCTCGGCCAGGGGGGAGAGCATTTGCATGGCGGTTGCAAAGTGCTTGCCTTCAAAGGCGGCAATGCCGCTGGCCAGATCCATGCCGCTGTTGTTATCGATGTTCATGAAAGACTCCGTGAAATTGGCTGTGGTGTCGCTACCCTACAAATCTTGATTAAAACTGTCAACATTTTAAGTGGTCTGCCGCACGAATGTATGCACCGATTTGGAAGAGGAGTCAAATAAACAAAGGCTTGTTCTGTAGCCATTACAGACGGCATCATAAAAGCTATGAAAGCCATGATACTTGCTGCAGGCCGTGGTGAACGCATGCGGCCATTGACTGATCACACGCCCAAACCATTGCTGCGCGCCGGGCCACATGCACTTATCGAGTACCACCTGTTCGCCTTGGCTAAGGCTGGCATTAAGGAGATAGTTATCAATCATGCACACCTGGGTGAGAAGATAGAGGATTTTCTTGGTGATGGCCGGCATTACGGAGTGCGGATTTATTATTCTGCTGAAGGTGTCGGGCTGGAGACCGGTGGTGGGATCTTGCGCGCCTTGCCATTGTTGGGCACAGAGCCATTTTGGGTGGTGAACGGCGATATCTGGACGGATTATCGTTTCACGGCAGACCTTGCACCCAAAACCCTGGCCCATTTGGTCATGGTGGATAATCCGCACTATCATCCAGGCGGTGATTTTACCTTGGCGGCAGATGGTCGGGTGTTGGAAGATGGGTTGGGTCTGCGCCTGACCTTCAGTGGTATTGGTGTGTATCGGCCGGAATTGTTTGCTGCTTGTCAGGATGGTCGCTTTCCACTGGGGCCATTGTTGCGCAACATGATGGCATCCGGTCAGGTAAGTGGCGAGTACTATCAAGGCCGCTGGGTTGATGTTGGAACACCGCAGCGGCTGTCAGAATTGGCACAACAGTTGGAAATTCAGTAATAATTGGCAGACAACAAGGCCGCAAACCTCATCAATATAGAAGAATATCAATAGATGAAATCTTCCCACCCCTTAACGAACGACTGGTGCACGGCTGCTGATTGCAGTGTTTGCACCATGCGTGCATCGGTGTTGTTTGCTGGTATTGATCCAGCACTGCTTGGCCGCATCCAGCACAGCATCGATGAACAGCGGATGTCGCATGGCGATGTGTTGTATCGCATGGGTGATCCTGGTCGGGCGATCTTTACCGTGCGCGAAGGTCTGGTGAAGTTGACGCAGTATCTGCCAGATGGCAGCGAACGTATTGTGCGGCTGGTACGTAGTACGGATGTTACCGGCCTGGAAGCCTTGTTGAATCAGCCTTATCAGCATGAGGCCGTGGTCGAGCAAGACAGTGTGATTTGCCGTATTCCGGTGGATGTGGTGCGCCGACTGGAGCTGGATAGCCCTCAACTTTATCGTGAATTGATGCGCCGCTGGCAGCAGGCGCTGGCCGAGGCCGATGCCTGGCTTACTGAGCTTGGCACTGGCAGTGCGCGTCAGCGTGTGGCGCGTTTATTGCTTCGCTTGACCGATGAACCAGGAGAAGGATTGTGCTGTTTGTTCAGCCGTAAGGATATGGGTGCCATGTTGGGAATTACCACGGAATCGGCCAGCCGCATGGTGGCCGAACTCAAGCGGTTGGGCGCTTTGCAGGAACATTCTGACAGGTTTCATTGTGATCGCATTACTCTGGAGCAGATCGCCAATGAATAGACTGTTTGCCATATATTTCATTATGGCGTGAGTGAAAACACTGACGTTTTTGACATTGTAGAGCGCAAAAACCATCGACATCGCGCCGTATGTAGGAGGCCGCATGAACCAGGATGGAAAGTTTTTTCCCTCTCCCCCAGCCCCTCTCCCGCAAGCGGGAGAGGGGTGCTTTGAAGGAGGCTATGGTTCATTTGTTCTATCATTCCCGCGCAGGGGGCATCCAGGAGTCAGGAATAACTGAACCATCGCTTATGCGAGTGCGTAATTTGGCGGCAGAACGTTGCTGCGCGGCAATACTGTATTACGCAGAAGGCTGTATGAACCAAGATAAAAAGTCTTTTCCCTCTCCCCCAGCCCCTCTCCCGCAAGCGGTAGAGGGGGCTTTGAAGGAGGCTACGGTTTAATTTATTCTGTCATTTCCTCGCAGGCAGGGATCCAGGAGTCAGGAAGAACTGGCCCCCCGCTTATGCGAGTGCGTGGCGGAACGTTACGGCGTGGCAATACTGTAGTATGTAGAAGGCCGCATGAACCAGGATAAAAAGCCTTTTCCCTCTCCCGCAAGCAGGAGAGGGGGTTTGAATTCAAGTTTTGACAGTCAGTCCCGCAGCTACATTCAGACTACTATTGTTGAATAGGCGGCTCGCCCCGAGTGTATTGATTGATGGATTGCGACTTATCAATGCATATGGCACTCTAATACTTTAGCGTTTTGCTCAAGTAATTCACCACCTACAAATACATGGAGTATCGTCATGGCTCAACCTTTGCCCCAGCGACTCAAGTTTTTACCCATCTCGGCCTTTGCTACGGTAATGGGCATGAGTGGCCTGGCCATAGCATGGGAGAAGGCGCAGTTGCTGCACGGCTTTTCCGGCGTGGCGGGTGTGCTTTTTGTAGTTACTACTGCCTTGTTTGTCTTTTTGGCGCTGGCCTATGGCAGCAAGTTCTTGCTCTATCGCGAAGAGATATTGAAGGAATTGCATCATCCGGTGCGGCTTAGTTTTTTCCCCACCATCTCCATCAGTCTGATCCTCTTGTCTATCGCCTCCTACACTATTGACCAGAGTGTCTCGCAAGTCTTGTGGTGGTGCGGCAGTGCCTTGCATTTGCTGTTCACCCTGTATGTCTTGAATGCCTGGATCAGTCACGAACATTTCCAGATTCAGCACATGAACCCAGCCTGGTTCATACCAGTGGTGGGCAATGTCCTGGTACCGATCGTTGGCGTGGAACATGGCTATTTTGAGATTTCCTGGTTTTATTTCAGTATCGGCATGCTGTTTTGGGTAGTGCTGTTGACGATAGTTTTATATCGCATCTTCTTTCATTCGCCCCTGCCGGGTAAGTTGTTACCTACTTTGTTTATCCTGATCGCGCCACCTGCTGTGGGATTTATTGCCTATTGGAAACTGACTGGCGAAATCGATGCCTTTGCCCGAGTGCTTTATTACTCCGGTTTGTTCACCACCATGTTGTTGTTGGTACAGTTGCGGCGCTTTACCCGCTTGAAATTTTTTCTTTCCTGGTGGGCTTATTCCTTTCCCCTGGCCGCAATCACTATTGCTACATTTGTAATGTATCAGAGCCTTGGCTTTGTGCAGTTGATGTGGCTGGGGAACATCCTGTTGGCCTGTCTTTCGTTGGTAATAATTATGCTGGTTGGCTATACCGCCATGGCGGTGAGGCGTGGCGAGATCTGTATGCCAGAGGAATGATCTTGTTCAATTGAAGTTTGACTTTTATTTGCAGGTAAATAAAGAGGTAGAAAATTATGAAAAAAATGATGTTGCAGGACGTCTATCCTGTTTATTCACTTGAGTTGCCTAAGAGCGAAACTCAGGACAATTCGGTCGATGCCATTATCGATTTTCTTAAGGCGCGGATCGAGGAGCATCCAGCGGCGGTATATATAGGCGTATTTGATCATTACAGTCATACCAAATCCTTGCCGGAAGGCGAGATTGCGCCAGAAATCCTCGATGCAAAAAATTTGATTTTCTGTTTTGGTATCAAGTTGCCCAATCCAGGTGTGCTGGCCGTGCGGCCGCGTTCTATTGGTGTTGTTGAGCTGGCCGATAAATTTATCGTCAACTACATGGAAGCACCGATGCCGATGGCCAATCAAGCGATGGAAAGTTGGTTCATGGCACTAAAAAACAAGTGATGTTATGTCCATGCGCGTTGCAGTGACCAGTCAGAATTTTCGCACCATTACTGGCCATGCCGACACTGGCAAGACACTGTGCTCCATAGTGTACATATGTTCACTGCGTCATTTGACACAGTTTAATGGCATAAGCCGTAGTTCCAGTCAGTCTCTTTATGCCTAATTCGTATTGAATCAACCACTTGGTGCCTGGTATTGCTTTTGCATTCTCTTTTGTTATTTGTGTGTAAATAATAAAGGGAGAAATCATGCAACGCAGTGTACTTAGCCTGGCAATACTTTGTGCCATACAACAAACCGTGAGCGCTGAAGAATCGGCAGATCTTGGCAGTGTCGTGATCACGGCACCAGCGATGGAGGTGCCGCTGACCGTGGTCACCGATCCCAAAGCGCCCAGGCAGCCCTTGCCTGCGCACGATGGTGCTGATTATCTGAAGACCATCCCTGGTTTTAATGTCATCCGTAAGGGTGGTGCCGATGGCGATCCTGTGTTGCGCGGCATGGCCGCCTCAAGGTTGAATATCCTGCAGGATGGCGAGGCGGTACTCGGTGGCTGTGGCGGTCGCATGGATCCACCAACAGCCTATATCTATCCTGAATCCTTCGATAAGGTCACTGTCATCAAGGGCCCACAGACCGTGCGTTATGGGCCGGTTGGCTCGGCCGGCACGGTGTTGTTTGAGCGTGATCCGATTCGTTATACCGAAGCTGGCTGGCAGGCCTACGGCAGTGCACTGTTTGGCAGCTTTGGCCGCAATGATCAGGTGGTCAGTGCCAGTGGTGGTAGCGAGAAATTTTATCTGCGCGGCGGTGCTACCCGCTCGCAGATGGATGATTACAAGGATGGAGATGGCAATACGGTGCACGGTGAATACAAACGCTGGAGCACTGATCTGGCCTTGGGCTGGACGCCGGATGACAATACCACGCTGGAGTTGTCTGCGGCGCGCAGTGATGGTGAAGCGGCCTACGCCGATCGCATGATGGATGGTGTTGCCTTCGAACGCGAGAACTGGGGCATCAAGTTCGAGCGGCGCAACATTTCCGACATCGTAGAGAAGATAGAGGCCCAGGCCTATTACAACTATGTCGATCATGTGATGGACAATTACTCATTGCGTCCTTTGTCCATGGGAACAAAAAGGGTGGGTAATCCGGATCGCAAGACTACCGGAGTGCGCCTTGCCTCAACTTTGAATACTGGTGCAAACACGAAAACGAACATCGGCATCGATCAGCAGAGCAATACACACACGTCCCGCTCCAGCCAGAATCAGGACATGATGCCTTACCAGGATAAAGCGCGCATTGAAGATGCCAATTTCGATAATCTCGGTGTGTTTGGTGAGCTTACCTACGATGTCAGCGTTCAGGATCGCGTACTTGCCGGTTTGCGTGCCGATCGCTGGAAGGCTGAGGACAAGCGCAGCACTGGCTCTACAGCAAACGTTGAACGTAGCAAGACGCTTGTCAGTGGGTTTTTGCGCCATGAGCATGATTTCAATGCTGGCACCACCGGGTATCTTGGCCTGGGCCATAGTGAACGCTTCCCTGACTATTGGGAGCTGATCAACAAGCAAAGCGAGTATACAGACAGCGCCTTTCATACCAAGCCAGAAAAGGTCAACCAGATCGATGTCGGTTTGATTCGTGAGTCTGGGCCCTGGCATTTATCCGTGGCCGGGTTTGTCAATCGCACCGATGACTACATCCTGGTGGATACACGATATCCAGGCAAGGTAGGTACCACCATCGCGCGCAATATCGATGCCCGTACCTGGGGTGGCGAGGCCGGTCTTATCTGGGCGGCCAGTGGTTGGAAGCTGGATGGCACGCTGGCTTATGTGCGCGGTGATAACAGAACCGACGGCACGGCGCTGGCACAATTGCCGCCGCTTGAGTTGCGTCTGGGAGCGGAGTACGGTACTGGCGTATGGTCGGTCGGTGGCATGCTGCGTTCGGTTGCCAAGCAAGACCGTGTGGATATAGGTGCAGGCAGTATTGTTGGGCAGGACATCGATGAAACCAGTGGTTTCAGCGTGTTTTCCATCAATGGCTCATGGAAACCCAGCAAGCTGGTGCAGCTTACTGCTGGCGTAGATAACCTGTTTAACAAGAACTATGCCGAGCATATCAGTCGCGCCGGTTTTGATGTGAGTGGCTACGAGCAAACTACCCGCATCAACGAGCCAGGTCGTACCTATTGGCTGAAGGCCAGCATCAAGCTTTGAATCTGAGGCAGGCACAGGGATGTGCCTGATGATTCCTGCCAATGCGTGTATTAACCAGGTGGCGATTGATAATAATCATGGAGTTTTGTGCCGTATATGGCATATGTTTCAAGCCGGTTGACGTAATTGGCGAAAAATACCATGTCGAAGCTGGCTAATGATGAAATTCCCACCGAGTTGTTGTCTATATTAGATGTATTCAATGAGCCTGCTTCGCTGCTGAGCACAGATTACCGCATCCTCGCGACCAATCAGGCATATCGCCGCACCTACGCTGATGGTCAGCCGTTCAAGAATCGTTTTTGCTATGAAGTGTCGCATCGCTATACCTTGCCATGCGATCAGGTAGGCGAGAACTGCCCTTTGAAAAATGCTGTAGCAAGCAATACACCGCAGCGTGTGCTGCATCTGCACCACACGCCCAACGGCGAGGAACATGTGGATGTGGAAATGGCGCCGATCCTGGACAAGGCTGGCAATGTTCGATTTTTGCTCGAACGCATGCGTATCAGTCGGCTGGCCAGTCCGTTACCCAAGGCTGGCGGTTTGGTAGGGCGGGCAGCCAGCTTCAACAAGGTTCTGGAGTTGGTTGAACGTGTTGCCACCAGTAACAGTACCGTGTTGCTGTTGGGTGAATCAGGCACCGGCAAGGAACTGATTGCCCAGGCAGTGCATGAGGCCAGCGTGCGGCGCAACGGGCCTTTCGTGCCGGTGGACTGCACGGGACTTACAGAGACATTGTTTGAGAGCGAATTGTTTGGTCATGAAAAAGGCTCTTTCACCGGCGCCCATACGCGCAAGTTCGGTCTGGTGGAGGCGGCGCATGGCGGTACGCTGTTTCTCGACGAGATCGGCGAGATCCCGCTGGCGCAACAAGTAAAATTATTGCGCCTGCTGGAAAGTAGCACCTTTCGTCGTGTCGGTGGGGTTGAGCCACAAAAGGCTGAATTCAGACTGGTCTGCGCGACTCATCGTGATCTCAGGGCAATGGTTGAGGCCGGCAGCTTCCGCCGTGATCTTTATTACCGCATCAATGCCTTTCCCATCCATATACCGGCCTTGCGCGAGCGCCTTGAAGACTTGTCGCTGCTGGCAGAAAGCATGCTGCAACGGGTGGGTGGTGAGCGCCAATTAAGTCTGGACAAGGCAGTCATGACCTGTCTGCGTAACTACAGCTTCCCCGGCAATATCCGCGAGCTACGCAATATTCTGGAGCGTGCCAGTTTGTTGTGTGATGGTGAGGAGATCAAGCCTGAGCATCTGCCGGAGGAGTGTTGCGGGGGCAATGAGGTGGGTGCTTTACGGCCTGCTTTTTATGATGAGGTAATCCCCTTGGAAGAAGTCGAACAGCGCTACCTGCTTTGGGCCCTGGCGAGTTTTCAGGGCGACAAACGGGCACTGGCCAAACAGCTTGGACTTTCCGAGCGAACGCTTTACCGTAAGCTCAGTACGGTTCGTTAGCGCTAATCCCTTTTTCGTAAATGAATGGCAATCGCAAGATACGCATAACTAGTGAAGTTTATTCCGTGTACCACGGGGTGGTTATAACCTGTATGCAGGTCTTTGGTGCAACGATAATGCGATTAGTCAAGCCATCGGTAAACCCGATGTCATCTATCGTATAAATTCATTAAAAATCATATGGTTACATTCGCATTCTTGATGTGCGTCAAGGTTGTTCTGTTTCTGCACACCCAGTATTTCCACTTGTTTTATCCGTGTATATAAGCGCAGGAGCAAATTACCTGCATCACATAAACAAAGGGATGGAGTCATGACAACAGATAAAGAATATTTACTACGGAGTTTTTCATTGGGGCTGGCACTTGCGGGTATGGTATTTGGTTTGTCCACTACGCCTGCACTGGCAGCAGACAGCAAGCATGTGCCGGATACTGAGTTGCGTTACCAGGGCGCGCCATTGTCGATGAAAAATGGCGGCGACATACCAGCTGGGCCGCTGCCGCCAGCTATTACAGAAGCAGAATTTGCCCGCGGTAAACAGGTCTTTTTTGAGCGTTGCGCCGGTTGTCATGGTGTTTTGCGCAAGGGTGCGACTGGCAAGGCATTGACACCTGATATTACCCTGGCGAAGGGTACGGATTATCTTAAGGCCTTTATTGGTTATGGCTCACCCGCCGGTATGCCGGCCTGGGGTACGACAGGCGTGTTGACGGCCGATGAGGTCGATCTAATGGCGCGTTATCTTCAGCATGAGCCGCCCACACCGCCTGAGTATGGTCTGGCAGACATGAAGGCTACCTGGAAGGTGCATGTGCCACCTGAGAAGCGGCCAACAAAAAAGCTCAACTCATTGGATTTGGAAAATATTTTCTCTGTAACCTTGCGTGATGCCGGCCAGATTGCTCTGGTCGATGGCGATAAAAAGAAGCTGATCTCTGTTATAGATACGGGTTATGCCGTGCATATATCACGTATTTCTTCCTCTGGACGCTATCTGTTTGTCATTGGCCGCGATGCCAAGATTGACTTGATCGATCTTTGGATGAAAGAACCTGCGGTGGTTGCCGAGATCAAGGTGGGCTTGGAGGCGCGCTCAGTAGAGACCTCGAAATACAAGGGCTATGAAGATAAATATGCAGTGGCTGGCACTTATTGGCCGCCACAGTTTGTCATTATGGATGGCGATACGCTGGAGCCGAGGAAGATCGTTGGCACACGTGGCATGACGGTGGATACCCAGGAGTATCATCCTGAGCCGCGTGTGGCAGCCATTATTGCCTCGCATGAGCACCCGGAATTCATTGTTAACGTCAAGGAGACCGGCAAGGTTCTAATGGCGAATTATGAGGACCTCAACAACCTCAAGTTGACCGAGATCAGTGCCGCACGTTTTCTGCATGATGGTGGCTGGGATGCCTCGCATCGCTATTTTATGTCGGCAGCCAATGCCTCTAACCAGATTGCAGTGATCGACTCCAGGGAGCAAAAACTGGCGGCACTGGTCGATGTTGGTAACACCCCGAATCCAGGTCGTGGAGCAAATTTTATTGATCCGCAGTTTGGTCCAGTTTGGGCGACTAGTGATCTGGGCGATGACGGTATATCGCTGATAGGCACCGACCCGATTAAACATAAGGATCAGGCATGGAAGGTGGTACGGACGTTGAAGGGTCAAGGTGGTGGTTCGCTGTTTATCAAAACGCATCCACAATCCAGCAATCTATACGTTGATACCACACTAAACCCTGATCCAAAGATTGCGCAGTCGGTAGTGGTATTTGATATTCGGGATCTGGATAAGGGTTATCAAGTATTGCCGATTGCCGAGTGGGCAGAGCTGGGTGATGGTGCCAAGCTGGTGGTGCAGCCGGAGTTCAACAAGGCAGGTGATGAGGTTTGGTTCTCGGTCTGGAGCGGCAAGGAGCATCAATCGGCATTGGTGGTGGTCGATGACAAGACCCGCAAGCTCAAGGCCGTGGTCAAGGACAAGCGACTGATAACGCCTACCGGCAAGTTCAACATCTACAACACACAACACGATATCTATTGATATCATGTAGGTGGGGCCTCGGCCCCACCTTGTCTATTTTCACACCATGGATATATAAACCGCTGCGCTAGTAGCCAGCATATTTCATCAGGTCGTGAGAAAAATATCTGATTTTGTTATCGTTAACAGGTTTTGTGCCTGTTTTCAGGATGAGCTGAGCAAAGTTATAGGGGCGAGCTTTCTGGTCGATAGCTATGTCACGATAGAGGCAACTCGTTCCTCGAAGCATTAATATGCCTGGCCTGTAGCTGTATTTATTTTATGCGGCAATAGCAGAGCACGAGTTGCCCGCTGGTGATTTTATTGTTCATCGGCATGAATTTTGGATCTGCCAAGGGTGGGGCAAGTTGTTTTATCAACGGTACTATGCAGGCTATAGATAAAATCAAACTCTGCTTGTTAGAGTTGTTTGAAGCAAAGGCAGGTGGTCGATGAAGTTTTTTTTTCTGCAATACCGTTATTGGCCACTGCCCATAATGATCTGGAGCTTGGTAGTGTTAGCCTCGTTGTTGTGGAACCAGGCCCAGGTGGATCACAAAATCTTGCATCTGGCTTCTGATCGCGCCCAGTTTGTCTTCAAGATGGTGGAGTCTGCGCGCCTGTGGAACGCAGGTCACGGTGGACTGTATGCGCCGATAACAGATAACTCACAGCCAAACCCATATCTGAAAGTGCCGGAGCGCGATATCAGTACGCCTTCTGGTACCAGGCTGACTATGATCAATCCCGCCTATATGACCAGGCAGCTTGCCAACATCGTCGAAAATCTGACCGATTTGAATCTGCGCCTGACCAGTCTCATGCCGCTTAATCCTGATAATGAACCAGATACCTGGGAACGCACCCAACTTGAAAAATTCAACCATGGGGCAGGTCAGATCTATGAAAAAATTGACCAGGGCAAAAACTCCCGGTTTCGCTTCATGGCTCCGCTCAAGGTAGAGCAGCCATGTCTTAAATGTCATGAGCATCAGGGTTACCGTCTGGGTGATATTCGTGGTGGCCTCAGCGTCTCCTTCATGCTTGACAGTTTGCTTGCGGTAGAAGCCGGTCAATTGCGTAGCATCTATCTCACACATCTGATCGTTTGGCTATTGTTGTCTGTTTTGACCTTGTTTGCGCTGGCACATTTTCGTCGCCAAATGCTTGCGCTGGAATCGGCGAAGGCGCAGACAGAGGACTTGGTTAAAACGCGAACAGCGGAGTTGTGCGATGAGGTGGCGGAGCGCCAGCAGGCCGAGGCGCAGTTGCGCCTGTTCATTGACTCATCAGGTGAGGGAATTATCGGCATAGACAGAACTGGCCTGTGTACCCTGGTCAATCCGAAGTCCTTGCAGCTGCTTGGCCTGAGTAGGTCAGAGGAGTTGTTGGGTCAGTTATTGCACGCCAGGATCCATTCTGATCACAATGATGGCCGTGTTCATACTGTCGATAATTGCCCATTGCACGACACACTGCGCAGCGGAGCTGTCGTGCACGATGACAGCGATGTATTCACACGTGCCGATGGCAGCCTGTTTCCGGTTGAGTATCGTTCACATCCACTGTACTCCAACGAGCAACTGTCTGGGGCCGTGATCACGTTCAGCGACATCACCATGCGCAAGACACGCGAGCAGAGCATCTGGCGTCAGGCATATTTTGATAGCCTGACCGGCGTTGCCAATCGAAAGATGTTTGGGCTGCGACTGGAGCAGGCCATGCAGCAAGCCAAACAGGAAAATAGCCAGTTTGCCTTGTTGTATGTTGATATGGATGGCTTCAAGCAGGTAAACGATACGCTTGGTCATGCCTCTGGTGATGAGTTGTTGCATGAGGTAGCGCAGCGCCTGCTAGATTGCTTGCGCGACAGTGATACGGTGGCTCGTTTGGGTGGTGATGAATTTGCCTTGATTGTGATGCATGTGCATGACTCATCCAATGACGTACAGGTGGTGGCGCAGAAGATATTGCAGGTATTGGCGCAGCCATACCAATTGCAGGGTGGAAAGGTAATATTATCGGCATCGCTGGGCATTGCCTTTTATCCGGCTGATAGCAGGAATGCCGATGAGTTATTACAACAGGCCGACGAAGCTATGTACCGCGCCAAGCAGGCAGGGCGCAATGGTTATCAGCTGTACCGCTCGGCGGATTGATGTCAACCCACTGCCTTATGATATCTTGTTGATTTTCAAGATAATTAAGTGGTCGGTACTGGCTGTTTTGTTATTCAGGCGGGTAACTTGTTTTTGTTTTGCATTTGCCAGGCAATCATCTTTCGTTGTTTTGTATATAAAAAACAGTAATTTATCTTATTTTAAGCTATAATATCGCCCCGCAAAATTTACCCCCTCAAGTACTTATGCTCCAAGGAGAACCATGTGGCTGAAGCCGATCTCGAAATGCAGTTGAAAGTTTGGAAAGACCTTGCCGTTAGCAAGCAGATGTTGATACGCACTGCAACCGACGCACTCAAGTTGGACCCTAATTGCTCACAGGAAGAATTCAAGGCAGCGCTGGAAAATGCTATCAAGCGTTATATCAACGCCGATAGCTCTGTCGCCAGGGCGCAGGAGCAGGCCAGGGTGGCAATCTCGTCCATGGAGAAAAAACTGGCCGATAATGAAAAGCAGATGGACAAGGCAGAGGTGGCGCGCAGCGAAGCGCAGACCAGGCTGGAAAAATTTGAACAACAGATGATGGCCGAACGCAGCCAACATGGTAATGAAATCAAAAAACTGAAGGGAACAGTGGCTGAGAAAGATCGGGCTATAAAATCTATTCATACTGCACTGGCCGACACACCAGAGAATGTGGTTAAGAAGATGAAGACGCTGAGGAAAGAGAAAATAGATGAGGCCGATGCCCGCAAGGAGCTGGCTGCTGCAAATACCACCCTGCGCAAGGAAAAACAGACGCTGGAACAGCAGGTAAAGGATATTGAAACCGCACAGGAAAATGCTGTTAAGTTGGCAGAAAAATACCGCGAGCTGCACGGCTTGTGCGTTGATCTGCATACCCAGCTCAAGCCCTTGGTAGATGATGCCAAGACACTACCTGAACTGCCACTGCTTGAAGTTGCTGTGCTGGACGGTATTGAAAAATTAGCTGGTGAGGATGAAAAAAAACCCACCAAGGGCAAGCGCTGAATCAGCTAATGGAACCCTGTCTACCTATTGCGTATACCCATCCTGCCAGATCAACACAAGGAGTTCAGTATGGTTACATCCATAATTTTGATTAACGCCGAGCGCGATAAGATTAATGAAGTAGCGGAGCATCTGGCAGGTATAGAGGGGATCAGCGAGGCGTACTCAGTCAGCGGCCAATATGACATCATCGCCATTGCGCGGGTTGACTCGGCTGAGGAGTTGGCCCAATTGGTAACGCAGCGCCTCCAGCTCATTCGCGCTATCGTCAAAACGGAAACCTTGCTGGCCTTTAAGGCATATTCACGTCACGACCTTGATACCATGTTTAATGTTGGTATTTGATCTTGTGCTCGACCTGTGGACGGCTATGTGTAATCAGGTAGCTGGCTGATATCAATTGCATCAACTTGATTAGGATCGATATGTTGTTCAGCGTATCGCTGATATATCTTTTCTTTTATAAAAATATCGAATAAATCCACATCAAGGTGGCCGTCCTTGGCCATGAAGGCCATGATGCGCAGGGCTTCGGATAATTTCTTGCCCGATTTGTAGGGACGATCACAGGCCGTCAACGCCTCGAAGACATCGGCAATGGCCATGATGCGTGCCTGTACCGACATTTGTTCACCCTTCAGGCCACGCGGATAACCTCGACCATCTATGCGCTCATGATGTCCGCCGGCAAATTCAGGCACGCGCTTGAGATGCTTGGGGAAAGGCAAAGCATCCAGCATGTTGATCGTGGCGATGATGTGATTATTGATTATCTCGCGTTCCTCATAGGTCAGCGTGCCGCGCTGTATATTGAGGTTGTATACCTCGTCTTCAGAGAGTAAGGGCTGCTCGATGCCTGTTGCATCCCGCCAGGTTTGTTGGCCTATTATTTTGATGCGATCCTGGTCCTCTGGGCGCATGAACTCAATGCCCTGGTTGGCCTGCTGGATGAAATCACGTTCTTCTGCCAGACGCTGTAGCGTAGCCTGATATTCACGTTGTATTTGTTCTTTTTCAGTTTGTTGCTCAATGCTGCGGCGCAACATGTCGATCTCGGCATCACGTTGGAGGACAGCAAAGCGTGCATTTACCTCATGTATTCGATCGTGGATGGTTTCCAGCTTGGTGGCTTTGTCGACTACATATTCCGGAGTGGTGATCTTGCCGCAATCGTGCAGCCACGCGGCCATTTCAAGCTCATAGCGGTCGTTGCTGCTCATGCTGAAATCGCGTAGCGGTCCTGCACTGGCTTTGGCTACAGCATCTGCCAGCAATATAGTGATGATTGGTACGCGACGACAATGCCCTCCCGTATATGGTGATTTTTCATCGATGGCATCGGCGATGAGTTTGATGAATGATTCAAACAGGTGTTTAAGATCATCAATTAGCCTAAGATTGGTAAGCGTTACCGCGGCCTGTGAAGCCAATACTTCGGTAAGTCGTTGTGCCTCTATGCCAAAAGGGATCACCTTGCCGTCTTTGTCTTGTGCATTCAGTAATTGCAAGACACCAATGATGTCATTGTCATGGTTTTTTAGCGGTACGGTGAGAAAAGAGGTAGAGCGATAACCGGTGGATTTATCAAAGGCACGCGTACCGCTGAAATCAAAGCCTGCAGCTGCATAGGCATCTGGTATATTGATGGTGCAATCGTTGAGTACAGCGTGTGTAACTACATTTTTGTGGTTGGGCTGACCTTTGTCATCGTACAGGGCAATGGGTGGAAAGGGGATCGCTGTGTCGGTAGTGCTGCCCATGGCGAAGTTGAGTGTATCGGTATGCAATATTTCCATTTTTACGGTTTGGTCATCCTGCACTGAATACAGCGTTCCACCATCGGCCTGAGTGATCTCCTTGGCGCCAAGGAGAATTATCTCCAGCCGGAGTGGAATATTGTTTTCTGCCGAGAGGGCAGTACCGATATCAATGAGCTTTTCAATGCGTTTCAGCTGATGTTCCATGACTTTTTCCTGTAATTTTCACATTCATTGCAGTGCTGAACTGTGTTATTCATGACAGAGTGCACGAGCCTGATATAATCTGCCAGATAAAATCAAGTAAAAGGATAGATGATGCGGCTTAATCTTAACTGGGTGCTGGGCATGGTCTTGCTGGCAGGTGGGCAGCCAAGTGTGGCGACAACGCTGGAGATGGTTGCCGAACAGGTAGAGGCGGGCAATTATCGTGCTGCTCTGGCAACACTTGATAGCCTGACCGGCGCACAAACATCGGCCAGTCAATTCCTGCGTGCCAATGCGCTGGCTGGTAGTGGTCAACTGGATGAGGCGGCAGAAATATTTGCTCAAATCATCGCAAACAACCCTGAACTACCCGAAGCCTATAATAATCTGGCTGCTTTGCGCGTACGTCAGGGTCGGCTGGATGATGCCAGAGAACTGCTGGAGAAAGCCCTGCATACAGATGAGCGTTATGCGCGGGTGCAAGAGAATTTGAGTCTGGTTTATGTCGAGATGGCGCGTAACTCCTATGCCAAGGCTCTGCGCCTGGAGACCGGTTCACAGCCGCCGCAGCTTGGATTGTTGACCGCGTTATCAGGGCATCTTGTTGAAGAGACCTTAGTGGTGGCTGAGCTTGAAGAACCATCGCCTGCCGTCGAATCATCTGTTTCAGCGCAGGCTCTCGTGCTTGATTATGATGAACCGTCGGCAAAACCACAGGATGCCGTAACTGATGAGCCTTCTTTAGCTGAGGCGCACACTACGGTAGCAAAGGCAGATCCTGTACCAGTCGATGAGGCTTCTATAGCTGAGGTGCACGCTACAGCAGTAGAGGCAGATTCTGCACCAGTCACAGCCTTAACGCCAGCCACGGCAGAGTCTGAGCAATCTGCCAGTATCGAAGATGCGGCTGTGTATGTAGTTGAGACGCAGGCAGTAAACAAGCTCTCTGAAGATCAGCAACAGGCAGTGGTCACGGTACTCCAGGCCTGGGCCAGTGCCTGGGCGCAACAGGATGTCGATGCATATCTGGCTTACTATGATGCAGGCTATGCGCCAGAAGGCATGACGCACAAGGCGTGGAAAAATGATCGACGCAAACGGATCGCTCGCCCAGCCTGGATCAAGATAGAATTGACTGATATTCAGGTGGATGTACAGGGGCCTGATGTGGTCTCGGTTGAATTAAAGCAGCATTATCGCTCTCCCAGTTATAAGGACACGACCTTCAAGCACTTTGGCCTGATGCTGCAAGAGGGCAACTGGATGATTGTTTCTGAAACCAATCTCAAGGTAGTGCGCTAAGTCATCATGCCGCGTTCGCGTTTTGCCAGGTTTCTTCTTGCCATAGTTCTGCTGACACTGTCGCTGGCCCTTTATGCTGCGCATCGTTTTCAGGAAATCAAAAGTGAGCCAGCTGCACTGGATTTGCATAGTCAGCTGGAGAAGAGGACTGAGCCGGAGCTGTATCCGCGTGCGCTGGCTCGTCTGGATGAACGTCTGGCACACTACCCCGATGATTATGAGGCCAGTCTGCTCAAGAGCCTGATTCTGTTTCGTTCCAGTTATTTGCTGGAGGCGCAAAAAGAGCTGGCCCAATTGACTCTGCGCGCACCGCATTTTCATCTTGCTCATTTGGTGCAGGGTGATCTCCTGTTGGCGCAAACGCAAACAGTTACCGATATCGGCACCACCCCCTTACTGGCTGCCTTGCAGCCAGAGCAGGAAACTCTGCGTCAGTTGCGAGCCGAGGCCGAAGTCAGGTTGAAGGGCTATCTGGATGCGTTGCCGCAGGATCGTCTGCCGCGTGTCTTGTTGGCGCTTGGTGAAGAAGTGCAGACGGCCATTGTTGTAGATAAGGAATATCACCGCCTGTATATCTATGAACGCCAGGGTGGGGACAAGCCGCCCAAACTACTGCGTGATTATTACATCAGCACAGGCAGGGCCAATGGCAACAAGCTCCTGCGCGGTGACTTGCGTACTCCAGAAGGCGTTTATTTCATTACCAGCCACATTCCCTCCAGCGCCTTGCCGGATAAATATGGCAGCGGTGCCTTTCCATTGAATTATCCTAACGAACTGGATAAGCGCATGGGCAAGACGGGTGATGGCATATGGTTGCACGGCACTGAGAATGCCTTTTACAGCCGCCCGCCGCTGGATAGCGAGGGTTGTGTGGTTTTACCCAACATCGATCTGGAACAGGCGGCGGCCTATATTCGGCCTGGCGTGACGCCGTTGGTAATTACCTCACATGTCGAGTGGGTGGATGAGGCAGATTGGTGGAGTGAACGAAGACAAGCAAGGGCAGCCATTGATGCCTGGCTCAAGGACTGGGCCAGTGGCGATGTAGAGCGTTATCTCGCCCACTATGCCAATAATTTCTGGAGCCCCGGCTTTGACCTGAAAAAATGGCAGGCACGCAAGCGCAATGTCGCCAAAGGAAAGACCTACCAGGAAATAGATTTATCCAATTTGTCGTTGTTTTTTTATCCGCAATCCGCGAGCAATGGCAGTGAAATTGTAGTTGCCAGTTTCCGTCAGCACTATCGCTCAAACAATTTTAAAAGTGAGATGAACAAGCGCCTGTATCTGGTCAGCGAAGCTGGGCGCTGGCAGGTGTTGTATGAAGGCGGCCATTGAATCTGACAGTTTATGAAAAAAAAGGCAGGAAAGTTTTTGTCTTGCTTGATGAGCTTGTCCGCTCTCTCGGGATATGGTGTATTTGCTCTGACATTCCCGCGCGGCGGGGGTGACATCTAGCGGCAGAATGTCACGGCGCGGCAGCACGAGGGCGCAATAACCTTCGGGCATTGCGCCGAATGTAGGAGGTCGCATAAACGAAGATAGAATGTCTTTTTTCCCTCTCCCCCAGCCCCTCTCCCGCTTGCGGTAGAGGGGAGCCTGGCCGCTATCATGGGATGTGGTGCATTTATTCCGTCCGTCATTCCCGCGCAGGCGGGAATCCAGTCAGGTAGGGCGCAATAACCATCGGGCATTGCGCCGAATGTAGAAAACCCACTGGACCCCCGCCTGCGCGGTGTAGACGTCTGCTGGGTGGAGGTGGCTTAAAAATTAATATACTACCTCGCCCTTTGCTTGTCGTTCGGCATGGTAGGAGGAACGCACCATCGGGCCGCTGGCAACATGACTGAAGCCCAGCTCCCGGGCAATTTCGCCCAGTTGTTGAAATTCATCGGGCGGCACATAACGTTGTACCGGTAGATGATGATTTGATGGCTTTAAATATTGCCCCAGCGTAAGGTGGGTGCAGCCATGGCGGCGTAAGTCCTGCATTACCTGGATGATTTCTGTGTTGTTCTCGCCCAGGCCAAGCATCAGGCCAGATTTGGTGGGGATATGGGGATAAAGTTGCTGAAAAGACTGCAGTAGTTGTAGCGAGCCCTGATAGTCGGCACCAGGGCGGGCCTCGCGATACAAGCGTGGCACGGTTTCGAGATTGTGGTTGAATACATCAGGCAGTGCATCGGCAGGACAGGCCAGGGCGACACTTTCACGGCCACGAAAATCCGGCACTAGAATTTCTATGCCAGTAGTCGGTGTAGTCCTGCGTACTGCTTTAATGCAGGCGGCAAAATGCGCGGCACCACCGTCGCGCAGATCATCTCTGTCCACTGAGGTGATGACGGTAAAACGCAGCCCCATGGCGGCAATGGTATCGGCCAGATGTTGCGGCTCATGTGTGTCTAAGGGCTCTGGCCGACCATGGGCGACATCACAAAACGGACAGCGGCGAGTACAGAGCTTGCCCATGATCATGAAGGTGGCTGTGCCATGTGCAAAGCATTCGCCGAGATTGGGGCAGGCAGCTTCCTCGCAAACTGTATTGAGCTGATGCTCGCGCAAGATGGCCTTAATGCGCATGGCCTCCGGGCTTTTGGGTGAGCGGGCGCGGATCCAGTGTGGCTTTCGCAGCGTCGTGACGGCAGGTATCACTTTGACAGGGATACGAGCGACCTTGCTTGCGCCCTTGCCTGGGTTGGGTGGTGCGATGGGCGGTTCGTTATCAAACATGCTGAGGACTGCTTAACTGAGATGGGTTAGCCTGCATATTAAGTCTTGTGCTTAGATAGTTTAGCAGTCGTTCGCTTACTGCAGCCATGTCTGCCGATACACCAAGATCATTCAATTGTGTAGTTGTAAGTCCTGCATAGCCGCAGGGATTGACGCGACTGAATGGTTCAAGGTCCATGCGCACATTCAGCGCCAGGCCATGATAGCTACAGCCTCGGCGCACCCTTAAACCTAATGCTGCAATCTTGGCGCCATCGACATAAACTCCAGGCGCGTGCGACAGTGTGTGCGCGTTTATCTGATAGGTGGCAAGCAGGGTGATTATGGCTTGCTCCATGTGGCTTATTAATGCGCGAACACCCAGCTGGCGACGACGCAGATCGATGAGTGTATACACTACTAGTTGGCCGGGGCCGTGGTAGGTTATCTGGCCACCACGGTCAGTTTGCACTACGGGTATGTCGCCAGGCTTGAGCAAATGTTCGGGCTTGCCATTGAGACCCAGGGTAAATACAGAATGATGTTCGACCAACCATAGTTCATCAGCCGTATATTCATCGCGTTGCGCGGTGAATTGCTGCATTTGCTGCCAGGTGCTGTGGTAGTCGCGCAGCCCAAGCTGGCGAATGTTTAGCCCGCACATTCCACCAAGGCGTGAGAAAACGCTCTGTTCTTGTTGTTGCACAAGGATTTGTGTCATTTTTGTGTAAAAACCAAAATGCTTAGTTGTATTTTTTCACTGGCACGGCACTGGCTCGGCCTGCATTCACAGCGCCATAACCACACGCTTATCTGCACTGAGCGCGGCATAGATGGCATCCAGTTGTGACTTTTCAGTCGCGTATACAGTCACCGTTACGGAGATGTATTTACCATTGCGACTCGGTCTTGTGCTAATTGCATTGGCATCAAGTGGGGCAATATGTTGACTGATAATCGCCGTGACCAGTGCGGGGAAATCCTCTTGATCCAGCCCCATGGCCTTGATGGCGACTGTGCAGGGAAATTCAAGCGGGGTGTCTGTTGTGTTCATGATTGCATCGTGTAAATTTAGCTTACTTTGCCGGCACGAAAATCTTGCTTGTAGGCCGCGTAGAGTGCGCAGATGCGCTGCCAAAATGGGCCAGCCTGGCCGTTGCCAATGGTTTGGTCGTCGAGCTTTACTACGGCAGCAACATCACGCGCAGAGCTGGTTATCCAGATTTCATCGGCATTGCGCAAATCAGCCTCGCTGATATCGGCCTCACGACAGGGGATATTGTTTGCCTGACAAAGCTCCATTAGCAAATCACGGGTAATGCCGGGCAGCAGCAGATTGCTCTTGGGTGGAGTGAGTACCATACCGGCACGCACTATGAAGATGTTGCTGGCCGAGCCCTCGGTGGCATGACCATCGCGCAACAGGATAGCCTCGCTGGCTCCAGCCTCGAGTGCCTGCTGGCGCATTAAAATATTTGGCAGCAGTGTAATGGCCTTGATGTTGCAACATTGCCAGCGGATATCGTTGACGGTAACGGCAGTAGTGCCGGTTTGATTTGCATGGTCAGGCTCGGTGAGTGGCGAACTCATGGCAAAGATCGTGGGCTGCATTTCTTTGACAAAGGCATGTTCGCGCCTGGCGGCTACGCCACGGGTGATCTGCAGGTAAAGTGATTGGTCACCGCCACCGTTATATTCGATCAAGGTGGTTAAGATATCCTGCCATTGGGTGTGCTTGAGTGGGTTATCGATATGTATCGCCTGCAGACTTTGCTCCAGACGTTGCAGGTGATGCTGAAGGCGAAAGGCACGGCCACTATATACGGGGATCAGCTCATAGACTCCATCGCCAAACATAAAGCCACGATCCATGACGGAAATGTATGCTTCATTAATAGGCAGGAAGCTGCCATTGAGATAAACAATATCTTCCGCCATCACTGCCACAGCATACGTACATTATCGAACAAGCTTTTCCAGAGGCCGCCGTCAGCAACATCCTCCAGGGCTATAAGTGAACTCTCTGCCAATACCTCTGTGCCCAGTTTGATATTAACGCGGCCTATGCGCTGACCCTTCTGGATCGGTGCCATGATATTGCTGTCTACGCTCAACATGGCATCGAGCTTGTCATACTGTCCGCGTGGCACGGTGATATACATGGATTCATCCAGCCCCAGCGCTACCGTATCGCTGGCACCCTTCCAGATGCGGACAGATTTAACTGGCTGTGTTGCATCATATAGTTTATGGGTTTCGTAGAAACGAAAGCCGTAGTTGAGCAGTTTTTGGCTTTCATTGGCGCGCGCGCTTTCGCTCTTGGCGCCCATGACGACGGAAATCAGCCGCATGTCGTTGCGCAAGGCCGAGGTGACCAGGCAATATCCAGCACTTTCGGTATGGCCGGTCTTGAGTCCGTCCACGGTGTTGTCGCGGTATAGCAGCAGGTTGCGATTGCCCTGGGTGATGCCACCATAGGTGTACTCTTTTTCTGCATACCAGCCATAGTATTCGGGAGCCTCGCGGATAAGGTGAATGGCGAGTTTTGCCATGTCATGGGCGGTGCTGTAATGCTGTGGATCAGGCAGGCCGGTGGCGTTGACGAAATTGGTACCATTCATGCCGATATTGCGGGCATGCTCATTCATCATGGAGGCAAATACCTCCTCACTACCGGCTATATGCTCAGCCAGGGCCACGCTGGCATCATTGCCAGATTGAATGATCGTTCCTTTGAGGAGTTGTTCAATTGAAACCTGGGTGTTTACCTCGATGAACATGCGTGAGCCTGGAGTGCGCCAGGCCTTTGTGCTGACCCGCACCTTGTCTTCCAGCTTGACTTCACCATTGTGCAATTCCTTAAAAACGACATAGGCGGTCATCATTTTGGTCAGACTGGCAGGCTCCATGGCTTCTTCGGCATTCTGTGCGGCGAGGATGTGGCCGCTGTGATAGTCGATCAGAATGTGGCTGCGGGCATCCACACGGGGCGGTTCAGGCACCATTGAAGGGTTGGCCCAGGCGCTACTGTGAAAAATAGTGGACAGAAGTATACTGGCGGAGAAGATTAAATATTTCATGAGTAAAAAAGTACGTGAGCTAATGAATAACAAGGCTGATTTTACCTGAAAAAAACAGCTGGCCCGCATATTTTATCAGGGCGAGAGAAAGTTTTGGTGTTGCTATTACAGGATTCTATATCAGTTCACAGGATGATGCTTGGCAAAGTCTTGAGAACAGCCCTATGACAGATAAACATGCCGTTATTAATGCGTCTCGCCCTTCGCTATATCCTGCGCTTACCAGTTGGCAAAATGCTCACAGATATTTCAATCAATGACCACATGTGGTGTGCCAACGCCAAGGGTTTTTATCCGTTCGGCCAGGCGATCAGCTTCATCAACATTATCTATAGGGCCGACGCGTACACGATAGATGGCAGAACTGTTGTTGGATGCCTGCATGATGTGGACAGGAGGCAGTGCTTCAGTGTTGAGACGGCTGCGCAGTTGTTCGGCATTGTTGCGGCTGACAAAGGCGCCTATCTGCAGGTAAAGTTTGACGAAATTCGAGTTGTTGGACGGGTTGCTTATTGCTGGCGTGCCGGCCTGGGCAATCAGGCTGGCTGATGGAACCGGCTTGCCAGGTGTCAGCGCGCGCACTTCACCCAGGCCTGTTCCTGTGCCGACAATATCTAGTTTATTGGCGGCGGCATAGGATAAATCAATAAGTCGGTTGTCGTGAAAAGGGCCACGATCATTTACGCGCACAACAACGCTGCGTCCATTTTTCAGGTTTGTAACCTGCACATAGGTGGGCAGAGGCAAACTGGTGTGGGCCGCAGTGAGTGCATACATATTGTAGATTTCGCCATTGGCTGTCTTGCGGCCATGAAATTTCTTGCCATACCATGAGGCAATGCCTCGTTCTACATAACCTGCCGAGCTGTTGCGCACAACATAACGCTGGCCGTTGATGACATAGGAGGGAGGATTACCTGATTTGCTGCGTGGTTCAGCACGTGGCACTGGATCAGGTATGTATGATGAGCCACCGGAGCGAGGCGGGCCACCATCACGTACTCCAAGACTGCAGCTGCTCAGCAAGATGACGGCAGCAGTCAATAGGCCGAGTCTATTGATCATTGCGCGGTTTGCGTTATAGTGGCCTCCCTGGCCTTGCGTATTTCTTCACTCAATTGGTGTACCGCCATGGCGTAGAGTGGGCTGCGATTATAGCGGGTTATGACGTAGAAATTATTGAAGATCACCCAATGCTCGTTACCACTTTCACCTTCCAGTTGCAGCAGGGCGACTGGAGCTGTGGGTGTGATGTTCCAGCGTGGTTTGACGCCGTAGTCGGCCAGTTTGTCTGCGCTGATGCTGGGTTTGAGACCGGCATCCAGTAATGGTTGATGTTTTTCAGCATTTACCTGGGCTGGCACTGTTACAGTTCCGCCATCAATCCAGCCATGTGTTTTGAAATAGTTGGCTACGCTGCCGATGATGTCGGAGGTGCTGTTGAATAGATCGCGCTGGCCATTGTCATCAAAGTCCACCGCATAGCTGCGAAAGCTGGAAGGAATGAATTGTGGCGTACCCATGGCGCCGGCATAGGAGCCAGTGAGACTTAGTGGTTCTATATTTTCCTCGCGGGTCATCAGCAGATAATGCCGTAACTCGGAACGGAAAAATTTACTGCGCGGTGGATAATCAAAGGCCAATGTGCTGAGTGCATCCATGACGCGATGACGGCCACGGAAACGGCCATAGCGTGTTTCCACGCCCAGGATGGCGACGATATATTGTGGCGCTACGCCAAAGTGTTGCTGTGCCTGCGCGAGCAATGTTTCATGCTCATGCCAGAAGGCAACACCCTCGCGGATACGTTCTGCCGTAACAAAGATAGGACGGTAGGCATGCCAGGGCTTGCCCTCAGCCGGACGGGTCATGGCTTCAATAATGTCTGGACGCAGCTCTACCTGACTGAACAGCTGTTTGAGTTCGCTGCGTGGGAAATTATGTTGGCTCACCATCTCATCGATAAAACTGCGTACCTCAGTACGTTCATTCAGGTCGCCGCTGCGACCATGAGAGGAAAAGGCCAGGCTGGATAGCAGCAGGGTGATGAAAATTTGACGCAGATTCATATTCAAGTCCTTAGAAATGCGCGGTGCGTATGAATGGACATCAGGATACCGAAGGAAATCATCAAGGTCACCATGGAACTGCCACCATAACTGATTAGTGGTAAAGGCACACCAACTACTGGCAGCAAACCGGTCACCATGCCGGTATTGACGAATACATAGACCAGGAAGGTCATGGAAAGTCCATCGGCCAGCAGGCGGGCAAAATTATCCTGGGCGCGACTGGCCATGTACAGGCAACGCAAGATAATAAAAAGATACAACGCCAGCAGTAGCAGAATGGCAAGCAGGCCAAATTCCTCACCAATGACCGCAAAGATAAAGTCGGTATGCCGTTCTGGTAAAAATTCCAGATGTGACTGAGTACCGTTGAGCCAGCCTTTGCCATACAGGCCGCCAGAGCCGATGGCGATAGTGGATTGGATGATGTGATAGCCAGCGCCCAGCGGATCGCTTTCAGGGTTGATGAAGGCAAGCACACGCCGCTGTTGGTAGTCGTGCATTCCATAGTGCCAGAAGGCGAGTGCCGCCGGGATGCCGAGCAGGATGGTGGTGCTGACAAGCCGCCAGGGCAGACCGGCAAACAGCAGGACAAAAATACCTGCACTGGCTATAAGCAGTGCCGTCCCCAGGTCTGGTTGCTTGGCGATGAGCAAGGCTGGAAGCATGCAGATGAACAGACCGCCAGCGATACGGCGCAGAGGTGGTGGCAGTGGTGTTTCAGCCAGATACCAGGCCACCATCAGCGGCACGGTAATTTTCATAAGCTCCGAGGGCTGGAAGCGAATGAAGCCAAGGTCCAGCCAGCGTTGCGCCCCCTTGCCGAACTCACCATGCGCCAATACTACCAGCAACAGTGAAAGTCCCAGGGTAAATACAAAAGGTGACCAGCGGCGCAGTGTTTTAGGTGGGATCTGGGCAAAGATGAACAGCAGTATAAATGCAAATGCCAGACGCCAAGACTGCTTGAGTACTGCAGTTGTGTCTTCACTGGATGCAGAATAGAACACTATCAGGCCACAGGCTCCCAACAGCAACAGACTGATGAATAGAGGCCAGTCAATATGCAAGTGGTATCTTGGCAGGCCGCGTTGTTGTGTGGGAGCGAACAGACTCATTTGAATTCCTCGTGCAGCTTGCCATCTTCATTCAGCAAATAGGCATCCATCAAGGCGCGTGCTATCGGGGCCGCCACGGCACCACCGCCACCGCCGTTCTGTACGATTACCGCCACTGCAATCTGGGGGTTTTCCGCCGGAGCAAAGGCAACGAACAAGGCGTGGTCACGCAAGTGTTTGGCAACCTTTTCCACTTCATATTTTTCATCCTGTTTGATACCAAACACCTGAGCTGTGCCGGTTTTACCAGCGATTTTGTAGCCAAGTTGACGGTTGATGCTGCGGCCGGTTCCGGTAGGGCTGTGTACTACATCGATCATGGCGCGGTGAGTGTGCAACCAGTTGTTTTTTTCAATCACGCGTACTGAGGGCAATTCCTTGGCAATAATGGGTGTGCGTGTGCCCCTGCTTGGGTCTTCCATAATGTTGACCACTCTGGGTGATAGATGTTTGCCAAAGCTGGCCAGGGTGGCAGTGGTTGAGGCGAGTTGCAAAGGCGTTGTCAGGGTAAATCCCTGGCCGATACCGGTGATCAGGGTTTCACCCGGGAACCAGACCTGGTGTTGTGCGCGCCGTTTCCATTCGCGCGAGGGCATCAGGCCACTGGATTCCCCCAATAAGTCGATTTGGGTAGGTCGGCCAAAGCCAAAAGAATGCATATATTCGGACATGCGGTCGATGCCCAGGGTATTGGCAAGGTCATAGTAAAAGGTGTCACAGGATTCAACGATGGATTTGTTGAAGTCTACCCAGCCATGGCCTTCTTTGCGCCAGTCACGATAGTGGCGATCATCGCCTTTCAACATGTAATAACCAGGATCCCATATCCGTGTGTCATGGCGTATTTCACCGGTCTCAAGGCCAAGCAGACCGTAGAATTGTTTGATGGTCGAGCCGGGTGGATACTGGCCATTGAGGGCACGATTGAATAGCGGCTGGTATGGTGATTTGGCCAGCGCATCATAGCTGATCGTATCGATGCCGTTGACGAACAGATTGGGGTCAAAGCTGGGCAGGCTGAGCAGGGCCAGGACTGCGCCATTGTTTGGGTTGATCGCTGCCACGGCACCGTGGTCTTCGCCAAAGGCCTGTTGTGCAGCCTGTTGCAGGCGCACATCGAGATGTAGATACAGGTTATGCCCAGGTACTGGCGGTGTACGTTCGAGTACACGCAGCACACGGCCACGTGCATTGATTTCTACCTGTTGGAAGCCCACCTTGCCATGCAGATCATTTTCATAGGTTTTTTCTATGCCTGTCTTGCCTATATGCACAGTGGCGGCATAGTTTGAGGTATCCAGTTGTTGCAGTTCACGCTCATCGATACGGCCGACATAGCCCAAGGTATGGGCCAGTAGCGTGCCAAAGGGATAGACGCGCGATAGACGTGAGCGGATCTCAACGCCAGGTAATCGATAGCGGTTGACGGCAATGTTGGCTACTTCTTCCTCCGTCATGCGCAGGCGCAAGAGTGATTCTTCAAACCGGCGTTTGTTACGCAGGGTTTGGCGGAAGCGACTCAGGTCATTGTCACTGACACTGATTAGTTCACCGATGGCGGCCAGTGTCGCGTCCATGTCTTCGACCAGTTCCGGCACGATTTCCAGGCTGAAACTAGGCTGGTTTTCAGCCAGAATGAGGCCGTTACGATCGTAGATCAGGCCTCGAGTGGGCGCAATTGGTCGAATGTCAACGCGATTGTTGCGTGACAGCGTGGTGTAATGTTCATGATTGACCACCTGCAAAAAGAACAGACGCACGATCACCAGGGAAAATAATACCAGACAGAATATTGCCGCGATAATGATACGGCGGCGATATAAATGCTTCTCCCACTGTGGATTTCTGAGCGGGGCGCCGCGAAACATCTCAGCGTACCTTAAATTTGCGCCGCAGGTCGCGCAGGATTAGAAAGGCCCAGGGCCATAGCAGCATACTGACAAAAGAAGGCAGCCAATATTCCCAATGACTGGGTGCTTCGCCCAGTATGCCATTCACCCACAACATCAACATTTGATTGAGAGTCACCATGAGCAGGACAAACAAGGCTTGTTGCCATAACGGGAATACTCGTATGCGTTGGTGCAGGCGGATCGTCAGGTAGGCCACCAGGGCCAGGGCCAGGGCGTGCTGGCCTATCAGGGCACCCTTGATCACATCAAGAAACAGACCAAGCAACCAGCCGGTGCCGACGCCTATGCGATCGGGCAGGGCCAGACACCAATAGATCAACACCATCACTACCCATTCTGGACGATAGATTGCAGCCCAGTCACGCAGCGGCAGCATGGTAAGCAATAATGCCACGATGAAAGTCAGCGCAATGATCCAACCACCATGATGCCGTAATAGCGTCATGGCGGTGTTTCCTCTATCTGGCGTGATACCAGCAGAATTTCGCGGCTACGTTCCAGATGTGCAACCGGCTCGGCTACTACGCTGGCATAGGGTTGGTCTGGATTTTTTTCGAATTCTGTGATGATGGCTACCGGGTAACCTGGCGGGAAACGACGACCAAGGCCGGAGGTAATGAGCAAATCGCCCACCTCGATGTCGGCATTATTCGGAATATGTGGTATTTCCAGACGATTGACCTCACCCGTGCCCAGGGCGATAGCACGCAGGCCATTGCGATTTACCTGTACAGGAATAGCGTGATTTGGGTCGGTGATCAGCAGGGCATGACTGGTAAAGGGCATGACCTCGGTCACCTGTCCCAGTACGCCATAGGCGTCCAGTAGCGGCTGACCTTCGAACACTCCTGCCTGACTGCCTTTGTTGATCAGGATGCGGCGGCGAAATGGTTCATGATCGACTGCCAGCAGCTCACCTATCAAAACCTGCTCACCGAGTTTGCGGGTGGAGTTCAAAAGCTCGCGCAGACGGGTATTTTCTGCCTCTAGACTAAGCAATTTTTGCAGGCGAACTTCCAGGAGCAATTGACGGGCGCGCAGCTGCTGATTTTCTTCCTGCAAGCTGGCCCTGCTTACCAGGTTATCGTGTGCCCAGTGGGCAGCGGCACTGGGTAAATCAACCAATTGTTGCAGCGGATAAACCAGGATGGATATTCCATTACGCACGGTATTCAGATGGTGCTGACGATGGTCAACCGTCATCAGCACTACTGATGCAAGGATCAGCAGCAGCAGACGGATGGTTATTGGGGGACCCTGAATGAACAGGCGTTTGATGCTGAAAATCCTCAATAATAGTGCTTGGCTGGCAGGATTGATTTATGCATCCTGCCAATCAAGCTGTTTTACCTTATTCTGCCGAGAAGACTTCGTGTCCGAGCTCACCCAGCAGCTCCAGCGCACGACCGCCACCACGGGCCACACAGGACAGCGGATCATCGGCAATGATCACCGGCAGGCCGGTTTCTTCCAGCAACAGTCGATCCAGATCGCGCAACAGCGCACCACCACCAGTGAGCACCATGCCGCGTTCGGCAATATCAGAACCAAGTTCAGGCGGGGTTTGCTCCAGCGCGGTCTTCACGGCATCCACAATGCCGGACAGGGGTTCCTGGATGGCCTCCAGTATTTCATTGCTGTTCAGGGTAAAGCTGCGCGGAATGCCTTCGGCCAGATTACGCCCGCGCACTTCGATCTCGTGCAGCTCGGTACTCGGATAGGCTGAGCCTATCTCGTGTTTTATGCGCTCAGCGGTTGATTCGCCAATCAGCGTGCCGTAATTGCGGCGTACATAGCTGACGATGGCCTCGTCGAAACGGTCGCCACCAACCCGTACCGAGGCTGAATAAACAATACCATTCAAGGACAAGACAGCAACTTCAGTAGTGCCGCCACCTATATCCAGTACCATTGAGCCACTGGCTTCGGAGATCGGCAGGCCAGCACCTATGGCCGCTGCCATTGGTTCTTCAATCAGATAGACCTCGCGTGCCCCGGCGCCAGCTGCCGATTCCTTGATTGCACGGCGTTCAACCTGGGTAGCACCACAGGGGACGCAGATCAGCACGCGCGGGCTGGGCTTGAAAAGTTTGAATTTGTTTTCATGCACCTTGTGGATGAAGTGCTGCAACATCTTTTCGGTGACGGTGAAGTCGGCAATCACGCCATCCTTCATCGGGCGGATAGCGGTGATATTTCCTGGGGTACGGCCCAACATGCGCTTGGCTTCCGCACCGACGGCAGCGATTCGTTTGGGGCTGTTTGGTCCTGATTCCTGGCGTATGGCGACTACGGAAGGCTCATTGAGGACGATGTCCTCACCGCGCACATATATGAGAGTGTTGGCGGTACCCAAATCAATGGAAATATCGTAGGAAAAAAGGCCCTTCAGGCGTCTGAACATGGTTAAATCCGATTTTATAATGTAGACCTGCCATTTGGGGCAGACAAGTTTCTATGCAAAAACCCTGTTACTCTAGCAACGGACACAAGGTTTCGCAACGGAAAAAGCTGCAAATAGCCGGAGATCTGTGATATGTTTCATCCTCTTTTTTACCTGCAGAAAATTTAGGAGCAATTCGTGCACCTAGAGCGTAAGGATGTCGAACGTGTAGCTCACTTGGCGCGTCTTTCGATCAACGAGATTGAGGTTCAGGATTATACCCACAGCCTGACAAGCGCGCTGGAATTGGCTGAACAGATGAATTCGGTAGATACATCAGGCATCGAACCCATGGTGCAGCCGTTGGGTCTTACTCAACGTCTGCGCGAAGATATTGTTACCGAAGTCGATCAACGTGGATATTTCCAAAGCATAGCTCCGGACGTGGAAGCCGGGCTTTATCTGGTTCCCAAAGTTATCGAATGAATTATGCCCCGTACTTTGACTCGACACGCAATTTATCCTCTTTTTGCGCGGCAAGCCGCGACCTGGCATGTTTATATAGTCAGTAGCTGCTTGCTGGATGGTTGGGCTGAGGAAAGTCAAAGTTGGTTGGTCTGACAAGAAATAGCCAACAAAAGCATGCTGCAAGCTGCGTACCGAATAAATTGGATTTCCTCACTACGTTTATTAACATGATGACATGTAGCGCTTGTCAGCCTACAAATGGATTGAAAAATGCATAGCAAATCTCTCGCCGAACTGTCTGCTGGCCTGACGGCCGGGAGTTTTTCCAGTGTCGAATTGACACAACATTTCCTCGCTCGCATCACAGAGCACGACAAACATCTCAATAGTTTTATTACAGTCACCGCCGAAACAGCGCTTGCTCAGGCTGCTGCTGCCGATGCACGCCGCAGTCGTGGTGAGGCCGGGGCACTAACCGGCATCCCGCTGGCGCACAAGGATATATTTTGTACCAAAGACGTGCGCACCTCATGTGCCTCGAAAATGCTGGATAATTTCATCGCCTCGTATGACGCCGATGTGGTCGAGCGCTGCGCCGCCGCCGGTATGGTGATGCTGGGCAAGACCAATATGGATGAGTTCGCCATGGGTTCATCCAGTGAGACCAGTTTTTATGGCCCGGTGAAAAATCCCTGGGACAGTGCGGTGGTGCCAGGAGGTAGTTCGGGTGGCTCCGCCGCCGCGGTTGCCGCTGGCATTACGCCTGCTGCGACGGGTAGCGATACGGGTGGCTCCATTCGTCAGCCGGCTGCCTTGTGCGGAATCACTGGAGTGAAGCCAACTTATGGGCGTGTGTCACGCTATGGCATGGTGGCCCTGGCACCATCATTGGAGCAAGCGGGGCCTATGGCGCGCAGCGCCGAGGACTGTGCCTTGTTGCTGAGTGTAATGGCTGGTTTTGATCCTCGTGATTCCACATCTATAGAACAGTCGGTGCCGGACTACAGCGCCGCATTGAAGCAGGATATCAAGGGACTGAAGATCGGCCTGCCTAAAGAGTATTTTGCTGCGGGGCTAAATGCATCGGTTGACGCAGCCGTGCAACAGGCGATCGATGAGTACCGCAAGCTGGGCGCTACGATGGTGGAGATTTCATTGCCTCATAGCGAGTTGGCGGCTGCGGCCTGTTATGTGATTACAGCTGCAGAAGGCTCTTCCAGCTTGACGCGCATGGATGGCGTGCGCTTTGGATATCGGTGTGCCGATCCCCAAGATTTAACCGATCTTTACACGCGCTCACGTAGTGAGGGTTTTGGTGCTGAGGTGAAGCGCCGCATTATGTTTGGTACCCATGCCTTGACGGCGGGTTGTTATGAGCGCTATTTCCTCAAGGCACAGCAAGTGCGCCGGTTGCTAGCCGATGGCTTCAAGCAGGCTTTCAGTCAGGTCGATGTCATTATGACGCCGACTTCACCTACCGTCGCCTTTGCGACCGGTGAGCGTAACAAGGATTCTGTCAATATGTTCATGGCAGATGCCTGCACCAATGCCGCTAATCTCGCCGGTCTGCCAGCGATTTCTGTGCCCGCAGGTTTTATTGGCAAGCATCCGCTCGGTTTGCAGATCATAGGGCAGCATTTTGCCGAGGAACGCTTGCTGAATATTGCTCATCAGTACCAGTTGGTAACGGACTGGCATACGCGTGCGCCGGAGGGTTTTTAAGATGGAATGGGAAGCAGTCATCGGGCTGGAAATTCATAGCCAGCTTGCCACCAGGAGCAAGATTTTTTCTGGCTCATCGACAGCCTTTGGGGCCGAAGCAAACACCCAGGCAAGTGCCGGTGATTTGGCTATGCCAGGTCAGTTGCCTGTGTTGAACAAAGAGGCGGTGCGCATGGCGGTGAGGTTTGGCCTGGCAGTCGATGCGACCATCGCACCCAGCTCAAGATTTGCCCGCAAGCAGTATTTTTATCCCGACCTGCCTGCAGGCTACCAGATATCTCAGCATGAGCCGGCCATCGTTTTTAATGGCCATATGGATATTGTCGTCAAGGATGGTGGCTCCAGCAAACGTATTGGCATCACTCGCGCCCACCTGGAGGAAGATGCCGGCAAGTCCCTGCATGAAGATTTTAATGGCATGACTGGTATCGATCTCAACCGTGCCGGTACACCGCTGCTGGAGATAGTCTCTGAGCCAGACATGCGCTCGGCGCAGGAGGCAGTGGCCTATATGAAGCGCATTCATGAGCTGGTGCGCTATATTGGTATTTGCGATGGCAATATGCAGGAAGGCTCGTTTCGTTGTGATGCCAATGTCTCGGTGCGCCCCAAGGGCGAGACAAAGCTGGGTACTCGTGCTGAGCTGAAAAACATCAACTCGTTTCGTTTCGTGGAAAAGGCTATCGAATATGAAATCGAGCGACAGATAAGCGTGCTTGAGTCCGGTGGCAGGCTGGTGCAGGAGACACGCCTGTATGATCCGGATCGTAACGAAACACGCTCCATGCGGAGCAAGGAGGATGCCATAGATTATCGGTATCTACCTGATCCGGATTTGCTGCCGATAGTTATCGAACCAGAATTCATTGAGGAAGCGCGCGCCAGTTTGCCCGAGTTACCCGTAGCCAGGCGGCTGCGCTTTATCGATGAACATGGCCTGTCTGACTATGATGCTGATTTCCTTACCGGCAGCCGTGAGCTGGCAGACTATTACGAGGCCGTACTCGCAGCGGTAGGCGGTGAGACCAAGCTGTGCGCCAACTGGGTGATGGGCGAGCTGTCTGCTAATCTCAATCGTGACGACAAGGATATTACCGAGTCGCCAGTGTCGAGCGGCCAGTTGGCTGACATGATCAAACGCATTATCGATAACACCATCTCCGGCAAGATTGCCAAAGAGGTGTTCGAGGCGATGTGGGCAGGCGAAGGTGATGCCGATGTCGTGATAGACAAACGCGGACTGAAACAGATCACCGATAGCGGCGCAATCGAAAAGATTCTCGATGAGATACTTGTGGCTCATCCAGATAACGTGGCTGCCTATCGTGCCGGCAAGGATAAATTGTTTGGCTTCTTTGTTGGTCAAGCGATGAAGGCCACCCAGGGCAAGGCCAATCCGCAACAGCTCAATGAGTTGTTGAAAAAGAAACTAGCAGAATAGTCCTGCTCATGCGTGATTTGCTGCAACGTTTTTTGTTTGACGACACTGCCATTCGTGGCGAGCTGGTACAGCTCGATCAGGCATGGCAGGACGTACTGTCACGCCATGATTATCCGCAGGCGGTGCGTGATCGTCTCGGCGAGATGATCGCAGCAGCGGCACTGTTGGCGGCTACGCTCAAATTCAAGGGACGGCTTGTTTTGCAAATCCAGGGCGATGGCCCAATCAACCTGATGGTGGCAGAGGCAACTGCGCAAAAAACTGTGCGCGGCATGGCGCAGTGGCAGGGTGAAGTACAGACGGGCGATTTACAAAATCAGTTTGGCACTGGCCGTCTGGCTATCACCATCGACTCCGGTAGTGGTGAGCGTTACCAGGGTTTGGTGGAGTTGACTGGGGATAGTCTGGCTGCAGCTATTGATGGCTATCTGGAGCGCTCCGAGCAGTTGCCAACGCGCCTGTGGCTGGCTGCTGATGGACAGACTGCGGCAGGCTTGTTGCTGCAGAAGTTGCCGGCTGTCGAGCAGGATAGCGATGCCTGGACACGCCTGCAGGCATTGGCCGATACACTCACCGCTGGCGAGCTGCTGCAGGTGCCATCCTTGCAGATCATCCAACGGTTGTTTCATGAGGAAAATGTGCGTTTGTTTACTGCCGAGCAGGTGGCGTTTTACTGTTCCTGTTCACGCGAACGTGTAGCGGACGTGCTGGTCAATCTTGGCGAGGCCGAGGTGCAGGATATTCTGCATACTGAGGGCAATATCGAGGTTACCTGTGAGTTTTGCAATCAGCGATACAGCTTTGATGCGGTCGATGCCACGCAGTTATTTATCCCGTTGGCGCCAGTGGTCGGTGAGACCAGGCATTGATGGAATGCCACATAAATCTATTCGGCCTGTTGGTTGGTAGATAAAGCCATATTTACCAGCCATAATCCGTGGATACTGTTATAGGTGTCAAGAAAAATGCAAAGCAGGAGTGGCTTTGGCCTCGATTAGCTTCGCTGGATTCCCGCCTGCGCGGGAATGACAGAGCAAATACACCATAATCCTTTGTGGAGGCGTCTTTAGCCGCTATTGTCTCCGCTACAAAAATCACCGCTGCATTTTGTATGCATCTATCGAGGTGTCCGAGGAAATTAGACCAATACAATGTCAATGTTGGCATTATAAGAGTTAGGCGATATAAGAATGGCCTTAAAGTGTTGTTGTGCGACTTATCTAAAGTCGTACGAATGATTAGATCTGTTGGTCGGATAGCTCAGAGTGAATAGGGGCTTACCGATTTGCGTTAAGCAGCAAATCCTGGCGCTGGCATTGATCGATCCTGCTTTGATGATGGTCGGCATACGCTATACTGCACGAGATGATTGAGCCTGCATGTCGGGGTGTCGTGCATGATTTTCGAGCGTAATAAACTTGTCCGTTTTGCCCATTGTGATCCAGCCGGTATTGTCTTTTATCCACGTTATGCCGAGTTGCTCAATGAAATTATAGAAGATTGGTTCGCCGAAGGTCTGGGTGTCGGTTTTCAACAGCTCATGAGCGAGTATCATCTTGCTGTGCCGGTCGTGCAGCTGTGCTGTGATTTTTTTGCGCCGGCCCGTTTAGGTGAGCTGCTTAGCTTTCGTTTACAGGTCAATGAGTTGGGTAAATCTTCTGTGCAACTGGTAATCGAGATCGTGCGTGGTGAACGTGTTTGCGTGCAGGCAAGACTCAAACTGGTGCTGGTTTCCATAGATGATTTTCGTGCCGTAGCCATGGATGATTTTTGGCGTAGTAAATTTATCGCTTTCCAATCTGCCACATGAATTCACCTGCCCCCGTTCATTCTGCTCCGGCCCCTTGGCGTATCTGGAGTGTAGCCACACGGCCACGCACCCTGCCACTGGCAGCGGCCCCTGTGCTGGCAGGCACTGCCTTGGCCTGGGCGGAGGGCGCGGCACTGCAATGGTGGCCGGTGTTGGCAGCATTATTAGCAGCCTTGCTCATCCAGATTGGAACCAACCTGCATAATGACGCTGCCGATTATGAACGGGGCAATGATCAGTCTGACAGGCTTGGCCCGCTGCGGGTCACGGCGGCTGGCTGGGCATCGGCAGGCAAGGTGCGTCTGGCGGCAATATTGGTGTTTGGCGCGGCCTTGTTGCTGGGGGTTTATCTGGTGATAATTGGCGGCGTTTTTATCCTGGCTATAGGCTGTGCTTCCCTGCTGGCGGCATGGAGTTATTCTGGTGGCCTGCGCCCTGTTTCCCATAGCCCTTTTGGCGAGTTGTTTGTCTGGGTTTTTTTTGGACTTTTGGCGGTGGCGGGCCGTTATTGGTTGCAGGCTGGTCATGCATCATTCACGGCCTGGTTGACGGGCGCGGCACTTGGTATGCCTGCGGCAGCGGTTTTGTTGATCAATAATCTGCGCGATCGGGAAACTGATCTGCGCGCAGGACGGCGCACCCTGGCAGCCTTGCTTGGTGATCATAAGGCACGCCGGGCGTATGTCTTGATGATGTTGCTTCCCTATGCTGTGTTGCCATCATTGGCCAGCTCTGGTCGTCATGGTGTCTGGCTGACACTGGCCTTGTTGCCCTTTATTGTTTTGTTGGCACGTCGTTTGTTGGCCGGCGAACAGGGTCAGGCACTCAATCAGCATTTGGCACAAACGGCATTGGCGGCACTGGCCTTTGCCTTGTTATTGGCCTTGGGGGTGTTGTTCTGATGGGAGCGGTGGGGACAAAAACAGTCCAAACGCCGCTATCGCTGTCGGCGCTGCTCGATGAGCTTGCTAAGTATATACAGCAGGAGTTTAACTCCAGACAGGCTGAATTAGCTGTCTTGGCCCCTAAGTCCTGGCTGAGCTTATCCTTGCCTTTGCCAAGTGCGTGGCTGGCGGGTGTTAGCTTGCGTGGCGATGTTCAGTGGCTGGCGCCACAAGGGATAATGGCGCTGTGGGCGACAGGTTGTGTACAGGTTTATCATGATGTTGCGCACTATCGAGCTGAGCAGGCGCATTGGTGCGGCTGGGGCGAGGCCGCGCCATTGACGTTTTTTACCCTGTCATCGGCGACCGAAGAGGTGAGTTTACGGCTGTGGCAACCGCAGATCTTGCTGCGCCGTGATGCAGATGATTATTCCTTGACCTTGTATGCACGACCTGAGAATAAAACATCCACACAAATCCTGGACGCCTGGCGTGATGCAGTTAGCGGCTTGTTCGCAGAGATTGATGTGGGTGATGCTGCTGTCAGCAAAAATCATGTTTTGTCTGTAGATATCAGCCCGACAAATGAACTCTGGTTGGCGTAGGTGCGGTCAAGCACTGATGCCATTCGTGCCGGTCAATTCGATAAGGTGGTGCTGGCGCGACGGCTACAGGCTGAGCTTGCGCAGGCGGTGGCAATTCCAGCAGCGATGGAACGTCTAAGACAGATGTACCCCACTTGCTATGTGGTGTGCATGCCTTGGGATAAAGGCCAGGTCCTGGCCGCAACACCAGAGTTGCTGGCCTGCAAGCGCGATGATGAATTAATCAGTCATGCCCTAGCCGGAACCATACGGCGAGAGGAAGATGTTGCACTGGAAGCACTGGGTCAGGCTGCATTTTTTGCTTCTGCCAAGGAACGGGAAGAGCATGATCTGGTGGTGGCGAGCATCAAGCGCCATATGCAGACTTTGTGCGCACGGGTTGAGCATGCGGCGGTGCCAGCTTTGATGCCGTTGCGTTTTGTGCAGCATCTTTGGACACGTATACACGGTCAGTTGTGTACGAATATCGACCTGCTTGATGCCGTGTTGGCCTTGCATCCGACGCCAGCTGTATTGGGTATGCCTGCCGCTGCGGCGCGTGACTGGTTGGCGCATTGTGGTGAGCAGCGCGACGGGCTTTATACCGGCGTGGTTGGCTGGCTGGATACGCAGGGCGATGGTGATGCGGTGGTGGTGCTGCGTGCTGCATATCTCGCCGAGCGCAAGGCCGTACTTTGGGCAGGTGCAGGCATCATGGCAGATTCCGACCCTGTTGCTGAGCTGGCCGAGACCGAGTTGAGGCTGCAAACCATGCTGGAAGTGCTGGGTTCGCACAGATGAGCGACCAGGCTGAGCGTAATTATCGCTGGGCCTTCGCCTTGCTTGATGCTTGTGTGGCTGCAGGTGTAAGTCGTGCTGTTATCTCGCCTGGCTCTCGCTCCACCCCCCTGACTCTGGCGGCCTTGCATCATCCTGGACTGGCTGTACAGATTGCCATTGATGAACGAGCAGCTGCATTTTTTGCCCTGGGTTTGGCCAAGGCAGAAAGTAAAGCCGTGATCCTCATTGCCACCTCAGGTTCGGCAATTGCCAATTGGCTGCCCGCGGTAGTGGAGGCAGATATGGCACAGGTGCCCTTGCTCTTGTTGTCCGCCGACAGGCCGCCGGAGTTGCAGGACTGCGGTGCCAATCAGACCATGGAGCAAATCCAGTTATTTGGCAGTCATGTCCGTGCCTTTCAGCAATTGCCTCCTGCCGAGGATGATACGAGCTGGTTGGCGGCCTTTGTTGCCCGTGGTTTGGCTTATTGTGTCGACCCATTGCCTGGGCCGGTGCACTGGAACGTGCCCTTGCGCGAGCCACTTGTGCCTGTATCCATTCCTGATTTGCCTGTCACGGCAGTCGTGCCACAAGCCTTGCCTGCGCTGCGCCAAGCTACGGCGGAGACACTCGCGCTACTTACACAGATCATGGCTTCAGGTGCTGGGGCTATCGTCTGTGGGCAGGAGAGATTGTCACCGGACACGCGCACAGCGCTGCTTGATTTGTCACAACGCCTGCGTGTACCGGTGTTTGCCGATGTGTTGTCTGGTTTGCGCAGCGGTAGCGAGCGCGACACCGTATTGCACCACCCCGATCTTGTTGTTGGCAAGGCTCCCAGGCCAGGCTGGCTACTGCGCGTGGGCGGTGCGCCGATATCCCGTAGCCTACAAGATTGGCTGACACAATGTCGTTCAGTACCGCAGCTTGTTATAAGCTCATCACCACGTCGCTCCGATCCTGCCGGTGTGGCCAGTCATGTTCTGTATGCTGATCTGGCATCTTTATGTCAGGCACTACAGAATTTGCCGGTAGTTGAAAACTGGTTGGTGCAATTCCTTGGCCTGGACGAGCAGGCACAACAACTTGCTCAGTTGATTTGTGCCGATGAGCGCCCGTTTGAAGGCAGCATGCTTCGCACCTTATGGCATGAATTGCCAGCAGGCACGCCTTTGTTTCTGGCCAACTCCCTGACGATACGAGCAGCCAATAGCTTTGTTGGCCGGAGCGCAGCGGCCTTACAGGTCTTTGCTAATCGTGGTGTTAGTGGTATCGATGGCAACATCGCCACTGCTTGTGGCATGGTCAGCGCATTGGGCGCTGGTGTTGCCGTGGTTGGTGATCTGGCTTTGCTGCACGACCTCAATGCGCTGCTGCTGGCACGGCAGGCTCCGCTTGTGATCTTGCTGCTGGATAATGGCGGCGGCGGTATCTTCGATCATCTGCCACAGGCACGGCTGGCAGAATTCGAGCAGGCCTGGTTGGCACCGCAAGTATTTACCGTGACTCATGCAGCAAAGGCATTTGGCCTTGGTTATACGGCGGCAGCAACCGTGAGGGAGGCCATGGCTGCTATCCAGCAGGCATTGGCGACTGGGCAGGCGCACATAGTTCACCTGCCCATCGAGCGTGCGCATAGCCTTGTACAGTTTCAGCGTTTTCAGTCATAAGGAGTTTGCTCTCATGAGCAGTGCAACAAATACCAATGTCCACTGGCAGCAGGTGGATGATTTTGTTTTCAGCGACATCCTCTATCATCACGGCGAAGGTATTGCCCGCATCACTATCAACCGCCCACAAGTACGCAATGCCTTTCGCCCCGAAACCGTGATGGAGCTGCAAGAGGCTTTTGCCCATGCTCACCGTGATCCGTCTGTGGGCGTGATTGTTCTCACCGGAGCTGAAGTTGATGCCTTTTGCTCTGGCGGCGATCAAAAAGTGCGCGGTGATGATGGCGGGTATCATGCTGCCAATTCCGCTACACCGCATCTTAATGTACTCGATTTACAGATGCAGATCCGCCGCTTGCCAAAACCGGTGGTAGCTATGGTGGCCGGCTACGCCATAGGCGGTGGTCATGTGCTGCACCTGGTATGTCATCTCACCATTGCCGCTGATAACGCCTGCTTTGGACAGACTGGCCCGCGTGTTGGCAGTTTTGATGCCGGGCTTGGTGCAGGCCTTATGGCGCGCACGATAGGCATGAAACGGGCCAAGGAAATATGGCTGATGTGTCGTCAATATGATGCGGCTACAGCACTGGAGTGGGGTCTGGTAAATGCCGTGGTACCGCTGGCAAAGCTGGAAGAAGAAACTGTGTCCTGGTGTCATGAAATGCTCAAGCTCTCACCAACGGCCTTGCGTCTCATCAAGGCAGGTTTCAATGCTGATACCGATGGTCTGGCTGGTATTCAGGAATTGGCCGGTAATGCTACTGGTCTGTTTTATATGAGTGCCGAAGGGCAGGAAGGGCGCAATGCCTGGCTGGAAAAACGCCCACCAGATTTCAGCAAATATCGTCGTCGACCATAAGTCAGCGCGGTGGCCTGTGAGCGTCAATCTTATCTCGTATTTTCCATGCCTGTAGCAAACCGGGACGTTGCAACCATTCAATTTGTGAGTGGTGGCTGGCCTATGCTGAGACCAATGGTCTTGATGTCACAAAATTTTACAGTTGGAAGGCAAATCCGCGCTGCAAGTATTTGCATCGCAGCTGGTATCAAGGCTATATGGTTATGCGTTTGCCTTGGTGAAACATTCGGCTTCAAGCCCGGCCACGACTGACTTTTAAGATTTTGTTGAGGGCACGAAGATTGCGAATGATCCGTGCGAGGTGGATGCGGTCGCGTACGGCAACGGTAAGGTTGATGGCAGTGTGGATGCCGTCACGATCTTCCAGACTTACGTTCTCGATGTTCGCATCGGTATTGGCAATGACCGAGGCAACCGTGGCCAGGGCACCGCGTTGGTTGGTGACTTCCACGCGCAGGTCGGAGGGGAAGGTGGCATTGATACCTTCAGCCCATTGCACGTTGATCCACTTTTCTGGCTGCTTGCGATAGTCGGCAATGTTCTTGCAGGTCTGCGTATGGATGGTGATGCCACGACCGGTGGAGAGAAAGCCCATGATGGAATCGCCAGGTATGGGGCGACAGCATTTGGCAAAGGTGACGATCGCACCTTCGGTGCCCTTGATATAAAGTGGCCGCGCATCTGTGCCCTGCACTGTGGTGAGTGCATCTGCCGGTACCAGCAGACGAGCGACCAGCGGCGCCATGCGGTTGCCCAGACCGATTTGTTCGAGCAGCTCGTCCATGCTTTCCAGATTCATTTCCTGTAGCGCCGCCTCGATACGCTCTTTGGGCACCATCAACAGGGTTTCATCCAGATCGGTCATCGCCTGTTCCATTAATTGGCGGCCAAGGTCGATGGTTTCGTCGTGGCGCTGGTTTTTCAGGTAGCTGCGGATATTGGTGCGGGCCTTGGCGGTAGAGACAAAATTCAGCCAGGTTGGATTCGGTCGTGCGCCAGGGGCAGTGATCACTTCCACAGTTTGACCATTGGCCAGTTGGGTGGATAGTGGCATCAGTCGCCGATCAATCTTCACCGCCACGCAGGAGTTGCCTACATCGGTGTGTACATCGTAGGCAAAATCTATCGCCGTGGCGCCACGTGGCAACTCCATGATTTCGCCTCTGGGAGTGAATACATAGACCTCGTCAGGAAACAGATCGACCTTGACGCTTTCCAGAAATTCCAGTGAGTTGCCCGCGCTTTGCTGCATCTCCAGCAGATTTTTCAGCCATTCACGCGCGCGCGCCTGGGCACTGATGCCGCCGCCATCGCCGGTCTTGTACAGCCAGTGTGCGGCAATGCCTGCCTCGGCCAGGCGATCCATTTCTTCGGTACGGATCTGTACCTCGATGGGCACACCATATGGGCCGAACAGGATGGTATGCAGGGATTGGTAGCCATTGGCCTTGGGGATGGCGATGTAGTCCTTGAATTTGCCAGGTACAGGTTTGTAGAGGTTGTGGACGATGCCGAGGGTGCGGTAGCAGGTGTCGACTCTGTCAACGGTAATGCGGAAGGCATAGACATCCATTACCTCATGGAAGAACAGATTTTTGCTGCGCATTTTCTTGTACAAGGAAAGCAGGTGTTTTTCGCGCCCGGTAACCCGGCAGTTAACCCCTTCTTGCTGCAGCCTGCCCTTGAGCGCTGTTTCAATCTTGCCGATGATCTCGCGGCGGTTGCCACGCGCCTTTTTGACGGCCTCGGCCAGTACCCGCCGACGCATCGGGTAATGAGCGGCAAAGCCAAGGTCTTCCAGCTCCAGCCGCAGACGGTTCATGCCCAGACGCGATGCTATGGGAGCATAGATATCGAGAGTTTCGCGAGCGATACGACGTTGCTTATCCGGCCGCAGCACTTCGAGTGTACGCATATTGTGCAGGCGGTCGGCCAGCTTGATGATGATGACGCGCAGGTCGCGGGTCATGGCGAGGATCATCTTGCGGAAATTTTCCGCCTGTGCCTCGGCCTTGCTTTCAAAACGGATACTGGTCAGCTTGGATACACCGTCCACCAGCTCTGCAACTTCACTGCCAAATTGCTCGGCTATCTGCTTCTTGGCAGTTGGGGTATCTTCAATGACATCATGCAGCAGCGCGGCAATGATGCTGGGGGCATCCATGTGCATCTCGGCCAGGATATAGGCCACGGCAAGTGGGTGAAAGATATATGGTTCACCGGAGATGCGCAGCTGACCATCATGTGCCTCTGCGCTAAACAGGTAGGCCTGAAAAACTTCTGCAACCTGCTCAGGTTCGAGATAGGTCTCCAGAAGGGTACACAGATCGCTGATATGTAACACCGCGTACCCCGTGTGTTATTTCACTCGTTGCCCAGGGGTAGTATATTTGGCATGATGACTTCTTCTATATTTTCCTCAGGCTCGTGCTCAACTGCATCCAGCACTTCACGGCCTATAAGGCCAGCAGCGATCTCGCGCAGAGCCATTACGGTGGGCTTGTCATCTTCCCAGTCGAGGAGTGGTTCTTTGCCTTTTTCTAACTGGCGGGCGCGCTTGGCGGCAACCAGTACTAACTGAAAGCGGTTGTCCACATTATCCAGACAGTCTTCGATAGTGACGCGGGCCATGGGCTTATTCTCCAGAAATTTAAGTGTAATAACGAAAATGGGCAGTAATTCTATTAAAAATTGCCTGCTTAGACCAGTAAAGACTTGAGTAGATCGCCATGCACGCTTGCCTGCCGCGCTATCCGCAGCCTATGGGCACGCATGATGGCCGCCAGTTCTTCAAGACTGGTGTTGAAGTCATCGTTGATAACCAGATAGTCGAATTCACTATAGTGGCTCATCTCACTTATGGCATCACGCATCCGGCGGGCAATGATCTCATCTCCATCCTGACCACGACCACGCAAGCGTTCTTCCAGTGTGGCACGGGACGGAGGCAGGATAAAGATAGAAACAGCATCGGGCATCATCTGCCGCACCTGGCGCGCGCCCTGCCAGTCGATTTCTAAAATAACATCGACGCCACTTGCCAGCAGTCCTTGCACGGCAGTGCGGGAGGTACCGTAGAAATTATCAAATACCTGAGCGTGCTCCAGAAAATCCTGTTGTGCGACCATCGCCTGAAACATAGTTACATCAATAAAATGGTAATCCTTGCCATGAACCTCACCTGGCCGCATGGCGCGTGTGGTATGCGAAACTGACACCTGTAATTTGTCCATGTGTTCAAGCAGGGCCTTAATCAGACTGGTCTTGCCGGCACCGGATGGGGCAGAAATGATGTATAGAGTGGCCTGTTCGATATGTTCTTGCATAGTGTGTATGTTTGGAGTTATTGAAGTGTGTGACTATAACGCGTTAGATGTCTGAAAGGAAAAATAGTGTTATTACAGCGTTGCTGGTAACGATAAAAACAGCAGTTTTAGATGGGTTATCTGAGTAGATATAATGGTTTTATGACAAATTCAAAACAATGCAGAGTAACTCAAAATGAAGCCAGGTCGAAATTCACCTTGCCCTTGTGGGAGCGGTAAAAAATACAAACGTTGCTGTATGGATGCCATATCAAGGCAGTATGCGGAAGTGTTCGATGACATTGCTCAAACAGTAGCGATGAACCCCAACCTCAGCCTTGATGATCTAAATGTGTTTGTAGAGCAGAGGATGCTCGAACGTAATAACCAGCCCGAAGCGGGCCTTTGTGGCCTCTCGCCAAACCAGCTGTACAACTGGATGTATGCGCCGTTTACCGAGTTGGATTTAGTGACATTCAATACGCCTGATGATTTGTCAACCAGTCCCGTTATGCGCTACCTGGAGTTGATCTTAGATGAAGCGATGGCTAATGAGGGCTCAATCAAAGCAACCAGCAAGGGCAATTTACCGGCAAAGCTGGTCAAACAAGCCAGTGACTTGTTGCCGGAATTTGCGCTAGCTGAATACGAGACCATACCCAGCATCAGTGAGTACATGGGCAGTAACGAAGACAAGTTTAACGCTCTGCATTACACGAATATCCTGGCGGAGATTGCCGACATCATTTACCGCAAAAGTGGCCGCTATCATGTTAAAAAAACGGCACAAAAACAGTATCAAAACCATGGTCTGCAATCCTTTTTTCTGCCCATGCTCGAAGCTGCCGTTGCTAACTACAACTGGAGTTATCTGGATGCATGGGAGGACGAATTAGACCTGCGAATGTTCTGGTTGTTTATGCTTTGGCGCTTGAAAAACCACGGCTCTGTTGACCAATTGTTGGACGAAGTTTGTGTTGCGTTCCCTATTTTACTAGAGCAGTTGCCTGGCGATAAATACAGTACACCACGAGAGCAGCTCGACTTCCGCATTGGGACACGCTTTGTTAAACGGTTTTTAGGCTACTGGGGATTTGCCACGCTCAACCCAAAACGTTATTCGGGCGAAACACGCCTGCCGAGAAATGTGAGCATCCAGCCGTTACTCACACAAACCTTCACGTTCTCTGTGTAGAAAACGCATAACGCGAGAGGTTTTAGCTCAATGCTGGACTATCTTTCCACTACTTGCCAAGCAACCGGAATATGGCCTCATGATTCTGCAAACAGCTGCGATTTTAGTTGGGTGTGAAAAACAAAAAGACCTGTATTTACAAGTAAATAACAGGGCTTTTCGGGGGTTTTTAAACTGGTGGAAAATCTATTCGATATTTTGTATCTGCTCACGCATTTGTTCGATGAGCACCTTGAGGTTAACGGCATCCCGGGTGGTTTCCGCATCTTGTGATTTGGAGGAAAGGGTGTTGGCCTCGCGGTTCAGTTCCTGCATGAGAAAGTCCAGGCGGCGACCTACAGGCTCTTTTTGGGTCAGCACACGACGAATCTCATCAAGATGGGCAGTGAGGCGATCGAGTTCTTCTTCCACATCGAGGCGTTGTGCCAGTATTACCAGCTCTTGCTCCAGCCGCGTGCTATCCAGCTCTCCCTTTAATTCTGCCAGACGATTGGTTAGGCGTTCACGGAAGCGTGCAAGTACAGCAGGACGCTGAGTGTTGAGCCTGGCGATGATCTCGCTCATTGCGGTGCAACGTTGTTCGATTAGCTCCCTTAATTTTTCCCCCTCACGGGCACGTGTGCTGGTGAGCTCGTCGATGGCACTTTGCAGCAGTGTCATGAGTTCATCGTGCAGGCGCTCTGGTTCTGGTGTGGGCAGTAGCAGTACACCAGGCCAGTGGAGGATATCAAGGGAACTTACCGGCGAAGGGTTGTAGAGCATGCCATCAATTTCACGGCTCAATTGGCCCAGTTGAGCCACCAGTTCCTGATTGATTTGCAGGGAGGCGGATTCTGTTGGTGCTTGATAGCGAACGGTGCAGTCCAGCTTGCCACGACTCAGGTGTTGCTGAATATGCTCGCGCAGGCGCGGCTCAAGCGAGCGCACCTCTTCTGGCAGTCGCATGGATAATTCCAGATAGCGATGGTTTACCGTGCGTAGTTCTATCGTGAGGCTGCCCCAGTCGCCCTGGGATCCACTGCGGGCAAATGCCGTCATGCTATGAATCATGTACACTCCTTGAGGGACTTGTTTATAGATCTTTTAAATGACCATCTTACACTTGCAACAGGCCTGGCGGATAAATACAAATGAAGGCTACGCACGATAATCCTGGTTTGCGCGAGGGCACCATTGTAGATGGCTATACGATCACGCGCACCATTGGCGGAGGTGGGTTCAGCATAGTCTATCTAGCCAAAGATATGGCGAATGGCGAGCAAGTTGCCATCAAGGAATACATGCCGCGCAAGCTTGCCTTCCGTAGTGATGATGGTGTCTCTGTACTTACTCAGAATGAAGCAGAAAGCGGTGAGAATTTCGCCCTGGGGCGGCGTATGTTTTTCCAGGAAGCCAGTACCCTCGCGACGGTAAAACATCCAAATATTGTCAATGTGATAAATTTTTTCAGTGCCCATGGCACGGTGTATATGGTGATGACCTATGAAAAAGGCATCAGCTTGCAGGATTACATCAAGCGCCATGGCGGTGGCTTGAGCGAGAAATTCATCCGTACAGTATTTCCGCCACTATTGGATGGCCTCAATCTGTTGCATGAGATGGGCTTGCTGCATCTGGACATTAAGCCCGGCAATATTTTTTTGCGCCCTGGTGGTAATCCGTTGCTGCTGGATTTTGGTGCAGTACATCAAATGCAGAACAGCCGCAAATATCAGCCAACACAAGTCATTACGCCTGGATTCACTCCCTACGAGCAGCTGAGTATTGGCGGCTATGTGGGGCCATGGAGTGATCTATATGCAGTCGGCGCTTCCATGCGTGCCTGTATCGATGGCGGTACGCCGCCATCCGCCGATGAACGGCGTATGAAAGACATCTTGAAGCCTGCGGCACAGTGCTTCAGGAAGCAGTATTCAGCCTGCTTGCTCAAGGCCATCGACTGGGCTATGGAAGTGGACCCTTTGCTGCGCCCGCAAAATGTCGGTCAACTGCTGGAAGCTATGAATCGTGAAGAGCCACCAGAAGAGCCAGGCTCGCGCAGTGATTCTTTTCTTGAATTACTGACCCGTGACATCAGCTTGCCCTGGTTGAGGGGTTGATGATGTTTTATCAAATAGCTATCGCCAATCATCTGGGTAACCGTAACAGTAATCAGGATCGCTTCGATGTAATTGAGACAGCAGAAGGAGTTTTGCTGGTTCTGGCGGATGGTATGGGCGGTTTGCCATCTGGTGAACTGGCTGCACAAATGTTGGTGAATACAGTTCGCCGGCAATATCTGGGCAGCGAGCGCCCGATTGAGCAGGTGGAGAATTTTTTCACGACCATTATTCAGACGACCCATCATGCGCTGGTGCAATGGGCGGATAAGCAAGGCAGTGATGTTATTCCGGGTACAACAGCAGTTTTATGCCTGATTCAAAATGGCCGCATAGATTGGGCGCATGTGGGTGATTCCCGCTTGTATATCTTTCGAGGTGGCCTGCCCATCTTTCGCACCAATGACCATTCTTATGTAGAACAGTTGTACCGGCAGGGAGTGATCTGTCACGCCGAACGCGATACGCATCCTTGCCGCAGCAGCATCACGCAATGTGTCGGCGGTCAGTCGCAGATGCCGGAAGTGGAGCTGGGCGCAGGCAAGAACCTTCAGGTCGGCGACAGGGTATTGCTATGCTCAGATGGGCTATGGGGGGCGCTGGATGATGCTCAGTTGGGTTTATTGCTGGGCGCGGAAGGCGCACTGGATGATATCCTCGAAGCCATGGCTATGCGTGCCGAACAGAATACCTATCCACATAGTGACAATATAAGTGCAATAGCATTGCACCTGATCTCGTTAGCTGCATCACCGTCGGCAGCCAAATCAGTAAATAAATCTACCTCCCTGCCTGTTACACAAGAAAAGAACGCGGATGAGTTAAGGTTGAAAAATGCTATAGAACAGATTGAAGAGGCCTGGCGTATCTACAAAGATGAGCTGGGTTCATAAGATCCAGCCTGTATTCACTGCACCATCATCCGCGCTTTCTGGTGAAATACACAGGCTAACCAGGATTACTGGACAGCAGGCGAAAATCATCCCCGCTGGGCTCCTGATAAACACTTAAACCGAATTCAGGTACGATGGCGAGGATGTGATCGAAGATATCAGCCTGCACGCCTTCATAGACTGCCCAGGCTGTATCGGCGACAAAGACATAGATTTCTATCGGCAAACCCTTGGATGTGGGGTCTAATTGCCTGACCAGGAAGGTCATATCCTGACGGATTCTTGGATGCTGGCGCAGATAGTTGATGATGTACGCACGCAGGGTGCCAATGTTTGTCAGGCGGCGGGTATTGACGATTAGATACTTGGCATAATCGTGCTCACGATTATGCTCTTCGATCTCCTTTTTCTTCTGCGCGACGTAATTCTGCAGAAGGGCAAACAGGCCAAAGTGATCGATTTCTGCTTCGGTAAGAAAACGAATACTGGCTAAATTTATATTGATTGCACGCTTGATTCGTCGTCCACCTGATTCCTGCATACCGCGCCAGTTCTTGAAGGCATGATCAAGAAATTTGTGTGTCGGGATGATGGTTATGGTTTTATCCCAATTCTGCACGCTGACCGAATGCAAAGAGATATCAACCACATCTCCATCAGCACTAAATTGCGGCATCTCTATCCAGTCACCAAGACGAATCAAATCATTCGCGGTAAGTTGCATGCCGGCCACCAGCGAGAGCAAGGTGTCGCGGAATACCAGCATGGTGACAGCGGTCATCGCGCCTAGGCCGCTGAGGAATAACCAGGGCGACTGGCCAACCAGGATCGCCACAATGATGACTGCGGCGAGAAGATGCGCGGCGATATTGATGACCTGGAGATAGCTGTTGATGGGGCGGCTGCGTGCGGTGGGCAGTGTGGTGTATATGCTGTTTATTGATACCAGCAGGGCCGATAGCGAGCGCACGGCAACCAGTAGCAGCGAGGCTTGCGTCAGGCGACTGAAAAACCCAATCATTTCTGGTGACAAAATGGGAATAAACTGCAGCCCTTGATAAAAAATCAGTAATGGCGCAGCCCAGGCAAGGCGCGGGAAGAGCCCGGATTCATGCAGTTTTTCCGCCCAAACATGGTTGCCATGCTTGACGAGGCGAAGCACCAGCCGCACCAGATGGTAACGTGTGATTGGCAGGGCCAGCAGGGAAAGACTTACCACCGCCAGCAGCAGCAACCAGCCCAGAATCAGCGGGTGGTCGGCAAAAAATGGAATTTGTTGTTCCAGATAGTCGGTGAATGCCTCACCATAATTAATTTTGTTAGACACGGCAGGTATTTTTCAAAGTAGCTGAAATAAACATCATCATACGCACTAAAAAACCCGGGTTAAAGCAGAATACATTATTTCGCTAAGGGCGAAGTTGAATATAAAACAGTTGTATAACTTCAGCAGTCAGAGGCGTTGCCAATGCTGGCGCTATCCTTACGTCATCCTTAAGAGATTCCGTTACACCTATCCACCAGGATCACCACGGCAAGCCATGAAGAAGTAGTATAGATTTCAGACTGAATTGTTGCATAAGCATCCATATGAATATTGGGGATATGATGTATAACGATGATCCATGTGCCTACGCCAAGGCGATTTTGTCCCGTTATGCTGACTGTTCACAGGCGCAAAAGCGCAATTTTGCCGAGCAGGAGGCGGTGTCCTGTAATTCTCCACCAGCTCGCCAGCAGTGTTTGAAGTTTTTGAGCTTGCTGCGCGAGAAGGCCTTGTTTGCCTTACAGCTGAAACATATCGATGGCCACTTACCACATGGCAAGGAGATCAAGGTTCAGTGTGGTGGTCTGTCTGGCCTGCGTGAAACTCTGATGGTGGGGCAGGCAGATGAGATTGCGGATATTTATGGTTTGTTGCAGGCGGTACAAGAAAATTTTGGTGAATTCAGCGCGCTGCCTTTGCATGAAATCATCAAGGGGATAAGTCATTATCAACTACGCAAACGTGGCAAACCTGCTGATTGAAAGATATATACTGGTGAGTGAAGTTCATAGATGGGCTTTGCAATCCACGCACCCAAAGTTCATGGGTTAATAATGAAAAATCTCGGGAGATAGGGGAGATAGCTATGTCACAAACTTCATTGAAGAATCAAATTAGTCGCCCCTGAAATATAGCTAAGCCCATGATTTCATTGTATAATACAGTATTATAAACCATGCAAATCCTTTAATAATACGCCTTGTCAGGCTGTTTCCTGGGGGATCTAATAATAAT
>JBAYOW010000006.1:0-83194 GCA_041678005.1 Thiohalomonadaceae bacterium
ACTGAAATCGCAGGCAAGCTATAAAAAAGGACGACTGCGAGATTCGGATACGGACTGGCCAGGATGGCTTTGGTGGTCAAGCTGGCTCTTAGCCTTTGGGCTGGTACCCTGGCGGTGCAGGATTGGCGCTTTCATCGCTTGCCCAATTACTGGCTGCTGGCAGGGTTGATCTTCGCGACTGCCTATGCCCTGTTGTACGGCGAAATGCCGCTGGGCGCAGGCTGGCTTGAGGCCCTTATCGCCACGGCCATAGTCCTGGTCTGCTTCGTACCGTTGTATGCAATGAAATGGATGGGGGCGGGGGACGTAAAGTTCCTCGCTGTCATTGCTTGGTTGGGCGGCTTGCCCACCTTGTTAGGCGTCTTGCTTTATGGTTCGTTGCTGGCAGGCGTCATAGCATTATTTCTTATCTATCGGCCCTATTGGGCGATGAGCTGGCCGGTTGTTTCCTCAACAACCTCATCACGTCGGCGCATTCCTTACGGAACTTGTCTCGCACTTGCACTTATCCCACAAATCTGGGGATGGCTTGCGGTGCCTGCCTTGCCTGCTTTGACTATATAACGTGGAGGTGCTGAATATGGTTGCCAGAAAAACCCAGAAGGCCCAACGTGGTGCGGTAGTTATAGAATTCGCATTGGTTTTTGTGCTGTTTTTCCTGGTGATGTACGGCATCGTCGCTTATGGCGTAATTTTTGCTGTCAAACATTCCCTGGTGCAGGCAGCTAATGAAGGTGCGCGTGCTGCCGTGCGTGATGTCAACGATCGTGCTGGGGCAGCCGAGGCTGTGGCAAGAGATAGTTTGTCCTGGCTGGGTAATCGTGCACCATCACCCGTGGTGACCGCTGGCAATTGCACTTATCCATGCCTGGAAGTGATGGTGGTCTACGACTATGCCAGCAATCCCATTGTGCCGGCGCTACCGGGCCTGGGCATAATCTTGCCGGATCAGCTGGTTGGCCGCGCGACGGTGATGTTGGAGAACTGAGCAGGCGTGGTATTTCTTTATTTGGCGGTGTGCACCGCGCGCCCTGCATCATGGCTTCGATGGGTTTTGGCAAGGCGCGCATTGTGTGCCTGTAAATATCTGCCCCGCATAAAATCCAGCATGAAACAAGGCGGAATACAGGATATTGGCTCTATCTAACTAAGAGCAGATCGATAAAAATTTTAATAAATCGATAAGGGAGAAGGCAAATTGGGCAAGGTGCAAAAAGTGATAGTAGTGCTGTTGCTGCTTGCAGCAGTTGTCCTGGCGGTCTACGCTTGGGTGCTCAGCAAGGAAATCACCACCGCCAAGCCGACCATGATGGAGCAGGTCGTCGTCGCTGCCAGGCAGATTCCCGCAGGTAGTCAGCTCAGCGAGCAGAATCTGCAGCTATTGGAATTTCCAGCCAGGCCTGCTGGTAGCTACAACAATATCGATGAGCTGGCGGGCAGGACTACACCGGTTGAGATCGCCGCAGGTGAGCCATTGTTGATGGAGCGGCTTGAAGCCAGCAAACAGCCCAGCCCGCAAATCCTCGCAGAAGGTGAGCGAGCTGTAGCCATCAAGGTAGATGAAGTCATTGCGGTGGGCAATCGCCTGACACCTGGTGACCGGGTCGATGTCTTTGCCACCTTTCGCCGCAGCAGTGAAGAAATCGACGACAGTCAGGCACGTCTGTTGCTTTCCAATTTGCGGGTGATCGCCTTTGGGCCAGATAAAAAGCCTGAAGCCAAAACGCCATCCAGGAGCACGGCGGCCGAGAAGCCACGCACAGCGGTGCTGGCGGTGCCGTTTGCAGACATCGACAAACTGGCGTTGGCGGCCGAGGTCGGGCATTTGTTGCTTGCCTTGCGCCCGCTTGAGGCCGAGGCTGATCCCTATCTTGCCAAGGATGAGAGCGAGATCGCTGAACAGGCAGTAACTGGCAGACAGCAGGCCACTACAGCTCAGACAGTGGCTCAACTGGCAGCTCAGCAGGCAGCTCAGCAGGCCGTTCCAGAACAGGTGATCAGTCTGCGTGATTTGACCAAGACCGCGTCCAGCAAGAAACCTGCTGCCAAAGATATATCTGACAAGTCTGCGCCCGCAGCCGTGCGAGTGCCGAAGGTGAATGTGCAGGTGATGCATGGGCTCAAGGCAAAGACGGAAAGTTTCAGCTTGAAAGGGAATAGGGCGGGGCAATGAATAAAATAAATAATCGCCATATCTATTGGCTTGGCAGGCTGTTGGCTGCATTGCTTGTTGTTGGTCTGCAGCAGGCATTTGCCGAGCCCTTGCCAGCAGGAGAGTTGCAAATGACTGCCGGCGCTCAGCGCGTGCTGGAAACAGCAAATACCATTGAGCGGCTGGCTGTTGGTGATGAGGAAGTGGCCGGTGTCAAGGCCGTCGGTGCCCAGCAATTCCTGCTGCAGGGCAACAAGCCCGGCGTGACAACGCTATGGGTCTGGCAGCGCGGTGTTAAACAGCCTGGTCATCATATGGTGCGGGTTGGCAAGCCCGTTGCAGAGTTGCCTGAGTCAACCGGTAATTTGCAGTTGAAGTCATCCGGTGTTCTCAGCATCCTGACCGGCATGCCAGAGGATATGGTGGCACTGGACGTGGCGCGTCAATATGCTGCTCATGGTGCCGGTGATGACAAACCAACGGTAATGGATCGCACTGAAATGCCATACGGCGGCGAGGTGCAGGTCGATGTACGGGTGGTTGAATTCAGCCGTAAAATTCTCAAGAAGGCAGGTCTCAACCTGATTTCTGACCGCACTGGCTTTACCTTTGGCAGCTATGCACCGGGTAGCCTGAGCAGCGCAAGCCTTACTCGTGCACCAAAAGGTTCGAGAGGCTCAATCAATATTGAATCGGAAATGGCGGTCAATCAGGCACTCAATATTCTGGTAGGCAACGCAGGCAGAAACCTGCTCGCTGTCATTGGAGTAATGGAGGGCAATGGTTTTGCCCGTACCCTGGCGCGCCCTACTCTGGTGGCGCAGAGTGGCCGTGATGCAGAATTCCTTGCTGGCGGTGAGTTTCCAGTACCGGTACCGCAGTCTCTGGGCGCAACCACGATTCAGTACAAGCCATATGGTATTCGCCTGCAGGTTACGCCTACCGTACTTGCCCCCAATCGGATTGCCCTGACGGTGGCACCGGAAGTCAGTGAACTGGATTTTGAGAACGGCATTGTAATGAATGGTGTCAGCGTGCCCAGCATAACTACCCGCCGTGCCACCACCAGTGTCGAGTTGGGCAATGGTGAAAGTTTTGTCATCGGTGGCCTGGTCAGTCAGAACATGATGCGTAATGTAAACAAGGTTCCAGGGCTTGGTGATTTGCCGCTCCTGGGAGCATTTTTCAAGAGTGTCAGTCTTTCACGTGAGGACAAGGAACTGTTGTTCGTGGTCACGCCCAGCCTGGTGAGGGCATTTGCTGTCGGTACCGAGCTTGGACCGATGCCGGGCGATGAGATGGCCAACAGCAAGGACAAAAATATCTGGAGCGAATGGCTGCTGCCCACCAGTAGAGAGGATAAGCGTTAAACTGGGTTCTCCTGGTAAGTTGATGGAGAAGAAAGATATGGAGCAACGTTTCATAGTTGTCGCAGACCAGGAAGCTCGTTTTAAAAAGCTCAGCAGCGCAATACAAAGTCTGGGTGTATCGGTCTGGTTGCACTGGAATAGCGATGTCCTCACTCAGTTGGTGGGCTCGATGGGGGCCAGGGTGGTGTTCATCGAATTCACCGACGACAAGCCAGGCCAGGCAGCCGATCTTGCTGCTAAGCTGCTGTCTGCCTATCCACGCCTGCGTATTGTTGGTTTTTCACAACAGGCAGACAGTGCCCTAGTCATCGAGGCGATGCGCGCCGGGGCATGTGATTTTGTTGATCTGCAGTCATCGCCAGAGGTGATTTGTCGTGCACTGCGCCAGGTTTTGGAGCAGACCAAAAACACCTCGATAAAGACCAGCGGAAAGATGGTCAGTCTGCTCGGCGCCAGGCCAGGGTTGGGAACCTCGCTGGCGGCCGTGCATCTTGCTTTGTTGATGAAGAAGGAAATAATTCCGGAACAGCATGTGTTATTGCTGGATTTTGGCTTTCCAACCGCAGATACGGCACTCTACCTGGACACCAAGGTCAACTTCAGTTTCGTCGATGCTGTACGCAGCCTGCGCCGGTTCGACCATGCCTTGCTCAATTCGGCCTTTGCGCATCATAAAAGTGGTCTTTCGGTGCTCACGCTACCACAGAATCTGGCGGAGCTGCGTGATGTCTCGCCAGCAGATGCAATGACCTTGCTCAGTTTGTTGAAATCCTATTTCAAGGTAGTGATCATCGATCTTGGAGGGTTTGCTGGTACCGATCTGTTGCTTTATGCACTTGGTGCCAGCGACCAGACATTATTGGTGAGTGAGCAAAGTATTCCCTCACTCTTTTAGGCTCGTCAGTTGTTGGCGAGTTTTCGCGAACGCGGTGTGGAAACAGAAAATATTGGCCTGCTCACTGGTAAATACGATGCGCGCATTGAGATGACTTCAGCACAATTAGCACAGTATTTGAAACTGCAATTGGTGGCTGAGCTACCACAACGCAGTGAACGTTTGATCGAATGCGCCAATCAGGGCAAGCTGCTCTACGACCTGGCACCGAACGATCCCTATATCAACGTGCTACGCAAACTGGCCGCTCGCATTACAGATGGTAAGGAAGAACATATCAAACCAGCTGCTGCTGCGGGCTGGCGCGAGCGTTTGTTGGGGCTGATCAGGAGCTAACTGGATGGATTTCAATTTTGCACTGGGCAGAGATCCGCGCGAGGAGTTCCAGCAGTCTGATGAGTTCCATGACATCAAGGCGGTGGTTCATCAGAATCTGGTCGAGCAGATCGAGGATCTGGGCGTCGATTTTGCAAGCTGGACACCCAAGGCAACTAAACGATTTGTCGCACAGAAGGTCGAGGATTTTGTTGCCCAGTATCGGGCACCTCTGAATGCCGCTGACATCCAGGTTGTCGTCAAGGAGCTCACTGATGAGCTGACTGGCCTGGGGCCGCTGCAGGAGCTTATGAACGACGATAACATTGCCGACATCCTGGTCAATAGCTATAAGGAAGTTTTTATCGAGAAGAACGGTCTGTTGCAGAAAAGCCGGATCCGCTTTATTGATAACAATCATTTGATGCGCATAGTCCAGCGTATGATCGCGCCACTGGGTCGGCGGGTGGATGAGGGTAGTCCAATGGTCGATGCACGCCTGTCCAATGGTGGGCGGCTTAACGTGATCATCCCGCCGGTATCGCTGAATGGGCCGGTACTTTCGATCCGCAAATTTCGCGCTCAGCCACTGCAGGCCGCCGATATGATTGCCTATGGCTCCATGAACCAGGAAATGCATGAATTTCTCAGTCACGCAGTCGAGATGAGGTGCAACATCCTGATCAGTGGTGGTACTGGCTCGGGCAAGACGTCCTTTCTCAATATGCTTGCTCAGTATATCCCGCAAGGCGAGCGGGTGATCACCATCGAGGACGCAGCTGAGTTACAGTTGCAGCATGAGCACGTTGTGCGCCTGGAAACACGACCTGGTGGGCTGGAAAGCACCGCCGAAATAACCGCCCGCGAGTTGCTGCGCAATAGCCTGCGAATGCGTCCTGACCGAATTATTATCGGTGAGGTGCGCGGCGATGAGGCTGCCGATATGCTGCAGGCGATGAATACTGGCCATGATGGCTCCATGTCAACGATTCATTCCAATTCCCCACGCGATTGTCTGGATCGTTTGGAGATGCTGCTGAACTTTGGCGGTTTGCAGGGTAGTGTATTCAATATGCGGCGTCAGATTGTTGGCGCACTCGATTTGATCATTCAGCTCTCTCGTCTGTCCAGTGGCGTCCGTCGTGTAATGTCGATCAGCGAGGTGGTCGGCATGCAGGATGATGTGGTGGCCATGCAGGATCTGTTTCGCTTCGAATCGGCTTTGAATGGGCGTGATGGAATTTTCATCAGCGAGTGTCGACCGCAATCACCAAAGCTGAAACGCTATGCGAATTTTAGCAGCCGACAGGGCGGTGGCTAGAATGCCTGGCCTGATTTGGGTGGTGTTGTTGGCCAGCCTGTGTTTGCTGATCGCCGTCTTCGTCCTGGTTGGCAAGGGCTTGCGCCAGGTTGTGCATCCATCGAGCAGTGACAAACGCGTTAATGAATTGCTGGCGAAACATGAAGGGGCGGTAAATAGTAATAGAGCGTCATCCGACTATGGTGAATGGTTGCCGCCCTGGTTCGAAAGCTATCTGGAACGGGCAGGGATGGAACCAACACCAATAATTTATGGCGTTCTACTCGTGATGGCACTGCTGTCATTTCTGTTGGCCAAGTTTGCTTTTGGCCTGTTTTCAGGTCTGCTGCTGACCGTGGTTGCCTATCCGCTGCTGCTGACCATGGTATTGCGCTGGCGCATTCGGCAGTTCCAGAAAAAAGTTATCGACCGGCTGCCAAATTTTATTGAAAGCGTGGTGCGTATACTAAGTGTTGGTAATAGCCTCGAGCTTGCCTTTCGTAATGCCAGTGCGGAATGCGATGAGCCTTTGTATGGTATTACCCAGCAGATCATGCTGCGTACGCAAGCCGGTCAGTCACTGGAAGATGCTATGGTGCAGGTCGCCGATATTTATGCGATCAAGGAACTGGGCTTTGTTGCCTCAATATTTCACTTGGGCATTCGCTATGGTGGCAATGTGCAGACGGTGTTGGAGCGTTTGTCACAAACCTTGCGCGAACGACAACGCAGCCAGCAGGAACTCAAGGCGATGACTTCGGAGACGCGCGCCAGCGCCTGGATTCTGAGTGCCTTGCCGATGATTGTGGCATTTCTCATTATGACCTCAAATCCTGGTTACCTACTTAATTTTTGGCAAGATCCAACTGGCCAAAAGGTGCTCCTTTCGGTGCTTGGACTGCAGATTGTCGGCATGACTATTCTGTTTCGCATGGCGAGGCTGGACTGATGAATGCAGAACTGTTCCCTCTGCTGGTAGCCACCAGCGTTGCCCTGGCCGTGTTGGGCGTGGGCGGGTTGGCTTATGCGCTGTTTATCAAGACACAAAGAAAAATCCTGCGCCAGCGTAGATTCAAGCGTCTGGATTCTATCCTGATATCCGGGATCGGTACCGTGCAGGAGAAGGATGAACTTGATTTTAGTGAAAAGGTCGTACTTTTTTTCACTGGTCGACTGCCAGAAATCAGCCTGGATACCAGTGTCAGTGAAACCGAGTCAGAAGATCGCCTTCTGTTGAACAGAGCAGGATTTCGCGGTTTGCGTGCTCTAGTGGTTTTTTATGCTTTGCGCTTGTTGGCTGTGGTGGTTACGGTAGTTGGCTTTGCTGCATTTGAGATGCTCAAGGGCTCGATGGAAAATCTGTTGGGCGGTGTGGCGCTGACTATTGTCGCGATACTGGCACCGCGCTATATCCTGCGCTTTCTGGCGCAGCGCCGGATGAAACTATTGGAAGATGAGTTGCCGATCTTCGTTGACTTTCTTCGCATGGTACACAGTGTTGGTATAAATATTGAACAGGCCATCATTATGTTTGCCGAAGAACCACGGCTGGGTTTGCCGGTGCTTGCGGGTGAGATGGCGGCAGTCAACCTATCTATTCGTAGCGGACGTTCGCGTACAGATGCACTGCAGCTGATGGCGCAGCAGCTTGATGTGGATAATATCAGCGACCTGGTGGCATTGCTTTGTCATACAGATCATTACGGTGCTGGTTTGCAGGAACCACTGCGCCAATTCTCCCAACGCCTGGCCGAGAACAAACGTTTCCAGATGCAGGAATATGTCGGCAAGTTAGCAGCTCGCATGGTGATTGTGATGGTGCTCTTTCTTTTGCCAGGATTGCTTGTTATCACCGCTGGCCCTGGCTTTTTGGCTGTGCTCAGGGCCTTGAGCAATACAACGTGAAGTTTGGCATGAGGATATTTTTTCTGTTCAGCCTTATTGTGGCATTGTCGTCGTGTGCCCAGGTGCCAGTGGATGAGCCTCGACAAGATCAGCACCACGACGAAAACAGCCCGGAATTTTATCTTGAGGTAATTTCTGGTTTGCAACAAAAGCGTCTGTTTTTTGCTTCGTTGGCACATCTCGATGCATTCGAGCAACGCTGGCCCAATGACCATCGCGTGAAAATGATGCGCGCCGATGCGCTCCGCCAGGTAGGTGATTTTGCCCAAGCCAGGCAAATTTATCAGGCGATCGTGGAGAAGGATCCCTCGGCCAAGGCCTATCATGGTCTTGGGCTGATCGCCGCAGCAGAAAAAGATTTTACCACTGCAGCCAAGGCACTCAACCGTGCAGCAAGCCTTGCACCTATAGATGTGCGCATCCTGAACGACCTTGGCTATCTGCAACTGCTGCAGGGCCAGCGCGAAGCAGCTCGTCTTAATTTGCACAAGGCAGCTGAACTGGATGCCAATAACCAGCAGATTGGGGCAAATCTCGTGCTTTGGTTCTTGCTGGAAGGCGATATCATTCGTGCCGAACAGACTATGCAGAAATATGGCTTTGATGAAACACAACGTATCAGTATGCGGGAAGAGGCTAGGCGCATCCGTGAGAACACTGCAGAAGGAAGAGCGCCACAATCTAATTAAAAATCAGGAAGAAATGCTGGAATATGCTAATATTGAAATATCTCTCATAGTGCTTCTGTTATTACAGGCTTGGCAATGGAAATCCGAATAAAATGAAAAAATCACAAAACCATAAAAAATCTGAAGATATGGAAGTTTACTATACCACTCGCGAGGCTGCGCAGATGCTGCATGTGTCCTTGCGAACCGTGCAACTGTGGGTCGAAGCCGGTGTGCTTAAGGCGTGGAAGACGGACGGTGGCCATCGCCGCGTGCCACACAGCTCGGTACAAGCTCTGATCAAGCAACGCATGGGCGAGATGGCCTCGGTCGAGTCCATCAAAAAAGAAGATTACTCGGTGCTGGTGCTGGAAGACGATGAGGATATGCTTCAGCTCTACAAGTTGACACTGCCGGGCTGGAATTTGCCAGTAAATTATCATTTCGTCAGCAGTGTTTATGAGGCGCTGGTGGAAATTGGTCGTCGGCCGCCTGACCTGCTGATCACGGATCTGCGCATGTCTGGCGTGGATGGCTTTGAAATCATCAAGGTGTTGCGCGCTGATCCGGTTCTCAGTGCACTCAATGTGATCGTTGTGAGCGGCCTGGAGCCACACGAGATCGAAGAGCGCGGCGGACTGCCGCCTGATATTACTGTTTTCCCCAAACCATTGTCATTTGAATTGCTGCAAGGCTATGTTTCAGCTTGCTTGGCTCAGCGTACAATCAAGGAGAGACGAAATGCTGAATCTGCCTAAAATCATGTTTGGTGCTTGTTTGGTTGCTGTCCTGGGTCCCGTCCATGGACTGGACAAGGAAATAGAAGAAACGATAGCCGCCGAGCGGTCTGAGCTGCCGAAAATAGAGATCGGTGCGACTACCAACTCCATACTTGAGTTGCAACGTTCTGGTCTGGCTGCAGGTCATGAGCAGCCCATGCAGGGTGAAGTTGCGGCGCGCAGCTATCAGCGTTACCTTGATACATACAGGCAAACCAGCACGATAGGCCGTGTCGACGGCTCTGCTTCGATTGCCGATGCCCAGTCCTCACCCTGAGAGGCCGGGCCAGTGAGTATCAAATCACCAGGTAGGCGGCAACAGTGCGGTGCCATCAGCATCATGGCTGCCGTGGCCCTGGCGCTGGTAATTGGTGCGGGCTTGCTGGCTGTTGATCTTGGCAGTCTCTTCTACACCAAGCGTGAATTGCAAACAGTCGCCGATACCGCTGCCCTCTCGGCTACCAATAATCTGGCGGATGCGCATGCGTTGGCAGTCGAAATTGCAGCAAAAATTAATTTTGAGTTGCCTGGTAGCCAACAGAATACGCTGTCGGCAATCGTCGGCTATTACGATGCCAAAAACCCGGCAGCAGACCCCAAAGACAGGTTCGAGCCCAAGTATGCTGTCGATAACAGCAATGCGGTCGAGGTTACCGTCACCACCAGGCAGCCATATTTCTTTATGTTTGGTAGTCGTGAGCTGTCGGCGCTGGCCATCGCCCGGCGCAGTGAGCCAATAGCTGAATTTTCTATAGGTACAAAACTGGTTGATCTTAATACTGCAAGATCCATGCTTAATGGGTTGCTAGGCGGCCTGCTTGGAACCTCTGTAAACCTTTCCGTTGCTGGCTTTGAAGGTCTGGTCAATACTTCGGTCACACTGCTCGAGCTGATCAAGGCGCATGGCAAGGTCGGCACAGTTGAGGAATTGCTCGATCTGGATCTGACTGTAGGCGAACTTCTTGAACTAACAGCGCAAGCGCTTGAGCAAAAAAATATTGCCGGGCTTGGTGCAACTGTGGCTGACCTGAATCTGCTAGCCATGAAAACCGGCGGTGACCTGCGTCTGAAAATGAGTGACCTGCTCAAGGTGGATCTGGCAAATGGTGAGGATGCCGTAAATGTTGCCATCAATCTAAGAGAATTGGTGACAATGTCGGCAATGGTTGCCAATGATGATCATTTCATCGAGATCCCTGGGCTTGGGCTCCATTTGCCTGGTCTGGTCGACCTGGATCTGGGCTTGACCGTAATTGAGGCACCAAGTATAGCCATAGGCCCGCCTGGCCAGAATGCCGCAGGTGAATGGCGTACCCAGGCACATTCCGCCCAGGCGCGTCTCAGGCTTGATTTTACGGTAGGGAAACTTCTTGGCGGCCTGGTTCATCTGCCACTATATATCGAAGCTGCAGCCGGTGATGCCTGGCTTGAAGAGGTCGAATGCAATAACCCAATCGAAGACAGTATCGTGACAATCGGCGCGGCTACAAGCGGGGCCCGTATCTACGTGGGCGAAGTAAGCAATGCGGCGATGAAAAATCGCACCAAGCCACCGAAGGTGGAAAAAGCGACTTTGCTGAATGTACTTGGCCTGATCACAGCTACGGCAAAGCTTACAGTTGATTTGCCCGGGGTAATAGGCGGCACACATGATTTCATTGGGCCATTTGGTGTTGATAACACCTATCGCTATGAAAAAGGACTGACGACAGTCGGTCTCGGCGAAAAGCTGGTTACAGACATAAACAAGGATACACTCAAGGTCACTTTGCTTGGGCTAGGACTTGGCCTGGATGATTTGGCAGAGGGAATAGTAGCCTTGCTTACACCAATATTTGGCCTGCTCGATAGCGTGCTAGAACTGGTTTGCGCACTTCTTGGTATTCAATTGGCCGCTGCCGATGTGACAGCCATGGATCTGTCCTGCGGTGCGCCACAATTAGTTCGTTAAGATTGTTTGTATCGCGCTAAATACAACGAAAATGCAGGTCTGGCAACTTGCTCAAGCCAGATTTTAACTCGCCAATACATCACCCTTTAAATACTCCAACGTCTCCCTGCGTGGGAGCGATCAGAAAATCAGAGTTCACAGCACAAATTGACCATGGTGTAAGGAGTGGGGATCTGTTGCATAAAAAACATAAATCTAGATAACAGAAAATTTGTTGAAACCGCTTGAAAATGAAATAAATGAAACATACAATCGACCTCGTAGTGCGATGAACAAGACTTATCTGTCCAGGCACTACATAGGCGCAGCTGTAGAATCTGCCCTGTCAGGGCTAGCTTAGTTGCGTCAGTATATTGTTTTTCCTATAAATAAATAGAGGAGCTTTTCTAATGGCAATTCAAGTTCTGAAGCAGGAAGAAATCAAAGAAGTTTCCGGCGGGCTGCTGATTGGCATTGGTGCCAATGCTGCCACCCCAATTCTGGGTCTGGATCTGAACGTGGGTAACCTGCTGAACACAGTTACCGCTGTGGTCGGTGCAGTAGTTGGTACCGTTACCGGTCTGTTGGGTTCTCTGCTGGGCTCCTTTACCGGTCTGGTTGGCCGCTGAGGTTTCCTGGTTCGGCATTGTAATAAATTGTCAGGCTTGGAGGAAATCAGCTAATTTGCATTTTTGATTTTTTCAGTCTGACAGAATACTGGTTGTAAGAGGGAGGAATGGCATGGCCTTTCCTCCCTTGTTTTTTTGCTCAGCCGTCTGCCGCTTCCTTGAGCAATTCCAGTGGGCTGAAGGGTTTCACCAGGTAGCAGTCGGCACCACTCTCGTAGCCTTTGTCGATGTCAGCTTTTTGCCCCCGCGCACTAACGATGATTATTTTAGCCGAACAGGTCAGCAGGTCATGCTTGATTGCTTGACATATCTGATAACCATCCAGTTCGCCAGGCAGCATGACGTCCAGAATGACGACATTCGGCTTGAAGTTGCGCACAGTGTGCAAGGCTTCCATTCCATTGGTGGCCTCGCGTATCTCCGCATCAAGTGGTTCCAGTGCGAGGCGTATCAGCATGCGTAAATCACTTTGGTCTTCGACTATCAAAATCCGCAGCCTTGCATTCATGTGACATGCTCTTTCAGTTCTATCGGTACGGCAATAACTGGTAGCCAGAGTGTGATCGTCGTGCCCTTGCCAGGCACACTGTTGACTTCAACTTCTCCAGCAAAAACCTTCATATATTCCTTGACCAGGGACATGCCGAGACCAGACCCGTGGATCGCGCCGCTGGGCTCGGCACGGTAGAAGCGGTCAAAGATATGTGCAGATTGTGTGGGCGTCATGCCGATACCGTCATCAGTAATGGCTATGCCAAGCCAGGGATGGGCTGGCTCGCCACGCTGTGTGGCACTGAGGCGAACCACACCGCCTGCGGGTGAATATTTGAATGCATTGCCCAGGACGTTAGTTATGCACTGCATAAGTTTTTCAGTATCGACATTTACTTTGGGTGTGTTTTTCGGCCAGTCGAATTCCAGCGTGTGTGATTCTGTGGGGACATATTGTGCAGCCATGGCATTGAGCACTACAGGTGTAATGTCTTGAATTTGCAGGTGGAAATTTTTTCCACCGCGCGCTTCTATCCTGGAAAGATCGAGCAGTTCATTGATCATGTTAATCAGGATTTTAGTTTGCCGATGGATCCTCTGAAGCAGGTCGCGCTGCATCTCTGGCTCGAATTCGCGTGACAGCAATAACTCGGCAAAGCCGAAGATGCTTGCCATTGGTGTACGCAATTCATGGGCTGCTGTTGAAAGAAAATCACTCTTCATGCGATCGACCTCGCTTTCGCGGGTGATGTCTCGCAGGTAGACCACTCGCCCATCAATTTCGCCGCCAGCTTCATAAAGTACACGTGCCAGCCAGAAAACAACCTGTTTGCGAGGGTGCGACAGTTGCATCGTGCCTTCCATGCTTTCGTCGTCTGTGGCAAGCCCGAGTGCTGTGCCATTCAAGTGGCTCAAGCGCTGCTCCAGCTCGGTCAGAGATTTGCCGACGGCTTCAGCGGCAGGCAAGCCGGTCATCGCAACAAATGCCGGGTTGACGAAGTTGATGGTGTCGTGTTTATCGGCAAAGATAAAGCCGTCTGGCCCCAGAGTCAGAATTGCATCACGTTCACGATTGCTGCGTAATAAGGCGGCCTCGCTTGCCTTCTGTGCCGAGATGTCGCTGAGTACGCCAGCCACCAGTGGTATTTCACTCGTGACATTGACACGTAAGCGCAGTGAAAACCAGCGCCAGGACTCATCACTACAGCGCAGGCGCAAGGTGCAGGCCAGGTCGCCAGGCAGACTTGTCGTCAGTTCCAGGAAGAATCGGCGCACTGCACGGCGATCTTCGTCATGGACAAGGCTGGTCAGTGTCATGCCAAGCGTGTCCTCGTCAGTGTGCCCAGTCAGTTCTTGCCAGGCTGGGTTCAGAAATGTGAGGCGTCCATCAACATCTGTGCGGAAAATTATTTCTGTCACGCCATCGACCGCCGAACGGTAGGCTTCACGGCTTTGCAGCAATTCTGCCTCTGTCTGCTTACGGCGGGAAATGTTCATCATGGCGCCGATCATGCGTATGACACGACCTTCCGGATCACGATGGGCTACGCCGCTTTGTTGCACCCATAGATAGCCACCATTTTTGTGACGCAGGCGATGTTCATAAAGAAACAATTCACTACGCCCTGACAGGTGTTCATCGATAGCTGCCGACACTTTGGCCAGGTCATCAGGATGGACGCGTTTCAGCCAAATTTCGGCATGGTCTGGTCCCTCATCCTCGGTATATCCGAGCAAGGACTTCCAGCGTGTGGAGTAGTAGACATGGCTGTTGTCGAGATGCCAGTCCCAAATGCCTATATCGCAGCCTTGCAAAGCTATCTTGAGGCGCTCTTCGCTGGCCAACAATTGCGCACGCTCCTCGACCAGCCTGGTAACGGCTGCATCTAGCCGTTTACCGATCCGGCCTATCAGATCGGGGCCACGGACACCGCTGTGAGTGGGCTCTTTGCCTTCGGTAAGTTGGGCAAGCAGGCGCTCTATCCTGGCCGCCCGACGAGATGACAGGATGTAGAACAAGCCGACCAGGCAGAAGAGGAGTGCTATGGCATTCATGTCTTCAGGATAAGACATAGAGAGAATCCGTGCATATCAAGTTCAGCATTGTATGTCATCCATGGTGTGCGGTACGCGGCGAAAGTGAAAGAGTTGTTGGTGCCTGCTGTGAGCTGGAAGTATAGAGATCCAGTGTTCACAAGCCGAACTTGTCAGGCTGTATTTTCATGTTCAGACAAAAACAAAATATTGCAATTATGCTAATAATGATTATTATGAACTCGGTGCTTTGTATTATGCATTATTTAAGCGGAGCTTTAAAACGTTACGCCAGATACAAACCCACATTGCACATGTTGCAATGCCAGCCACCACAGGTAGTGGTGGCAATCTTTACAATCTACATAAACAAACACAAGGAGTATGAAAAGCATGGCGATTCAAGAACTTAGCAAAACTGAAATTGAAGTAGTTGCCGGTGGTGTGCTGGATCTCGGCGGCGTGCTCGGTGGCCTTCTCAACCCTGTACTGAGTCTGGTCGGCAATTTGCTGTCACCAGTGCTGGGCCTGGTCTCAGGTCTGGTCGGGACCGTCACAGGTCTGCTCGGTGGTTTGCTAGGCGGTCTGTTTGGTGGTGCCGCATAGTAATTAGTGCCAATGCAGCGCGGGGCATGTTAAGTTTTTTATCCCCCCTAATGCCCCGTTGCTGCTCTTACTTCAAGCGAACATGATCGGCAAATTGTGACTGTTTTCTCGCCCCACATAATCGCCACACCCAAACAATAGCTGTACAGCTATTGTTTGTATGCAGGCGTGAAATGTATCGGGCGGTAAACTCGCCATACTACTTGCTGAACCTGATGGGTAAAAAACTGAAGTGCCATATCTCGATGTCTTGTTTTTTAGTCACGATTCAATAACACATTGCTGTGTCGCCAGATTGGCGAACCGGCTAATCAGCTGACAAGTAATCATGCATGGCTGAACAACCTCTATTTAGGCGCGCGGCGCTCGAAGCGCAAAAGCCCAAATCCTACGGTGACATCCTCCTTGTTCGTCCTATGAGCTATCGTCTGCTCAGTTTGGCGGCAGCAGTTTGTACGTTGGCACTCATCGCGTTGTTCACTTGGGGTAGCTACACCAAGCGCAGCAGTGTTACCGGCCAGTTGGTACCAACTGCGGGATTGTTACGGATATATTCATCGCAAAACGGCATTGTCGCCGAGAAGTTGGTGGCCGAAGGACAGGCCGTGCAAGCCGGCGAGACCCTCTATCTTATTTCCAGTGATCGGCAAAGTACGATGGGCTCGGTGTTTGCCAGTATCAGTGAACAACTCAATGTTCGCCGGGAATCACTGAAACATGAATTGGAGCGCACCAAGCAACTGCATAGCGAGGAGCAGGATGGATTGCGCAAGCAGGTAGCGGCATTGACAAGTGAGCTGGACAAAATCAGCAGCTTGCTCGAAGGTCAGCGCGCCAGGGTCGCCCTGGCCGAAGAGACCAGTGCGCGTTATCAGTCCCTGCTCGAACAGGATTACATCTCACGTGAACAGCAACAGCAAAAGCGCGAGGAGCTGCTCGATCAGCAGTCGCGCCTGAAGAGTATCGAGCGCGAACAGATTGCCTTGCGGCGTGAGTTGAACATGCGTCAGGAAAATCTTTCCGCATTGCGTCTGAAGCATGCAAACCAGCTGGCTCAGATCGAACGCGTCATCTCATCCACCAATCAGGAACTGGACGAAAGCGAAGGGCGGCGGGTGCTGGCGATTACTGCGCCGATCGATGGTACGGCCACGGCCGTGGTCGCTGAAGTAGGCCAGATGGTCGATGGTCGACGGCCGCTGATGAGCATCATCCCTGCAGGTAGTCCGCTGGAAGCACAACTATATGCGCCGAGTCGAGCAGTTGGCTTTGTCCGCCCCGGCGTGACGGCATTGATGCGCTATCAGGCCTATCCCTATCAAAAATTCGGCCATGCCCGCGGCACGGTGACATCTGTTGCCAAGACGGCACTGTCGGGAAGCGAGATTTCCAGCCTGATGCCACCAAGCGTTGAGGCGCAGGGTAGTGAACCGCTTTATTTGATCAGTGTCGCGCTTGAGCAGCAGAGTATCGAAGCCTACGGAGTTGCCCAGCCGCTGCAGGCTGGCATGTTGCTTGAGGCCGATGTGCTGCAGGAGACGCGTCGGCTCTACGAATGGGTGCTAGAGCCCTTATTCAGTCTGAGTGGCAAGCTTTGATTGCCTGTTAATCACATCTTTCCGGCCGCCATGACTTTCCTAGATAAGCTTTCCTTTGGTCTACGTCGCAAACTGCCGCTGATCCTGCAAACAGAGGCAACCGAGTGCGGCCTCGCCTGTATTGCCATGGTTGCCGGTTTTCATGGGCTGCGCACTGATCTTGCTACGCTACGGCGCATCTTCCTGGTTTCGATCAAGGGCAGTACGCTAGGTCAGTTGATGCAGCTGGCGCATTCACTCAATCTGACTACGCGCCCTGTTAAACTTAAGCTGGAAGACCTGCCACAATTGCGTCTGCCTTGTGTCCTGCACTGGAACTTTAATCATTTCGTCGTGCTCAAGGCGGTCGATCGCAATACGGTAACCATCCACGATCCAGCCTTTGGCCTGCGCAAGCTGAGTCTCGACGAGATCTCTGATCAATTTACTGGTGTGGCGCTGGAATTATGGCCCAATACTGCGTTTAAACCGGTCGTATTCCGTCAGCGTGTACGCCTGCGTGATCTGTGGGGTCATGTCACTGGCCTTTATCGCTCGCTAGGACAAATCCTGCTGCTTGCAGTTTCGCTTGAGGTCTTCGCCCTGGTCAGCCCCTTTTTCCTGCAATGGGTGATCGACAATGTCATTGTATCTGGTGATCGTGATCTGTTGACTACTCTGGCGCTGGGCTTTGGTCTGTTGATGCTGATGCAACAGGGTATAAGTACGCTGCGCTCATGGGTGATCATGCATATGTCGACGACCTTGAATGTGCAGTGGCGTGCCAATGTCTTTAGTCATTTGCTGCGTCTGCCGGTCGACTATTTCGAAAAGCGCCATCTGGGTGATGTTGTTTCTCGTTTCGGCTCTATTGATGTCATTCAAAAGACGCTGACTACCGCCTTTGTTGAAGGCATTCTCGATGGCTTGATGACAGTCGTCACGCTGACCATGATGTTCATCTACACCCCGTTGCTGGCCTGGATCGCGGTTGGTGCCATGGTGATTTATGCTGTAGTGCGCTGGATTTGGTATCGGCCACTGCGCAATGCAACGGAAGAGCAGATCATCCATGCCGCCAAGCAACAGAGCCATTTTCTCGAGACCGTGCGTGGCGTACGCAGTATCAAGCTCTTTCAGCGTCAGGAAGAACGCCGCTCGACCTGGCTCAGCCTGCTTGTCGACCAGATCAACGCCGACTTGCGCAACCAGAAGCTGCAGATTTTCTATCGTTTGATCAACGGCATCCTGTTTGGTGTTGAACGCATCCTGGTCATCTGGTTCGGCGCCAGACTGATCCTTGATGGTAATTTCACCGTTGGTGCGTTAATGGCCTTCAGTGCCTACAAGGATCAGTTCGATTCGCGTGTCAGCGCGCTGATCGATAAGTTGGTTGACCTCAAGATGCTGCAATTACATGGCGAGCGACTCGCCGATATCGTCTTTACCGACCCTGAGGTTGGCACTGGGCCGCATGCTGGTTTACTACATGATGGTAGTGAACTGGATGCCTCTATTGAACTGCGTGGTCTGCGTTTCCGTTATGCTGATAGTGAGCCCTGGGTACTTGACGGCATCGACCTGAAGATCGAGCAGGGTGAGTCGGTGGCGATCGTCGGCCCATCAGGCTGTGGCAAATCTACATTGATTAGCGCCATGCTCGGTATTCGCAAGCCGAACGAAGGTGAGGTGCTGGTTGGTGGTGTCAGTGTTGATCAGCTTGGTATCGATGTATTGCGCGGCATGGTAGGCACCGTGTTGCAGGATGACGTTCTTTTTGCAGGTTCGATCGCTGACAATATCAGCTTTTTCGACCAGCGCCCTGATTTTGCGCTGGTCGAAGAATGTGCCAGACTGGCGTTTATCCACGACGATATCAGTGCGATGCCGATGGCATATAACACCTTGATCGGCGATATGGGTACTGCCCTTTCTGGTGGCCAGAAACAGCGCGTCCTGCTTGCCAGGGCCCTGTACAAGCAACCAAGAGTTCTCTTCCTTGATGAGGCCACCAGCAATCTTGATATATCTTGCGAGAAGCAGGTCAATCAAGCGATCAAGCAGCTGAATGTCACACGGGTTATCGTCGCCCATCGGCCGGAAACGATAATTAGTGCCGATCGTGTCATCGTTCTTGAACAAGGCCGTGTACTGCGTGATCTGCCGGTGTCTCAATTTGACCTTGCCAGCATAGACAGCGGAGGCGGTTGGTGATCTGCTCGTGCCTGTGCCGTGGACTATTGCTCGGACTGGTTCTCTTTTGTGCCGAGGCATTGGCGCTGCCGCTTGACCCTTTTGTTACGGAAACATATACCGCTGTCACTGCCAGCCGGGCATTTGGTGACGAGACGGCGGAAGAAGCCTGTAATTTTGCTGTGCTGTCCTCACCACTGGGACTGACCGAGGCGATCGAGCGCGCCCTTTGCCAGAATCCCAAGGTTCGTTCTGCCTGGTCTGAGGCACGCGCACAAGCGGCATTATTGGGCGTTGCCCGCTCGGCCTATCTGCCTACCATCTCGGCAGATGTCAGTTATCACGCACAAAAGTCCATTAGTACTTACGATGAAGAATATTCTGTCCTTGATGAAAAGAACAGACCACGCACACGTAGTAGCCGCCTCCGCCTGGACTGGATGCTGTTTGATTTTGGTATGCGCAGCGCCAATACTGACCAGGCGAGTGCCTTGCTCGAAGCCGCCAACGCCAGTCACGATTTGAGCATTCAGTATGTCTTGCTCGAAACTGCGCAAGCATATTTCGATGTGCAAACTGCGCAGGCCCTGCTGCATGCCAGCCGTGCGGCAGAAGAATCAGCCAGGCAAAGTTATCTGGCGACCGAGGCCAAGTACATCGCTGGTGTCGGGGCATTGACCGACAAATTGCAGGCGGCAGTTGCCCTGTCTGATGCCAAGCTCAAGCGTGTTACCGCCGAGGGTGAAATGAAGATTGCCCTGGGTAGCTTGGCTACTGCCATCGGCCTTTCTCCAGATACGTCGCTGCTTGTACCTGAACGTGACATAGCACTGCCCATCTTGCCTGAGCAAAGCGTTGCTGATCTCATAGGCGACGCCCGTTCTCATCATCCGGCACTGCTTGCTGCCCGCGCTGAAGTGCAGGCTGCTGAAGCTCGTGTGCGCGCCACTCGCGCCGAAGGTAGTCCGAATCTGGTACTTTTTGGTGAAGCAAGCGACCGCCGACAGGATAAGTATGTCCCGATTTCCGGTTATCCATCGACCGGTGCCAGGTTGCGCGATAACGTCGTGGGTGTACAGGTAAATATCCCACTATTTGAAGGCTTCGGCCGCAGCTACAAGGTGCGTACTGCCAACAGTCAGGCAGCTGTCCAGGCCGCTGAGTTGGTGCGCCTCGAACAACAGGTTTCGTTAGAAGTCTGGAAGAGCTATCAATTGCTGAATACCCAGCATGAACATATCAAGGCGGCCACCACACTGCTCGATAGCGCACGTCGTTCATTTGAGGTCGCCCAGGGCAGCTTTCGCGCCGGCGTTGGCAATATCCTCGAGCTTCTCAGTGCACAAAGTGCCGTTGCCTCGGCGGAGCAACGCCGTATTGAAGCTCATGCTGGATTGCTGGCGGCACGTCTGAAGCTGGCAGCGAGTATTGGTCGTCTAGGCCTCTGGGCGATTAAATAGCAACTTGGGGAAGTGTGTAGTCGATCACCAGCTGGTTGCCGCCCTGGCGCTTGGCTTCATACATGGCCTTATCAGCTCGCTTGAGTATGTCTTCAATCTTTTCATTTGGTGTACTGGGAAACAAGGTCAGGCCGATGCTGGGTGTGCTGTGGTGGCTGTGTTCCTTGAGTTGGTATGGTGGGCTGAGTGCAAACAGGATTTTATTGCCGATCGCTTGGGCGGCATGCAGCGCCTCTTTGCGCTCTGTCGAGAGCAGTGGCAACATGACTATAAACTCATCACCGCTAAGGCGGGCTACAGTATCCATGTGGCGAACACAGGACTGCAGACGGTGCCCCACCTCGATCAGCATCATGTCGCCATAATCATGGCCAAGGCTGTCATTGAGTTGCTTGAACCGATCTATATCAATGAACAGCAGCGCACCTAGCGCATTCAGTCGTTTGCTCTGGCCGGCGGTTTGCTCCATGCGATCGAGCAGCAGGCGGCGGTTGGGCAGTCCGGTTAAGGTATCGAACAATGCCAGGCGGCGATATTTTTCCTCTAGTAGCTTGCTGGCGGAAATGTCCTGCATAGCACCGACCAGCCGCAGCGCTACACCAGCGGCTGTCCGCTCAACAACTTTGCCATGATCCCTTACCCAGATGTAGGAGCCATTAGCGCGTTGCATGCGGTATTCAATGGCAAATGGCTGATTATACGCCAGGCAGGCGTCCAGTGACGACCGGTAGGCGTCCAGGTCATCAGGGTGGATCAACGAGTGGGCAAAATCAATGCTATGTTCCTGTGTTTTTTCAGTAAGGCCAAGCATACGATTCCATGCTGCGTTGTGACTAATTATTGGCGCATTCACCCGCCAATCCCATACTCCCTCGCCGGTGGCATCCATGACGAGGCGCAAGCGCTCCTCACTTTCAAGCAGGGCAAGTTCAGCTGTTTTTTTTGCATTGATATTTTGATAAGTGCCAAACAGGGAGAGATGATTATCTGATTTGCCGTAGATGTTGAACCATTGCCACTCGCCATTGAGGGCACGTAAACGGATGTCGGCTTCGAAGACAGGCAGATCTCCTGCCAGATAGGCATTTCTGGCCTGGACTATGCGCACCTGGCAGTGCGGATGAGCCAACGCAGTCCAACCCTGAACTCGCCTGGCGATCTTGCCATTGGCGTCGCTTAGTTTATTGCTCCATTCGTCTGCGATGCGAATCTGGCCGCTGGCCAGATTCCAGGACCATAAGCCCAGGTCGGCGCTAGCCAAAGCCAGGGTGAGGTGGCGCAGCAAGCGTATACGCTCAATTACATTGGCAACACGCAAGCGTACCAAGCTCGGTTTGAAGGGCTTGGTAATGTAATCATCGGCACCCATTTCCAGTGCGCTGCATTCACTCGCCAGATCATCTTGCGCGGTGAGAAAGATGATCGGTGTGCTGCCGAAGGAGGGCAGCTTCTTCAGATTCGCCAGGGTCTCGAATCCATTTATCCCTGGCATTAGCAGGTCTAGCAGTACCAGGTCGAAGTGGCGTTGCTTGCAAATCTCCAGAGCCTGCTCACCAGAGCAGGCCGTTACAACTTCGTAATCTATACTGAGCGTGATCTCCAGTAATTGCAGAATTTCTTGTGCATCATCGATCACCAACACACTAGCTTTTTCGTCTTCATGCAATAAATTCCTTAATGGCACGACTTCCTCCTGCAGCATAAATGCAATAATGCCGCAGAAATGATACCGCAAATCAGACGCCGCCAAAGGCTAAATTCAATGCATCGAGCAATGGCCCGTAAATCTTGTTCAAGGCTGTGCTGTAGAAAGGCACAACTACAAAGGCAAGAAGAACAGGCGCAAGTTTGATGATGAGGCCCGAGATAAATAGACGAAAAACCAATCCTGCAGCAATGTTACTGCCGACTGATCGTCTACGGTATAGACCGTGCAAAGGCTTGGTATTAATAGATATACTATGAGTGGTCATGATCTTTCCCCCGAATCAACTGTTGGAAAGACCATCACACGAGTGCCTGAATTTCGGCAGGCAGGTCTCGGCTGATGGCCGAGATCTTGGGCTTTGAGGCAACTCCGCTATCTGAATTATTATCAGACCGGAAGCTTTGCGTCCCTACGTCACCGCAGGTTTGCCGTTGATCTCGATTTAAAATCTAGTATAGGTAATTATGATTGTCAAGGGGAATCGCTCACTTTTTTCAATTATCTCATTAATTCGACTTTTTTGAAAAAACCACCAAGTTCCAGCAGATTAAAGATGGGCAAAACTGAGTAATTCAGAACCTGGCTCAGTAAATTTAGTCAGGTTGTAGCTCAGTGAAATCCGTAGAGCCCGGGTTAGATATAAATGATAACTACCTTATATCTATGGATGGACGGCATTTGATAGTGCGGGATGTTTTCGGATTTAAGCTTGACCCACATAACTCACGCTCTGACGAAATATGTGGGATAAGTTGGTTTTTTCAGTTGTCGAATGTGCTTGTACTCCCCATAATGTGTAAAGGAGTTGGCTGGATGATCGCGGCATCGCAAGATGCGGAGGAAAGTCCGGGCTCCATAGGGCAGGGTGCCAGGTAATACCTGGGCGGCGTGAGCCGATGGAAAGTGCCACAGAAAACATACCGCCTAAGCACCTTAGGGTGCCGGTAAGGGTGAAATGGTGCGGTAAGAGCGCACCGCGCGGCTGGCAACAGTCCGTGGCAGGGTAAACCCCACTCGGAGCAAGACCAAATAGGGGAACAGCAGCCTGGCTGCATGTGCGGCCCGCACAGGTTCCCGGGTAGGTCGCTTGAGATGTGCGGTGACGCACAATCCAGAGGAATGATCATCCCTGACAGAACCCGGCTTACAGGCTGACTCCCTTCTTTTTCTTCAGAAACAACATTAGCTTAATCCCCCAACATACTGATTTTAATGAGGTGAGTTTCCCCCTCGGTTTTTGTCTGCGCCACTTTCTTCCACCTGCGCTAAGTATCTGTCAGATAAGAAATATTTTCTGCTTTCTACCTTGACACATAGGTCTTTTACTTTCTATAGTGTGAAGAAGTGGTTCAAAGTGGAAAAAAATGGAGTTTTCCTCCATAGGAGAGCAGGTTTGTTCCGAGGTGTGAGCACATTAACGCTGGATGCAAAGGGCCGCATGGCGATGCCCGCGCGTTATCGCGATCTGTTGCAGGAACGCACTGGCGGCAATCTGGTGATCACCATCCACACGGACGATCGCTGTCTCTGGATCTACCCACGGCCAGAATGGGAAGAGATAGAGGCGCGCATCGATGCCCTGCCTTCATTCAATCCGCTGACAACCAAGTTGCGCCGCTTGTTGATTGGTTATGCGACAGAAACCGAGATGGATGGTGCTGGAAGGCTCTTGTTGGCGCCGAGCCTGCGTGAGTATGCAGGGCTGGATCGCAAGTTGATGTTGGTGGGTCAGGGGCGGAAATTTGAGTTGTGGGATGAGGCGCGTTGGCAGGCCCAGGTCGAGCAGATGTTGGCTGAAGGTGTGTTCGCTGGTGATGAGGCGTTAAGTCCTGAGTTGCAGAGTTTGGTGCTTTGATGGTGATACCACATCAGCCGGTGCTGCTGGCAGAGGTCATGGCTGCATTGCGGCTGCGTGTAGATGGGATTTATCTGGATGGTACTTTCGGTCGTGGCGGCCACGCGGCAGAAATTCTGGCAAGGATGGGGCCGAACGGTCATTTGCTGGCAATGGATAAGGATCCAGAAGCGGTGGCTGTGGCGCAGCAGCGTTTTGCCACGGATAGTCGTTTTGTGATTGAGCAGGGCAGTTTTGTGCGGCTGAATAATTTGGTGGCCGAGCGGGGCTGGATGGGGCAGGTAAACGGTATTTTGCTCGATCTGGGGGTGTCATCTCCGCAGCTTGATGAGGCAGAACGAGGTTTCAGTTTTCGTCTCGATGGTCCATTGGATATGCGCATGGATCCGGCTAGTGGCTTGAGTGCAGCTGAGTGGCTGGCGCAGGCCAGTGAAGAGGAGATCGTTCGCGTGTTGCATGAGTATGGAGAGGAACGGTTTGCCAGGCGTATTGCCCGTGCCATCGTGCAGGAACGAGAGGTTCAGGCGATTACGCGTACAGAGCACTTGCAGTCGGTAGTGGCGCGCGCCAATCCGGCCTGGGAGAAAGGTAAAAATCCGGCCACGCACAGTTTTCAGGCAATCCGGATTTTTATCAATCATGAGCTCGATGAGTTGGATGAGTTTTTATCGCAGTGCATTGATTTGCTGGCACCAGGCGGGCGGCTGGTGGTGATCAGTTTTCATTCTCTGGAGGATCGGCGGGTGAAGCAATTCATACGTTATCAGCAGCGTGGCGCTGAGCTGCCGCCGGATCTGCCCTTGCGTGAGGATCAATTATGGCGGCCGCGCCTGCGGGCCGTGGGCAAGAAGATCGTCGCCGGGGCCAGTGAGTTGGCCGCTAATCCACGTGCGCGCAGTGCCGTGTTGCGTGTGGCGGAGAAAGTGGCGTGATCGGGCGGCTGTTGCTTGTGTTGCTCGCAAGTACGGTATTTGTTTCCGCAATGGGAGTTGTGTACTCGCAGCATCAGGCACGCAAATTTTTTGTTGAATTACAGATGTTGCGAAGTGAGCGTGATGAGCTGAATGTCGATTGGGGACGGTTGCAATTGGAGCAAAGTACCTGGGCGACGCATAGCCGGGTCGAGATGATTGCCCGCAATAAGTTAGGCATGAAAATTCCTTCTCCATCAGCGGTGGTATTGGTGAAGCCATGAGTGAGCATACAGCAATTCAGCTCTACGATAGACGCAGGTATTTGCTTCTGGGCATGTTTGCTCTGCTTATGTTTGCCTTGTCATGGCGTGTTGTTGATTTGCAGGTGGTCAAACGTGAGTTCTTGCAAAATCAGGGCGATGCGCGAGCTTTACGCACTGTAGTGGTACCAGCACATCGCGGCATGATTACCGACCGTCATGGTGAGCCTTTGGCGATAAGTACGCCAGTGGAATCAATCTGGGCAAACCCCGGGGAGTTGCTGGCTGAGCACAAGCATTTGCCAGACTTGGCCAAGTTACTGGAAATACCCTTGCCTGCGTTGGAGAAATTGCTGGATAAACGCGCACAGCGTGAATTTGTCTATTTGCGCAGACATGTCACACCTGAATTGGCGCAGCGAGTAATGGAGTTGGATATTACCGGCGTGGCAAGCCAGCGGGAGTATCGGCGTTACTACCCGACTGGTGAGGTGTTTGCCCATGTGGTCGGCTTTACTAATATCGATGATGCCGGTCAGGAAGGGATTGAGTTATTGCATCATGAATGGCTCAAGGGTACGCCTGGCAGCAAGCGTGTCATCAAGGACAGGCATGGCCGGAGTGTGAAAAACATTGAGAGTATAAGTGAGGCCAGACCTGGCCAGGATCTGCGCCTGTCACTGGATCGACGTCTGCAGTATCTTGCCTATCGCGAGTTGAAGGCGGCGGTGCAGGATAGCAAGGCTCGCGCTGGCTCTGCCGTGGTGCTTGATGTGAGCAGTGGCGAGGTGTTGGCGATGGTCAATCAGCCATCCTATAACCCGAATAATCGCAATGATTTAAACAAGGATCGCGTGCGCAATCGTGTTGCTACAGACGTCTTCGAGCCAGGTTCTACCATCAAGCCTTTTACCGTGGCGGCGGCTTTGGAAAGCGGCAAATTTCACCCTGATACTGTAATCGATACCGGCAGTGGTTTTCTGCGTATAAATAACCGTTTTATGGTGCGTGATATACATAATTATGGACGTATCGACGTTTCCCGCGTGATCCAGAAATCAAGCAATGTCGGTGCTGCGACAATGGGTCTGGCGATAACCCCACAGCATCTGTGGGACATGTTTAGCCGCCTTGGTCTTGGCAGCATGACAGCCAGCGCATTTCCTGGCGAGGCGGCTGGTTCACTTACAGATTTTACGCGTTGGCGTGAGACGGAACGGGCCACTTTATCTTATGGCTACGGCTTGTCTGTAACTGTGCTGCAATTGGCCCAGGCATACGCCGCGCTGGCGGCTGATGGCTTGATGCCGGCGACGACTATGCTGCCTGCCAATGTCGGTTTGCTGGATAGCCAGCAAGTGATGCGCCCACAGATCACGCAGCAGGTGCGGCGGATGCTGGAGTTGGCGACAGCCAAGGAAGGCACTGGTAGCAGGGCGAGTGTGCCGGGTTATCGGATCGCTGGCAAGACTGGTACCGCACGCAAGGCCACTGCCGGTGGTTATAGTGAAAATCGTTACCTGGCATTATTTGCAGGTTTTGCCCCTGCCAGTAAACCAAGGCTGGTGATGGTGGTGGTGGTCGATGAGCCACAGGGTGAATATTACGGTGGTCAGGTAGCAGCACCAGTATTTGGCAAGGTAATGAGTGGTGCGCTGCGTTTTCTGGATATCGCGCCTGATGACCTGGAATCCATGGGCGTGAAATTGGCGGATGCGCCAGAGAACAAGCCTGCTGTTCAGACCGCCAGGCCAGTTGCGCGAGGTGTCCTATGATGACGCAAATGGCCTTGGCCACAGGCTATCAATTGCAGGAATTATTGCAGGGTCTGACCGATTTTGATGTTGCGTCCGATTGTGCCGTGCGTCGCATGAATCTGGACAGCCGCAAGGTGCAGCCAGGTGATTTGTTTGTCTCTTTGGGGGGCAACAATGAACAACGCGCCGCGTATATTTCAGAGGCATTAACACGCGGTGCTGTGGCCGTGCTGGTGGAAGGACAGGCGATACCAGTTGAGCTGCTCAATGCAGCAGTGCCTGCTGTGCCGGTGCGGGATTTGCGCGTCAGTCTCGGCCATGTCGCTGCCCGCCTGTATGGTGATCCGAGCAGGGCTATGACGGTATATGGTGTAACCGGCACCAATGGCAAGACCTCAGTCAGTCAGTTCATCGCGCAGGCCTTGTCGGTGGACGGTCCTTGTGGTGTCAACGGTACCTTGGGCAGTGGACTCTATGGCTCTCTCCACTCAACAGGCCACACCACGCCAGATGCTGTGACTTTACAGGCCGAACTTGCCTTGCAACAGTCTGCCGGGGCGAAGTCTGCAGTCATTGAAGTATCTTCTCATGCACTTGATCAACGGCGCGTTTCTGGCGTTGCCTTTGATGTTGCCGTGTTTACCAATTTGAGTCATGAACACCTGGATTACCACGGCGATATGGATGTCTATATACGCGCGAAAAGGCGCTTGTTTGATTGTGCGGATCTGCAGGTGGCTGTATTCAATGTGGATGATGTCGTGGGTGCGCAATGGTACACAGAGCTAAGCGGCAAGATGACCTGTATTGCCTATGGTTTTGGCGCACAGGCGAGGCAGGCACAAGGTTCTGTAATTTACGGCCACGATTTACAGTTGAATGCTGCTGGTCTCAGTTTTCAGCTTTCCTCACCTTGGGGCGAGGCGCAGATCACCGCGGCGCTGCTTGGTGAATTTAACGCAGCCAATTGCCTGGCAGCACTGGCCGCCTTGCTCGCAGGTAGTATGCCGTTTGCAACGGCCGTACAACGGATCAAGCAAGTGCAAACTGTGGCTGGCCGTATGGAGCGTTTTGGTAGCGAGCAGCAGCCAACTGTAGTGGTGGATTATGCACATACACCAGATGCCTTGATGCAGGTATTGCAGGCGCTGCGAGGGCATTGCACTGGCAGCTTGTGGTGTGTCTTTGGTTGTGGTGGCGAGCGTGATCGCGCCAAGCGTCCTTTGATGGGGCAGTTAGCCGAGTCGCTGTCCGACCATTTGATCTTGACTGACGATAATCCACGTAATGAACCTCCCCAGGAAATTATCGAGGATATTCAGCGCGGCATGAAAAATCCGCATGCCGCCCGTGTCATGCGCGATCGTGCTGCTGCAATTTCACATGCCGTCAGTAGCGCCAGGCTGAGCGATGTGGTTTTGATAGCTGGTAAAGGGCATGAGACCGAGCAGATCATCGCCGGCAAGATGTATCCATTTTCTGACCGCATAGAAGTGATGCGTGCGCTGCAGGAGCGTGATAATGCGTGAGCTATCCAGCAAGATTTCTTCTGCAGGTATCAGTACACATCTGGCGCAGGCGGCGAGCTGGTTGGCGGCGGAGCATAAAGGTATAGATAAGGGTTTTATTGGTGTCAGCACCGATAGCCGCACCATGAAACCTGGCGTTTTGTTTGTGGCCTTGCGTGGGCCTAATTTCGATGCTCATGAGCATATCCGCGAGGCCGAGGCAAAAGGTGCCGCCGCGCTGTTGGTGGAGCGTGTTGTAGACAGTACATTGCCGCAGTTGATTGTAGTCGATACGCGTAGGGCCTTGGGCCGGTTGGCGGCGGCATGGCGGCAACATTGTAATACGCCCTTGATCGCCATTACTGGCAGCAACGGCAAGACTACGGTCAAGGAGATGTGCCGCGTCATTTGTTCTCAGGTTGGCGAAACACTGGCTACTGAAGGCAATTTAAACAATGAGATCGGGGTGCCGCTGAGTTTATTGCGCTTGGCTCCAGAGCACCGTTATGCCGTCATCGAAATGGGCGCGAGTAAGCCTGGTGAGATCGCCTATTTGACTGATTTGACACAGCCTGATGTGGCAGTCATTACCAATGTAGGGCCAGCGCATCTGACAGGTTTTGGTGCAGTCGAAGATGTGGCGCGTGCCAAGGGTGAAATTTACGCCGGCCTGCGTGAGAACGGAGTTGCGGTGATCAATGCCGATGGTGTCTATACCGATCTCTGGCGTGAAATGGCCGGCACACACAGGCAGAGTTATTTTGGCGCGGCTGCCGAATCTGACATTACAGCACAATGGCGGCCTACGGCTACAGGCACGCAGGTGGATTTGCAGACGCCGGCAGGCAAGGCAGAGATATTGCTGCCCTTGCCCGGTGAACACAATGTGATGAATGCCCTGGCGGCGACGGCTGCATGTCTGGCTCTGGGCATAGATCTGACAGCGATATGCAATGGCCTGGCGCAGATCCGTGGCGTTGCCGGTCGTCTGACAATTTCTGTGACAGACAATGGTGTTCGGCTTATCGATGACAGCTATAACGCCAACCCATCCTCGATGCGTGCAGCCATTGATGTTCTGGCGGCATACCCTGCGCCACGCATTCTGGTGGTGGGTGATATGGGTGAGCTGGGTGTAAATGCCGTGCAGCTGCACAGGGAAACAGGCTTGTATGCCAAGGCCGCGGGTATAGATGCGCTGTATGCCATCGGTGAGCTCAGTCAGGCTGTTGTTGATGCTTTTGGTTCAGGCGCTAAACATTTTACCGATAGGGAAATGTTGTTGGCGGATTTGCAGCAGGAGCTGGGCGTGCAGGTGACCGTGTTGGTCAAGGGCTCACGCAGTGCGCAAATGGAATTGGTCGTGGCTGCAATTTCAGGCGGAGGTCGGTAACTGATGCTGTTATACCTGACCGACTATCTGACACAATTTCACAGTGGATTTTATGTCTTTCATTATCTGACTCTGCGCACGATTTTGGGCGTATTGACTGCGCTGCTTATTTCTCTGCTGCTGGGCCCGGCGATGATCCGTTACTTAAGTCGCTACCAGATAGGGCAGCAGGTGCGTGGCGATGGGCCACAAACGCATTTGACCAAGGCAGGTACGCCAACCATGGGTGGTGCCTTGATCCTGGTGGCGATAGTCGTCAGCACTTTGCTCTGGGCAGATTTAACTAATCGTTATATTTGGTTGGTGCTTGCTGTAACGGTGTTGTTTGGCGCGGTCGGCTGGCTGGATGATTACATTAAACTGGTAAAAAAACAGTCCCGTGGTTTACGCGCAAAACATAAATATCTGCTGCAGTCGATCATTGGTTTTGCCGCTGCATTCTTTCTTTATTACACCGCACAGTCGCCGGTGGAAACTCAGCTCATTGTACCGTTTTTCAAGAATATTACCTGGCAACTTGGCCTGGGTTTTATCTTGCTTACCTATCTGGTGATAGTCGGCAGCAGTAATGCGGTGAATCTTACTGATGGTCTTGATGGTCTGGCTATTCTGCCAACGGTAATGGTGGCCGGTGCGCTGGGTGTGTTTGCCTATGTTGCCGGTCACGTGCATTTTGCTACATATCTTGGCGTGCCTTATGTCCATGGTTCTGGTGAAGTGGCGATTATTTGCGGCGGCCTGGTCGGCGCTGGTCTTGGCTTTCTCTGGTTCAATACCTATCCGGCACAGGTGTTCATGGGCGATATCGGTGCCTTGGCCTTGGGTGCCGCGCTAGGCTCCATTGCTGTGGTGGTGCGACAGGAAATTGTGTTGTTCATCATGGGCGGGGTTTTCGTCATGGAGACTGTCTCGGTCATCTTGCAGGTGGGTTCATTCAGGCTGACTGGGCGGCGCATCTTTCGTATGGCGCCATTGCATCATCATTTTGAGTTGAAGGGGTGGCCTGAGCCGCGTGTGATCGTGCGGTTTTGGATCGTTACGGTGATTCTGGTTTTGATTGGCCTGGCTACGTTGAAGATACGCTGATATGACTATGATTGTTGGTTTAGGCAAGACAGGACTTTCCGTAGCGCATTTTCTTGCGCGACGTGGGGAGTCGTTTGTCCTGGCAGATAGTCGTATGCAGCCGCATGGTCTGGCCGATGTGCAGGCCAGATATCCACATGTACCGATCTATCTCGGGCCTTTCGATAAAAAACTCTTTGCCCGCCAGGCTCGCATTGTGCTTAGCCCCGGCGTGTCGTTGGATGAACCGGCGGTGCGTGCAGCACAGCAGGCAGGGGTGGAAGTGCTTGGTGATATAGAGTTATTTGCTCGTTATGTTGATGCGCCTGTGGTGGGTATCACCGGTTCTAATGGCAAGAGTACAGTGACGACCTTGCTGGCTGAAATGGCACTTGCCGCCGGACTTGAGGTGCGGGTGGGCGGCAATCTGGGTACACCAGCATTGGAGCTGTTATTAGAGTCAGACGATGCTGGCAGCCCTGATTTGTATGTGCTGGAGCTGTCCAGTTTTCAGCTGGAAACAGTCAGCACGCTTGAGTGTAAGTTTGCGACCGTGCTCAACCTTTCGGTTGACCACATGGATCGTCATGGCGCGATGGCGGATTACATAGCCTGCAAGCAACGTGTTTTCCATGGCGTTGGGGTGCAGGTGCTCAATGCCGATGATGAACTTGTTGCTGCCATGGCCGAATCTGGCCGCGAGATCCGTTGGTTCGCTTTGTCAGTGCCTGATGATGACAAGAATTACGGGCTCGCGGACTGTGATGGGCGAACTTATTTGTGTTGTGGCGCAGAGCAGATAATTGCTGTTGATGAACTCAAGATCGCCGGTCGACATAACTGGGCCAATGTCCTGGCTGCGTTGGCGTTGGCGGATGCACTGTCCATGCCCCGCCAGGCGGCATTGGCTGCACTGCGTGAGTTCAAAGGCTTGCCGCATCGTTGCCAATGGCTCGCCAGGATTAATGGCGTGGATTGGTTCGATGATTCCAAGGGTACCAATGTAGGTTCTACTGTAGCTGCACTGGCAGGTATGCCGGGCAACAAGGTTGTATTGATTGCCGGTGGTGATGGCAAGGGGCAGGATTTCAGCCCGTTGCATAAGGCGGTATCTGACTATGCGCGTGCAGTTGTACTTATAGGACGTGATGCGGCTTTGTTGGACCAGGCTATAGATGGCGCTGCGCCGGTGGTGTATGCCGGTTACAGCCTGGTGCAGGCAGTGCAGGAAAGCGCGAAGCTGGCACAACCTGGGGATACCGTGTTGTTATCACCAGCCTGCGCCAGCTTCGATATGTTTACTGATTATGTCCATCGCGCCGAAGTGTTCAAGGCAGCTGTGCAGGAGGTGGCGGCATGAGTGCACAAGGCATACTCTGGCGTGGCTATAGGAGCCCATCTCATTCTGCTAATCCTCAGCAGGCCGAAAGAATAGCAAGTGATGTTGTGTTGTTGCTGGCAGTAGCTGCTCTATTGTCCCTGGGTTTGTTGATGGTGGGATCAGCATCGATTTCAATTGCTGATAGCAAATTTAGTGCGCCATTTCATTATCTGTTTCGCCAGGCTGCTTACGTTGTGGCAGGTGTGTTGCTGGCCATTGGTCTGAGCCAGATTCCTCTACTGGTCTGGCAGCGACTCGGTCCATTGCTGCTGTTGTGCAGTATGTTTTTGCTGGTGTTGGTGTTGATTCCGGGTATTGGTCGTAGCGTGAATGGTGCGACGCGCTGGATTCCTTTGGGTGCTTTTAATCTGCAGGTGGCCGAGCTGGGCAAGCTGGCCTTGATTATCTACACAGCTGGTTATCTGGTGCGCCGCAGTGAACAGGTACGTAACTCGGTGCAGGGGTTTCTCATGCCGGTTGCCGTGCTGCTGCTGTTTGCCGTATTGCTGCTGGCGCAACCTGATTTTGGCAGTCTGGTGGTGCTTGGCACTGTCTTGTTCGGCATGTTGTTTCTGGCTGGCGTACGCCTGTGGATGTTTGCCCTGCTGGTGGTTGCAGCTGGTGGGGTGTTGGGCCTGTTGGCAACCACCTCAGCTTATCGACTGGAACGCCTTACAGCCTTTATGAATCCCTGGGCCGATCCCTTTAATAGTGGTTTTCAGTTGACCCAGGCGTTGATTGCGTTTGGTCGGGGAGATTGGTTTGGCGTGGGCTTGGGCGGCAGTGTGCAAAAACTGTTTTATCTGCCAGAAGCACACACGGATTTTCTGTTTGCTGTGCTGGCCGAGGAGTTGGGCTTGCTTGGCGCGTTGAGCGTGATTGTTTTGTTTGGTTTGGTGGTATGGCGTGCCTTTGTTATTGGTCACAAGGCGGCGACACTGGGGGCACATTTTGCGGCCTACCTGGCCTATGGCATCGGCATCTTTATTGGTGTGCAGGCGATTATCAATATGGGCGTCAATATGGGTGTCTTGCCGACCAAGGGTCTGACTTTGCCCTTGATGAGTTATGGCGGCTCCAGCATGTTGGTTGTTTGCACAGCGATAGGACTTTTATTGCGCGTTGACCGGGAAAACCGTCTGGGAGGTGCGCGATGAATCCCCCTCGTGTACTCATCATGGCAGGTGGTACTGGTGGCCATGTGTTTCCGGCGCTGGCAGTGGCGCATGAGCTGCTTCGGCTGGGTGCTGAAGTAAGCTGGCTAGGCACGCGCGCAGGTATTGAAGCGGAATTGGTGCCCAAGGCTGCTATTGATATTGATTACATAAATATTGCTGGTTTACGTGGTAAGGGTCTGTTGGGCTGGCTGTTGGCACCCTTGCATATCAGCCGAGCATTATGGCAGTCACTTAAAGTGTTGCGTCGGCGTAAGCCGCAGGCAGTACTTGGTCTTGGCGGATTTGTTAGCGGGCCAGGTGGTGTGGCGGCTTGGCTAAGCGGCTGCCCATTGCTGATCCATGAACAAAATGCAGTGGCTGGCTTGACCAATCGGCTATTAAGCAAGATTTCCAAGCAGACCATACAGGCCTTTCCTGGTGCCTTTGTTGAAGCCCCTTGGGTAAGCACTTACGGCAATCCAGTGCGCAAGGAGATCGTTGCGCTTGATATGCCAGAACAGCGTTATGCCACACATCAGGGCAGACTGCGTTTACTGGTGCTAGGCGGCAGCCTCGGTGCCATGGTCTTGAATGAGACCTTGCCGCAGGCGCTGGCTTTATTACCCGATGAGCAGCGGCCTTTAGTGCGGCATCAAAGTGGCCGCTTGCATGTGGAAAAACTGCAGCAGCTTTATGCTGCAACGGGTGTTAAGGCGGAGATCATGCCTTTTGTTGATGATATGGCAGAGGTCTATGCCTGGGCGGATTTGGTAATTTGTCGTGCTGGCGCGCTGACTATCAGTGAGCTGGCCGCGGCTGGCATGGCAGCAGTACTAATCCCATATCCACATGCCGTGGATGATCATCAAATACGTAACGCGGCAGTTCTGGTCGATGCAGGCGCTGCCTTGCTGATGCCGCAGGATACTCTTGATGCTCATGCACTTGCCGCCCTAATACAAAAATTTTCTGCTGACGTCGTGAGCGGTCGCGAGAGCTTGTGCCAAATGGCCAGGGCAGCAAGGCAGCAGGCTAAACCAGAAGCCACCGCAATGGTCGCCGAGGCCTGTCTGGCGGCAACATCGAGGAGTGCAGCACTATGAGCGCAATATGCACGACGACATGCCGTGACAGCAGTCCGATGGGGCGGATACGGCGCATTCATTTTGTCGGTATTGGTGGCTCTGGCATGAGTGGTATCGCCGAGGTCTTGCTCAATCTTGGCTACGAGGTGTCTGGTTCTGATTTGAGGAAAAATACAGTCACAACTCATTTGGTGAGCTTGGGTGCAAAGCTGTATATCGGTCATGAGTCGGCCCATGTGGATGGTTGTGATGTGGTCGTGGTATCCACCGCCGTTTCTGCCGATAACCCGGAGATTCTGGCGGCACGAAGACTGCGTATTCCTATCGTGCCGCGTGCCGAGATGCTGGCCGAGCTGATGCGCTTTCGTTATGGCATCGCTGTCGCTGGTACTCATGGTAAGACGACGACTACTAGTTTGATTACCAGTTTGCTGGCTGAAGGCGGGCTGGATCCAACCTTCGTTATCGGTGGCAAATTAAACAGTGCCGGTACCAATGCACAGTTGGGTGCCAGTCATTATCTGGTGGCCGAGGCAGATGAAAGTGATGCCTCATTTCTCTATCTGCAACCGATGATGGCTGTGGTTACCAATATAGATGCCGATCATATGGCTACCTATCAGGGCGATTTTGCTCGCTTGCGCGAGACATTTATCGAGTTTCTCCATCATCTGCCTTTCTATGGCTTGGCGATTTTGTGTCTGGATGATCCTGTGGTAAGGGAAATTCTGCCGGAGATTGCGCGGCCAGTGCGTACCTATGGCTTGAGTCCGGAGGCAGATGTTTATGCTGTGGATATACGTCAGGATGGATTGCTCAATCACTTTCGCGTGATGAGTCGTCAGGGAGGTGCCGGTCTGGATGTAAGTCTGGCCTTGCCTGGTCGGCATAATGTCTTGAATGCACTGGCAGCGATAGCTGTGGCTTATGAGCTGGGTGTGAGCGATGAGGCCATCAGAAACGCCTTAGCTGTTTTTCAGGGGATAGGTCGCCGCTTTCAATTACATGGCGATATTCCCGTGGCTGATGGCATGGTGACTCTGGTGGATGATTATGGACACCATCCACGCGAAGTTGCCGCGACGCTCCAGGCGGCCAATGCCAGCTGGCCTGAGCGACGCCAGGTTGTGGTGTTTCAGCCACATCGTTACTCACGTACACGTGATCTTTTCGAGGACTTCACGCAAGTGTTGGCCGGCACAGATGTGTTACTGATGCTGGAGGTCTATCCCGCTGGAGAGAAGCCAATTCCAGGTGCGGATACACGCTCGCTTTGTCGTGCCATACGTGCCCGTGGTCTGGTGGATCCAATCTTTGTTGAACGGCCTGAGGATCTGTTTTCTGCCTTGCGCGGTGTATTGCGCGCAGGGGATGTGTTGTTGACACTTGGTGCTGGTGATATCGGTGCTGTGGCCAATTCATTGCCGCAGAAATTGCTGGAGGCAGCTACATGATGGCGGCTGACTACAGATATGAGTTGCAAGGTATTTTGCGTGAGCACGAGCCTATGTCACGCCATACTACCTGGCGTGTGGGCGGTCCGGCCGATCGTTATTACCAACCGGCAGATATTGCAGATCTGGCTGGGTTCGTTGCTGGCTTGCCGGCAGATGAGCCGGTGTTTTGGTTGGGGCTGGGGAGCAATCTGCTGGTGCGTGATGGTGGCCTACGCGGCACGGTGATCGCAACGGCCAATCTGCTTGATGGCATCGAACAAATTGATGCGCTGACGGTGCGCGTCGAGGCAGGTGTGCCTTGCGCCATTGTGGCACGTTTTTGTGCGCGGCTCGGGCTGGTAGGTGCTGAGTTTTTTGCCGGCATACCTGGCACCTTGGGTGGGGCATTGGCGATGAATGCAGGTGCTTTTGCTGGCGAGACCTGGTCTCTGGTGCAGCAGGTGGAAACTCTTGCTCGCAGTGGCCAGCTGCATGTGCGCACGCCAGCTGATTATCGAATTGCCTATCGTGAGGTGCATGGCCCAAGCGATGAGTGGTTTGTTGCCGCCAGTTTGCGTTTGCAGAAAGGTGATGCGGCTGCAGCTGGTGTGCGGATACGTGAGTTGCTTAGCAAACGCTCGGCCAGTCAGCCTACGAGTCAGGCAAATGCTGGTTCTGTCTTCCGTAATCCGCCTGGTGAGCATGCCGCCCGCCTGATCGAATCGTGTGGTCTGAAAGGGCACTGTATAGGTGCTGCCTGTGTATCGACAAAACACGCCAATTTTATTGTCAATACAGGCAAGGCTACTGCGGCAGATATTGAGACGCTGATTGAACATGTGGCAGCCACGGTAAAGCAACAATGCTCTGTTGAGTTGCAAGCGGAAGTACATATTGTCGGAGAGCGTGAGCATGGTTAAGGCGCACACGGCAAATGACTTCGGCAAGGTGGCTGTTTTGATGGGTGGCTGGTCGGCCGAGCGGGAGATTTCGTTGCGCAGTGGCGCTGCTGTATTAGCAGCGCTGCAGCGGTGCGGCATAGATGCGCATGGTATTGATGCCGACCATGACGTTTTGCAAAGACTGATTGGACAAGACTTTTCCCGCGTATTCATCGTTTGGCATGGCCGTGGCGGTGAAAGTGGTGAGTTGCAGGGCGCACTTGATTTGTTACAGCTGCCTTATACCGGAAGCGGCGTGCTTGCTTCGGCCCTGGGCATGGATAAGTGGCGCAGTAAATTGGTTTGGCAGGCAGCCGGTTTGCCTACACCAGAATTCAGCTTGCTTGATGGGCAAAGTGATTTTGCTGCGGTCGAGCAAAGACTTGGCTTGCCATTGTTTGTTAAGCCAGCCAATGAAGGTTCCAGTATCGGTATCAGCAAAGTGACTGTGGCAGGTGATACATCAAATGCATATGCCAAGGCAGCCAAGTACGACAGCCTGGTGTTGGCCGAGCAGTTTATCGGCGGTGGAGATTATACCGTGGCAATTCTGGGTACACGCGCCCTGCCTGTAGTACGCATCGTGCCAGCGACAGATTTTTATGATTATGAGGCCAAGTACAGTCGCGCGGACACGCGCTATTTGTGCCCATGTGGTTTGTCAGTTGAACAAGAGGAATCAATGCAGAAGGTGGCATTGCAGGCCTTTGCCTTGTTGGGATGCGATGGTTGGGGGCGTGTGGATTTTTTGCTCGATGAGCATGGTCGGCCATTTGTGCTTGAGGTCAATACCGTGCCTGGCATGACCGATCACAGTCTGGTGCCAATGGCAGCACGGGCGGCAGGTATCGGTTTCGATGAGCTGGTGTGGCAGATCCTGGCAGGGAGTCTGTGATGGCTAAAAAACGTCAGGCCAAACGTAAGCAAGACAAGCAGAAGTTCAGCTTGTGGTTGGGTTATCTGATGGGGGTGGCGGGTTTGGTTACCTTGCTTGGCCTGTTTGGCAGTGCTGCCTGGTGGCTGGCGCAACCTGAACATTTGCCTTTGCGTATTGTGCGCGTGCAGGGTGATCTGCAGCATGTTTCCGCAGAGGAAATTCGTGCTGCAGTCCTGCCTTATACAGATGCCGGCTTTTTATATGTAGATATCAATGCCGTGCGTAGCGCCCTGGAAGAGTTGCCCTGGGTATACGGTGTGCAGGTGCGTCGTACCTGGCCAGATGTATTGCACTTGCAGGTGCAGGAGCAGCAGGCTCTGGCCAGATGGGGTGATGGCGGGCTGGTAAACCAGGAAGGCAAGGTCTTTTATCCGGCAAATGTGAGTAGCGAATATTTGCCTGTTTTGCGTGGACCGCAAGGAACTTCGGTAATGGTGACTACACAGTTTATCGAGTTGCAGCATGCGTTGTGGGATTTGCAGATCAACATTGCCGAGGTGGTAATGGATGAAAGGCGCTCCTGGCGTTTGCGCCTGGATAATGGTCTGGAATTAATGCTTGGACGTAATGGACATCCAGCACGGATGGAGCGTTTCAGGAGAGCATGGCCGCATGTTTTGGCGCCACGTAGCGCCACAGTAGAGCGGGTTGATTTGCGTTAAGCCAATGGCTTTGCCGTGCAGTTCAGGCAGTCATAGGGAGCAGGAGTAAGCATGTCCAGAAAAGGTGAAAAAAATTTGATTGTCGCCCTTGATATTGGCACTTCCAAGGTGGTGGCGATCGTGGGCGAGATTACAGCGAATAATGAAATCGATATTGTCGGTATAGGCTCCAACCCATCGCGTGGCTTAAAAAAAGGCGTGGTGGTGAACATCGAGTCAACGGTGCAGTCCATTCAGCGTGCCATAGAGGAGGCCGAGCTGATGGCTGGCTGTCAGATCCATTCGGTCTATGCGGGTATAGCAGGGAGCCATATTCGTAGTTTGAATTCCAATGGTGTGGTGGCGATTCGCGACAAGGAAGTAACCCAGGGCGATATGGAGCGCGTCATTGATGCGGCGCGTGCGGTGGCCATCCCGGCCGATCAAAAAATACTTCATGTTTTAACGCAGGAATTTGTAGTCGATGCACAGGAAGGTATTCGTGAGCCGATAGGCATGTCCGGCGTGCGCCTGGAGACCAGGGCACATCTGGTGACAGGTGCCGTGAGCGCAGCACAAAACATTATCAAATGCGTACGTCGTTGTGGTCTTGAAGTTGACAACATCATCCTGGAGCAGCTGGCTTCCAGTTATGCCGTGTTGTCAGAGGACGAAAAAGAATTAGGCGTGTGCCTGGTTGATATAGGCAGCGGCACAACCGATATCGCCGTATTTACCGAAGGGGCAATTCGTCATACAGCGGTAATTCCAATTGCAGGCGACCAGGTTACCAATGATATTGCCGTGGCTCTGCGTACACCAACTCAACATGCCGAGGATATCAAGATCAAATACGGTTGTGCGCTGGCGCAGCTGACCAGCGCCGATGAGACCATTGAGGTGCCCAGTGTGGGCGATCGACCAGCGCGCCGTCTGGCACGCCAGACCCTGGCAGATGTTGTGGAACCACGTTATGAGGAGTTGTTCAGTCTGGTTGAGGCTGAGTTACGCCGTAGTGGGTTTGCTGATTTGTGTGCGGCAGGTGTGGTGCTGACTGGTGGCTCGGCCAAGATGGAAGGGGTGGTGGATTTGGCAGAAGAAATTTTTCATATGCCGGTAAGACTTGGTCTGCCGCAGGGCGTTTTTGGTCTGGTGGATGTGGTGCGTAACCCTATTTATTCAACGGGGGTTGGGTTGTTGTTGTTTGGCTTGCAGGGGCGTGGCAGTGGGATGACGGAGACATATGGTGGCAGCAGCATTGCCAGTGTATTCCAGCGGATGAAGAGCTGGTTCCAGGGAAGTTTTTAACTTTTTTGCCAATAGGCAAATTCAATACAGCCGAGGAGATAGATCATGTTCGAATTAATGGATACACAAACACAAAATGCGGTAAACAAGGTTATCGGCGTGGGTGGCGGTGGCGGTAATGCTGTCGACCATATGTTGCTCCAGGAGGTTGATGGCGTTGATTTTATCTGCGCCAATACTGATGCTCAGGTATTGAAAAAATCAAGCGCACGTACCGTGTTGCAACTTGGTGGCGCGGTAACCAAGGGCTTGGGAGCAGGCGCCAACCCTGAAGTGGGCCGTCAGGCGGCGCTTGAGGATCGTGAGCGCATTGTCGAGGTGTTGGAAGGCGCTGATATGGTCTTCATCACCGCGGGCATGGGCGGCGGTACCGGTACTGGTGCTGCACCCATCGTGGCACAGGTGGCCAAGGAGCTGGGCATACTTACAGTTGCGGTTGTCACCAAGCCTTTCCCTTTTGAAGGCAAGAAGCGCATGCAGGTGGCGGATGATGGTATTAATGAGCTGAAGCAATACGTGGACTCATTGATCACTATTCCGAACGAGAAATTGTTGTCCGTACTGGGCAAGCAGATTACCTTGCTCGATGCCTTCAAGGCGGCCAATGATGTATTGCTTGGTGCGGTGCAGGGAATTGCCGAGCTGATCACCCGTCCTGGATTGATGAATGTCGATTTTGCCGATGTGCGTACAGTGATGTCGGAAATGGGTATGGCGATGATGGGCAGTGGTATTGGTACTGGTGAAAACAGGGCCAAAGAGGCGGCACAGATGGCTATTGCCAGCCCGCTGCTGGAAGATGTTGATCTATCTGGTGCCCGCGGTATTCTAGTCAATGTGACCGCAGGCTTTGATTTGTCGATTGGTGAATTCGAGGAAGTGGGCAATACCATCAAGGCCTTTGCTTCAGAGCATGCTACTGTGGTGATTGGTACGGCCATCGAGCCAGAAATGTCGGGCGAGTTACGGGTAACTGTGGTTGCCACTGGCCTTGGTCAGGCTGAGGCAGTGCCAGCCGAACAGCCGGTACGTCTGGTAGTCAATCGTTCTGATGCAAGTAGTGAGGTTGACTATGGTGTGCTGGATCGTCCTACCGTGTTGCGTAATCAGCCGCCAAGCCAAGAACGTTTCAGTCGGGAAGGCGGTGGTGATCTTGATTATCTGGATATCCCGGCATTTTTGCGCCGCCAGGCTGATTGAGTGTCTTTGCCAGGGGATTTGCCGGATTGTGACGCTAGGCATGAACATGCCCCTGTGCTATAGTTTTGCGCGATTTGGTAGGTGTAACTACTTGTTGCCATAGGTAACTCTAATGGAACATAGAGCAAAATGATAAGGCAAAGAACTTTAAAAAATGTGATTCGCGCAACTGGTGTGGGTTTGCATACGGGTGAGAAAGTGTATCTCACCCTGCGGCCAGCGCCGGTTGACACCGGCATCATCTTTCGTCGCATCGATCTCAATCCACCTGTCGAGATTGAGGCCAAGGCCGAGAATGTTGGTGACACCACCATGTCCAGTACCTTGACGAAGGATAATGTGCGGATATCCACCGTCGAACATATGTTGTCTGCCCTGGCTGGTCTTGGTATTGATAATGCGTATATTGATGTGAGTGCCGCAGAAGTGCCAATCATGGATGGTAGCGCTGGTCCTTTTGTTTTTCTCATCCAGTCTGCCGGTATCGTCGAACAGTCTGCAGCCAAGCGTTTTATCCGCATCAAAAGCAAAATACGTATTGAAGATGGCGACCGTTGGGTGCAGTTTGAGCCATTTGATGGATTCAAGGTTGCCATGGAGATTGATTTTGAACATCCTGCCTTTCGTGGCCGCAGTCAACACGCCTGTATCGATTTCTCAACTACATCTTTCGTCAAGGAAGTAAGCCGTGCCCGCACCTTTGGCTTTATGAGCCAGTTAGAGATGTTGCGTAGCCGCAATCTGGCTTTGGGCGGCAGTCTGGATAATGCCATTGTGGTGGATGACTATCGCATCTTGAATGAAGATGGTTTGCGTTACGATGATGAATTTGTTAAGCACAAAGTTCTGGATGCAATTGGCGACCTGTATTTGCTTGGCTGTAGTCTGATAGGTGCTTTCAGTGGCTATAAGTCAGGCCATGAACTGAACAATAAATTATTGCGCAAGCTGCTGGCGGAAAAGGATGCCTGGGAAGAAGTTACTTTCGATGAACCACAACAAGTGCCTATCTCCTATATCCAGCCAGTTGCTGCTGTTTGAAAGTTTTTTATCGATCTTGCTTAGCTCTGCTGGCCAGCCGCTGCAAGGCATGACGTAGTGCTGGATGATCAATATTATCTGCCAGTGCGTCCAGGATGGCGGCATTTTCCATAGAAAGGGTCATAGGCCGAAGGATTGGTTTGTCAGGCTCGGCCCGTGGCGCTACATGTATCTTAAGTCGTTGCAGTTGCGAGATATGAGTGGTTTCATGTAGACATTGCAGTAGTTGTGGGGTGAGATAGCGGAAGCGAGTAGCCCAAATAGCAGAGTCGGTCTGGACTATCAGCGTTTTGTCAGTAAAAGCGGCAACCTGGATGTGCTTGGCAGCCTCGTTATCAAGACAGCGACGCAGCTGAGTTGTCAGAGACTGAAGCAGCCTCACCTGCTCTAGTAGCTGTGCAGTGTGACCGACACCCAATAATGACTGTACTGAACGTGGCATCCTCATAGGCCAAAGTATATACTGAAAATATACTCTTTATGGTTGCGTGGTTGGATATGAGTAGTTTAACTATTGGATAGGAAGCTAATGAGTATATTGTTTGTATCCAAGTGTTTTAGGCAATCTGGCTGTATATCTGCTGGTAGGCGCAGTCTGTTTGGAGCTGCATTCGTGGTCTTTTTCCTGTTTCCTGCCATGGCGCTTTATAGCGGCTATCGTATCGGTTACAAGGAAGCTGAAACATCGATGCTGGTGGGCGGCGCGTTGCAGAATGAGCTGGAAAAACAGCGGCTGGATATAGATGAGGCCAGACGCACGGCGGAAGATAATCTCAATGCGCTGGCCTTGCGTATGGGACAGATGCAGGCGCATGTGATGCGTCTGGATGCCTTGGGTCAGCGTCTGACCAATATGGCTGGACTGGATGATGGTGAGTTCAACTTCGAGGTTGCGCCGGCTCTGGGTGGCCCAGAAAATATTACTGCTCAACAATCTCTGCAAGTACCTGATTTCATTGCCTTGCTGGATAATCTGTCCGTACAGCTGGAGAATCGTGGTGATCAATTGAGCGTGCTGGAAAATATGCTGCTCAACCGTAATCTCCAGGCTGAGGTTTTACCGGCGGGAAGACCAGTGCAAAGTGGCTGGATTTCATCTTCGTTTGGTATTCGTACCGATCCCTTTACCGGTCGGCTTGCCCATCATAACGGCATAGACTTTGCTGGCAAGGAAGGTAATGAAGTGATTGCCGTGGCATCTGGAGTAGTCACCTGGGCAGGCTCACGTTTTGGCTATGGCAACCTGGTCGAGATCAATCATGGCAAGGGTTATGTCACTCGCTATGGCCATAATAAATCGGTTGAGGTCAAGGTCGGCGATACCGTAAAAAAAGGTCAGGCAGTAGCCATTATGGGCTCAACTGGCCGCTCCACTGGCCCGCATGTACATTTTGAAGTGTTGCGCAATGGCCGTGCTGTTGATCCGGCTCGTTATGTTTATGCTGTGCGTTAACGCATATCTTTACTTATTTTCCTCGCATGCTCGCCTGATCTAGAGTTGTGCCTGGATCCCCTGTCAGTTTTCATCATTGTATCGCAGGCGTGCCCTGCTACTGCTTATCCCTCTTGAACTGTCATAGTGAGTGCTTACTTACTGATTTATTGAGTAAGTAAGCGTTCTCTTTGTTTGAACTATGTTTTCATGAGAAATGCGCACTGACTTGCGGTATTATTTAGCGCATTTATTTCAGCAGATTTTTCTTATAGCAAAAGACAAGTGGTTTTTCATGGTCAGTAAAATTTTCAGCAAGGTTTTCGGCAGCCGCAATGAGCGGCAGATAAAGCGACTGCGCAAGGTGGTCGAACAAATCAATAGCCTGGAAACTGAATTCGAACAGCTATCTGATGAACAATTGCAAGCCAAGACCGCTGAGTTTCGCGATCGTCTGGTGCAGGGGGCAACTCTGGATGAGCTGCTGCCAGAGGCATTTGCCGTGGTGCGTGAGGCGGGTAAGCGCGTGTTGGGCATGCGTCATTATGATGTTCAGCTCATAGGTGCGATGGTGTTGCATCAAGGCAGGATTGCCGAGATGCGTACCGGCGAAGGTAAGACCTTGGTGGCAACACTTGCGGTATACCTCAATGCCCTCGTCGGCAAGGGTGTGCATGTCATTACGGTCAATGACTATCTGGCTGGTCGTGATGCTGAATGGATGGGCAAGCTGTACGGTTTTCTTGGTATGAGCACTGGCGTAATCGTCGGTAATATGCCGTATGAAGAAAAACGTGCGGCCTACGCCGCTGATATTACCTATGGCACCAACAACGAATTTGGTTTTGATTATCTGCGTGACAATATGGCCTTCAGCCTGGCTGAGAAGGTACAGCGCGAATTGAATTTTGCGGTGGTCGACGAGGTTGACTCGATCCTTATTGATGAGGCGCGTACGCCCTTGATTATCTCCGGGCCAACCGAGGATAGCTCAAGTCGCTACCAACAGATCAATGCGCTTATCCCGCAGCTCATGCGGCAACAGGAAGAAGGTGGCGAGGGTGATTATAGCGTTGATGAAAAGGGTCGACAGATACATCTGACGGAAGAAGGCCATCAGCATGTTGAAGACTTGATGTTGGCGAATAATTTATTGGCCGAAGGTGAAAGTCTGTACGATGCCGCCAATATTAGTCTTATGCATCACCTCAATGCCGCTTTGCGTGCCCACGCACTTTATCAGCGCGATGTGGATTACATCGTTAAGGATGGGCAGATTGTCATTGTTGATGAATTTACTGGCCGTACCATGCCAGGGCGCCGCTGGGGCGATGGCCTGCATCAGGCAGTGGAAGCTAAGGAAGGCGTGCGTATCCAAAGTGAAAATCAGACTCTGGCCTCAATTACCTTTCAAAACTATTTCCGCCTTTATGCCAAGCCCTCCGGCATGACCGGTACCGCCGATACCGAGGCCTATGAGTTCCAGCAAATTTATAATCTTGAGGTGGTGGTGGTTCCCACGCATAGACCGATGGTACGGCAGGATCATGGTGATTTGATCTTTCTGTCGGTCGAGGAAAAATTTGCTGCCATCATCAATGATATCCGTGAGCGTCATGCAGCAGGACAGCCTGTGTTGGTCGGTACAACTTCTATCGAAGCGTCAGAAATGCTTTCGCAGCAATTGCACAAGGAAGGTATCAGGCATGAGGTGTTGAATGCCAAGCAGCATGAGCGCGAGGCCGAGATCATCGTTCATGCTGGACGGCCAGGGGCAGTGACCATTGCCACCAACATGGCTGGCCGGGGTACCGATATCGTATTGGGTGGCAACCTGAAGAGTGAGCTTGCTGCCTTGCCGGAAGATGATGAAGTTGGCAGACAACAGCTACAGACAGCATGGCAGCAGCGACACGATACCGTGTTGGCGGCGGGTGGTCTGCATATTATCGGTACTGAACGACATGAATCCCGCCGCATCGACAATCAGCTGCGTGGTCGTGCTGGGCGTCAGGGTGATCCTGGTTCCAGTCGTTTTTATTTGTCCTTGCAGGATAACCTGATGCGAATTTTTGCCTCCGAGCGTGTAGGTGCCATGATGCAACGCCTTGGCATGAAGCCTGGCGAGGCGATTGAGCATCCATGGGTCAGTCGAGCAATAGAAAATGCCCAGCGCAAGGTAGAGGGACACAACTTCGATATCCGCAAACAATTGCTTGAATACGATGATGTGGCCAATGACCAGCGCCGTGTAATTTATGAACAGCGTAATGAGCTGATGGCTTCGGATGATATTTCCGCGACTCTCGATGTCATTCGCGAAGATGTCTTGAACGATATCATCAGTCAGTATATCCCCCCGCAGAGTGTGGATGAGATGTGGGATATTGCTGGTCTTGAGGTGGCGCTCGAGCGTGAACTTGGTCTGAATCTGGATATCTCTGGTTGGCTGGCGGTTGACGATAGTCTGCATGAAGAAACCTTGCGTGAGCGTATTGTCAATGAAACTGCCGCGCTCTATCAGGCCAAGGAAGAGCAGGCTGGCGCCAGTGTGCTGCGACATTTTGAAAAGGCCGTCATGCTGCAGACCCTCGATGGGCTGTGGAAGGAGCATCTGGCAGCAATGGATTATCTGCGCCAGGGTATACATTTGCGTGGCTATGCACAGAAAAACCCCAAGCAGGAATACAAGCGTGAGGCCTTTGAGTTATTCAACCAAATGTTGTCGCGTCTTAAACAGGAAGTGGTGACGATGCTATGCCGCGTGCAGGTGCGTGCCGAGGAGGATGTCGAGGCAATCGAGCAGCAACGCCGCGCCCAGGTGCCAATGGAATTCCAGCACGCCGAGACATCTGCGTTACAGGGAGAAGAGCGCGGCGGCGCTGAAGAAGATATCAAGCCTTTCGTGCGGGAAGGTCGCAAGGTAGGGCGTAATGAGCCTTGTCCTTGTGGCTCTGGCAGGAAGTATAAGCAGTGTTGTGGGCGCATGGAGTAAACACCATCATGGCGGTTGGCTTTACAGGTTTGGCTGAACTTTTTCCCATAGCTGGACTGCGTATCGGCGTTTGCTCGGCTGGTATCAAAAAGCTTGGCAGGCCTGATGTGGTAGTGATGGAGTTGGCCTGTGGCTCCAGTTGTGCTGCAGTGTTTACCCGCAATGCATTTTGTGCCGCGCCAGTGACAGTGGCCAAGCAGCATTTGCTTTCCGCCGCGCCGCGTTATTTACTGATCAATACAGGTAATGCCAATGCCGGGACTGGCAGGCAGGGATTGGCCGATGCAAGTTTAACCTGTCAGTCTCTGGCGCAGTTGGCTGGCTGTCAGAGTAATGAAGTATTGCCGTTTTCCACTGGTGTGATCGGTGAGCCTCTACCCGTTGATAAAATAATCTCGGTGTTACCGCAGGCGCTGGCTGGGTTGACTGAGGATAATTGGTCAGAGGCCGCGCACGGTATCATGACTACAGATACCGTGCCCAAAGGCTACTCACGTCGGCTGGCGCTGTCTGGCGGTGAAGTAACAATTACTGGCATCGCCAAGGGCTCGGGCATGATCCGGCCGGATATGGCAACCATGCTCGCCTATATTGCAACAGATGCCAGCATAGAGCAGACAGTATTACAGCAATTGTTGACTGCTGCCGTGGCGCGTTCATTCAACCGCATCACGGTTGATGGCGATACCTCAACCAATGACTCATGTCTGTTGATGGCGACGGGCCGTACCGCTGTTGTAGTCGCCGCAGAATCAGAGGATTTTGCCCTGTTCAGTGAGGCGCTAAACGAGGTCTGTGAGTTTCTTGCCCAGGCCATTGTGCGCGATGGCGAGGGGGCGACCAAGTTGATTACCATTGATGTGCTCAATGGTCGTGATGTGCAGGAGTGCGAGCAGGTGGGTTTTACCATCGCTCATTCTCCCCTGGTCAAGACTGCTTTCTTTGCCTCAGATCCTAACTGGGGGCGCATCCTGGCGGCAGTTGGCCGTGCCGGCATAGAAGATTTCGATCTGGATACCATCACCATCCATCTCGGTGAGGTGTGTATCGTGCGCGATGGTGGGCGGGCGGCTGATTATACGGAGCAGCTTGGAGTTGAGGTGATGGCTCAGGCGGAGATAACCATCCGCGTGGATCTTGCACGTGGCAGTGCGCATGCGCGGATCTGGACCTGTGACTTTTCTTATGATTATGTCCGCATCAACGCCGAATACCGATCCTGATTTTTGTTGTCACGTCGCTGTTGGTGCTGTTATTGATGCCGCTGGGCGGGTGCTTATTGCCCGTCGTCCACTAGACAAACACTTGGGTGGTTTGTGGGAATTACCTGGTGGCAAGATAAACTTGGGTGAGGATGTACTGTCGGCGCTCCGGCGTGAACTGGGTGAAGAGCTGGGTATTGCTGTGTTGCAGGCTCGGCCATTGATCCGGATTCCTTACCAATATCCCTCTCGTCAAGTCTTCCTGGATGTCTGGCGCGTGGATAAACATGCTGGCGAGGCATACGGACGGGAAGGGCAGGAAATACGCTGGGTGCATCTGTCTGAATTGTCCGGCTTCAGCTTCCCGCCATCAAACTCGCCCATCGTCACCGCGTTGCAATTGCCTGATCGTTATCTGATCACGCCGGAACCTGGCACCTCACAGAATTGGCCGGTTTTTTTGCAGCGCCTGGAACAGGCATTGCAGCGGGGTATCTCCCTTGTTCAGCTGCGTGCGAAGAGTCTTGTCGCAACAGAGTTGACGGAATTGACTATGCAGGTGATGCAACTATGTCAGCCTTATCGTGTCCGTGTTTTGCTGAACTCAGACATTGACTTGGCCTTGTCGCTGCCAGTGGATGGCGTGCATCTTGGCCAACAGCAGGCCAGCAGCCTGCAGCAACGACCATCTGTCAGTAAAGACAGGCTGTTGGCGATTTCCTGTCACAATGCCGAGGAGCTGGCGCAGGCCAATGCGCTAGGCGCGGATTTTGCTGTACTGTCACCTGTACAACCAACACAAAGTCATCCAGGGACGCCAGCTCTGGGCTGGACGAAATTTGGCGAGATTGTTGCAGTCAGCCAGATACCTGTTTATGCGTTAGGCGGTATGCAGTTGGGTGATATAGCCACGGCCTGGCAGTATGGCGCTCAGGGGATCGCCGCGATCCGTGGGCTGTGGTGAGAAAATTTTTCTCACGCCCTGATGAAATATATAAACTTAGCCCTTATCTCATGATGATTCTGTCTTGAGGTGAAGCATGGCTATTGTGGGTATTAGTGAGCCCTCACGCACTCCGCGTCGTTGGGCACCATTTGCGCTGGCGTTTCGCCCATTCTTTCTGCTTGGCGGTCTTGCTGCTGTCATCCTGATGTCCTATTGGGGGCATGTCTTTGTCAGAGGAGAGTCCGCGACAAATTATTATGGCTTCATTGGCTGGCATAGCCATGAAATGTTGTTTGCCTATGCAGGTGCTGTGATTGCAGGGTTTCTACTCACAGCGGCACGTAACTGGACGGGCGTGCAGACGGTGCGCGGCCTGGCACTGGCAGCACTGGCCTTATTGTGGCTATTGGCGCGCCTGTTGGCCTTCCTGCCTGTGCCACCATTGTTGTATGCCGCGGTGGATTTTTTGTTTTTACCTCTGGTGGCCTGGTCCTTGTGGCGGCCTTTGTGGCGAGTAAGACAATATAAGAACCTGGTGTTTGTCGGTATACTGCTTGGCATGGCGCTGGGCAATGGCCTGGTACATGCCGAGTTGCTTGGTTGGGCCACGACTACCGCCAGGGCAGGCACGTATCTGGCAGTCTGGATGATTTCTCTGATCCTGGTGATTATGGGTGGGCGGGTAATACCATTTTTTACCGAGAAAGGTGTGGCTGGCGGGTTCGTGCCCAAAGAATGGCGCTGGGTTGAGATATTCAGCCCATTGAGCGTGCTGGCCTTGGCGCTGGTAGATGCTTTCTGGCCACAGCCTATGGTGCTTGCCCTGAGCGCAGGGCTGGCAACGCTGGTCAATGGTATACGTTTGTTTGGTTGGTATACCCATGCCATCTGGCGCGTGCACCTGGTGTGGGTGTTGCAGTTGGGTTATGCCTGGCTGGTGTTGGGGATGGCGCTCAAAGCCGTGGCTTTAGCTGGTGGGTTAATGAGCATGCTGGCTTTGCATGCGCTGACCATAGGCGGCATAGGCGGCATTACCATAGGCATGATGGCGCGGGTCAGCCTGGGTCATACGGGGCGCAATCTGGTAGTCCCCAAGCTTATGCCATGGGCATTTGCCTTACTTTATCTTGCTGCCTTGCTGCGTGTTTTTCTGCCATTGTTGATATCGTCTTATCCGCTTAGCGTGCGCTTGTCCGCAGTATTTTGGGTGCTCGCCTTTGTGTTGTTTGTCTCTAGTTATGCCCTGATGTTGCTTAGACCCCGTATTGATGGCCAGCCTGGTTGATTTGGTGTTTTTGCCTGTACTGTTTCGGTTAAACTGCAACCATGTTCAGCCTATTGCAATGTGATGAAAATACCCGTCAGTGAACTGATCGTCCGCTACCTGGAAAGATTGGGCGTGCAGACGATCTTCGGTATACCCGGTGCGCATATCTTGCCGGTCTACGATAGTCTGTATGATTCGCCGATCCAGACCGTGTTGGCCAAGCATGAGCAGGGCGCAGCATTCATGGCTGGTGGCTATGCCCGTGCGTCTGGACGCATCGGCGCCTGCATTACTACAGCAGGGCCAGGCGCGACCAATCTGGTCACTGGCATTGCCAGTGCCTATGCCGATAAATTGCCGGTATTGGTGCTGACCGGAGAAACCTCAACACACATCTTTGGCAAGGGCGGTTTGCAGGAAAGCTCGGGCGAGGGCGGCAGTATTGATCAGGTCTCGTTATTTAAGGGAATTACCCGCTATAACAAGATCGTTGAACGCACTGATTATCTGGAGAATGTACTCAATCAGGCCGCAAAAATTTTACTCTCCGATCAATCTGGGCCAGTGCTGCTCAGTTTTCCCTACAACGTTCAGCAGGAACTGGTAGATGCAAGTCTGCTGGAACGTATACATAGTTGTCGCCATACCCGTTCACAAGGTGATTGCTCCCAGCCTGCCCAGCAGTTGGCCGAGATGCTGTTGGCAGCCGAACGTCCGGTGATTATTGCCGGTTATGGCTGCCTGCGTGCTGGCGCACAGGGGGAGTTGGCACAGCTTTCTGCCTTGCTCAATATTCCGGTAACAAGCAGCCTCAAGGCCAAGGGCGTGATCAGTGAGCAATCTCCCCTGGCGTTGGGTAGTTTAGGTGTGACATCCAGCGGACATGCCTATCGTTATCTGGTAGATCGAGCTGATGTAGTCGTCTTTTTGGGCGCCAGCTTCAACGAGCGCACCAGTTATCTTTGGGATGATGCGCTACTCAAGGACAAGAAGATAATCCAGGTTGATCTGGATCCGGCACAACTGGAAAAGGTATTTCCGGCAGAATTGGCCATTCATGGCGATATCAAGGTAGTGCTTGATGGTGTGCTGAATTATCTTGCTGGCCGTGAGATGGAGGCTACAGATTTTACGCTGTTATGCAGTGAAATAGAGCATTCCAAGGCAGCAGTGACCTCCGACTACGCGATCTTCCAATCAGGCTTTGCCCTGATCGAATATTTTTTCCAGGAGCTAGAGAGAAATTTCCCGCATGGTGTGCAAGTCTTTGATGACAATATTATCTTTGCACAAAATTTCTATAATGTTGCCAGCGCTAATCGCTACTACCCCAACTCTGGTATTTCTTCATTGGGTCACGCTATTCCCGCGGCAATAGGTGCATGTTTCATTGATCCCAAACCAGGTTTTGCGCTAATTGGCGATGGTGGTTTTCAGATGTGTGCCATGGAGTTGATGACGGCAGTGAATTATGGCATACCGCTCAATGTGGTGATGTTCAATAATGCATCTATGGGTTTGATACGTAAGAATCAATTTCAGCATTACCAGCGGCGTTATATTAGTTGTGATTTCATCAATCCTGATTTTTCGTTATTGGCCAAATCCTTCGGTATTCAGCATAAACTGGTGGCAAGCCTGGCCGATGTCGATGAGATTTTCCTGCAATGTGATCTGCATGAGGCAATTAATCTGATCGAGATAGTCATCGACAAGGATCTTTTTCCCAATTACTCCTCGCGGCGTTAGACCGCATAGTCGCCTGCGTCTGTTTATGTCTGTTCCTCACGATATCACTATTGTCATTCCGGTAGCTGATCGTCCTAAGCATCTGGCACATTGTCTGAACAGCCTACTGGAGCTGAAGCAGCGCTACCCATACGCAGGCAGGGTCTCGGCGCTGGTGGTTGAGGACAGCAAGCAGCCAGAGAATATCATCAGGCAGCAACAGCTGGTGGCAGGCATACAACAGCAAGGTTTACCGGCACATCATCTGTCATTTGCCGATCAGCAATCTGTGTTATCGATGTTGCCAGATTCATTATGTAAACAGCTGTCTGGAGTGTTTGGTGATGGGCAAAGCTTTGCCCACAAGGGCGCGTCAATCAGCCGCAATATTGCCTGTCTTTGGTTATCCCGTCAGATGAATGGCAAGTCAGCTCAGTTGATTTGGTTTGTCGATAGCGATCAGGTTTTTTGTGTCAACAAAATAAGTCAGCAAGGCGAGGTTGAGGAGCCACTGGATTACTTCAATGAGCTGGATCGTATTTTTACTTCATCATCTGTGCAGATGCTTACCGGTAAAGTGGTAGGCGATCCACCAGTATCGCCAGCAGTGATGGCAGGAAATTTCCTTGCTGATGTCATAGATTTTTTTATCGAGTTGCGTGCTTGTGAGCCAAGGCAGCAATGTATATTTCATGCCGCCAGGCGTCATGCAGATGATGCGGCCTACCATGATATGGCGGAGCTGTTTGGCTTTCATGAAAAACAGGGCTTTCGTTATCAGTGTACGCTATCAGGTGCACATGACCATGCCACTTGTCTTGCAGATTTTGCTGCTGGTTTGAACTATTTTTTTGATGGCGTACATCCTACAAGACGTAGCTTTTATCAGGCACTGCCGTTGGCTGACAGTTTGGTGGCAGCGCGCACGGTCTACACCGGTAATTATATTTTTACGCAGCAATGTCTGGCCTACTTCATCCCTTTCGCTGATTTGCGTCTGCGTATGGCAGGCCCCACCCTGGGGCGGATTATCAAGGCCGAACTAGGCGAGCAGTTCATTTCGGCCAACCTGCCGATGCTGCATGGTCGTATCGTCGATAGCCTGGGCCAGGCCGAGTTTCGTGCGGGTATAGAGCGCGGTGAATCAAGGATAGATTTGGCCGATGAATATACGCGGCAGTATTTTGGTGATGTCATGTTGTTCAGCATGGAAAAACTGACGGCAGAAAATTATTTGACTGCTTCAGTATCCGTTGCAGACATATCTGCTGTGGTGCATGAAGTCGAGGCGCAGTTGCATGCACGTTACAGTCTCAAGCATAAGCAGATAAACGATAAACTGGATCGATTGTCTGCTTTGTTCTGCCAGCCAGTTAACTGGTGGCAACAGGACGGGCAGCTGGCCACAGCGCGTCATCACTGCCTGCAGTTCATAGCCAATATGCAGCATAATTTCGGTGAGCATGCGCGTGGCTGGCGTCTCATCAATGATGAATCTCAACGTCAGTCGCGCAGACTGGCCATCGTCAATGCCCTGGTTGAATATCCTGCTCAGCGCTTGGCCTGGCAACAGGCCACGGAGATACTGCAGTCATGAATATCTTTGTCCTCAATAGCGGGCGCTGTGGTTCGCTAAGTTTTATCAAGGCATGCAGCCATATAACAAACTTCACTGCTGCGCACGAGTCGCGTGTGCAGCTTTTGGCTGATGCCAGATTGGCCTATCCAAAGCGGCATATCGAGGCTGATAACCGCCTTTCCTGGCTGCTCGGGAGGCTTGATGAATGTTATGGCGACACTGCCATGTACGTGCATTTACAGCGCGCGCCGGAGCAGGTGATAGCCAGTTTTGTCCGCCGTGTCGATTTTGGCATCATGCGTGCCTACCGTGAAGGGATTTTGCTGCATGGCGATGCGCAGTATTCAGTGCATGATCTGGCCACTGATTATCTTGCCACCGTACAGGGCAATATTCGCCATTTTCTCAAGGACAAATCATTGGTCATGAATTTCCAGCTGGAAAATGCACAGGATGATTTTCGTATGTTTTGGCAATGGATAGGGGCAGAAGGTGATCTGGACAGGGCATTGGCCGAGTGGGAGTTGCGACATAATGCATCCTGAACCTGTCGTGCCGGGTGGAGTTCATTAAGTACAATTTATGTGTAGCGCGGTGGAACCTGGTCACCGTGAATACATCTATGTGGCCGACGACAGGACTTCAAGGATTTACACTGCACCCCTGCTTATCGGGGAAATATGCGGATTAGTGAGTGGCTCAGCTTGTAAATTGCAGGATAGAGCAGCCGCGCTCACAGGCCAGATAGCGATGCTTGAGCGCGGTATATTCTGCTTGCCACATGGCCACCAGTTCTTTTTCATCATTACGGGCGGCATCGTCCAAAAATAGCACGCTGCCTGAATGTAGGCGTGAATACAGCAATGGCAGGGCCGGGTAGCGAGAATGTCGTTGCAAAAATCCTGGCGGGCCATCGATAACCAGCATGTCTATCTTGTCGGGCACTAAGGCTGTGGTGTTATACCATTGAAAATCCTTGCCCTGTAATTGATAGGCGCGCAGTGGTGCATGCAGGATGTTTGAATAGGCCTGCAATTCGTGGCTCTGGATAAAACCCTGGGTATGGCGGGCATAGTCTGCGCCATTTTCCAGTGAATAAATCTTGCCTGCTGCATTCAACGCACAACAGCGGGCGAGCATCACAGTCGTCAGACCACAGCCGCACTCAACAATGGTTTGTGGTTTGTTGCACAGGGCATGTTCAACGATCAGCTCAAGGAAATCTGCCGCTGCCGACCATTGTGGAGTGTAGGGAATGTCTTTGGTCAAGCCCAGGCGATCACGCAATAATTGGTAGCTGGCAAGATTCACTACAGGCCCATCTGTCTCATCAAACGGTAATGTTTCAGAGCGCACAGACAGTCAGACGAAATTCAACGTCTTCGCCAACCTGTTGTGGTCTGGCTTTTGCCATGGGCTGCATGAAGCGCACTGTAAAGCGATGTTTGCCACCGCTGATTTCGGCGTAGCAGGGTAGTTCCATGGCAATGCCGATACGTATCAGCTGGTAGGGGATTGCCGAATCCAGTGTGTGTTGGTAAGCGCCTGCTGTGGCGGTAAGTGTTACTGGTTCCGCGCTATTGCGGATGAGTTTCAGAATTAACTCGACGGCCTGGCGAACGATATCAATGCTGGCCTGCCAACGCTCCAGATCGGCATGGCGCTGTTCCTGCGGTAGATGCAGCCATTGATGATAAAGGGGGAGATCAAAATCACAGGTGCCGCCAGGGATGCTGCTACGTTGGCTGATGGCCGCCAGGAATTCATCATCACGCAGGGCCTGAGCAAGTTGACCATCCATGTTGTGCAGCGTCTTGCGTAGTTTATCGAGCCAGTGCAGAATATTTTTCAGCTGGGTGTGATCGACACCACTTTTTTCTGTCAGTCGAGCAAGGTTGGCGGCATGGCGCTCCAGTTCCTTGATAAGCTCGGTCTTCAGATCATTGCGGCTGAATAGCGTGAGGATATCCATCAGCGCGCTAAGCACAGCACGCGAATCCCAAACAGTCTTGCCAGCCATGAAGTGTTTTATCTGCCGGAAAAGAAACTCCATACGCAGTATGGTACGCACGCGCTCATTGAGTGGATGTTCATATGTGAGATATTTCTGCACGGTTGACTGTCAGCTTGTGGTTGGATCAGGTAATTGTGCCATGCTGGCAAGCTGCAGGTACTTTTGATGCAGTACATCAGCTTGAGGGGCAAGTTCAGCCAGGCCAGCTTCATTGTTGATCACATCATCAGCCATGGCGAGCCGTTGTTGGCGAGTGATCTGCGCATCTAGTATAGCGCGTATTTCCGACTCGGATCGATGGTCGCGGGCAATAGCCCTACTCAACTGTAGCTCAGGTGAAGTATCTACCACCAGGATACGATCAACCAATGACTGCCAGCCTTTTTCCAATAGCAAGGGCACAACCAGGATGCAATATGGATCATTTATCTGCTGCATTAGTTTTACTGCCCTATCCTGAATGAGCGGGTGGAGTAATTGTTCCAGCTGCTCACGTTTTTGGCTGTCGCTAAAGATGATTTCACGCAGGAGCTGTCGCTTGAGAGAGCCATCGCTGTGCAGTACCTCATTACCAAACAGTTTGGCAATAGCTGTTACGGCAGGCTCCCCTGTTGCCGTCAGCTCGTGGGCAATTTGATCTGTATCGATGACCGTAATACCGAGGCCGGTGAACAGATTACTGACCGCAGTCTTGCCACTGCCGATACCACCAGTTAGGCCTATACGTAGCATTTCAGTTAGGCAGGCTTGTTTGTAGATACCAGGCAGTGATCTGCTCACCCCAGAGCAGGGCGATCCAGCCAGCTATGGCCAGGTAAGGGCCAAAGGGAATTGGGATGTTGCGATCACGGCCGCGCAGCAGGATCAGACCCACACCGATCACTGCACCTACGGCAGAAGACAGCAGGATGATCAAAGGCAGACTCTGCCAGCCCAGCCAGGCACCAAGCATGGCAAAAAGTTTGAAATCGCCATAACCCATGCCTTCCTTGCCGGTAAGCAGGCGGAACAAGTGATAAATAGACCAAAGTGAAAGATAGCCGACTGCCGCGCCGATGATGCTGGACTTACTGTCGGTGAAAATACCAAACAAACTAAGCAACAAGCCCAGCCATAGCATCGGCAGGGTAATGCTGTCGGGCAGTAATTGAGTATCGAAATCTATGCAGCTGAGCGCGATCAGCGACCAGGTGAGCAAGACTGCCAGAGCACCTTGCCAGCCAGGGCCAAAGTGCAGTAGCGCGACTACCGTCAATAGCGCGGTCAAAATTTCCACTAAAGGGTAGCGTAGTGAAATAGCTGTCTGACAATTACGGCAACGTCCACGCAACAATAGATAGCTGAGCACAGGAATATTGTCGCGTACGCTGATGGCATGCCCACAGTGTGGGCAGCGTGAGTTTGGTACGGCCAGGTTGAAGGTTGCTGCTGGAGCGATAACTGCATCGTCCATCGCTGCACATTCACGCCGCCAGCCTTGTTCCATGATTATGGGCAAGCGGTGAATTACCACATTAAGGAAGCTGCCGACAATCAGGCCAAGCAAGGCGGCTACAAAAGCTAAAATTACTGCATCCATAAGCATTGATTAATTATGCCGCTTAAACAACCTGCCCCATCTTGAAGATAGGCAGATACATGGCAATGACCAGACCACCGATCACTACACCGAGAAAGGCCATGATTAATGGTTCCATCAAACTGCTCATTGCATCGACGGCATTATCGACCTCTTCTTCATAGAAATCGGCTACTTTGGAGAGCATGGTATCAATAGAACCTGCCTCCTCACCGATAGCTACCATCTGACAGACCATATTGGGAAAGACCCCGACCTCGGTCATCGCCAGGTTCAAAGACTGGCCGGTGGAGACATCGTCGCGAATCTTCCGCACGGCATTACCGTATATGACATTGCCGACCGCACCGGCTACCGAGTCCATGGCCTCGACCAGTGGCACACCGGCAGCGAACATGGTGGACAGGGTACGGGCATAGCGGGCAACGGCCGCTTTGTGCAGGATTACGCCAATAACAGGCATCTTGAGTGACATGCGCTGCAAGGCTTCATCAAAGGCCCTGGAGCGTCTCTTGGCCTGGATTAGAGCATAGACAAGCAGACCGATACCGCCAAATATTGCCCACCACCATTTAATAAAAATATCTGAAAGATCGACCACCAAAATGGTCAAGGCCGGTAAGTCTGCCCCAAAACCCTTGAACATTTCGCTGAACTGCGGGATAACAAAAATCAACAGAATAGCGGTGATGATGAATGCCACAATGATGACCGCCGTAGGGTAGAACATAGCCTTTTTGATCTTGCCCTTAATCGCCTCGGTCTTTTCTTTGTAGTTGGCGATCTTGCCGAGCAGGGATTCGAGGATACCTGCCTGTTCACCGGCATGTACCAGGTTGCATGTCAGGGCATCGAAATATCTTGGATGTTTACGTAAGGCCTCAGCTAGAGCGATACCGCCTTCGATGTCGTTTTTTACTGCCAGCACCAGGTCACGCATGGTCTGTTTTTCGTGACCTCGACCGATGATTTCAAAGGCCTGTACCAGCGGCACGCCAGCGGACATCATGGTGGCCAATTGACGGCTGAAGATGGCGATGTCCTTTGGGGTGATGGGCTTGCCACGTCCACCAAATAAAGGTTTTGGTTTGGCCTTTACCTTGAGGGGATTGGTGCCTAATTGCCTTAGTCTGGCCTTGGCATGCTCCATGCTGACAGCCTGGATTTCGCCTTTGGCACGATTACCACGCTTATCCAGTCCTTCCCATAGAAATATTGCCTGTGTTTGCGCTTTCTCAGCCATAATCAATCCTTGGTTACCCGATTCATTTCTTCCAGCCCTATGAGGCCATCGCGCAATTTCTTGATGGCCGACTCGCGCAGGTCAGGAATACCTTCACGCATAGCCTGATCAGCCAGATCCATGGCTGTTCCGTTTTTCATGATGATGCGACCCATTTCCTCTGAAATGGGCATGACCTGATAAATACCCACCCGTCCCTTGTAGCCATCATTACATTGATCGCAGCCCACTGGCTTGTGGATGGTCAGTCCGCTTATCTGCTTTTCGGTAAAGCCTTCGGCAAGCAAAGCTTCCTTCGGGATTTCTTCAGGCTGTTTGCAATTATTACACAAGCGTCGTGCAAGTCGCTGGGCAATGATGAGGTTGACGGCAGCGGCGATATCGTAGGGAGCTACGCCTATATTCATCAGACGCGACAAGGTCTGTGGTGCATCATTGGTATGCAGGGTGGAAAGTACCAGATGGCCTGTTTGCGCGGCCTTGATAGCAATCTCCGCTGTTTCCAGATCACGGATCTCACCGACCATAATGACATCTGGATCCTGGCGCAAAAAAGCCTTCAGCGCGGCGGCAAAGGTAAGTCCGACTCTGGGGTTGACGTTGACCTGATTGACGCCAGGCAGATTGATTTCCGCCGGGTCTTCGGCAGTGGATATATTGCGGTCGTCCGTATTGTGGATGTTGAGGCCGGTATAGAGAGAAACTGTTTTACCGGAACCGGTTGGGCCGGTCACCAGGATCATACCGTATGGGTTGGCCAGGGCGTTCAGATAAAGCTCTTTTTGCTCAGGCTCATAGCCGAGCGCATCAATGCCCAGCTTGGCGCTGGATGGGTCGAGTATACGCAAGACAATTTTTTCACCCCACAGGGTTGGGCAGGTGCTTACACGAAAATCTATCGCCCGATTTTTCGAAATTGTCAGCTTGATGCGGCCATCCTGCGGCACGCGTCGCTCGGAAATATCCAGGCGCGACATGACTTTGAGGCGGGCAGCGAATTTGCCACTTAAGGCTGTGGGCGGGCTGGCTACTTCACGCAGGATACCGTCCTGGCGAAAGCGTACCCGGTACATTTTTTCATATGGTTCGAAGTGAATATCAGATGCGCCTTTATTGACTGCATCAAGCAATACCTTGTTGACAAAACGCACTACCGGCGTGTCATCAACCTCTGCAGAGCCAGCTTCGGCACTATCATCATCATCACCAGCCCTGATATCAAGTTCTGCCAGGTCAGCATCGTCCATGTCGGATAAAGCACCATCCGCACCCTCCAGGATTTTTTCAATCAGTTTGCTGAGTTTGTCTTCTTCAACCAGGATGACCTCGGTGTTGGCACCGGCATGGAACTTGAATTCATCCAGTGCTGCGATATTGGCGGGATCAGACAGGGCGATGTAGAGACGACTGCCACGCTTGAACAGTGGCAAGGCATGGTGTTTTTCGATCAGCTTGCTGTCGATCTGCTTGATGAGCTCTGTGTCCAGCTCAAAGGCATTGATGTCCAGCAGCGGGACGCCAAACTCATGCGCTGTCGCAATAGCAATATCACGGGCAGCGAGTATTTTTTTGGAGACCAGGTGGTTGATCAGGGATATCTTGTTTTTATTGGCTTGTTCAGTGGCATTGGTTGCATCGGCTTCATTTATCAGCCCACTGTCGATCAGACGTCGAGCCAGTCCACTCAGTTGCACGCGCAGTCCTGATGTCGCCATAAATATTTATCCCTGTAACCTTGAGTAAATACATGCAGAATTTTGGCCAGGGCGGGTGCTGAAGGAAACCATAAGTAGCTCTTTGCCACGCTCCATCGTCATGCTCGTCCATAGTTTATCTTTATGCATCAGTGGTTTGTGTCCTGATAGCTATCGAATCACCCTGCACCAGGCAGGAGGTTTGACTTAATCTGCTTCCCGCCCCGGAGCAATTAATTTGACCCCGATTATTCACTAGTCACCCGCAGGATGCCAGCGCTTCCTTGCAGCTTACTGTGTTATCAGGGTGAGCGTATGTTTACCACAATTGACACCAGGACTGTGTGATTATGCGCCCACTCTGATTATGGCATATGCAGATATAGTGGCTTCTGTTGTTGGGGTTTCTCCACACTTTCTATAGATGAGGTATTTGCCCATATCTTGTCGAGCAAGCATTGTATCTTTCAATAATGAGTATTGGAATTTTAATCAGTCAGGTACAATGGCGCCCATTTTAACTGAACACAATGTTTTATGTTTTTGTAACTTATTGAGAGATGTAGAAAAACCTATGAATCTTAAGGATATGACTTTACGCCCTGACCTGGGCATGGTTGGCATGGGCACCGGGGCCACCCGCACCCGGCGCCCGGTTTATATGGACTTTTTGCCCCCATGTAACCACGCCTGCCCGGCAGGCGAGGATATTCAGGGCTGGCTGGCGCTGGCGCAGGAGGGCAAGTACGAGGCTGCCTGGCAGTTACTGGTTGAAAACAATCCATTTCCGGCCATTCATGGACGGGTCTGTTATCACCCCTGTGAGACGGCCTGTAATCGTGCCTATACCGATCAAGAAGTCAGTGTTCATGCGGTGGAGCGTTTTCTCGGTGATCTGGCGATGGAAAAAGGCTGGACACCCAGATATACACCGCGACCAGGTGGTAAGCGGGTTCTGGTGATAGGTGGCGGGCCTAGTGGTTTGTCGGCGGCCTATCATCTGACCCGTCTAGGTCACACGGTCGAGATCTACGAAGCAGGTCCGGTGGCCGGTGGCATGATCCACTTTGGTATCCCGGCCTATCGCATGCCGCGCAAGGAGCTGGCGCAGGAGATCCGGCGCGTCGAGGAGATGGGGGTGAAGATACGTTTGAATCATCGTGTCGATGATGTCGAAGGCGAGAAGATGGCCGGTAATTTTGATGCGGTATTTGTTGCTGTTGGCGCTCATCTGTCCAAGAAGATAGATATTCCCGCCCGTGATGCACGCGGCATGCTGGATGCAGTGTCATTCTTGCGCAGTGTCGAGCAAGGCGAAAAGGTGCAGCTTGGCCGACGGGTAGCTATATACGGTGGCGGTAATACCGCAATGGATGCGGCACGCGTGGCCAAACGTATGGGCGTAGATGAGGCCATGATCATCTATCGTCGGGATCGGGACAATATGGCGGCACATGAGTTCGAGGCTGCTGAGGCAATGGAAGAGGGTGTTAAGTTTAATTGGTTACGCTCCATTAAGGAGATCGACGGCTCGACTATAAATGTAGAAATAATGGAGCTGGATGATAAAGGTCTGCCGCGCCCAACAGGTCGCTTTGAAAAGCTGGAGGCCGATTCACTGATCCTCGCTGTGGGGCAGGAGACTGATACCGGCTTTCTTGGCCGCGTGCCAGGCATAGAGTTCAGGGCCGATGGCACGGTTATCGTCAATGAACAGATGATGACTGGCGCCGATGGGATTTTTGCAGGTGGGGACATGGTGCCCTCGGAGCGGTCGGTAACGATCGCCACCGGTCACGGCAAGAAGGCGGCAAGACATATCGATGCCTGGCTGCGAGGTGAGACTTATCGCCCACATCCCAAGCGCCCCATTGTCACCCATGACCAACTGCACTTGTGGTATCGCACTGATGCACCACAAGTGGAGCAGACGCAGTTGCCGTTGGCGCAGCGCCTTGGTGGCTTCGAGGAAATATTACAAGGTATCAGTGAATATGATGCGGTGTATGAAGCCAAGCGCTGCCTATCTTGTGGTAATTGTTTTGAGTGTGATGGTTGTTATGGGGCCTGCCCGGAAGATGCCATCATCAAGCTGGGGCCAGGCAAACGCTACCGCTACGATTATGACCTTTGTACTGGCTGTGCCATTTGTGCTGAGCAGTGCCCATGTCATGCCATCGAGATGGTGCCTGAGACGCAACCGCGCTAAATTTTGCAGGATTGAAATTAAATGAGTGAAAAAAAACCAGTCAGTCAGGCGATAGTTGACGGTGGTCATGCCGTTGCCCACGTTGCCTACCGCGTGAGCGAGATTTGTTCGATCTACCCGATTACACCTTCTTCAGACATGGCCGAGCTGTCCGATCTGTGGGCCACGCAAGGCCGAAATAATATTTGGGGCCAGGTGCCGCAGGTCATAGAGATGCAAAGTGAGGGCGGTGCGGCCGGTACAGCGCATGGAGCGTTACAGACAGGTGCATTGACGACAACTTTCACTGCCTCGCAGGGCTTGCTGTTGATGTTGCCCAATATGTTCAAGATTGCCGGTGAGTTGACTTCAACGGTATTTCATGTGGCGGCACGCTCAATTGCTGCACAGGCATTATCCATATTTGGCGATCATCAGGATGTGATGGCGGCGCGCATGACTGGCTGGGCGATATTATCATCCTGCTCGGTGCAGGAAGCACACGATGCCGCGCTGATTGCTCATGCGGCAACACTCAAGGCTCGGGTGCCTTTTATTAATTTTTTCGATGGGTTTCGTACCTCGCATGAGATCAACAAGATAAATTTGATCGCGGACGAGGATATCAAGACCATGATCGATGATGAGCTGGTTTGGCAACATCGTCGTCGTGCCTTGAATCCAGATAATCCATTTATTCGTGGCACGGCACAAAATCCTGATGTCTATTTTCAGGGCCGCGAAAGCGTCAACCTATATTACGCTGCCGTGCCGCAGATCATGCAGGAGAGCATGGATGAGCTTGCCAGGTTGACTGGTCGCCAATATCGATTGTTTGATTATTTTGGTGCCGAGGATGCCACTGATGTGATCATCATGATGGGCTCAGGTGTGCATACAGTGGAAGAGACCATCAAGCATCTCAATGCCGAGGGACGCAAGCTTGGTGTGATTGCTGTACGCCTGTTTCGTCCATTCAGCAACGAGCATCTAATAGCTGCCTTGCCCAAGACATGTCAGCGTATTGCAGTATTGGATCGTACCAAGGAACCGGGCAGCGCCGGTGAGCCCTTGTATCAGGACGTGGTTACGGTACTGGCCGAGGCCTATGCCAACGAGCAGCTGGCCGTGTTGCCAAAAATTATCGCCGGCCGTTATGGCTTGTCATCCAAGGAATTCACTCCGGCAATGGTCAAGGGTGTATTCGATAACCTGGCTGCCAAACCAGCAAAAAATCATTTTACTGTCGGCATTATTGATGATGTCAGCCACACCTCGATTGAATTTGATGATGCATTTGATATCGAGCCGGCAACTTTTACCCGCGCCATGTTTTATGGCCTGGGTTCGGATGGTACGGTGTCGGCCAATAAAAACTCGATCAAGATTATTGGTGAGAGCACTGATCTGTATTGTCAGGGTTATTTTGTCTACGACTCGAAGAAGGCTGGTTCACAGACGACATCTCATTTGCGTTTTGGGCCTGAGCCGATACGCGCGCCTTATCTTATTAGCTCGGCCAACTTTATCGCCTGTCATAAGACCAATTTCATCAACCAGGTGGAGATGCTGCATAACGCCGCCAAGGGAGCTGTTTTTCTGCTCAACAGCACAGCTACTGCAGACAAGGTATGGGATACGCTGCCACAGCCTGTGCAGCAGACTATCATCGATAAACAGATCAAGCTCTATGTCATCGATGCTAGTGCCGTTGCCCGCGATGCGGGTATGGGCAGACGTATTAACACCATCATGCAGACTTGTTTTTTTGCCCTCTCTGGTGTGTTGCCGCGTGATGAGGCCATTGCCAGGATCAAACAGTCGATCGAAAAGACTTATGCACGCAAGGGTGCTGAGGTGGTACAGCTGAACTTCAAGGCAGTAGATGCCGCTCTGGATCACCTGTATGAGGTCACAGTGCCAAAACAGGTCAGCTCGGTGATGGCAATGAAGCCTGTTGTCTCACTCAAGGCACCGCGGTTTGTACAGGAAGTGACGGCGCCGATGTTGGCTGGTCGTGGCGATGCCCTGCCGGTTTCCATGATCCCGGTGGACGGCACTTACCCAAGCGGCACCGCCCGTTGGGAAAAACGTAATATTGCCGACTTCGTGCCCAAGTGGGAGCCTGGTTTCTGTATTCAATGTGGTAACTGCTCGTTTGTCTGCCCACATAGCGTCATCCGCGCCCGTTTTTATCATGAGAATACGCTCAAGCAGGCGCCAGCAAGCTTTGAGTCGGTGCCGGTTACGGCGCGTGGTTTTCCCGAGGCGCGCTATACCTTGCAGATCTATCTGGAGGACTGCACTGGTTGTGGCCTGTGTGTCGAAGCATGCCCTGCCTATGATCCGGCGGATTCAGCACGCAAGGCTATCAATATGACGACAAAGGCTCCATTACTGGAGGATGGCCGCCGCAACGTGGAGTTCTTCGATACGATCCCTGTAAATCGGCGTTCGACAGTCAATTTTTCATCAGTGCGTGGCGTACAGTTTCTGGAGCCTTTGTTTGAGTTCTCTGGTGCCTGTGCAGGTTGTGGCGAGACACCTTATGTGCGCCTGTTAACGCAATTATTTGGCCCACGCCTGCTGGTAGCAAATGCTACGGGTTGCTCTTCTATTTACGGCGGTAATTTGCCGGCCACGCCCTGGTCGGTAAATAAGGATGGCCGCGGCCCAGCCTGGTCCAATTCGCTGTTTGAAGACAATGCCGAGTTTGGTCTGGGCATGCGCGTTGCTGCCGATCAGCATACCGCCCTGGCCAAGAATTTATTGCTGCAAATGAGCGATTGCTTCGAGCAGGAATTTATCGATGCCCTGCTCGATACGAACCATGAGATCGGCAATCAATTGCGTCGTCAGCGTGAGCGGGTACAGGAATTGAAGCGACGTTTGCAAGAGATGGACGACCCGCGCGCCAAGTCCTTATTGACTGTGGCCGACCACTTGGTGCGTCGCTCAGTCTGGCTGGTTGGCGGCGATGGCTGGGCCTATGATATAGGCTCGTCTGGCCTCGACCATGCGTTGGCTTCTGGACGTAATATCAATGTATTGGTGCTGGATACCGAGGTCTATTCAAACACCGGTGGACAGGCCTCCAAATCCACCCCAATTGCAGCAACGGCAAAGTTTGCCGCTGCGGGCAAGGCTGTGCCGAAAAAGGATTTGGCCTTGCAGGCTATTTCATACGGCAATGTCTATGTTGCGCGGGTAGCCTTTGGTGCCAATCCACAGCAGACTTTGCAGGCCATGCGAGAGGCGGAGGCCTATCCAGGGCCATCATTGATCCTTGCCTACAGTCCATGCATTGCCCACGGGATTGATATGCGTGATGGTCTGTCGCAACAGGTGAAGGCGGTGGAATCAGGTTATTGGCCCTTGACCCGCTATAATCCATTGTTGCGTGCAGCAGGCAGACGGCCGTTCATTTTGGACTCAACACGGCCAACAATAAAACTGGAGGAATTTGCTTACAATGAGCAGCGCTACAAGATGTTGCGCGAGAGCAATCCAGAGGAAGCAACGCGGTTGATGAAACTCGCTCAGGAGTCATTGAATCTGCGTTGGCAGACCTATGAGCATATGGCCAATCAGGATCCGTCCGAGTTTCAGCCGGTCAGCTAGTCTGCAGTCCGGTAAGGTGCTTGCCCAACATTTGAGGATCTGCGACGTGAATAATCCTGATCTGCATGATGTATGCAATATAGTACTGCCCTTGGCAAGAGAGGAATTACTCTCGTGCTTTGAGCATGTGGCCACTTCATTCAAGGCCGATGGCAGTATCGTGACCGAGGCCGATATCGCCTGTCAGCAGGTGGTGATGACAGCCCTGGCTCTACGCTGGCCGCAGATCCCATTGCTGGGGGAGGAGATGACACTTGCTGAACAACAGCAGGTTCTGTCATCTGCAGAGAGTGGCTTGTGGTGTCTGGATCCGCTTGATGGCACCAGTAATTTTGCTGCTGGCATACCTGGCTTTGCCTTGTCGCTGGCCTATCTTCGTGATGGGCAGGTGCAGTTCGGTCTGGTTTATGATCCTGTACGTGATGAATGTTTTAGTGCCATACGTGGCCAGGGTGCCTGGCTCAATGGACGGCCCTTGCAGTCCAGACCCACAGGCATGACGGTGGGCAGCTGCATTGCTATGGTGGACTTCAAACGTCTGCCGCCAAAATTGGCCTGTCGGCTGGCAGCAGAGCCGCCATTTGCCTCACAGCGCAACTATGGTGCAGCCGCATTGGAATGGTGTTATCTGGCAGCAGGGCGTGGCCACCTTTATCTGCATGGCAGGCAGCATCTATGGGATTATGCCGCCGGTCATCTTGTGCTTAGCGAGGCTGGTGGGCGTGCAGAAACCTTGCAAGGTGAAGCGGCATTCCATCCTGTGTTACCACCACGCGCCGTAGTTGCCACACTGGATCCTGCCCTATTCAAGCCTTGGCGCGACTGTCTGGATTACACTTGAATTACTGTCATCCAGAGTAGTGTGAGCTGGGTTTTTTCCCAGCCTCAAGGTAGACTGCAGCACTCCAATCAGACGCAAAGTTTATTCGCAAATCCTTGCGCAAGTATTTTCTCTTCTCGGACACGGCCATGCAGGAATGGGTTATTTACGCCAAATTTTTTGCCAGTTTATTGGCCATCGTCAATCCGATTGGTGCCACTCCGGTATTCATTGGTTTGACCGAGGGTATGTCGGCCTATCGTCGACGTAATACGGCATTGATGGCGGCCACCTCGGTGGGCGTGGTGTTACTCCTGGCGCTGTTTGTTGGTGAGTCTATTCTGAATTTTTTTGGCATTACCATCGCCTCGTTTCGTGTTGGTGGCGGCATCTTGATTCTGCTCATCGCCATTTCGATGATGCATGCAAAGATAAGTCCAGCCCAACAGACGGAGGAGGAGGCGCAGGATGCTGCTGACAAGGAATCGGTGGCGGTAGTGCCTTTGGCCATTCCATTGATGGCAGGCCCTGGTGCGATCAGTACCACCATCGTCTACACCGCGCGTTCGCCAGACATCATGCACCACCTCGTGTTGGCACTCGAAATTATATTGGTGGCCTGCCTGATCTGGCTGGTACTGCGCCTGGCGCCTTTGTTGGCACGAAGGTTAGGGCGTATTGGCATTAATGTATTGACGCGGATCATGGGGCTGATCCTGGCAGCGATCGCCGTGGAATTCATGGCCAGTGGACTGCGTCAGTTGTTGCCTGGTCTGGCCTGATGCACTGGTTTTGCCGCTTTTATTTCTTTGGTCTGTTGTTGCTGGCGCTCAGCCTGTTTGTATCGCTGAATAAACCACCAGGCCCCACTCTTCCTGTGCCACTTGCCATGCAGGTGTTGAAGATGACATCAGTGGTAGATGTAGAACAAATATTTAATCAACATGACTACAACTGGCCACCACATGTGCAACTACCAAAAATTGAGCTGGAACAATTACCCAATGATCTACCACGGCTGTCGGTGGCAGAGAGAAAAAGTCTGTTTTTTCGTATCTTGTTGCCCTTGGTTGAGGCGGAAAATGAGCTCATTCGTACGCAGCGCAGATGGTTGGAAGAACGCTTTCAACATGACTTTATGCGTTACGACGCGGCAGATTGGCAAATAGCCAATGAATTGGCCGAGCAATATCGTGTCGAGGGTAATCTCAATGACCCTGTAGTACGGAAAAAGCTACTGCGGCGCATCGATGAAGTACCGGCAGCTCTGGTGTTGGCGCAAGCCGCTAATGAAAGCGCCTGGGGGACTTCGCGCTTTGCCCGGGAAGCCAATAATCTATTTGGTCTTTGGACCTATCGTGAAGAACTGGGCATGGTGCCTGCCGAGCGTGCAGCTGGTGCCAGACATTTTGTACGTGCCTTTCCCGATCTGCGTAGCTCAGTACGTATCTATCTGCATAATCTCAACATTGGTCATGCCTATAAAGATTTGCGTCATGTGCGCGCCGCCTTTCGCCAGGCAGACATAGCCTTGTCTACTCACTCGCTGATCAATGGCCTGGTACGTTATTCGGAACGAGGTGAGGAATATATCGACGAGCTAAGGCGCATCATAAACCAAAATAATTTAGCCCAGCTGGATACGATGTCCTTAAGCCTGGCGGAGTAAATCAGGCAAGCAATCGTGCTGGGGCGCCGCGTGTATTTAGCGGGTTTCTGCTTCTCTGATCAGCCACGGATGGCTATACCAATACCAATTACCATGCCCTGTAGCTGCAGTACAGTTGTAGCGACTGCGGCCTGGCGGCAAGATATTTTTTGCCTGGATTATTACATTGGTATGGTCGAGCCAGTTGAGCGTTAGTGGTTCGCCGTGTGCGTTATAGCAGGCTAGATCGGGTAGGTGTTTTTGTAGCTGTAGGCTTAATGTGGGTGGGTTGTTGCTGCTTACCACAGGCTCCCAGGGCGATGCTTGAAGCACTGGTAGTGGCTGACTGTTCGCCTTTTGGACAAAACCATCCAGCTCTGCATAGGCTTCTGCCATTGGGTAGCGCGGCAGGGCGCGTAGGTCGGAAAGTGGGCCGATGGCACCTGAATGCTGACCAAAGGCGATGTAACCCATGACGCTTAGCAGATCGGCCGTAGCGGTGTCGTATTCGCCGTAGGGATAGGCAAACAGTTGTGGTTCTGCATTGACTGTTGTGCCCAGTTCTTCAGCCAAGCGCCGCTGCGCCTTGTTAATGTTTAATCGTATGCGTTGCTCCCAGCTTGCCTTATCTTCGGCGCGGCTACGTACCAGCGATGTACGACTGGCGGCATGATTGGCAAAGTGCACGCCTGTTTTTTGCATCTCGCGCATTTGTGCCCAGGTCATTAGGTCTGCCTGTCCGCTATCAACCGGATCGGTATTGACGAAGACTGTAAAAGGCCAGCCATATTTTTGCAGGCGTGGCCAGGCGTGCTCATATACCGAGCAGTAGGCATCATCGATGGTGATGGCCAGCGTGCGCTCTGGTAGCGGTTTGTTCTGCTGGATATGCTGGATAATGCGTGGCAGCGGCCAGATCTGAGCGTTGTGCTGCGCAAGGTATTCCAATTGAGCATCGAATTGCTCCAGGTGAATATTGGTCGAGGGATATTGATCTTCACCGAAGCGGTGATACATGAATACCACGGCATGAGATGCTGCCATTACCTGACTGGCAGTCAGTAGCAGTAAGCCAAACAATGACAGACGAAGATTTGACATAGTCAGGGAAGTCGATGGTTGGTTAAATGTGCAGACTAGCAGATATATCACTGCCGTATGCTGTGTGCTGGGTGATTCGATATCTGTTATCTGACATCGATGCTATGTGAGTATGTGCCCAACCTGGGTATGTGTATATTTACGCCTCATCACAGCGGCTTCCTTTGCTACAATGTCGCACTCTGTTCTACAGAATTCCAGCCCGCGTATTTCATCAGGGCGTGAAAAAGCCATGCTTTTGTTGAGGACATAATGATTCATTCCTGTTTGCATGAAAGCCAAAACGGCTGCTTGCTTCCTTTCACTAGCACGGCGCTGGTTTGGCCTCTGAGCCGAGTGTTTTGTTGTTCGATGTCGCAAGGGAATGATTATTCCGCTATCTCGCATCTTATCCCTGGCACGCATTCAAAGCGCAATTCCGCGTGCTTGGTGATGAAACATATGAGTTGTCTATGATGATTGCCCAGATTATTGCTACAGAACTTTCGGTCAGGCTGGCCCAGGTGGAGGCAGCCATTGCCTTGTTGGATGAAGGCGCGACGGTGCCTTTTATTGCCCGCTGCCGCAAGGAGGCCACTGGTGGGTTGGATGACAGCCAGTTGCGCACACTGGATGAGCGCCTGGTTTATTTGCGTGAGCTGGCAGAGCGGCGCGAGACAGTGCTGAAAAGCATTGAAGAACAAGGCAAGCTGACACCTGAATTGCAAGCATTGATCATGGCGGCAGATACCAAGACCAGGCTAGAGGATCTGTATCGTCCATATATGAAAAAACGCCGCACCAAGGCGCAGATTGCGCGGGAGGCGGGACTGGAGCCATTGGCCAAGGCATTGCTCGCCGATCCAGGCATGTCACCAGAACAAGAGGCTGCTGCCCATATCAATACTGAGCATGGCATTGCCGATGCCGCAGCTGCATTGGATGGCGCACGACAGATCCTGATGGAAGATTTTGCCGAGGATGCCGAGCTGGTGGGTCGTTTGCGTGAATATCTCTGGCAAGATGGATACATGGTCTCCAAGGTCGTTGAGGGCAAGGAAGAAGAAGGCGCAAAGTTCAGCGATTATTTTTCTTACCGCGAGCCACTTAAGACAGTTCCCTCACATCGTGCTTTAGCCTTGTTTCGTGGACGCAAGGAAGGTGTGCTCAATCTTTCTTTGGTGTTACCTGTAGATGAGGATTTGCCCGCCAGTACGCTGGGCAGTGCCGAGCGGATAATCGCTGCCCATGTGGGGGTGGCAGAACAGGGCAGGGCGGCCGATGCCTGGCTCAAGGAAACTGTGCGCTGGGCCTGGCGGGTGAAGATTTTCACTCATCTGGATACGGATCTGAAAACACGTTTACGTGAGTTGGCCTTCGATGCGGCCATCAAGGTCTTTGCACAAAACCTGCACGATCTATTGCTGGCTGCACCGGCTGGCCCACGCGTGACCATGGGGCTTGATCCTGGTCTGCGTACCGGCGTTAAGGTGGCCGTGGTGGATGCTACCGGCAAGCTGGTGGATACGGCGACTATCTATCCGCATGCACCGAAGCGACAATGGGAACAAGCCATTGCTGTACTCGCAGCCCTGGCCGGCAAGCATCGCGTGGAGTTGCTAAGCATAGGTAACGGTACTGCCTCGCGTGATACGGATCGACTCGTTGCCGAGCTTATCCAGCATCATCCTGAGCTCAAGCTTGCCAAAATAGTGGTGAGTGAGGCTGGAGCCTCGGTGTACTCTGCCTCGGAATATGCGGCCAAAGAATTCCCTGATGTAGATGTTTCCTTGCGCGGCGCGGTGTCCATTGCCCGTCGTTTGCAAGACCCACTTGCCGAGCTGGTGAAGATTGAGCCAAAGGCCATTGGTGTTGGCCAGTATCAACATGATGTGTCGCAAACACAACTGGCGCGTATGCTCGATGCAGTGGTGGAAGATTGCGTAAATGCCGTGGGTGTTGATGTGAACACTGCTTCCAGTGCGCTGTTGACGCGGGTGGCTGGCTTGAATACCACACTGGCAGATAATCTGGTGGCCTATCGTGATGAACACGGTGCCTTTGTTAATCGCAAGGAACTGCTCAAAGTGCCGCGTCTGGGTGAGAAAACCTTTGAGCAGTGCGCTGGCTTTTTACGCGTGATGCAGGGCGATAATCCGCTGGATGCCTCGGCGGTACATCCAGAGGCCTACCCATTGGTGCAGAAAATCCTGGCCAGGCTAGACAAGCCTATTACAGAGGTGGTTGGCAATACTGGTTTGCTTGGGCAGCTTGCGGCTAATGAATTTGTCGATGAACGTTTTGGTGCGCCGACAGTGCTGGATATCCTCAAGGAACTGGAAAAGCCAGGCCGTGACCCGCGTCCCGAGTTCAAGACGGCAAGTTTCCGTGAGGGTGTGGAGAGCATGCAGGATTTACAAACAGGCATGATCCTGGAAGGCGTGGTGACCAATGTCACCAACTTCGGTGCCTTTGTCGATGTAGGCGTGCATCAGGATGGTCTGGTGCATATTTCTGCTTTGGCCGACAAATTTGTCAAGGATCCACGCGAAGTAGTTAAGGCTGGGGATGTGGTCAAGGTCAAGGTATTGGAGGTCGATGTGAAACGCCGCCGTATCGCCTTGAGCATGCGCACAAGCGATGATGCACGTGATCATGTTGCCGCCAACAAGCCCGGACAACAGGCAGCCAAGAGCAGCAAGGCTCGTCGGGAGCCAACCCCGACAGGAAAAGCAAATACCGCCATGGCAGAGGCGTTTGCTCAGCTGAAACACTAAAACAGGTAAATATCATGAGCAAAACAATAGAGCCGGATGGAATGTCCTTGCTGAAACTGGCAGAGTTTTTTGATGCTGAGCAGCGGCCGGATGATTGCCTGATGTTCGATGAACTTGATGGCTTTCTTACCGCCCTGGCGTGCACGCCCGAGAGCAGACATGCCGAGCAATGGCTGGATGAGATATGGGGCGAGGAGGGCGCTGGATTTGCCGATGATGCAGAAGAGCAGGAGATCATAGGTTTGATATTTGCCTGGTTGAACATGATTAAAGACAGGTTGTTTCATGAGAGTGAGTTTGAGCCTTTGTGGCATATCGAAATAGATGACAATGACAATGAAACTATCGAGCCGGATGGCTGGTGTCGTGGTTTCATGCTGGCGGTTGATCTGCACTTCGATTATTGGGAGCAGTTTTTTAACAGGGAAGAAGATATCCCGTTGCTTTTCCCGATTACGTTTTTTGCCATGCGGGATATGCCAGGTAGCGAGCCGGACCCCATGATCGCCGAGATAGAGGGCAACCAGCAGATTATAGATGACTTCATCAAGATCATCCCGCAGGTTGTGCAGGGATTTTATGAGTTGATTGAGCAAGATGGGCGTGAGCTGCATTGAGATGGGTAAGACTAGTCGATCAGTTTATATAGTTAGGGAGAAGAACCACGATTGATACACCTCGTTCCTCTGCATATCTTATGCTTGCTTTGGCCTGATTGTGATTTTTCGTCAAAAATTTGACATGTGACTGCCTGCCATTTATCTTGCTGAAATAAAATGTTCTGCTGTTTTGAATAGCTGAGGGAGGGGGGATTGATGTCTGGTGAGGTCGTATGGCTGCATGAGCCAGAGCAGAAGCGCCGTGAGAAGTTGCGTCTTTTGCTGGAGTTTCTCGGCATTGGGCCTGTGGTGGAAATAGCGGATGAACCATGGCAAGAGTCCCAGCCTGTCAAGGTGCGCGTGGTGTTGCTGGCGCATGCCCCACAAATAAAACGGCAGATAGAAGACCTGCGTGCATGGTCGCCTGCAGTACCTATTTTATTGATAGCGCCACCTGGTGAAATAGCAGACCAGGTTCAGGGCGTGATCAATTTCCCCCTCAATCATGAATCATTAATTGGTGAGTTGTACCGTGCCGACGCATGGCGGCGGGCAGCACTAAGCGGTGCTCCATTGCGTGAACCAGGCCTGGCGCGCGCATTGGTTGGTGTCAGTCCTGCCATTCAGCAGGTGCGCCGCCTGATCGAGCAAGTGTCAGAGACAGATGCCAATGTGCTGATACTCGGCGAGTCAGGTACCGGCAAGGAAGTAGTGGCGCGCAGCCTGCATCGTCTGTCATTGCGACATGAGCGAGCTTTTGTGCCGGTGAATTGTGGTGCCATTCCTGGTGATTTGCTGGAAAGTGAGTTGTTTGGCCATGAAAAAGGCGCGTTCACAGGTGCCATTAATACACGGCAGGGGCGTTTTGAATTGGCCGAAGGCGGCACCTTGTTCCTCGATGAGATAGGTGATATGCCGCTGCCCATGCAGGTAAAGCTGCTGCGTGTCATTCAGGAGCGCACCTTCGAGCGGGTTGGCAGTAATCGCAGTATTACCGCTGATGTGCGCTTGGTCGCTGCTACCCATCGTGACCTGGACAGTAATATCCAGGATGGCAGGTTTCGTGAGGACTTATATTATCGCCTCAATGTGTTTCCCATTGAGTTGCCGTCATTGCGTGAGCGGGCAGATGATGTGCCTCTATTGATCCATGAATTCATCCAGCGGATGGAGAAAATGGGGCGCGGCACCGTTCGTCTGACACCAGGGGCGGTTGGATCCTTGAGTGCCTACCCATGGCCTGGCAATGTGCGTGAGTTGGCTAATTTGATGGAACGGTTGGCGATCATGTTTCCCAAGGGACTGGTGGATGTGCGCGATCTGCCATCCAAATTTCAGATGGAAGGTGTGCAAGCTATTGAAGTGGATTTCCCAGAGCCTTTGGCAACCAATTCACTTGCATCGCCTGTGACAACAACGCCAGCGGTATGTCTGCCAGCCAATGGCATCGATCTCAAGGAATATCTCGCCGAGCTGGAATTGGATTTCATCAAACAGGCACTGGATATGACCGATGGCGTCGTCGCCAGAGCCGCCGAGCAGTTGGGTATGCGCCGTACTACACTGGTCGAGAAGATGAAAAAATACGATCTGCAGCGATAGCTGTTAACCAGCATATTTCATCAGAGTGTGAGAAAAGCTCTGGCTGCCGATAATAAGCAATTACAGTCGTGCAATCAGATCAGCAAACCCTGCCTGGCAAAGATATGCAGCAAGCGTTCAGTGTTGTGGCGAACGGTGCCAAGTTGTTTTTTCTGATCTGTTTTCTGCTTCCCTTCATTAAGCAAAACCTCCTTGTTCGCGACAGCCGCCATCATCTCGTTCGTCAGCTCATCAATGTTGCGCGAGCCATCCAGCAGGCGCGCCAGATGAGCGGCGAAGGCATCGAGTTGTACGGTTGTATGACGCACGGTGGCCAGGTGGCCAAGATTCATTTTTGCTTGAGCCAGTGCCAGCCTGTGCAGCCGTGGATATTCATGCACACTTTTTGCGAACTGCTGCGATTGTGGGCTGATGCGAATGGCTTGATGGGCATAAAGACTGAATAGTTCGCCAAACAGATGCTCTATTTGGCTGGCGTATTGACGACCGCCCTGGCTGTTGACCAGTTGTGTTGCGGCATCGCTCAGTTCAGCAAATGAAATGGTGTCCGGATGTCTTGTGTTGAGATGTAGCAGTGCGGCCTTGGTCAGTGGGTGACTGACATCAAAGTCATTACCATCGGCCGAGGTAAATTTTTGTTCGCGCGGGCGGGACAGATCTAATTTCTTCGGCGGCATGAGCTGTGCATTGAAGGCAAAGGATTCAAATTGTTCCAATACCAGCTCACGCTTGACGTTCAGTTCTTGTCGACAGAGTAGTGAGCGGCGAAAGTTGCGGTTGCGCACAAAATCCATGTATTGCTCAAGCTCGATGAAATCTTCAATCGCATCCAGCGTAGTATCGGCCGCCTCGCTGATAGTGGAGGGGAAAGCGGTGCCGAGTTCGACATCACATAGATATTGCAGGCCGTGCCTATTCGCATCATCAGCGAACTGGCTGAAAAGAAATGCTTGGTTAATCTCTTCCATGTACTCATGGTAAAGATAGCTTGGATGAACCTTGCGTACAGAGCTTATTTCATTGCGCAGATATTTTACGCTCAGCGCATCCAGGCCGTGAGTAGATTTTTCCATCAGGTCGAATAACTCATAGGCCTTGGCAAGTTTTTCACGTGGCGTGCTGGCGTTGCGCGCATGATATAGCAGCATGTCACGCAAGATACCGCGCATGCGCCAGCCGGGCAGGGTGTTGTAGCTGATGTAGGCGATGCCATACTCGGTCAGCAGTTGTTGGCTTAGGGCAAGGATATGTTCACGCACGACTTCTGGTACCCAGGAATACACGCCGTGTACAATGATGTAATCAAACTTTCCCAGTCCGGTATCCAGCTCCATGATATCGCCCTGCCGCACTTCGATATTGCCAAGGCCGAGCTGCTTGATGAGTTGTTGTGCGCTGGCGACCTGGGCGGCAGAAAGCTCGATGCCAAGTATTTGTGCATCGGGCAGATAGTGCGCGATAGGGATGATATTTCCGCCGGTGGCACAGCCCAGCTCCAGGATACGTGCGTTTGCAGGCAGTGTAGTCGCAAGGCCAAATAGACGGCCAAGCACGCAAAGATGATCGGGATGAGTTTCGGCAAATGGTGTGCTGTCGTAGGGAATATCGTCGTAGCTATCGGATTTCATGATGTTGTACTCTTATTTATTTTCGCCCTTGGACACACGACGCAATACCCAATCCAGACCTGAGGTTGGTAGTAGGCGTTTGAGTGCGCCAAATAGCCAGGTCGGTACGGTGACATAATAACGCGCCTTGGGGCGAGATGATTCCAGGGCATGGATAACTTTTTCCAGCACAGCCTCGGGCGGGAGGGTAAACGGCGCGGCAGGACCGACCTTGCGCAAGCGATTTTCCATGCGCCGGTAGGTGGCATGAAAAAAGCTTTGTTCGGCATTGATATTTTGCTGATATTTTTGCATGGCATTGGCACGAAAACGACTGCTGATCGGCCCTGGCTCAATCAGGCTGAGATGAATGCCGCTACCGTGCAATTCCAGTCGCAAGGTGTCGGCCAGACCTTCCAGAGCAAACTTGCTGGCGTTGTAGGCCCCACGAAATGGTAGCGTTACCAGACCCAGCACCGAACTGTTGTGAATGATGCGCCCATGACCTTGCTGGCGCATGAGCTTGACGGCAAGACAGGTCAGTTCATGCGTGCCAAACAGATTGGTTTCAAACTGTTCACGCAGCACCGCACGGCTCAGGTCTTCCACCGCGCCTGGTTGACCGTAAGCACCGTTATTAAACAAGGCATCGAGGCGACCATTGTTGCGTTGCAAAATCTCCTGCATAGCCGTGTGGATGGACGCCGAATCAGCCAGATCAAGATGTATTGATTCCAGTCCATCTGCCTGCAATCTTGCTACATCTTCAGCTTGCCGTGCAGTAGCAAAGACTCGCCAGCCACGTTGTTTGAGACCGTGTGCAACGCAAAGACCGATGCCGCTGGAACAGCCAGTAATGAGGATGCTGCGTGCTTTAGCTTGTTGTGCGGACATGGGTTTATAAGTTTGTAGTTAAAGCGGAACTTCGCTTTGAGGTTGTCGTAAAAGATGATGCTCAACTTGTGTCGTCAAACAAGATTCAGTGCAAGCAAATATGCTGCACGGTGCACAGCGTATATTTTTTGCTGGCTTGCCGCACCTGCTAGTTTGTGACATTCACTCTGGCCGCGTTTGTAACATTTTTTCAGTGAGGCTGACCTTGTGTCTGGACAGCGGGGCTTTGGTTCTGCTTCCTACCGTGTCAGATTTTATTTGCTGGTCAATTTGAACACGCCATCCCAAGTGTCGCTTGGTGGATATTGGCGCAAGTCATCTATGCGTTGACGGTAGATTTTATACAATTGGCTGGTTGGTGTTTCCTCGGTCAGTTTGGCAAGTAAGGATAGTGCTTGTTGCCATTGTTGCTGGCGATAGAGCTGGATAAATTCATTCCATTGCGTCAGTTCAAGGCGTAACTCTGGAGTGGCCTGTTCCATCAGGGCAAGTGGTTCGTAAACTGTTATAGGTGCGGTTTTGCCCTTGACGCGCACCCGATCTATTTCCCTTAGCAGAAACTCATCTTTTAACTGGGCGCGGGTGGCCTCACCAATAAGAATATTCACGCCATACTGTTTGGTGGCACTTTCCAGTCTTGCAGCAAGATTGACTGCATCGCCCATTACGGTATAAGACTGGCGCACTGGCGAGCCCATATCGCCTACAGTCATCAGTCCTGTGTTGATACCCATGCCTATTGCCAGTTCTGGCCAGCCCTTGGCTTTTAAGCTTCGATTCAATTCCGGCATGTACGTCTGCATGGCCAACGCAGCAGACACAGCCAGCTCGGCGTGTTTCGGGTTGGCTACTGGCGCACCCCAAAAAGCCATGATGGCATCGCCTATATATTTATCCAGTGTGCCATGCTGTGCGCGTATTATTTCTGTCATCGCTGCTAGATAATCATTAATTAAGCTGGCCAATTGCTCAGGCGGAATATTTTCTGAAATAGTAGTAAAACCACGTACATCAGAAAAAAATACCGTTAGTTCCGCCTTGCGTCCGGCCATATTGTAGTTTTCCGGATCCTTGCTCATTTGCCTGACCAATTCTGGCGGCACATATTGGCCAAACAAGTTGGTCAGTTGGCGTTTGGTTTTTGCCTCAAAGAAATAGCCCCAAGTTATGTTAAGCATATAGAGCAGACCCATCAGCATCAGGCTGTTGGCGACCGGCATGACCAGATCTTGTAATTGCCAGAAGGTGAAATTGATAGACAATAAAACAAGCAGAAGTAAAAAAAACATTAAACCAGCCATGAATGCTGGTAGCCGTGGCATGATGAAAATCATCATCAAGCCAGCCAGCAACATAATCAGCAGATCAACGGCAAGGGCATATTCAGGCTTGTGCTTGAGTGCACCATCCAATATACCCGCGATCAAGTTGGCATGAACCTCTACGCCAGGAAATACTGCACCAACAGGCGTGGCTTGCAAATCCACCAGGCCAGGTGCTGAGGTGCCAACCAGCACGATACGATTTGCCAATGCATTGGAAGGCAGACGGCCATGCAGAAGATCGCTCGCGGAGATGTAAGGAAAACTGCCCTGCTTTCCACGATAGGGCACAAGTGCGGCTACATTTTCGTCCACCGCCAGGCGCAGATCCTGCTCATCTGTCGGCAAACTCAGCCATTCCAGGCCGGCATAATCATCGCCACCATCGGTGAAGCCAGGAAAAATCGGTGGGTAATCAAATAGTGTACGCACCGTCGCCAGCGCCAGAGCTTCGTAATACTCCCCTTGGTATTCGGCCAACAGCGGTACGCGACGGAAGATGCCATCAAAATCTACCAGTGGGTTTAAATAGCCAGCTGCCATGCTCGCAGCCTGCAGCTCAGGCAGATTGCCGCCATAGCTGTGCCAGGCAGTAGTTGCCACTTGCCGCTGACCAAAGCTGCCTGCTGGCAGTACGGCTTCGGGCAAGGCTCCACTGGATTGGTCGCTGTGAGCAAAATAGTAGCCAAGGACAACCGGGCGTTCTTTTATCGCCTCAACAAAACGGCCATCGTAATCAAGCTCAGGCCGGATATTGGCTAAGGCTTGCCGGAATTCCTGATTGTTACGTAGCTCATTCTCGGCCAGTTTTGACAGGGTATCTATACCTGAACTTCGATCCGTCTCAGCAAACACCACGTCAAAGGCCAGCACACGTATATTTTGTTGCTCAAATAAAATATCTACTAACTTTGCCAGACGATTTCTTGGCCAGGGCCAGCGGCCTTCTTCGGCCAGAGATTTTTCGTCTATATCAACGATGACAATGCGTTCATCCAGCCCGCCTGGCATGGTTAGGCGCAAGCGGGCATCGTAGAAGATTGCATCAAGCCGACTGAGCAGATCGATACGGATATACTGCGCAGAATGCGCCAGTAACACGCCAAGCAGAGCCAAGCCCAGCATAGTGCGCACTATTTGATGACGCCCAGGCATGGTGAATCAACCCCAACCTAATAGCATTCGAAGGTGGCACCGTAGTAGTGCTGCGTATTTTCTATGAGTATGCAAGTCACACCTGCTTGCAAGGCATTCGTGCCAGTGACAAAACGGTTCCAGGTAAAGTCAGTTCCATGGTTAAAAAAACCAGCTTCCATCCTTTGACATGCATGCAGTCCTTGTTGACCTTCGCAACGGCAAGGATTAGACGGGTGAAGTTAGAATTCTGACCCACTTAATCAAGTGGTTGAGCGAAGCGGAGATAGCCTCAGAGGTTTCTCCAAGGCCATCTAGAGCATGCCGATATCCTATGTTGCATTATTCATCAAGATCCGTCGAGCCTATGAAATTCGTAGATTCCAAAAGCCAGACGGTCTTGATGATCGATCTCAAGCTCGCCTACAAGAGGTTGCCACACTTAAGGCCCAGTAGGCCCATAAGGATCTTGATAGTAAGGATCATCATAAGGTATATCGATGTCTGGTGGCGGCGGCGGCGGCGGCGGCGGTGGCGGTGGCGGTGGCGGTGGCGGTGGCGGTGGGAGAATTTCAATGCCGTAGGCGGCACCGAAGTAATGCTGTGTATTTTCTGTGAATGTGTATGTCACACCTGCACGCGAGGCATCCGTGCCAGCGACAAAACCGTCATAGGCAAAGGCAGTCCCATTACCTGAGAAATTAGCTCCATTACCAGTCGAGCCATATCCTGAATATTCATGTGGTGAGCCATCAATCGAAATATTCAGGTCAATATTTGTCGAGCTGATTGTGCCGCCGATAAAGCCAACATCCAGCGTTCCACTTTCCAGTGTTGCTGTATTTCCATTTTGGTCTCTGGGTGTGGTGACACTGACCAGATTGTAGCTGGTATTGACATTACCCAGGGCCATCAGCTCAGCCGAGCTGGTCGGATTGCCGATGATGTAGTAAAGGTTAGACGATGGCTCAGCATTTATTTCAACATCAGCTAAATCACCAGAAGCTGTCCGGGTTTCACTGCTGGAGAAGTCCGCTGCAGCCGTTTCATCAATAGCTGGCGGAGGCAGCTGTGGTCGTGTTTCAGTGCGCTGCGGTAGCTGTCCCAGCCTGATTTCGGCTGTCTCGCCGCTGGCCACCAGCAGGCTGCCACGTTCGTTGCTGACTTCGATTAATCCCTCGCCGGTATGCACCAGCAGGTTCTCACGGGCATTGTCCAATTGTGCGGTGTACTCAGTGCCACGTATACCGATGGTTGCCACCACCGCGTCGACTTTATGGTTCTTGCGATTCTGTTTGCCGATGACACCGGTAATGATGCGCATGCCACCTTGCAGCAGGCTGAAATTGCCCTTTTCATTGCCGTCTACCTTGCCCTCGTAATGATAATCATCGACTCTGAAACTGGTGTTGGGTTGGAGCGAGACCAGTGCGCCATCGGTGAATTTGAGCTGGGCAAGTGAGGATGCGCCAGTGATTACAGTGTCACCCGCTGCGATACTTGCGCCTTTGCTCAGCGTGCGTGTATCACCCTGGCTATTGCTGGCGTTCACCTCGCCTTTAGCAAAATGTACGATGCCAGCACCCCAACTAAGCCCGCTGAAGATCAGGCTGAAAAAGAAAAACAGTGCTCGGTATGAAAATGCTTGAATGTGCATGCTTTGTTCCTCAGAAATCACGCCGCAGAGCGAGGCTGGCCATCGTCCGCTTGTATTCATTTAGCTCGATATTGGAGCTATTTTTTGTATGACTGATACGCGGCGTTAATGACCATTGCTTGGCCAGGCTGTAGGTGGCACCGAGATTAATATTGAGTTGGGTGTCATCACGCACCTTCAGGAAGGCTGGTTCCTCACCGCCGTAATCGCGCTGCTCAAGTGAAATGTTGCCAAAAATAACCAGTTGCTGACTGGATTTCGTTTGCGCACCTACGCGTATGCCATAGCCATCGTGTCCCATCTGCGGCTGTTGCTTAGCCTTTTCTTTTTCCGCTATGCCATAAATGCTGGCAAAAATAATTTCTCCAGTGCGTAAGGCATGTGCGTAGGCCGCGCCATATACCCAGCGATCGGCATCGCGGATGTGTTGTTTGTCATAGTCCAGATCGGAGTATTGGACAAAGGTGCTGAATTGATTGCGTGCGTTGAGATTGTGTTGCCACTGCGCGGTAAGACCAGCTGCGCGGCGGTAGTCCTTGTCGTCCAGCCAGAAGTTGTTGTATTGGGCAGTCAAAGAATAAGTGTTGCGCTCTTGTTGCCAAGATAGGCCCACATTGGCATCCACGCTTGCAGTATCGAAGCGCGATTTACCGTTATTCATTTTCTTCCAGCCACTCAGTCCAGTGGTTAAAGCCAAGCTTTCAGTCAATGGATGGCGCAGCGTCGCGCCACCAGCCAAAGTTCCAAACGCAGCGCGATTAGCACGGCTGTCTTTATCGAGCGTAAATTGCAGACCACCAAAGGATGGAATGGCTATGCTGTTCAGATCGGGGCCAGCATTTACATTGCTGTCATAACCCAAGGTAACTTCTACATAGCCCTTTATCGTGGTGCGTGTAGCTGTATCGATGCGATCTGCCGCCGCCAGATAGTGATCTATTGTGCGTGCAATTTCAGGCGAAATATCTTGCTCACGCACAGTCTTGAATTCCTGCCTGGCCGTATCGATTTCGCCCAGCGCCAGGTATGCACGGGCGATTTCGGCGCGCGCCCGCGCGTTGTTTGGTTCCAGGCTCAGTACTCGTTCCAGGGCAAAGACAGCGCGTGTGGATTGGCCGCTTTCTACGGCAGCTATTCCTAGCAAGAGATCATAAAATGGCTCACCGGCGTGTTTTGTTTCCAGTGGTTCCAGCAGTAAATAGGCTTCTTTTGTTTTCCCTGCGGCAATGAGATCCTGGGCATGTCTCAGGGCATCCTGGCTATCTTCTGCCCAGATCGGCATGCTGATACTGAGGGACAGTAATAACAACGCCCCTTTAGTGAAATTGTTCATGTAATACACCTTTCAATTGCCCCGAACTTTTTATTTATACTGCCACATTCTGGTTGAACTTTACATACAACTCCAGGCTTGCATACAGCTATAGAAATGCAAGCAACAGGCTTCTCAAATATAAAATTTAGCATGCAGCTTGAAGGATACCTGTCCATCATAGGATGAAAGCCTTCAAAAAGCTCGAAGACTTTAAGGCTACCGATAAACTCATAAATTTCCTGTCAGGCATCCAGATGGCAGCCTTTTTGTTCACCTGTGACAAGGATACCTAATATCGTTAGATTCAGGGTGGATTAGACATACTCCAAACTACAGCAGAAACAGTGTGCTGGTTCAGACTGAATATTTCATTAGTGTCGTGTGCTCTTCTTCCTAACCAAAAGCCCGCAGCCCGATAAGCCTAAAATCGCGACGAGGTCGTTGCATCTGAAATAAGCCAGAGTGGCATGAATGTGTTCAGAGTCACCCGGGTGCGATATGCCGGTTCAGCGCGACTGACGGTAGCACCAACGGTCGGCACCATCACGCCATACGAAGTGCAGCGCGGTCTTGCCCTGCGTGGTTTTAGTGAGGCGCACCTTTGCCTTGTTATCTTGGCTACCAGTGGAGAAAATTATGCTGCCATCGCTACCCTGTTGCCACCGGCTATTCGATTTGTACATCAAGTCACGATAGTTGCCATCGGCATAAAGGAAGAAATCACCTTGATTGTGCAGCAGTTCAGCCTCGAAGCTTTGGCAGATATAGTGACCGACGGCAGATTCATCATGTTTATCTTCTGCTGGTATTGCCCTTGTGGCTTGTTGTTTAGATTTTGGCGGTGGTTGTTTTGTTGCTGCTGAAGTCTGTGTCATAAGTTTTATACGATCCTGATTGACGTATTCATCCCACAGTTCTGACCAGCCCTCGTAATGTACTTGATAGGTATTGGCATAAGTGCCGCTGCCAATTCCGATAATATAGGCTGGATGCCAGCTTCCAGCCGACATTACCTGAACTTTTTTACCAAGTTCGTAGGCTACAGAAAGAGCAGGTAAAAAAAGGATCAACAGAATGCTGATGATTTGCCGTAGCTGCATTTTATGCTGGCCCCCAGAGTTGATTAGTATGCAAATTTGTTTAAATTTTTGTGGCACGGATGATGGTTCTATAAATAACAAACACAGTATTATGGATCTGCTGTCTAGTAGTGTTGTACGAAAATCAGACTCGGTGGTCGCCCCTGAAATATTCAATTTATAACACCGCCACGGCATGTGTCGTGCTTTGCTGAGATAAAAACCCAATAATCGGTCGACGATTTCGATCTTGAAGACCTGATTGAGGTGCAAAAAACAG